>JBBSFD010000023.1:0-48017 GCA_038239115.1 Candidatus Limnocylindrales bacterium | reverse complement strand
GTGCTCACGAACGTGCCCGACAGGCCGGTTCCGGTGCGTGTGTCGAGGATCCGGCTCGGGGTCAGGCTGTGGTACGTGGCGCGTGGCCCGGGGAGGGGATTGACGATGACCGTGCTGGTCTTCGAGGTGAAGCCGCCATTGTTCGTTGCGATCAGCTTGACCTGGTAGCTTCCCGCAGCGGAGTACGTGTGACTCGGGTTCTGGCTCGTTGAGCCGGAGCCGTCGCCGAAGTCCCACCACCAGGACGTCCGCGCGCCGCCGGTCGAGGTATCGGTGAACTTCACGGCCAGGGTCCCACCCGTCTGGACCGCGCTGAAGTTGGCGACCGGGCCGAGCGGGACGGTTCCGCTGATCGGCGAGGTGACGTTGAAATCGTCGAAGCTGACCGTGATCGGTCCCTGGTTCCAGCCCTGAGCCAGCCAGGCCAGCAGGCCCGCAGCGCCCGGCGCCTGGAGGACGCCCGTGGAGTCGGTCGTGGTGTAGTCCCAGCCGCTGGGCTCAGGCGTCCCGTCGTTCCAGGCCTTGAGCTTGAGCGTCGTGGGGTTGGTCCCGGTGACCTGCCCGCGAACCCAGATGAACGAGCCAGCCGCGACGCTCGCCGCGTGGGCCCGGACGCTCGTCCCGAGTGGGGTCATGTTGTCGTGGAGGACGGCATCGGCCTGGAGCCAGACCTGGTTCGTCGGCGTGAGCCGGACCTGCCCCCGGTACGAGGTGAAGCCCGAGACTCGCCGGACGTCGAAGCCCACGTTGATGTTGTCCGACGTTGACAGGGTGGCCGTCGCCACCCGGAACCGGACGTCGACATTCTCGGCACTGACGTTGGTCAGGTAGCCGCCCCGATAGTTCGTATTAACGGTGACCGGCTCGTTGCAGCTCGTGGGGTGGTTGGGATCGGGCACCCGGACGGTTGCGGCCGTGCCCGTGACGTTCATGTCGACGTTGGTGCAGTAGAAGCCGGCGTAGTTGCCGCCGATGTCGGCCCGGCCCCAGGTGTCAGCCAGGCTCCGGGTGAACGTGTCGGCGACGTAGGTCGTGAGCGTCGGCCTGGGGGTGGGAAGGGGCGTCGGCGGAGGGGTCGGCGCCGGGATCGACGCCGCGGCGACGTTCGCGCTGAACTGGGACGTCTCGCCGACCGCGTCGGTGACCGTCGCGGTCACCTTCGTCCCGGCGGCGAGGGTTGTCTTGAAGCCGACCGTGAAGGCTCCGCTGGCGGGCACGATCGTCGTGCCCAGGAAGATCTTGCCCTGGCCGGCCAGGCCGGCACTCGCATCGCCGGCATCGGGAATGACCTGGAAGGCCTCGACCGTGCAGCCGGCGCAGGCCGTCCCTTGGGCTGCCCTCAGCGACACGCCCGACGAGCTCAGGACGGGCGGCGCGATCGAGTGGTTCGCGTGGTTGAGCAGCTGGATGCCCCGGCCGGTCCCGGCCGACCCGTTGTTGTAGATCGAGTTCCCTGTGACCGTGTTGTAGACGTCGGTCGCATCGCTGACGATGACGCCGCTCGGGTTGTTGGCGATCACGTTGCGCGGACCGACGGTCATCCAGCTGGCGTTGAAGTGGATGTCGACGCCGAAGAACTTGTTGGGCAACGGGGTGATCCCGTCGCGGCCCACCCCGATCATGTTGTCGTGGATCGAGGCGCCGGCGGCATAGAAGCCCTCGATCCCGATCCCGCCCATCACCTCGGACCCGTCGGCGCGCTGGCCGTTGTTGACGACGACATTGAAGGCGACCGTATCGTTGGTCACCTGGTCCTGGAGGTGGACGCCGTTCAGGCCGTTGCCGAACTTGTTGGCCGCGCCGGCGTTGCCCGTGACGTCCGTTCCGATGTAATTGCCCATGGCCTGGTTGCTGTCGGTCGTGCTGCCGTGGCTGAACTCGATCCCTTCACCGCGGTTGTTCGAGATGACATTGCGCTGGCCGCCGCCGATCCCGCCGATCACGTTGTAGGACGAGCCGTTGTTGATGTCGACGCCGTGCGACGTGTTGCCATAGCACTGGACGCTGCAGGTCCGGATCGACTGCCCGTTGGGCGCCAGGCCGATCAGGTCGCCGTAGACCACGTTGTGGTCGGTTTGCTCGTCATAGGTCGAAAAGCCGTTCGCCGCGTTGCCGGTGATCACGTCTCGACTGGCCGGATCCGTGCCACCGACGGTGGTGTAGCTGGCACCCGTGGTCACGTTGACCCCGTTGGCGCCGCTCACGAAGGCGGGCGAGAAGTAGGTGCCTGCGGCATTCGTGCCGATGAAGCTGCCGATCAGGCTGTTGTCATGAGCGTTGACACCCTCGAACGAGATCGCGCGGTGGAAGTTGTACATCGACAGCCCGCGGATCACGTTGTCCGCCGAGCTGACGAAGATCCCGTCGAGGTTGGGGTTTGAGGCGGACGTCAGCTGGATCATCAGCCTGGCGTTGTCGATGACCGGATCCGTGTTCACGCTCGCGCCCGGCTGGCTGTAGCCGTCGATCGTGACCCCACCGGTCGTGTCGCTGATGATCGGCAGGGTGTTGCCCAGGGTGATCGTTTGGACGCCGCCGCCGGGGATGTTAAACAGGATCGTGTCCCGCCCAGCGTGCAGGTTGGCCTCGGTGATGGCCGCGCGCAGTGAGCAGACCGCTGCGGCAGTCGCGCAATTCCCGTCGCCGGGGTTGGCATCGGGGGCATCCGCGGTTGAGTTGACCGTGAGGTCCAGGCCCACGAGGGGCTCGGCCAGATGGCTGGCGAGCGGCGCCGGGCGGGGAGCAACCCGGGCGGCGATCAGCTGGAGGTCCTGGACATCGAGGCAGCCGTCGTGGTTGACGTCGGCCGGTGCGTTGACCAGGCCGCAGCTCGTGCCCGATTCGCGGGCGAGCCCCCAGGCGATCGTCGCTTCATTGAGGTCGGCCGGGCCGACGAAGCCGTCGCCGCTGATATCGCCGCTTGTGACCGCGTGCGCCGTGCCGGGCCGAAGGGCGGGCGCGGCCGGCGCCTCGTGGGCCATGGACCCCGTGCCCACCTGGACGCTGATCGTCCTGGGCAGCGCGAGCGTCATGAGCTTGCCGCTGGCATCGACGAAGCGCATTGAGCCCAGCCCGATCGCGAGCCGGCCGGCGACCGTCGGCACCAGGGTCAGCTTGGCCAGGGAGACCGAGCCCGTCGCTCCGGCGTGGGTCGTGGTGCTTTGCTTGTCACCGCAGCCGGCCAGGCTGCACGAGTAGAGCCCGAAGGCGACGCCCGACGCGATGACGATCGGGCCGAGCGGCTCGACGTCACGGCCGAGCCCGGCCAGGGCGATCGAACGCTGGGACAGGCCGTTGAACTCTGCGGCCGCCGAGTCGTAGCGAAGGACGCCCTCGTAGCCGGCGAGGTTCTTCACGCCGACGGCCTTGAGCGCGATCGTGATCGTCTGACCGACGGCGACCTGCTTCGGTGCGCTGATCACCAGACGGGCGCCGGTGCCCGCCCCGCTGACGGCGACGAGTGGGACCTGGTCCGGGTTCGGCGGGGCAGCTGGCTTGGTGGCCGGCTCGATGGGCGTCGCCGGCTGGGCTGGAGCGTCGACCGTGCCAGTCGATCCCGGAGCAGCTCCGACGCTGGCTCCGACGCTGGCTCCGACCGCGCTGAGCGGCAGGACGCCAAGAATTGCGGTGATCGCGATTGCGATCAGGAACCGGCTGGATCGGCTGTCGCTGGAGAAAGCGTTGCGTCGCAGCACCGGAGCGTCACCCCAAGGTTGGGCGGCGCCCTCCACCCGGCCTCGGAAATGGACGATTGAGCGTCGCGAGCGGCCGAAGTCGGCCGGAATGTGCGCACGGGCCCCTCAAAATCGCGCGCGATTAGCCCGTCCGGCCATCCTTACACCGGCCTCCGAGGCCGTCAATCATTCGTACCCCCGGGACGTAGCCATTCGTCCTGTCCGCAGCCGCGATCGCGGGTCGTGGCTGCTCAGGATCGAGCGATCGCCCGCCACTCGTAGTAGGCGTCGACGAGCCCGTCTTCGTCGACCGTCAGCTCGGCGTCGAACGTGCCCGAGCGGTAGCGCCAGGTCCGTTCGGCAAGGCGTTCGTAGGTTTGGCGCCCCAGGACGATCTCGAATGCCGGGAACAGGATCCAGGCGACGGCGATCTCCCGCCGCTCGCCAACCTCCAGGCCGAGCCGGCGGATCGGCAGCGTATTGGTCGAAGGCGAGAAGCCCAGGTCGCAGTCAATCGCATCGGTGTCCTCGATCATGGTATTGCCATCGCGGATCCAGCGGCCATTCCCGTCGGCCTCGAGGACGAGGTCGACCCGGCTCGGTGCGCCGCCGTCTGGCGCAACCCCGTCGGCGCCGATCGCGAGTCGCCGCGTTCGGCCCTGCTCATCGAGCGCGATGTCGTAGTCGATCCGCCAGGGCGAGCCGTCCCAGGCGAGGACGACCGTGCCGGACAGCCTGGAGCTCGCCGCCTCGATCACGAGCCGGCACCATTCGAAGCCCGGCACGTCCGTGCGCTGCCAGAGGACCGATCGAGTTGTCATCGGACGACGACGATCCTGGCTAGCGACTGAACGTGACGTGGGTTGCGCCGCTCGGCATCGTTACCGACTCCACGTGGAAGCGCTCCTCGTTATGCGAAGTAACCGGTGATGTCGATGATGAACTGGGTCGAGGCCACCCCGCCACCGCCGCTCCAGCCATCAACCTGGCGATCGCCGCCGAGCTTGGAGATGCCGCCGTTCGCGAGGATCTGGCCAGTGGCGAACCAGTTGATCGACGAGGTGCTCCCGAATGGAGCGCCCGACGGCACGAGCCCGAGCCAGCCGCGAGCCTCGGTTCGTGTGATGGTCAGGTTGTAGTCGATGGCGATGGCGCCCGCGGGAACGACCGTGCCGCCGGTCGTCGCGGTGGCCACTGAAACTGTCCGCTTCGCACCGACCTGCAGCGGCCCGTCCGAGAGCCGGCTGTCATAGACGCGCGCCGGAGTGATCGCGTGGAGGGCGCCTGCCGTGGCAGGTCCGGCAACCTTGCGGAACGACCCGGGCGAGCCAGCCGCGACGCATGCCCACAGGTTGCCGGCCGCGTCGCAGAACACGTCGCCGGCTGCGTATGAGCCTGACGTGGGCTGGGCCGGCGCTGAGGTTCGGCAGGAGGCCCATCCGACCGGACCCACCGGCATACACGTCGTGGGCCCCAACGGCGCTCGCCCCAAACATGGCCGTGCCGACCGGAGGAGTCGGCAAGGTGGAGGCTCCCACGAACCCGAGTAGCCCGACGTTGCTGACCGACTGGCCAAGGACGCCCGTGCCGGTGGTCGCCTGCCCGAGGACGCCTGTTCCGGTGGTCGACTCGCCCTGGACGCCGACAGCCGTTGCATCCTGAATGGCAAGCCCGTAGACGCCAGTGTTCGCCGGGGTGACCGGCACCGGGACGACCCCGGACCCGGTCCGGCTGAGGCCGAAGATGCCCGTTTGGTTGCCGTTCGACACACCGAGGATGCCGGGCTGGTCGGAGGCCGCGCTCGCTGCGGCGACGCCACTGGCTGACACGCTGGTAGCGAGCAGGCCGCACGAGGACGTGCTCGATCCGACGACGCCGGCGCCGGATGTGCTCGACCCCTTGGCGCCCGACCCGGTGGCCGACACCCCTGATGTGCCTGTCCCAGCGGTCGACTCGCCTTTGGCGCCGACCGAAGCTGAGTCCTGGGCCGCGTAGCCATAGACCCCGGTCTTCGCCGGTGGGGCTGACGGGAGCGCGCCGCCACTCAGGCCGATGGTGCCGGTGTTGTTGCTCGTCGATTGCCCGTACAGTCCCGGCTGGTCGGTGGCCGCCGTGAAGCCGACGACCCCGGCCGAGGATGTGCTCTGACCGATCACCCCGATGCCGGATGTGCGGATGCCGAGGAGGCCCCCGCCCGAGGTGCTCGTCCCGAAGACCCCGTTCCCATGGACGGAGCCCCCCTCGACCCCGTTGCCACCGTTGCTCCCGCCGAACACCCCAGGGCCATTCGAAGTGTTCGCGCCGAGGATTGCCGACTCGCTGACTCCGGCAGCGATGGCCTGAAGGGCCAGGACGGAACCCGCGTTGTGGAAGATGGCGGTGACGTCTCCGGACGATGTCAGGCTGGTCTGGTCGACACCCTCGTCCATGACGGTGCCGTAGACCATGGTTCCGGTGGTTGCGTCGGTCTCCTGAGGCTGAGCCAGCCGGCTCACCAGCAGGCCGGCAAGACCGCCGATCGAGGCAAGGAGCACGTTGCGACGAGATCGGGGTAGGACGGGATCGACTGCCACGCTGACGTCCCTCCACGCGTGCGGGCCGACGTGATCGGCCCATTCGCGTCGGGCGGAGCTCCCCCGCGCATCGCCTGGTCGGCGCTGCATCTCGGCGCGCACCGCGAGCGTAGTCGCCGCCGAGTCGAAGTCAACGGCCGCCGCTCCTCATGAAATTCCCCATCGCCCCGCGCGGCATGGGTCGCTAGGCTGCGCGGATCGCGCATGGCCTCGGCCCAGGTGAGCGGGGTGCCCGGGTTCTATGCCGTGACGTGCTGTGTCCGCCGCGTACACTGACGGGACCGTGACCGCCGCAAAGGCATCGAGCCCTCGGACCCCGCCATTGAGCGTCCCGAGGACGGTGCTCCTGATCGCCGGCGGGATGGTCGCCGTGTTACTGCTCCTGTCGGGTGCCTACGGCTTCCACGGCGACGAGATGTACTTCGTCGTCGCCGGCCAGCACCCGGCGTTTGGCTACGTGGATCAGCCGCCGTTGACGCCTCTGCTGTCGGCGGCATCGGTCGCATTGCTCGGCGTCTCGCCGACAGCGGTGCGCTTGCTGCCCGCCCTCGAGATGGGCCTCATCGTGATTCTGACCGCGCTGATCGCGCGTGACCTGGGCGGATCCCGAGGGGCGCAGGTCCTGGCGGCGGTGGTAGCGGCGCTGTCAGGCTACCTGGGCGCTGGCCACCTCGACACGACCACTGACCCCGATCTCCTGGCCTGGGCGCTCGTCCTGTGGCTGCTCGTCAAGCTGCTTGACGGCGGCGATCGACGCTTGTGGCTGGCAGTGGGCGTGGTCGCCGGGATCGGGCTCGAGAACAAGGACACGCTGCTGTTCCTGGGTGCCGGGCTGGTAGTCGGGCTCGCCCTCGCCCGGCGCTGGGATGTCGTCCGCTCGCCCTGGGCGTGGTCCGCGGTCGGGATCGCGTTTCTCCTCTGGGCGCCAAACCTCGCCTGGCAGGCGGCGAACGGCTGGCCCCAGCTCGCCATGGCCCAGGCGATCGCGGGCTACGCCGCCGACAACCGCGCGCAGTTCGTGCCCTTGTTCTGGCTCTTTACCGGGCCGCTGCTCTTCGCGGTCAGTGCGGCCGGTCTGGTGTGGACCCTGCGGGCCAAGGCCGCGGTGCCGTGGCGGGCGATCGGGATCGCCGCACTCGTCGCGCTCGTGCTCGTGTACGTGACGGGCGGCAAGGCCTACTACGTGATCGGCAGCGTACCGATCTTCATGGCGGCCGGCGCGATGGCCATCGACCGCTGGCTGGCCCGCGGCCACTTCCGGCCCAAGGCGGGGAGCTTCGCGATTGCAGCTTGCCTGTCGGGCGCGCTCATCGCCTTGCTGACCCTGCCCGTCCTGCCGGTCGCCACGTTCGCGGCGTCGTCGCTCCCGGCGGCCATCCCCGACACCGCGAACCAGATCGGGTGGCCCCAGTTCGTGGCGACGGTGGAGCGCGTCGTGGCGGCCTTACCCGCCGACGAGCGCGCTCACGCGGTCATCCTGACCAACGACTACAGCGAGGCGAGCCCGCTCATCCTGCTCGGCTCGGGCCTGCCACCGGTCTACTCGGGGCACAACGCGAATTGGGCCTGGGGACCACCGGCGGCCGACCGCACGGTCGTGATCCATGTGGGTGACTGGAGGCCGGCGGACTTTGGCCAGTTCTTCACGGGCTGCCAGGTCGTCGCCTCGATCGATAACGGGCTCGGGGTCAAGAACAGCGAGCAGGGCGAGCCAATCACGGTGTGCACCGGCCTGCGCGCTCCCTGGACCACGCTGTGGCCCCAGCTGCGGACGATCTCCTAGAAGCCACCCGTGGAATATTTGAACGATCCTCACCCGAATCCCGCCAATACGTAGATCGCCGGCCTGCACCGGTGATCGCGGACGAAGGCGAGGGGTCAAGTGGCGAAGCCGGAACTGGTGCGATTGGCGCGATCAGGGGATCGAGACGCGTTCGATCTCCTGATGACCGCCTCGATCGACCACCTGTACCGGATCGCACGCCTGATCCTTCGGGATTTCGACAGTGCGGAGGACGCCGTACAGGAGGCGCTCGTCCACTGTTGGCGTGATCTTCCCGGGCTCCGGGATCCCGACCGATTCGACGCCTGGCTGAATCGGCTGTTGCTCCATTCCGTGACCGACGAAGCTCGGCGTCGGCGTCGTGCCGGCGCGAGCCTGAGCATTCTCCGTATCGAACCCTCCCAGCCGGATGGCGCCAACGCGCTCGCCAATCGAGACGAGTTAGCGCGCGTCTTCACCCGGCTCTCGATCGAGCATCGAACGATTGTCGTTCTCCATCACTACCTCGGATTGACCGTGGACGAGGCTGCCACAACGATCGGGATACCGGTCGGCACGGCCAAGTCGCGGCTGCACTACGCGACCGAGGCTCTGCGCGCTGCGCTCGAGGCGGACGCGCGGAGCAGCTCGGCCGGAAAGGTCCTCGCATGACAAGCCGGCCCGATCCAGATCCCGTGATTGCGGCCTGGCTCCAGGACGAAGCTCCCGACCGCGCGCCGGAGCATCTGCTCACGTCGTCGCGCGCCCGGATCCGATCGACACATCAGCGCCGAGCCTGGTGGCCGGCGTGGAGGTTGCCCTACATGAACACCCAGGTCCGCGTTGTCGGCGCGCTGGCGGCGATCGCCATCGTCGTTGCCGTGCTCGGCATCATCCTGATCCCGAGACCCACCCCCATCGGTGGGTTCGGACCCCCGCCGAACCCAAGCTCGACACCCGTCCCGAGTGTGAGCCCGAGTCCGGCGTCGAGCGCGACAGCCTCTTCATCACCGGCGATCATCGGCACTGTTGGCTCGCGGGTCATCCCGCCCGGTTCACTTTGCAGCTCGACCATATCCACCTGCGTGACCGGCACGCTGGAGGCTGGCACGTACTCCTTCGACGCCGGGTACGTTACCCCGGGCAAGGTCACCTTCACGGTCCCGGCCGGGTGGACGACCGACCAGGGGTTCGTGAGGCGCGACGGCGCGCCAAACGTGTTCTTCGTGACCATGTTCGTGACCGACGTCTACACCGACGCATGCCATTGGACGAAGACGGTCAGCGCCGGCACAACGGTCGATCAGCTGACGAGTCTGCTGGTGGCCCAGAAGGGCCGGGTCGCGACCACCCCAACCAATGTCGCCGTCGGCGGCTTCCCTGCCAAACAGATCCAGTTGACGATACCTGCCGGCTTCGATGAGGCCCAATGCGAATCCGGGCTGCTCCATTTCTGGCCGGACCCCGGGAGCACGACGGGCGGCCTGTGCTGTACTGCCGCCGGCTCGACCGATGTCGTCGACATCGTCAACGTTGGCGGCCAGACCTTCGTTCTCGTCGCCCGTCACGAGGCGGGGAGCTCACCCGCCGACCTGGCCGAGCTTGACGCGATCGTCGCCTCGATCAAGATCGAAACGTCGACCTCGAGTCCAGGGCCTTCTGGGGCATCTCCATCGCCCTGACGACCGGCACCCGCGGTGGATTCGAACGGGTCCACCGCGGGGCGTTCTCAGCCCCCGACGTTGAACAGGCGCCCAACGCCAAAGCCGATGGCCGCTGCCCCCAGGCCGATGACCACCATCCGGACGCCACTCGTCCGCCAGTCACCGACGAGGGTGACCGCGGAGTAGACACCGACCGCGAAGAGCGCGACCGTGCTCAGTACGATGGCCAGGATCAGGGCCGTGTTTCGATCCAGGAACAGGAAGGGTACGAGTGGGATCAGGTGCCCGATCAGGGTGGCGATCCCGATGACGATCGCGGCGCGCAGGATGGCCCGGTTCTCAACGGGCTGGAGGTGCAGCTCCTCGTTCATCATCGTTGTCAGCCACGTCTCGCGGTTGGCGGTGATCGTGGACACGACGTCGTCGAGCAGCGGGCCGGTGAAGCCCTTGGCGGCGTAGATCTCGCGGATCTCCTGCCGCTCCGCCTCTGGCGACGCGGCGATCTCGGCCGACTCACGGGCCTGTTCGGCGAGGTAGTAGTCCCGCTCTGAGGCCGACGAGGTGTAGCCGACCGCCGCCATCGAGATGGACTCGGTGATCGCCGCGGCGAAGCCGGCGACGATCAGGACGGTCTCGGAACCACCACCCGCGATCACCCCCAGGATGATGCCCAGGATGTTGACGAGGCCATCCTGGCCGCCGAGGATCACGTCGCGCAGCCAGTTCGTCTGCCGATGTTCCTCGCGCTGCGGGGCAGCGCCGCTGACGGCACCCTTCGTCGTGGTTCGGACGAGGCGTCCCAGCCGGGTGGCCGGCGGACGCTCCGGCTGAGCGGTCATCGCCCACCTCTCTCGACATCGGATCCCGCCGGATTCATCTCGATGAGCCTACCCGAGAGGGATACCTTTAGGCACAGACCGCAGGAGGAGCCCTCGATGCGAATGACGGACATCAAATCCGGCTGGGCCGTGCTCGGGAATGATGGGCATCAGGTGGGCACGGTCCGCGAGGCGAGCCAGAACTATCTGCTCACCAACGTCGGCGGGCTCGCGGACGATCTATTCATCCCGGCGTCGGCGATCGCCAACGTGGAGCACGAGGTCGTCCATCTCTCGTACCCCCAGCGGGATGTGGCCCAAATGGGCTGGGCGCAGCCTCCCCGGGTTGATGACGCCCCACCAGATTCGCCAGAGGCTGATCTGCATCGGCACGTCTGACCCGGCTCGAGGAGATTGCCGACGGAAGCAGCGCTTCCTCCTACGCGCATACTCGCGTTTCCTGAGCGGCTCGGCGAATCAGCCGCGATCCGCGTCCAGGCGTCCCAAGAAGGAGACCGATGTGACGAAGATTGTCCTTACCCACGCTGTTGAGGACGTGGAGCGCTGGCTGGGGTTTAAGAGCGAACGCGCCACAAGCATCGGGGCGATGGGCGCTTCGAATGTCGTCGACCACGTTGCCGCCGATGGCAGCAAGAACGTTGCGGTCAGCTTTGACGCCGCCGACGCCGGCGCAATCCAGGCGGGCCTTGCGTCGCCTCCACCCGAGCTGGCGGCCGCAATGCAGCGGCACGGCGTGATCCAGCCGGTGGCTGCGCACATCGAGAAATAGGCCCACAGCCACGCAGCGTCGCCTCGGCGTGACAATCGAACCCAGAGAGCCCCGGCCTACGTCAGGCCGGGGCTCTTTTGCATTGGCCGATCAATGCGAGGCGAACAACGGGCTAGCCGCCTCTAGATGCGATTCCCAGACACCTTGTTGACAACCGCGAGCCATCGGGGCACCGGGTCACGATCGAGACGATCCTGGCCTCCGACCGCGAGGGGGGCAAATCTTGGCCGCCGGTCACCCGGTCGCCGGCTCGGTCCTGGGCTCTTCGTTCGCAGGCCTCTCGGAAGAGGAGCGCTGGACCCTGCTCGACCTGCTGCTCCGGATTGCTGGCGAGGATCTGAGCTAGGAGCCCGCGTCAGGCGCCCGGCGAGATCGTGCGCAGTCCGGCCAGGCGCGCCGCCGCGGCCTGTCGCTCGTCGTAGGTGACGAAGGCGTCCACTGGCGCAAGGCCGATCGCCGCGGCGACGTGGATCGCATCGAGGGCTCGGAGCGCCGGCTCGGACAGCGCGCCCGCCGCCAGGAGCAGGGCCCGGTCGAGCGGCAGCAGCCCGACCGCATCGACGATTTCGCCGGCACGATCCATCAGCGGGTCCAGATTCAATCGAGGATCGAGGGCTGCCGCGCGCCGGATTGCTCGCGGGATCTCGGTGAGCACGAGCTCGCACGACACAAGGTCCGCGTCGGCCAGGAACGTCCGGAGCGCGTCGCTTTCCGGTTCGTGACGCACGAGCTTCACGAGCGCTGACGAATCCGCGTAGAAGAGCGGCAAGGCTCAGCGCTCGCCGCGGATCTCATCGAGGGCTCGACTCAGAGCGTGGGGGTCGGCGTCCATGGACAGCGGCGCTGGCAGCCCGCGACGGATGGGGCGGCTGATCCTTCCTTCGGCGATCAGTCGATCCAGGGCCGCGCCGACGATGGGTGGCGGACCGAGCTCCGCGACCGGTCGATTGCGATCGGTCACGAGCAAGCGTTCCCCGTTCGCCACGCGCTCCAGGTAGCGACTCAGGTTCTGACGCAGCTCGGCAATGCCAACGGTCCGGTCCATGTACATGAATGTAGCAGATGGTCGGATCGCGCGTTCGCGGTTTGGTTCCGGGACGTCGCGGCCCCAAGGTGGGGCGGTCGGAGGGATATCTCAAGGATATCCTTGCCCACTGGCAAGCGGAGGCAGGGCATCTCGCGCGAGGGCCTGTCAACCGGCCGGTCTTGCGATTGAACCGGCGACGGAACACCGCTGTTCACGGCGAATGGATGGAGGTCATCGACCAGGAGGCGCTCGGCGATGCCATCGGACCGCGAGCGACCTGCTCATGGCCGTGCGCCACGGTCTGGCCGTGCGCCACGGTCTGGCCGTGCGCCACGGTCTGGCCGTGCGCCACGGTCTGGCCGTGCGGGGCATCAGCGTCTAGCGAGGTAAGCCAAAGTTCTGCGTAGCCCGACCCAGCCTTCGCTGCTGGCTCGCGAGAGCGGCTCGGGCGTTTTCGAGGGACGTGGCCACGAACTGGACGGGATCGCCCGGGCCGAGCTGGCCGACGAGCGGCAGGTCGGCGGTCGCGACCACCCCGCCGATTGGGTAGCCGCCCGTCGTCGGGGAGTCGACGAACAGGATGATCGGCTGGCCACCCGGCACGATCTGGACCGAGCCAGGCACTGTGCCCCTCGAAAGCAGCCGACCGGCCGTTTGCGGATCAACTTCGATCGACGTGCCCTCAAGGCGAATGCCCACCCGGTTCGAGCTCGGTGCGACGACCCATGGCGTGTCGATCAGTGCCTCGAAGGCCCCATTCGCGGGTCGGCTCAAGGTTGGTGGCCCGGGCAGGAGTCGGATCGGTCCCCGGGCCGGGCGCCAGGTTCGGTCCGGCCAAACGCGTCCGGCGGTCGACGGGTCCCACGCGCGCATCGGCGCGAGGACATCGCCGGCCCAGAGTGCGCGACCCTTGATGCCGCCGAACCGGCCGGGCAGGCAGGTGCCACGCGAGCCGAGGACCTCCGGGACGTCGACCGCACCGGCGAGCGCCAGATACGCCCGGGCTCCGCCGGTGCCGCCGGTTTCGCCCTCGAACCGCAGGCTCGTGCCGGGGTGCAGGAGGTAGCTCGCGCCTGGGGCGAGTCGGCGGCCTTCCTCGGGAACCGCGGCTCCCAGGTCCGCACCGGCGATCGCGACGACGCACGTCCGGAGCACCGCGAGGTGCGGTCCGAGGATCGTCACCTCGACGGCGGCGTCGTCGGCCTGATTGCCAACGAGCAGGTTTGCCACCGCCAACGACCAGGGATCGCTCGCCCCTCCCGAGGGAACGCCAAGGTGTTCGAACTGCCGGAGCATGCCATCCTGGATCGTCGTCTCCAGCCCGGCCTCGACCACCTCCAGCATCAGTCGGCGATCTCGAGGAACCTGACGCGACGTCCCGGCTCCAACAGGCACGGAGGCTCGCGCGCAGGATCCCAGAGCACGAGATCGGTCCGCCCGATGATGTGGAACCCGCCGGGCGACTCGGTCGGGTAGACCCCCGTTTGCCGGCCCGTGATCCCGACACTGCCGCTGGCGACCCTGACCCGCGGGACGTCGCGCCGCGGGAGCTCGAGCGACTTCGGCAGGAGGCCGAGGTACGCGTATCCGGGCGTGAACCCCATCATGTACACGAGGTACTCGCGGCCGGTGTGGCGGGCGACGACGTCCTGCTCGGTAAGCCCGAGGCGCCTCGAGACCTCAGCAAGGTCAGGTCCGGATTCGCCGCCGTATCGGGTTGGGATCTCGACGGTCGGGGCCGTCGCAGGCTCGATCGTCGGCCTTTCTTCGGTCGCCGCGAGAAGGTCGGCCAAGCGCTTTTGGGCTTCCGCCGGATCAAGTAGCAGCGGATCGAACGGCACGACGACCGACTCGTACGAAGGGACGGGATTGCCCCAGGCGACGCCTTGAGCCGTCTCAGTTCGGACGGCCTCGGCCAGGGCGTGGACGTGCCGGTTCACTCGTGGGCTGATGCCGCCACCGAGGACGACCAGGAACGCCCGATCTCCAAAGGGCTCGATCATCCCTGGCTTCGATCACCCTGCGCATAGGCCGCCACGGGTTGGACGGCGAAGCCCGCAGCCTCGAGCGCCGAGCGCACGGCTCGAGCGACCTCCGGAGCACCCGGGGTATCCGAGTGCACGCACAGCGTTTGGACCTGGCCGGCCTGGGCGAGCGCGACCGCCTGGGTCGCTGCGAGCGCAGGATCGGTCAGGAGGGCGCCCTCAAGTCGGCGCGAGCGCAACGTACCGTCGGGTTCGTAGGCTCGATCGGCAAAGCCTTCGGCCGCCGTACGCAGGCCGATCGCCTCAGCCGCCTCGAGAAGCTCGGATCCAGGTGGCCCGAACAGGACGAGTTCTGGAGAGATTCGCCAGACAGCGCGCGCGATGGCGGTCGCAATCCCGGCGTCCGCGGCGGCTCGGTTGTAGAGCGCCCCGTGCGCCTTGACGTGGGCGAGCCGGCCGCCCGCGGCCTGGACCATGCCGGCGACTGCGGCCACCTGGTAGAGGACGGACGCTTCGAGCTCGGCCGGGCTCATGGCGAGCTCGCGCCGGCCAAAGCCTTCGCGATCCGGGTATCCAGGATGCGCCCCGATCGCCAGTCCGGCCTGCACCGCCAGATCGATCGTCCTCGAGATCACCACCGGATCGCCAGCGTGGAACCCGCAGGCAATGTTGACTGAGGTAGCCACCGCCATCAGCGCCTCGTCATGGCCCATCGGCCATGGCCCGAAGCTCTCGCCGACGTCCGCGTTGAGGTCGATCGAGGCGCCCCCGGGCATCAGATCGTCATTGCAGTGAAGCCGCCATCGACCCGGATGATGGCCCCCGTGACGAACCCCGAGGCGGCCGCCGAGGCGAGCCACACGACGGTCCCGCACAGCTCGTCGGGCTCGCCGAGCCGGCGCGCCGGGGTGTGCCCGATGATCGAGCGGACGCGCTCCTCGGAAAGCAGCGCGCGATTCTGTTCTGCCGGAAAGAAGCCGGGCGCGATCGCGTTGACGCGGATGTGGTGTGGCGCCAGCTCGAGGGCGAGATATTGGGTGAGGCTGTTCACGCCGGCTTTGGCCACCGAGTACGTGAGCACGCGTGACAGCGGCGGCCCGGACGATGCCGACGAGATGTTGATGATCGAGCCTGCCGTGCCGCGTTCGATCATTGCCCCGCCGAACACCTGGCAGGCGACGAACACGGCGGTCAGGTCGGCATCGAGGATCCTGTGCCACTCCTCGAGGTCGATCTCCAGGAACGGCGTCGAGCTGTTGACCCCCGCGGCATTGACGAGGATGTCTGCCGGCCCGAGCAGCCGTTCGACTTCCCGGCGGGCAGCTTCAACGGAATCAGGCGACGTCGAGTCAGCGAGAACGGCAACGGCATGGCCCCCTGCTGTCTCGATCGCCGCGACCCGAGCGTCCGCACGCTCCCGGGAGCGGCCGAGGACCGCGACTGCAGCTCCGGCGTCAGCCAGCCCGTGGCAGATCGCGCCACCGAGCACGCCCGTGCCCCCGATCACGACCGCGACCTGGCCGTCGAGCCCGAACAGTCCGCTCATCGTCGTCCCCGTGTCGAGCCGCCTGGCGAAGCCACCGGTCGGCGGCTGAGCATGGTCATCTTCGTCGTTTGCTGAGGTCCGTGCGTCTGATCTATTGTAGGACAGTCAACAACGGTCAATGACTCGAGGTCGGTCGTGACGCAATACGTGTTCGATTCGCGGAAGGTTTCGCGCTACCGCTTCCCGACCCACACCAATGACCTGATCATGGACCGCGCGGATGCTGCCACGTCCGAGGCGTTCTTCGTGATCCTCGAGCCCGGCGAAGCGCCACCGCTGCACGTTCATCCCGATGCCGAGCAGGTCTTCTTCGTCCTGCGAGGGACGGCCGACATGACCGTCGGGCTCTCCGAGCAGGAGACATTCCCGCTCAAGGCGGGCGACTTCGTCCGGACGCCGCCCGGCGTCCATCACGCGGTCCGCTGCACCGGCTCGGCGCCCTTCGTGTACCTCAGCATCGACTGCTTCACCGGCGGACGCCCTACGGCTGAGCCGACGTGGGATAGCCACGTGCGCCAGATGTGCGCCGAGCATGGCTGGGACTTCGACGCCGTCGCGCTCGGCGCGATCGAAGGCACGGATCACCTGCACTGACCCAGGCACCAGCAGCGAAAGGTCCACCGCTCGTGACCAAGAACATCAGCGACATCGCAACCGAGCCGCAGACCTACGCCGACTACCGTCCAATCTTCGAGACGAAGCGGCTGAACGTCACCCACGTTCGAATCTGGCCGGGCGAGACCGTTCCCGCACACACCCATCTCGACGAGGACCAGGTCTACTTCGTCGTCGCCGGCGAGGGCTTCGTCGAGCTGGACTCGGAGCGGACGGTCGTCGGGGCCGGCAGTGGCGTCCTGATCCCGATGGGCACCGAGCACCTGATCACCAATACCGGCCCGGAACCCCTCGACTACGTCTTCTTCGTCGTATTCGTCCCGGAGCACACGTGACCGAGTTCCAGCGCGACCAGCTCCACGTCACGGTCCTCGCCGATCGGGCCGCCTTGGGCAGCGCCGCGGCCAACCACGTCGCCGAGCGGCTGCGACGGCTCCTCGCCGAGGATGGAAGGCGCCCCCGGCTGCTCTTCGCTGCGGCGGCCTCCCAGGTCGGGTTCCTCGACGCCCTCGGACGAGTCGAAGGCATCGACTGGAGCCGGGTCGAAGCGTTCCACATGGATGAGTACGTGGGCTTGCCGCGCGGCGACGAGCACGCGTTCGGACAGTGGCTCGATCGCCACATCTTCGACGTCGTCCATCCCGGGCGGGTCGAGAAGCTCGATCCAACCACGGCGGACCCTGGGGCTGAGTGCCGACGCTACGGCGCCCTGCTCGCAGACGGCGGGCTGGACCTCGCCCTCGTCGGGATCGGCGAGAACGGCCACGTGGCGTTCAACGACCCACACGTGGCGGACTTCGAGGACCCCGAGGTGGTGAAGCCGGTCCTCATTGATGAGACGAGCCGTGCGCAGCAGGTTCGCGACGGGGCGTTCACGACGATCGACCTCGTGCCCCGCCTGGCGATGACGGTGACGATGTCGACGATCCTGGCCGCTCGCGCGATCAGCGTCGTCGTTCCCGGCCCGACGAAGGCCGCCGCGGTTGCCCGCACCCTCGACGGCCCGATCGAGGTGGCCTGCCCCGCCTCCGCGCTCCGCCGCCATCCCGATGTCGCCATGTTCATCGACGAAGCCGCAGCGACCGGCGTGGCCCACTAGCTTCGCCCCAAGAGGAGGGCCAGATGGCCACCGCCGCGATCTCCAGCTCTGATCTCGCCATCAACGGAGGCACGCCCGTCCGGACGAGGACGTTCCCCCTCTGGCCGCAGTTCGGGAGCGAGGAGGAGGAGATCCTCCTGCGTGCCCTCCGCTCGGGCGTCTGGGGCTCGATCGATGGCACGTACATCAAGCAGTTCGAGGTCGAGTTCGCCGCACTCCAGGCGGCCCGCCACGGCGTCACCGTGGCCAACGCCACGATGGGCCTCGCGGTCGCCCTCAAGGCGATCGGCATCGGTCCGGGCGACGAGGTCCTCGTTCCGCCGTACACGTTCATTGCCACTGCGAACGCCGCCTTGCTGCTCGGGGCGATCCCGGTCTTCGTGGACGTGGACCCCGAGACGCTGCTCATCGATCCCGCGCTCATCGACCAGGCTGTCACGCCCCGGACACGGGCGATCGTGCCCGTCCACCACGGCGGATCGCCGGCCGACATGGACGGCGTGATGGCGGCGGCGCAGCGCCACGGGCTGCGGGTCATCGAAGATGCCGCCCAGGCGCACGGTGCGGCATGGCGCGGCCGGCCCGTCGGAGCCATCGGCGATATCGGCGTGTTCAGCTTCCAGTCGTCGAAGCCGATCACCGCCGGCGAGGGCGGGATCATGGTCACGAACGACGACGAGCTCGATGAGCTGCTCTGGTCGTACCGCAACGTCGGCCGTCGGCGGGGCGGTGAGTGGTACGAGCACGTCCGGATCGGCTGGAACCTCCGGATGAGCGAGTTCCAGGGCGCCGTCCTGCTGGCCCAGATGACGCGGATGCCGGCCCAGCAGCAGCAGCGCACCGAAGCGGCTGCGTACCTGACCTCGCAGCTGGAGCAGATCCCGGATGTCGTCGCGGTGAAGGTCCCCGACGGGGTCACCGCCCACAGCTGGTACACGTATCACTGGCGCTGGCTCGGCGCGGCGAACGGCGGACTCCACAAGATGCGTTTCGCGGAGGCCCTCCGCGCCGAGGGCGTGCCGGTCTTCCAGGGGTATGTCCCGCTGAACCGGAACCAGGCCGTGCGTGACGAGGTCGTCAAGCTCGGTGGTCGCGAACCGGTCGACTGCCCGGCGGCCGAGCGGGCCGCGGCCGACGAGGTCCTGATGTTCTCGATGCCGATCCTGCTCGGGTCGCACCAGGACATCGATGACGTCGTCGCGGCGGTCGCCAAGGTGGCCGCGGCACGGGCGTGAGCGGCCGGCCACCCGCGGACGGGCCAGATGCCGCAGCGGCTGTTCGCTTCGCGCTCGTCGGGGCCGGCGCGATCTCGACCCAGCACGTCGAGGCGATCGCGGCCGTCGAGGGCGCCGTCCTCGTGGCCGTCGAGAGCTCCTCGACCGAGCGGGCACGCGCCGCCGGTGAGCGCTGGGGGGTGCCCTGGACCACCGATCTCGACGAGCTGATCGCCCGCCAGGATGTCGATGCCGTCGCAATCTGCACGCCCTCGGGTTCGCACGCGGAGATCGCCCTGGCTGCCCTGCGCGGCGGCAAGCACGTTGTCGTAGAGAAGCCCCTCGCCCTGACGATGGCGGACGCCGACGCGGTCATCGCCGAGGGCCGGCGGGTCGGTCGACTTGTCGCCACGATCTCCCAGCGTCGTTTCGAGCCGGTCATGCAGGCAGTTCGCACCGCCCTGGCCGACAACGGGTTCGGGCGGATCGCGCTCGTGATCGGCGAAGGCCTCTACCACCGACCGCAGTCGTATTACGACAGTGCCGCCTGGCGCGGGACCCGGGCGATGGACGGCGGCGTCCTCATGAACCAGGCGATCCACATGGTCGACCTGGTCCGCTGGATCGGGGGACCGGTCGTCTCGGTCGCCGGCCGGGTGGCGACGATCGGGCACGAGATGGAGGCCGAGGACACGGCGACCGTGAGCCTGCGGTTCGCCACTGGCGCGCTCGGGTCGATCGTGGCGACGACCTGCGCCGAGCCAGGGTTCGGCCAGGAGCTGCGCATCTATGGAGACCTCGGCCATGCTCGAATCCTGGGCCAGGAGGCCGTCGAGTGGTCGCTCGCGCCCGGTGCGGCAGTGGACCTCCCGGCGAACCCGGCAGCAGCGGATCCGACGAGCACGCCCGCCGGCCAGCTTGCCCCGGCAACGTGGGGCACCGACGCCACCGGTCACATCCGGCAATACCGCGATATCGTCGAGGCGATTCGGACGGGTCGCCCGCCGGCGATTACCGGCGAGGATGGCCGGGATGCCCTGGAGATCGTGGTTGCCGCGGTCGAGGCCAGTGAGACGGGCCGAACGGTCACGCTGAGGACACCGGCCCAATGAAGATCGGCACGGCCCAGGTCGACATCACCCCGCCGCTCGGTTGCCTGATGGCCGGCTTCGAATCGCGCACGACCGGCGCGACCGGGGTCCACGACCCGCTGCACGCTCGGGTGATCGTTGCCGAGGGCGCCGACGGGACGACCGTCGGGCTGGTCGTGGCCGAGCTGCTCCAGGTCGACCAGGGTGTCCAGGACCTCGTAGCCGGCCCGGTCCTGCGCTCCACCGGGATCCCCCGCGGGCGGCTCCAGCTGGTGGGCACCCATACCCACAGCGGCCCCGTGGCGGAGCCCGGTTCGCCGATCGAGCGAATGATCGCCGAGCGGATCGCGGTCGCGGTCGCGGAGGCGTCCTCGACCCGGCGTGAGGCCACCATTGCCGTCGGTGTCGGCACGGTCACCGGGATCGGCGCAAACCGGCGGCCTGGCGGTGGTCCGGTGGACGATCGGGTGACGGTGGTCCGGCTCGATGACGAAGCCGGCCAGCCCATGGCCACCCTCGTGAACTACGGCTGCCACCCGACCACGCTCGGGCCGAACAACACGCTCTACTCCGCCGACTACCCGGGCGTCCTGTGCCGCGAGCTGGAGCAGGTGATCGGCGGCCTCGTCGTGTTCACGACCGGGCCCCAGGGCGACGTGAATCCCGGCGGCTACTCGCCCGAAGGAAGCATGGTCGGCGTCGTCGTCCCGTGGCGGACCTTCGAGTCCGCCGAGAAATACGGCCGCGCATTGGCGGAGACCGCGCTTGAGGTGCGCAACGGGCTGCAACCTTCGGCGGCGCAGCGCGTATGGGGCGCCTCGGAGATCGTCGAGCTTGCCCGCAAGCCACTCCCGGAGCCGGTCGAGGCACGCCGGGTCGCCGATATGGCGATCGCCGCGGCCACAGCCGTCAAGGGACTGAATCTGTCGGCCGACACAACGTATCACGCCCTCGTCGCGGCGGCCTATGCCGACCTCGTCGCCGGCCAGGCGGCGGCCCCGGGCAGCGACGGCCCCGTCGGAGTCCGGATCAGCGCCCTCGGGTTCGGTCCGTTCGTCCACGTCGGGGTGCAGGGCGAGCTATTCGTGGCCCTCGGCCAGCGGATCCGAGCCACCCTCGGCGACGCGACGACGTGCATCGCCGCCCTGTGCGACGGGACGGTCGGCTACATCCCGACCGCCGAGGCCTACGCGGAGGGCGGCTACGAGCCGAACGCGAGCGTGCTCCGAAGTGGAGAGGGCGAAAAGCTCGCCGAGGAAATGATCGCCATGGTCCAGGGGGCGAGTCGCGCCGCCGCGACCGGCGCTCGGTGACGTCGACGGAACGCTGAGGAGAAGGAGCGCGATGGCTGTAGCGATGTACGACGAGTACCTGGAGCGGATCAACGCGCTCGTGGGCCGGATCGCCGAAGAGGAGCGCGACTCGATCATGGGCGCAGCCGTCGCCGTGGCGGACCGGGTCGCGGATGACCGGCTGGTCAACGTCATCGGCCCGGGCGGCCATTCCTCGATGGGTGCCGAGGAGGTCTTCTACCGGGCCGGCGGCCTGGCCTGCGTCAACGCGCTCCTCGACGATGGCTTCCTCCTGGCCCACGGCGCCGTTCGGTCGATGCTCGTCGAACGAACCCCCGGTTATGGCCGGACGGTCCTTCGGAATGCCAACCTATCGAGCGGCGACATCCTGATCATTGTGAATGCCTACGGCGTGAACTCGAGCACGATCGACTGCGCCCTCTACGCCCGCGAGCTCGGCGTCACGACGATCGGAGTCACCTCGGTCGAGCTCCAGCGGGCCCTGCCGCAAGGCCACGCCGCCCGCCATCCGGGCGGCCAGGACCTGACCGACCTCACGGACTTCACGATCGATACGAAGGTGCCGGTCGGCGACGCCCTGATGGAGGTCGACGGCATCCAGGAGCGGGTCGGGGCCGTCTCGACGTTTGCCAACTCGTTCGCCCTGAACGCCCTGATGCTCGAGGCGATTGCCGAGCTCGCCCGCCGAAAGTTCGACCCGCCCATCTGGCGCAGCGCCAACAGCCCCGGCGGAGACGAGGCCAACCAGGCTGCGATCGCGCGCTACCGGCCGAGAGTCAAGCGGCTGTGAGCGAGGGCCAGATACCAGCCCGCTATGATCGGTTGCGGGGCGTTCCGGGAGGGTCTATTGTCGGGCAATCAACAATTTTCGAGGCGCGCCCATTGACGGTCATGCAGCGGCCCGACACGATGACGGAGGCCGTCAGCAAGCACATCCGGGAGGCCATCGTCGGCGGGACCTTCGAGCCCGGAGCGCGGCTTCCCGAGATCGCCCTGGCGACGGACCTGAACACGTCCAGGGGCACGATCCGCGAAGCGCTGCGGATGCTGGCCGACCGCGGCCTGGTCGACGTCTTCCCCCGCCGGGGAGCCTTCGTATCGCAGCTCTCGCCTCGTGCGACGTGGGAGATCACGAGCCTGCGGGCCCTGCTTGAACCGTATGCGGCCCGGCTGGCACTCGAGGCGAATGGTTCCTCGAGGGTCTACCAGGAGGAGGTTCGGAGCGCGTTCGATCGCCTCCGGCAGGCCACGATCGGCGCCGATCCAGTGGCCGTCGCCGATGCGGACGCCGGGTTCCACCGGGCGGTGTTCCTGCATTGCGGCCACCAGATGCTGCTCGACCGCCTGGATACCCTCCAGGTCCTGTCGCGCCGGATCGTCCTCACCAATCAGCTGTTCTCGGCCGACGCCGCGACATTGGTCGGGCAGCACCAGCCCATCGCGACCGCGGTCGAGCGCCGCGACCCGGATCGGCTGGAGGCGGCGGTGAGGGCCCACGTGATCCAGGCCGGCGAGCTCCTCCTCGGCCGGATGGACGCCAGCGCGACGGCCCACGGCCGTGGCCACCGTCTCAAGCCCGGCGGTTCCCAGGGCTATTCCTGGCCGACCGGCGGCGCGGCCCAACCGAAGGCCGCCACGCGCGGCCGAGCCCGTCCCCGGCCCTCGACGGAGAGCCCGCCCGGGACGGTCGACGCTGGACCGGAAGCCTGACCTATGGAGGATGCGGATCGTCTTGGGAGCGCTTGAAATCGCGAACAGGGATGTAGAGAGGTAGTGAGGTACAGACACATGTCCTATTCCAAACGACTGGTGACCCTCGTCGCCGTCAGCTTCCTGGTAGGCGCCTGCGGGTCGTCGGCCACGGCAGCACCGCCGACCGTGGCGCAAGCCTCCGCGACGCCGCAGACATCGAGCGGCGCGGCCGGCGGATCTGCGTCGCCGGGCGCCGGAGATACCGGCCCGGGCCCTGAGTCGGGCACGGTTGCACTCACGCTGTCGAGCGGCTATTCCGAGATGGACCCGGTCTACAAGAAGGCCGCGGACGCGTACCACGCGTTGCACCCGAACGTCACGATCACCGTCTCGAGCACCGACCTCCGGAGCTACGAGCAAAAGCTCACGATCGCCCTGCCGACCAAGACCTCGACCGACATCGTCGAGCACAGCCTGGCCTTCCTGACGCCGTTCGTCGACCAAAACCTGCTGGCTCCTGTTCCGGCCTGGATGCAGTCGTTCGTCACCAGTGGCGTCTTCGACAAGTTCGTCCAGTCCCACGTGACCTACAAGGGCCAGGTCTGGGGCGTTCCGGAATTCGTCAGCGCGGTCGCCCTCTATTACAACAAGGACTACCTGAGCGCGGCTAACGTCCAGCCACCCACCACGCTGGACCAGATCATGGCCGCCGCGCCGTTGCTTACGAAGTACGACGCCAACGGCGCCGTCAGCCGGTCGGGCCTGAGCTTCCGCCTCAGCGGCCAGGGCAGTGGCGTGGCCGAAAAGTTCTGGCTGTGGCTCATGCAGTACGGCACGCCCCAGGCGCCGCTCGGACTGCTGGCCCAGAACAGCGCCGGCAAGTACAGCGCGAGCTACGCCAATGACAGCGGCGTCAAGGTCCTCGAGATGTACGTCAACGGCGTCAACAAGCCGCCGCTCATCGACGACACCAAGATCGGCGCCGACACCAAGGCGTTCGAACAGGGATTGACCGCGATGTTCATGCGCGAGTCAAACGTCATCGGCGACATCGCGGCGAACGCCCCGACGCTCAACTATGGCGCGGTCAAACTGCCGACGACGACCCTCCACAGCACCGAATCCTTTGACGTCTCGGCCAACTCGCCCCACCAGCAAACTGCCTGGGACTTCATCAGGTTCCTGATGGATCTGCCCCAGCAGCAATCCATTGCCACGATCTCGGGTTGGGTTCCCGCCCGGATCGACCTCGACTACTCCGCCCTGCTCGCTCAGCAACCGGCCTGGGGCGCCATGCTCGTCAAGGATCCTGACTACCAGGCTGGCTACCAGACCGACTACCTGATCCCGGAATGGGACGAGATCGAGACGAAGCTGGCCACCCATCTTGTCGCGACCTACCCCGACAAGTCGCTGGTCGACAATCCAACCGGCGCGATGCAGAAGCTGCAGCAGTTCGCCGATGAAACGAACACCATCCTGAAGGCCCACAACGACTTCGGGCAGTGAGCTAGGTCCCGGCGGCCGCTAGCCGCCACAGTTTCAGGCAGCTTTCTGGGCCTCCCCGAGGGGCACGCTCCTCGCGGAGGCCCAGGCAATTCGAGGGTCTGAGACCGTGAGACTGAGCCGATGATGGCGTCGGGGACGATTGGGCGGGGACTTCACCGCGTTCGGTCCGCGCTGCCGTCCGTGCCACCCCAGCGCCGGCGAACCTACCTGTTCGCCTACGGCTTCCTGGCGCCGATCGTGGCCCTCTTCGCGTTCCTGCGGATCGTCCCGATCATCTACACGGTCATCCTGGGATTCTTCGACTGGTCGCTGGTGAATCCGGCCCACACCTTCGTGGGCCTGGACAACTTCATCAACCTGCTGAGCGACCCAAACTTCCAGACTGCCTTCCTCAACACGACGATCATCGCCGTCGGCACGACCGTCGTATCGATCGCGCTGGCCTACCTCGTGGCAGCCGTCGTGGCCTATGGTGGCGGCAAGATCGGCGGACTGATCGAGATCCTCTTCTTCCTGCCGGTCGTCACGCCGCTGGTTCCAGCGACGCTCGGCTGGCGGTCGATCCTCGACTACCAGCACGGCGTGCTGAACGCGATCTCTGGGATCTTCGGGATCCCCAACCAGGCCTGGACGACCGATCCGACGCTGGCCATCGTGTCCGTGATCATGATCTCGGTCTGGGCCCAGGTGGGCTACAACATGATCATCCTGCTCGTTGGGATGCGCTCCATCCCGCGCCTCTACTACGAGGCCGCCGCGGTCGACGGCGCGAGCACGTGGAAGCAGGTCCGGCACATCACCTTCCCGTTGATGGTCCCGATCCTGCTGTTCGTCACGGTGATCACGACGATCCAGGCGTACAACGTCTTTACCCAGGTGTTCGTGCTGGCATCCGACGTCCAGGGGGCGCCCGGCTACCTCGTGCCGGTGCTGGTCTACGACATCTTCCAGAACGGCTTCCGCTACTTCAACTTCGGCTATGCCGCGGCCGAGGCGGTCTACCTGTTCCTGGTGGTCATCGTCCTGATGCTCCTCCAGTTCCGGTTGTTCAACCGGCCGACGGATTAAGGGGGCGAGATGATCCACCGACGGCGACTCAACCCCATCCAGCTCGTGATCCAGGTCCTCCTGGTCGCCCTCGGGCTGGTGATGGTCTTCCCGTTGTTCTGGCTGGTCAGCACGTCCCTGCGGCCCGCCCCGGAGCTCCTCGCGATCCCGCCGCAGCTCCTGCCGCAGCACTGGACGCTCGACAACTACGCCAATGCCTTCGCCGCCGCGCCGTTCGGGACGTGGCTGCTCAATAGCCTGATCTTCGCCACGATCTCGACCGTGTTCATCCTGCTCACCTCGCTGGTGGGCGGCTACATCCTGGCCAAGTTCAAGTTCCCGGGCAACAACTTCCTGTTCATCCTGGTCCTCGCGACGGCAATCGTGCCCTTCGAGATCTACATGCTGCCGGTCTTCCTGGAGGTCCAGGCGCTGTCGCTGATCAACACGTTGCCCGGCCTGATCCTGCCTTATGTGATCCTCAGCTACGGGATCTTCTTCATGCGCCAGAACGTCCTCGCGAGCGTGCCCGACGAGCTGCTGGACGCGGCCCGGATCGACGGCCTGTCGGAGACCGGGATCATGATCCGGCTCGTCTCGCGATTGCTCGCGCCGGCGCTCAGCGCGCTCGCGATCTTCGCCTACCTCCAGTCGTGGACGGCCTTCATCTGGCCGCTCCTGGTCCTCAACGACCAGAACCTGTTCCCCGTCCAGCTGGGCCTGGCCCAGTTCAACAGCAGCGTCTCGGTAAACTACGCCGTCCTGAGCGCGGGAGCCGTCGTGGCGATGGCCCCGACCGTGATCGCCTTCCTGATCCTGCGTCGGCGGATCATCGAGGGCGTGACCCTGACCGGATTCCGGTAGCGCGGGTCCTCAGCCGGCGGCGGGCCGGGTTGCGCCGCGCGTCGATCGGGCGAGGATGACCCCGCCAACGACGATCGCGCCGCCCGCCAGCTGGACCGGCGTGACCTCCTCGCCCAGCAGGACGACCGCGAAGAGGACCCCGAGGAACGCCTGGACGTACTGGTAGACCGCCGCCCGTGACGCGCCGATCCGCCCGACCGCCGTGAAATACAGGAGGTTCGTGACGAGGCCGGTCAGCAGGATCGCGTAGCCCAGCGCAGCCCAGCCGCCGAGCGTGACATGGCCGAAATCCTGGGCGATGATCGAGGGCAGGGCGATCGGCAGGAGGATCACGGTTCCGATCAGCATCTCGTAGGTCAGGATCCGATAGACGCTGTAGCGGACCAGGAGCGGCACGATCACGATTGCCGAGATCGACGAGAACAGGACGTTGCCGAAGGCGAGCGCATCGCCCAGGAGGCCGGACTGGAAGAGTCCCGTCGTCGAGCCCCCGACGACGATCAGGACGACCCCGCTGAGTCCGATCAGGACGGCGAGCCAGTGCCGGCGCCCCGACCGTTCGAGCCCGATGATCGTGGCGATGACGACGGTCACGATCGGTGCGGTGGCGCCCAGCAGCGCGTTGTCCGAAGCGGTCGTGTAGGTCAGGGCGAACACGAACGAGATCTGGCTCAGGGTGACGCCGAAGAAGCCGGCGATCGCCAGCCGCGGGAGATCCTCGCGGCGGACACCGACCGAGCCTTCGTGGATGCGCAGGACAACGAGCAGGATCAGGCCGGCTGTCCCGAACCGAACGGCCGGCAGGGCCAGGGGCTGGATCTGGCTGATGCCGTACTTCATGACCGTGTAGTTGAGCGCCCAGAGGGTGACCGCTGCCAGGAGGATCACGTCCGACGATCCGGATCGGGCCGCGGCGGCAAACGTGCGGACGCCGGGTCGCCGGGCGGGTGGATCGCTGACGGCCGGGTCCCCAGCAGGCGAGCCGGGCTCGATCCTCCGCGCGCTCACGGCTGGCGCGGGGTCGGGGTCGTCAGTCCGCGGCGCTCCAGGCGAGCTGTCCGGCGACGATCGTGGTCACGACGGTCGGATCGGTCGAGTCGGGTCCCTGGCGGAACAGGCTCAGGTTCGCGTCCGCCCCGATCCGCACGGACTCGTGACCACGGGCGATGTCCAGGCCGAGCAGACGCGACGGGTTGGCGGTCACCATCCGGACCGCGTCCCGGATCGTCACGCCGGCATGGCGGACCGCGTTCCCGAGGCAGATGCCAAGGGTCGCCGCGGAACCCGCGAGGTACGGCGTGCCGCTCAGGACGACCCGGCCGGAGGGCAGCAGCTCGACGTCCCCGCCGACGGCCGAGGCGTACACGCCGGGTGGGAGGCCGGCCAGAGCGAGAGCATCCGTCACCAGGATCGTCCGCTCGACGCCCTTGGCCCGGACCATGGATTTCATCACGGCCGGCGGCAGGTGGTGGCCATCGAAGATGAGGCCGGCGGAGAGCCGGTCCTCGGCGAGCTGGTCCCAGATGTAGTTCGGGTGGCGCGGAATGAGCGCATGGGCCCCGTTGCCGAGATGGGTCGACCAGCGCGCTCCGGCATCGACAGCCGCCCGGATCTGGTCACCATCGGCAGCCGTGTGCCCAACCGACGCGACGACGCCATCGGCGACGATCGCCCGAACGTAGGCGACCGACTCGTCGTACTCGGGCGACACCGTGATGATCCGAATCCGGCCGCCTGCCGCCTCCTGCCAGCGGCGATACTCCGCCACGTCCGGCGGCCGCACATGCTCGAGCGGGTGGGCGCCCCGCGGCCCGTCCTCGCGGGCGATGTGGGGACCCTCCACATGGATTCCGACGACCGAGGCGGCCACGAGCGGGTCGACGTCGCAAGCATCCGCCACGGCCCGCAGTGAGCGCAGGATCCGCTCCTCCGACTGGGTGCAGATCGTGGGGCAGACGGCCGCGGTCCCCCACCGCCACAGGCTTCGAACCATGGCCACGACGTCGTGTGCCTCGACTTCGGCTGCATTCGGGTCGTGGCCGCCGAAGCCATTGACCTGCAGGTCGATCCAGCCCGGCGTGATCCAGGCGTCGGACGCCGAGTCCCGCTCCAACCGCTCGAGCTCGGCCACGACGCCGTCCCGGACGACCAGCCGGACCGCGCCGCCATCCTCGATGAGCCGGCCCTCGAGGACGAGCTCGCCGGTCGTCGTCATTGCCAGCTGGTCGCGGCCGGCCCGAGCGCCTCGCGCAGGCCATTGCTGAGGACCTGCTCGGCCGTCGGGGACACCCAGTACCAGGCACCCAGGTTCTCGTCGTCTTCGGCGATCTGGAGGGCCGTGGGGATGTAGCCAGTGGCGGATTCGCCATAGCCGAGGGCCATGACGAAGGCATCGGGCCGCAAGCGCTGAGCGAGCAGCTGGTACTCGACATACGCCTCACCCGGGAGGAGGACGAGGACCGCTGGACCGAGCTCCAGGACCGGCAGGTCGATCGGCCGGCCAGCTCTCGTCCGTTCCTGCCAGCTGACCGCCAGCGCCGCCAGGCACTGGTCGAACGGATCTTCATCGTTCGCCAGTCGCGCTTCGAGGTCGGCAGGCGTGTGCCCTGGCCCCTGCCGTGGCTCGAACCAGAGCTTCGTCGTCCCGAACGAGGCTGACTCGAGCGGCTGGCGCTGGGTCCCCGCCCAGGCTTCGGCCATCGCACTCTCGATCCGGGCGGCGAGCGCAGGGCGGTTCGATCGCGCGCCGTCGTTGTACTTGCCCGCGGTCACGTTCCCGCCGCAGCCCGAGGCGTAGACCTGGACGACCTCGGGCAGGGCGTGCTGCCGCGCCCGCCGGGCGATGCCCATGAAGTCCGCCGAGACCTCACCCGTGCCGTAGTAGCTCATCGGATGGACGGCATACGAGCTCAACGCCAGGAGCGGCTCGTCGTCGTCCCACAGGCTCAGGGTCCGCAGCCAGGGATCGATGAGGCCCTCGGGCGCCGAGTGGGCCTCCGGATCGTGCGAGGCACTCGTGCGGTCGTAGGCGATGCTGCCGTCCGCACGGACGTACCGGCGGTTCGACGAGACCCGGTCGACCATCGCCGCCCCCGTGCCCACGCGCGTCACCCGTCGTCCGGGGCCCTCGAGGGCGGTCGCGAGGGCGGTGGCCACCGGGCCGATCGACGCTGTTGCGAAGGCGATGTCGCAGACAGCGCCGGCAGCCTTGCGCGTCTCGAGCAGGCGCTGGGCCCCGATGTCCACGACCGGCGCGTCGTGCTGATGGATCGTCGTGACCAGGACGCGCTCGTGGTCCGTGCCGGCCACGGCTGCGAGCTCGTCTCGCCAGGCGTCATACGTGTCGTTGCGGATCTCGCACCAGTCGACCGAGACGAAGACGATCGGCCTGGTCAGGGTCCCGCCGGCAAGTACGAACCCGATGGCTTCGAGTGGGTCGACCACGACCCTGGCCGGCGCGATCCCGCCGCCCATGCACGGGTGCCCGATCGGGATCGTGACGTCCGCGCGGAACGTGTTGAGCGTCCACGCCGAGGTCAAACGGTCGGCGCGATCCGTCGCCACGATTCCTCCGTGATCCAAGTTCAGCCCACGTGACAACGTACCATGGGGGCCTGATGGAGATCGAGCGAGCTGAGGTCATCGTCACCAGTCCCGGGCGCAACTTCGTGACCCTCCGCCTGACGACGAGCGACCAGGTCCAAGGCGTCGGCGACGCGACGGTCAATGGCCGCGAGCTGGCCGTTGCTTCGTACCTCCAGGACCACGTCTGTCCGCTCCTGATCGGGCGCGACCCGCATCAGATCGAAGACATCTGGCAATACCTCTACCGCGGCGGGTACTGGCGCCGCGGACCGGTGACAATGGCCGCGATCGCGGCCGTGGATGTCGCCCTCTGGGACATCAAGGCCAAGGTTGCCGGCATGCCCCTGTACCAGCTGCTCGGAGGCGCGAGCCGGCGGGGTCTGCTCGCCTACGGCCACGCGAGTGGCGCCGACATTCCCAGCCTTTTCGAGTCGATCGATGAGCATCTCGGGCTGGGCTATCGAGCGATTCGCATCCAGACGGGGGTCCCGGGCCTTGGCTCGGTCTACGGCGTCGCGTCAGGGGGCGGTTCGGGACCCCGCTACGACTACGAGCCGGCCCGCCGCACGGCGGTCCCGACCGAAGAGTCGTGGGACACGCGGGCCTATCTGCGCCACGTGCCGGCCGTGTTCGAGGCGGTGCGCGACAAGGTCGGTCCCGAGCTTCCCTTGCTGCACGATGTCCACCATCGACTGACCCCGATCCAGGCCGCCAAGCTCGGCAAGTCGCTGGAGCCGTTCGACCTCTTCTGGATGGAGGACTGCACGCCGGCCGAAAACCAGGAGGCGCTCCGGCTCGTCCGGCGCCATACCACGACCCCGTTGGCGATCGGCGAGGTGTTCAACTCCGTCTGGGACTATCAGACCCTGATCACCGAGCAGCTCATCGACTACGTCCGCTCGGCCGTCACCCACACCGGCGGGATCTCGCCGATGAAGCGTCTGATGGACTTCGCCGGCCTCTACCAGATCAAATCCGGCATGCACGGGCCGACCGATATCTCGCCGGTCGGCATGGCCGCGGCGATGCACCTGGGACTCGCGATCCACAACTTCGGGATCCAGGAATACATGCAGCACAGCAAGGCGACGCTGGAGGTGTTCCGGACGAGCTACACCTTCGCCGAAGGGCTCCTGCATCCGGGCGAGAACGCTGGCTTGGGCGTCGAGATCGACGAGAAGGCGGCCGCAGCGTATCCGTACACCCCTGCGTACCTTCCGGTGAATCGCCTCCTCGATGGCACCATGCACGACTGGTAGCAAGCGGCCCTGATATGGCGGGCCGGGTCCGGCACAACGGGCTGGCAAGGCCCGTGCCTGTCGTCTACGATGCGCGCGGAGGCACCCGCTGAGTTGGGTGGGCCTTCGGCATCTTCGGCCGGGCAGCCGGAAATTGACGCGGCACCTGACCGACTGAGGTCGTCGCCGAGAAGTCGGTGGCGGCAGAGTGGAGGCGGTCATGGTCGCGCCGAACCCTGGTTCCGGTCCCGAGGTCGGCGGGGAGGAGATGCTCGGGGCGCTCGGCTACAAACAGGAGCTCAACCGGGCGATCGGCGTCTTCGGCACCCTTGCCCTGGTCCTGTCGGACATCACACCAACCGCTTCGCTGCTCGTCATCGGGCCGGTTGTCATTGCCACTGCCGGCTCGGGCTCCCTCCTTGCCTACCTGCTCGGCTGTTTCATCGCGATCAACGTGGCCCTGTGCATGGGCGAGCTTGGGTCGATGTTCCCGGTCGCCGGCGGCCTCTACTCGATCGTCACCCGGGTCCTCGGGCGTCCGATCGGCTTCCTGGCCCTCCTCGACTACATCGGCCAGGCGATCTTCCTGCCCGCCAGCGTTGCGATCGGAATCGGCGTCTACGTGCAGGCGCTCAATCCAGACATTCCTTCGAACCTCGCCGCGGGCGTCGTGATGATTCTCGTGACCCTCCTGGCGATCCTCAAGATCAACTTCAATGCGATCGTCACCGGCATCTTCCTGTTGATCGAGCTGATCGTGGTGTCGGTCCTTGCCCTTGCCGGCTTCACCCATCTCCATCAGCCAATCTCGATCCTCACCAACCCGGTGATGAGCGACGGGACCGCCGTTGGACTCGGTCTCGTATTCACGGCCGTCGCAACCGCGATGTTCTCGGTCAACGGCTACGACTCGGCGATCAACTTCTCGGAGGAGACCAAAGGCTCCGCAGCTCACGTCGGTCAGGCCGTGATCATCGCCGCCCTGATCGGGATCGGGTTTGAGCTGATCCCGTTCATTGGGGTCGTCTTCGGAGCCCCGGACCTGGCCGCGTTCATCAAGTCACCAACCCCCCTCACGGACGTCGCTCGCTCGGCCTTCGGTGACACCTTCGTCAATATCATCACCTACGGCGCGATCCTGGCCATCTTCAATGCGTCCCTTGCCATCACCCTCCAGTTCGCCCGAATCGTGTGGTCGAGCGGGCGCGACCGAGCGTGGCCTGGGCCGGTCAGTGACGCCCTGGCCAGGGTTCATCCCACCCTGCGCTCACCATGGGTGGCGACGCTGCTCGTGGGTGGGCTGGCCACGATCCTGTGCATCCAGTCGAGCCTGGTGGCAGTCGTCACGTTCACAGCCGTCCTGCTGATCCTGCTGTACGCCCTGATCGCGATCTCGGCACTGGTTAGCCGGATCCAGCAGAAAGGCCTGCCGCGACCCTACCGGATGCCGTTCTGGCCGATCCCGCCGATCATCGCCCTGGTCGGCACCGGGATCGCGATCACGCAGCAGAAGCAAACGGACCTGGTCATTGTCCTCGTGATCATCGTCATCGGCGTCATCTACTACTTCGGATTCCTCGCCCCCCGCAAGGACCGCTACTGGACGATGACCACCGACCCGGCTACCGAGCTGGCCAGACTCGAGGCGGAGCGCCGGGGCTGATCCATGTCAGCGCGTGAGCTGCCGGACGAGGCCCGGGGCCGCATCCGGGACTTCGGGCTCGTCATCGGCCGACATCCCGCCGGGCCGAAGAATGCGATCACGGACGTTCCCGGCGTGCGGGTGGGTCATCGCACGGTCATCCGGGGTGAGCCGAATGGCACCGAGCCGGTGATCCGGAGCGGGGTGACGGCCGTGATCCCCCACGGCGGCGATCTGTTCCGCGAACGCGTTTACGCCGCGACCTCGGTCTTCAACGGCTACGGGGAGGTGACCAGCAACATCGTCATCGACGAGTGGGGCATGATCGGTAGCCCGATCGTGATCACCGACACGACCCACATCGGCCTCGGGTACGACGCCGTGAGTCGATACATGGCGGCCCGCGACCCCGAGGTCGGCGACCTGGACGTCGTCATCCCGGTGGTCGCCGAATGTGACGATGGCTTCCTGAACGACAACCGCGCCTTCGGCCTCGCCCAGGAGGACTTCTTCGCCGCGCTCGATGGAGCATCCGACGGACCCGTTCTGGAGGGTGCGCTGGGCGGCGCGACGGGTACCCAGCAATTCGACTTCAAGGGCGGCATCGGCACGTCCTCGAGGGTGCTCGAGCTCAAGGGCCAGACCGTGACCGTCGGCGTCCTGGTCAATACCAACTACGCCAACCGACATCAGCTCGAGATCCGGGGCGTGCCCGTCGGGCGCGAGATCACCGACCTGATGCCCGACTATCACAAGGAAGGGTCGTGCATCGCCGTCGTGGCCACCGACGCCCCGCTCCATCCCCGGCAGCTGCGCCGGCTGGCCCGGCGGGTGGACGTCGGGCTCGCCCGGACGGGGTCCGTGGGCAACGATGGCTCCGGCGAGATCTTCATTGCCTTTTCGACAGCGAACCGAATTCCGAGGGAGACACCCCGCCTGGGCCACCCGATCGAGGTCGTCGCCGAGGGCCAGTTCTGGACGCAGGGCTCGCCCATGGATCGGCTCTTCGAGGCTGTCGCGGACACAACCGAGGAGGCAGCCCTCAATGCCCTCTTCCAGGCAACGACGATGCGCGGCCGGGACGGCCACGTGCTCCACGCCCTGCCCATCGGCCGAACGCTCGACCTGCTGCACTCATGGAGGATCCTGTGACCGACTCCACTGCGCCGCTCGCCGAGCGTTTCGTCCAGGATCCGGCGTCATTCGCCTGGACCTTCGGAGGCTATGACCCGATCCGCCGGGTGAAGCCCGGTGAGGTGCTCGACCTCTTCGTCGAGGACTGCTTTGCGGGCCGGATCCGAAGCACTGCAGACTTGCCCTCGAAGTCGATCGAATTTCCGTTTATCAATCCCCAGACCGGGCCGTTCTACGTCGAGGGCGCGGAGCCGGGCGACACGATCGCGGTCCACCTCATCGATGTCCGGCCGGCACGGGATTGGGCGGTCAGTGCCCATGTCCTCTTCTTCGGCTCCTTGACCGGAACGCGCTACACGGCCGGACTCCAGGAGGCGCTACCGGAGAAGGTCTGGCTGTACCGGGTCGATGCCGCGGCCAATGAGCTGACCTTCGATGCCCGCGAGTCGGACTACGAGGTGCGCCTGCCGCTGGAGCCGTTCCATGGCACGATCGGCGTCGCTCCGTCCGCGTTCGAGGTCCGCAACGTCCTCGTGCCCGAGGCCTATGGCGGCAACATGGATTCGCCGGATGTGAAGGCCGGAACCACGGTCTACCTCGGCGTGAACGTGCCCGGCGCGTTGTTCTCCCTTGGCGACGGCCACTACCGAATGGGAGAAGGCGAAGTGTGCGGGGCTGCCGTCGAAGGCGCGATGGACACGATCCTCACGGTCGAGCTCATCAAGGGCGTCTACTGCGAATGGCCGCGCTTCGAGGACGACGACTCGATCATGGTCGCCGGGTCCTACCGGCCACTCGAGGACGCCTTCCGAATTGCCCATAGCCAGCTTGTCCGCTGGATTGCCGCGTCCAGCGGCCTGTCGCTCTCCGACACGTACCAGCTGGTCTCGCAGATCGCCACGTCGAGGATCGCCAACGTGGTCGATCCGAACTACACGATTGTCGCTCGCGCCCCGAAACGGTTCCTGCCCAAGGACGTTCCCTGGATGGACGGAGCGCACGAGCGTATGCGCCGACTTGGTCGGGCTGTCATGGCTGGCAGGACCTAGGTGCCAACGTTGCGCATCGCCCTTAGCTTGTCAGCCCGGCGAGTTGATCCAGGCGGCGCTGGAGTTGGCGTCGCTCCGCCTCGGTTCGGGCGCGCTCGATCGCTTCGCAATAAGCCGACGCGGCGTCGATCCACCGCCCGGAGCGGCGAAGCAACTCCGCTCGAACGGCAGGCACCAGCGCAGAATCGGCGACGCCGGCGTCGATGGCACGGAGGCCCGCTTCGGGACCGTCGCGGAAGCCGATCGCAATGGCCCGGTTGAGGGCGACGATCGGCGAGGGACGAAGCTCCAGCAAGGCGTCGTAGGCAGCCACGATCCGCCGCCAGTCGGTAGCTCCAGGGCTGGCCGCCGTCGCATGCAGCGCGGCAATCTCGGCCTGCCATCGATAGAAACCCGGCGGACGTTCGGTCGCTCGGGCCGTCGCCAGGCTGCGCAAGCCGATCGTGATGAGCTCCTGGTTCCAGAGTCGGCGGTCCTGCTCCTCCATCGTCAGCAACTCACCCGCCGTGTCCGTCCGGGCCGCGCGCCGGGAGTGCTGGAGCAGGAGCAACGCGCGCAGCGCGAGGACCTCGTCGTCATCGGGCAGCAGCGAGGCGAGCAGGTCGGCGAGGCGGAGCGCCTCCTCGGCCAGGTCGTCGCGCAGGTAGATGCCCTCTGTGGCGGCGTAACCCTCGGTGAAGATCAGGTAGACGACCGCCAGGACACCGCTGATCCGATCGCGCAGGCGGCGCGGCTCGGGGACCCGAAAGCCGATCCCAGCGTGCTCGATCTTGGCCCGCGTGCGGAGCAGACGTTGGCTCATCGTCGCCTCGCTGACCAGGAAGGCCCGGGCAATCTCGCGGGTCGACAGACCGCCCACGACCTTGAGGGTCAGGGCCACCCGGCCGGCCAGCGGCAAGGCCGGATGACAGCACGCGAACAGCAACCGCAGACGATCGTCCCCGTATGGTCCGGAGGCCTCCTGCTCGGACGGCTTCGAGCCAAGCTCGCCGAGGGCAAGGACCTCGCGCAACTTTGCAGCCTCGACGTGGCGACGATGGAGGACGTCCAAAGCACGCCGGCGCGCGGTCGTCGTCAGCCAGGCAGGCGGATTCGCCGGGATTCCATCGACGGGCCAGCGAGCTAGGGCGCGCTCGGCTGCGTCCTGGACGCAGTCCTCCGCGAGCTCCCAATCCCGGGTCACTCGGATGAGGCCGGCGACGATTCGGAGGCGCTCCCCGGCAAGTGCCTCGGCCAGTGCCGCCGCCACGTCAGCCATCAGTGGCCGGCCCCGCCCACGGCACGATGACCTCAGGCTTCGTTGAGCGGCCAGAACGGGCGGAGCTCCAGACGGCCCATGTAGGCCATCGGATGGCTCGCGGCGATCTCGATGGCAGCGTCAAGGTCCGGGCAATCCAGGACGTCAAACCCGGCGATCCACTCCTTCGACTCGGTGTAGGGCCCCTCGGTGATCAGGAGCTCCCCGCCCCGGACGCGGACCGTCGTCGCGTCCGTCGTAGGTCGCAGGCGCTCGCCCATGACCCAGGCGCCACTCGCAGTCACCTGCTCGCCCCAGGTTTCGATCGAAGGGGCGCGTGCCTCGTCCTCGGCGGTGTGGTCCGGATCGGCAGCGACCAACATCAGGTATCTCATGGAATCTCCAGTTCGCGGTTATCTCTGACGCCCCTACGACGATCGGGGAGGGCCGAATCCGACATGACCTCGGGGCCCCCTCACCATCATCGCCCACCTCCGGACGCGCGTCATTTGATTGAACGTTCCGCCGACGATCGCGCCCAAAGCAGGTGGGGGTTGCGATCGCAGGGAGGACTTCATGATTCGAGCCGGCAGACTGCTCGTCGCGGGATCGTTCATCGCGGTTGTCGCGATCCTGGCGGCCGGGCCCACCGGCAACACGGTGGTCGGGGACGCGGATCAGATCGCGCCTCGGGTGGGGCTGCGCGGAGGTGGTGAGATCGAGTTCCGGATCCGAGTCGAGCAATAACACCAGCTAATGTTTGATGAACTACCCAAGAATAAATGGGTCCGACACGCTTACAAGGTAGAAAATCGTGGCCTTCGTACACCCGCCGGTCCCATTGGCACACTGGGGTTGAATCTGTTGAATGTTGCGCTCGAGGCCGGCCGGGAAGCAGCGTCGGTGAAACCCGGAGGCTCGTGCATGCCTCGCGATTCGGCTACGCTCCGGAGGTGATTTGCCCGAACTGCGGAACCGCGAACAAGCCAGGCCGCAAGTTCTGTGCCCGATGCGCGTCACCGCTCGGCCTGGCCTGCCCACAATGTGGCGCGGCCTATGACCCGGGCGACCTCTTCTGCGGTGAGTGCGCCTCGCCCCTGACTGCGGACGCAGGGGCTCCCGAGGCAGCCAAGGCAAAGCAGGCAGCCACCGCCGACTCCCCCGTCGCCGAACGCCGCCTCGTCTCGGTCCTCTTCGCCGACCTCGTCGGGTTCACCACGATCGCCGAGGGCCACGACGCCGAGGACACCCGCGAGCTGCTGAGCCGCTACTTCGAGCTCGCCCGCGAGGTGATCGGCCGCTACGGCGGCACCGTCGAGAAGTTCATCGGCGACGCCGTGATGGCGGTCTGGGGCGCGCCCGTTGCCCGCGAGGACGACGCCGAGCGGGCCGTCCGGGCCGGCCTCGAGCTCGTCGACGCGGTCCAGACCCTCGGCCCGAAGATCCAGGCACGGGCCGGCGTCCTGACGGGTGAAGCTGCCGTCACCATCGGCGCGACGAACCAGGGCATGGTCGCCGGCGACCTCGTCAACACCGCGAGCCGCCTCCAGAGCGTCGCCCAGCCGGGCACGGTCCTCGTCGGCGAAGCGACCCAGCGCGCCGCGTCGAAAGCCATCGCCTTCGAGAAGGCGGGCGAGCAGCAGCTCAAGGGCAAGCAGGCCCCAGTCGAGGCCTGGCGCGCGACCCGGGTGGTGGCCGAGACGGGCGGCCGCAACCGCAAGGACACGCTCGAGGCACCGTTCGTCGGTCGCGACGAGGAGCTGCGGCTCTTCAAGGACATGTTCCACGCCACGACCCGCGAGGGCCGCGCCCGCCTGGTCAGCGTCATCGGCCCGGCGGGCTTCGGCAAGACCCGGCTCGCCTGGGAGTTCCTCAAGTACATCGATGGCCTGGCCGACACGGCCTGGTGGCACGAGGGCCGCAGCCCGGCCTACGGCGACGGGATCAGCTTCTGGGCGCTGGGCGAGATGATCCGGGCCCGCTGCGGCCTGCTCGAAAGCGATGACGAGGCCACGACAAGAGCCAAGGTCGCCGAGAAGGTCACCGAAGTCGTCGCGGACGAGCCGGAGCGGCGCTGGATCGAGCCCGCCCTCCTGGCCCTGCTCGGCATCGAGTCCGACGTCGCCCCGGAGCAGCTCGTCGGGGCCTGGCGGACGTTCTTCGAGCGCCTCGCCGCGACCGCGCCGGTGGTTCTCGTCTTCGAGGACTTCCACAACGCCGATTCGGGCCTGATCGACTTCGTCGACCACATCCTCGAGTGGTCGCGGGCCTATCCGATCTACGTCGTCACCCTGGCCCGCCCGGAGCTCCTCGAACGGCGGACCGACTGGGGCGCGGGCAAGCGCAACTTCACCTCGATCTACCTCGAGCCGCTGCCCGAGGCGGCGATGCGCGAGATGCTGGCCGGCCTCGTGCCGGGTCTGCCCGAACCGGCGGTCAAGGCGATCATCGCAAGGGCCGACGGGATCCCGCTCTACGCGGTCGAGACGATCCGGATGCTCCTGGCCGAGGGCAAGCTGGCCCTCAAGGACGACATCTACGTCCCGGTCGGCGACCTGACCAGCCTGGCCGTGCCCGAGACCTTGACGGCCCTGATCGCCGCCCGCCTGGACGGCCTGCCACCGGAAGACCGCTCGCTGATCCTGGACGCGGCGGTCCTCGGCCAGAGCTTCACGCCGGCGGCCCTGGCGGCCGTCAGCGGCCAGGACGAAGCAACGATCGAGCCCCGGATGCAGGCCCTGGTCAAGCGCGAGCTGCTCGTCGTCGGCAGCGATCCACGGAGCCCCGAGCGCGGCCAATACGCCTTCGTCCAGGCCCTGATCCGCGAGGTCGCCTACGGGATGCTGGCCAAGCGCGATCGCAAGGCCCGCCACCTGGCCGCCGCCCGCTTCTTCGAGTCGCTCGGCTCGGACGAACTCGCCGGGGGCCTCGCCGGCCACTATCTCGCCGCCCACCAGAACGCGCCCGAGGGCCCCGAGGCCGAGGCCCTCGCCGGCCAGGCCCGGATCGCCCTGAAGAGCGCGGCCGATCGAGCGATCTCGCTCGGCGCCCACGCCCAGGCGGTCAAGTTCCTCGACCAGGCGATCGGCGTGACCCGGGACGAGAAGGAGCAGGCAGAGCTTCGGCTGGCGGCGGCGAGAAGTGCCGAATCCGCCGTCCAGATCGACGACTCCGATCGCTACTACACCGAGGTCGCGACCTGGGCTCGGTCGAATGACGACTGGTCAAAGCTGGCGATCGCCGAGACCGGGCATGGCCGACTCCTCGTCAACCGGTCCCACGTCGAGCCGGCGATCGCGCTCCTGTCCTCGACGCTCGACGAGCTGCGCGAACGCGTCGGGGATCGCGAGCTCGGCCAGCTCTACAGCCAGCTGGCCCGGGCCCAGTCGCTCCACGACGAACCGGCCGCCGCCCTGGCCGCCGCGGATCTTGGCCTCGCCCACGCCGGGCGTGCGCACGACCCTGAGGTGGTCGCCGACACCCTGATCTCGAAGGCGACGGCGCTGGCCGGTCTTGGCCGGGTGATCGAGGCCGTCGCGCTGCTGCGGGGAGCCATCGACCTGGCCGAACGGAGCGGCTTCGGCCGGATCGACCTGCGCGCCCGGAACAACCTGGCCGGCTTCGTGGCGGTGAATGACCCTCGCGAGGCGGGCGAGATGCTGCGCATCGGCCTCGAGCGCGCCCGGCGGTTGGGTGAGGCGGGCTGGGTCGCCGCGTTGACCCTCATCAATGCCTTCGGATCGTTCTGGCTCGGTGAATGGGATCAGCTCCTGGCCGACATCGAGGCGGCCGAGGAAGAGTCGAGCGAGGTTGTTCGAGGCAGCTTGCTCGTCGTCGTTCGCTCGTGGGTCCAGGCCGCACGAGGCGACGTCGAGGGGGCGCAGGCGTCGATTGCCGACGCGTCCCGTCAGACCGAGGACCAGTCGAGTCCAACAGGTCATGCCTACATCCGCGTGTACTCCCCCGCCTGGATCGCCCTCTGTGAAGGACGCTTCGACGACGCCTACGCGGGTGCGCTTGCTGCGGCCCATGAGTCATGGGAGGTCATCGAGGAATGTGCGGTTGTCGGCGGCGTCGCCGGAGCACTCGCCGGGAATACCGATGTCCTCGATGAGATCTCCAGGATGCTCGCGGACACCGGCTTTTCAGCGCTCCACTTCGACGCGCTCCAGGTGGAGTTTGAGGCAGCCCGCCTGGGAATCGGCGGTCGAATCCCGGAGGCCGGGCTCGCATTCTCAACGTCGGCCGAGATGCTTCGGCGGCTCGGCTACCGCGTTGACCTCGCCCTTCTCACGATCGCTCGGGCCAAGCTGATCCGGCCGCCCGATCCGGCCACGAACGAAGCCGTGGCTGAGGCCCGCGAGATCCTGACCAACCTGGGCGCCGTGCCCCTGCTCAAGCTGCTCGACGACGCGGTGGCCGGCGCCGGGAGCGGCTCCGCTCAGCCTGCCCGCTCAGCGTCGGAGTCCGTCTCGACTCGATCTGGCTGAGCATCCGAGAGTCGCCGGAGCCGCGGCAGCGGCGAGCGGATGAGGAAGACGATCGAGATGGCCATCCCGGCCCAGCCGATCGCCATCCCGCCGCGGACTCCGATCCAACCGGCGACCGCAGCCGCCAGGAGCGCTCCGATGGGATAGGCAATCCCGTGCGAGAGGACCCCCAGGGTCGCGTTGACCCGACCGAGGATCGTGTCCGAAACGACGCCCTGGATGAGCGACAGCTCGGCCACGTCCTCGATCGTCTCGAGGCCATCACCGACCAGCTGCGGGATCAGCACCATCAGCGTTGCGATGAGGATGGGGCCGCCAGCCAGGGGCACGAGCACGCCGACGATCGACGCGCCGATGGCCGTCCAGATGATCGTCGGGCCGAAGCCGAACCGGGCGATCGCCCTGGAAGCGAAGAGTGAGCCAACGAGCGAGCCAACGCCGCCGGCCGAGATCACGATGCCCAGCAGGAACGGGCTGAGCTGCAGGTCCCGGATCAGGTAGATCGTGTAGAGGACGGAGTAGAACGCGCCGGCGAAGTGGGCAAAGACCGAGCGGAGGGCCAGGGGCACGAGGAGTGGGTGGTGTCGGACGAGCTGGAGGCCTTCGACGATCTCGTGGCGCATCGGCACCGGCGCGGCTCTCGACGGGCGGGCTGGCTCGGGACTCCGAATCAGGATTAGGGAGATCGCCGAGACGACGAAGGAAACGGCATCGACCAGGATCGCCAGGGGCGCTCCGATCACCTGGACGAGTGCGCCCGCGAAGCCAGGGCCCCCGATCTCGGCGAGCGAGGCGCTCGTGGCCAGCTTGCTGTTGCCTTCGACAACCCGATCCACGCCGATGAGTGACGGGATATACGCCGGATATCCCGCATCGAAGAGGGCGCCGAGGCAACCCTCGAGGAAGACGACCAGGTACAGCTGCTCGATCCGCAGGACGCCGGCAACGTATGCCGCGGGTATCGACAACAGCACGATCGCCCGGATCGCATCGGCCCAGATGAGCAGCGGACGTCGCAGCAGCCGGTCGACCAGGGCACCGGCGACGAACCCGACGAGGAGGACGGCGAGGCTGCCCGAGACGACGAGCAAGGCCATCTCCAGCGGACCCGCACCGAGGACGAGGAGGGCGACGAGCGGGACCGCCGTCCGGGTCACGACGGAACCGAGCTCGGACACGGTCTGGCCGGCCCACAGCTTCATGAAGTCGGCGTGTCGCCACAGCGACGGGGTCACCACAGTGCGCTGAGCCTACCCGAGCGCAGACCCTTGATTCATGCGAGCAAGCCCCTGGCCGGGGCGCCGGGCCACGTACCATCAGGCGATGAGGCACCGATGACCGAGGAGCGCCGGCTCGTGACGATCCTGTTCGCCGATGTGGCGGGCTCGACCGCGCTCGGCGAGGAGCTCGATCCCGAGGACCTGCGCGCGCTCCTGACCCGCTACTACGCGATCGCCCGCGAAGTGATCGGCGACTACGGCGGGACCGTCGAGAAGTTCATCGGCGATGCGGTCATGGCCGTGTTCGGTCTGCCTGTCGCCCATGGCGACGATGCCGAGCGGGCGATCGGCGCCGCCCTCGACCTGCGCGACAAGGTCCGGGCAGATCCCCGCCTGAAGGAACGCCTGCCGATCCGGCTGGGCGTGGCCAGCGGCGAGGTCGTGGCGCGACGAGATGCCGGCGCCAACGAGGACTTCCTGATCACCGGCGATGCGGTCAACACGGCGGCTCGCCTGCAGCAGCTGGCCGAGCCGTGGTCGATCGTGGTCGCCGAACGGAGCTCCCAGTCGGCCAGCGGCTTCGTCTACGGACCGGCGGCCCGGCTCGAGGCGAAGGGCAAGTCGGTGCCGATCGCGGCTCGCGTCCTCACCGGCCGAGCGGCTGTGGCCCGCTCCCGCCAGCAGCTGCCGATGATCGGCCGTGACGCGGACCTGATGCAGCTCGAGCTCGTGGCCCGCCGGGTCTTCACCGAGCGTCGTCCGTTCCTCGTCAGCATCGTGGCCCCCGCCGGAACGGGCAAGACACGCCTGGTCGAGGCCCTCCTGGAGCGCCTGCCCGAGATCTCCCAAGGCGGTACCGTCGCGATCGCCCAGTGCCTGCCCTACGGCCAGCGCCTCAGCTACTGGCCGCTGAGATCGGTCCTCGCCACCCTGGTCGGCATCGACGACGACACCCCGCCCGAAGACGCCCGGCGAATCACGGCCGCCTGGCTCCGGGATCGGGGCGTCGAGGAGGCCGCCGGGGTCGCGGATGCCCTCCTGGCCACGATCGGCACGATCGACCTGGAAGGGATCGACCGGACCGTCTTGTTCAACGCCTGGCGCACGGCCATCGAGGCCGCGGCGACCGACGGGCCGCTGACGGTCGTCCTCGAGGACCTCCACTGGTCGAGCGACAGCCTGCTCGACCTCCTCGACTCGTTCGTCCAGCCCCGGCCGGACCTGCCGATCCTGATCGTGGCCGTTGCCCGCCCCGAGCTGCTCGATCGGCGGGCATCGTGGAGCGGCGGCCGGCGCAACTCGCTGTCGCTGTCGCTCGAGCCGCTGCCCGACATCGATGTCGCGACGCTCGTCGAGCACCTGGTCGAGGGCATCGCGCCCGATGTCGTCGAGGCCGTGGTCGATCGTGCCGACGGCAACCCGTTCTACGCCGGGGAGATCGTCCGGGCCCTCGTTGAGCAGGTCGGTCCAAGCCTCGAGCCGGGTGCCGTAGGTGCGGCGTTGCAGAAGCTGCCGGACACGGTCCAGGCCACCGTCCTGGCTCGCCTCGACCTGCTGTCGGCCGCCGAGCGCCGGATCCTCCAGTTCGGCTCGATCTTCGGCCGCGGCTTCGCCCTCGCTGGGGTCATCGCCCTCGATCCGAATGTGGCGGAGGGAGCTGAAGCCATTCTCGAAGAGCTCCTCGAGCGCGACCTCGTCCGCCAGGCCGGTCCACGTGAGGTCAACTTCCGGCACATCCTGATCCGCGAAGTTGCCTACGGGATGCTCCCGCGCGCCGAGCGCGCCCACTTGCACCATGCGGCGGCGGAATGGCTCGCCTCGCGCGCCGGCGGCCAGACCGATGCCTTCGCCGAGCTGATCGCGGTCCATGCCCGCGAAGCCGCTTCGCTGGCGACGGCGCTCGACCTGGATGACGCGGCCGAGCTGCGCCGAGACGCTGTCGTCCGCCTCGAGGCAGCCGCTTCCTCAGCGCAGGCCGCGGCGGCCAACGTCGAGGCGCTCCGCCACCTGCGGGCCGCCCTGGAGCTCGCGACGCCGGATCGCCATCTCGATCTGTACGAGCGGATCGGCAACACGTTCGTCCACGGCGATATCAGCATCGAGGCGATGACCATCGCCCTCCGACTCGCCCGCTCAACCGGCGCGCCGCCCGAGCGGGTCCTGGGCATCCTCAACACGATCCTGACCTTCCAGACCAGGTGGCAGGGTTCCGTCGCCGGACGGCCGAGCGAGGCGGAGCTGGCCGCGATGTTCGAGGAGGGTCGAAGCCTCCTGCCCCAGGTAACCGACGAGGTGGCGATCGCGCGGTTTCGGGTCGCCGAGTCGTTCCTGCCGTTCTGGATCAGCGCCGGAGGCCGCACTCCGACCGACGCCGAGATGGCCGCGGCGGACGCGAGCGCCCAGGAAGGCCTGACCCTCGCGGCGCGCCACGGCGAGAAGAACCTGGAGAGCGCCGCCCTCGATGGAATCGGTGGCAACGCCCAGCAACGCGGCGACTACGCGTTGATGACCCAGACGGCCCGACGCCGGCTCGCGCTGGGCGACGGGCTCGACCTGAGCGAGCGGATCGACGCAGCCTGCATGGTCGTCTGGGCGGCCGACACGACCGGGGACCTCGAGCTGGCCGCGACCACCTGCGAGACGACCTTCCCGCAGGTCCAGCCCGGACAGGCGTCGAACTGGGCGCTCCACCTCTCGGCGTGGTGGACCCTGACCGCCGCGCTCCAGGGCAACTGGGGCGAGGTTGAGCGGATCGCCTCCCGCGCCTACGCCCTGTGGCAGCTCCTCGATCGTATCGCTGCGGGCTATGCGACCCGGGGCTTCCTGGCTGCGTTCGAGGTCGCCCGAGCCCGGCGCGACGAGGCCGCCATGACCCGCTGGCGCGAGACCGTGGCCGAGATTGACGGAGCCTTCCACGGTTCCTATCGAGCTGACACGCATACGGTGGTCGTGAACGGCGACCTGGCGGGCGCGGCCGCGCTCCTCGCCTCGGCTGATGCCAGTGTCGTCGGATATGAGACGACCGAGCGAGTCCTCTCGTTCGTCAATGACCGCGGGTTCAAGCTGCCCGATCCGACGCTCGTGACGGTCGCCGGGGCGATCTTTCCCGATGCCAGGTTCGTCAGGGCCCAGCTGGATCGAGCGCGCGCCATTGCTCACCGAGACGAGGCGGCCTTCCGTGCCGCGCTCGCGTTCTTCGAGGGCGCGGGCGCGCGCCCGGCCGTGGCCCGCGTCCAGGTCGAGCTCGGCCGGCTCGTCGGCGATGCCGCCCTGGTCGATGCCGGAATGCGTGGCCTGCTCGAGATCGGCGACATCGACCAACACGACCGCTACACGGCCGCCGCCCGTAAGTAGGCGGCTCGGCGGTCAGGAGGTGGCTCGGTCCCGCGGGTCAGACGCCGGACAGCTCGATGATCACCTTCAGCCCGTCGCGGGCGATCAGCGAGTCGAAGGCCGCCGGCGCTTCGCCAAACGGCAGCCGGCGGGTGACGAGCCGCTCGAGGTCGAGGCTGCGAGCGTTGGCCAGCTCGGCCGCGCGGTGAAGTGCGCTCGGTGTCGACCGCCGGCTCAGCTTCAGGGTCAGCTCGTTGCGCCGAGCCGTCGCCGCCACGAACGAAGTTCGCTCCTCGGATGGGATCCCGACGAGGACCACCTGGGCTGCCGGTCCGGCGACGGCGAGAGCCGTGTCGATCGCTCCGGGCTCGCCCGAGGCATCGAAGACCACGTCGTAGCCGGCCCGACCCAGCGCCCCGAGGAGATCCGTTTGTTCGGAACCAGACTCGTTCGCGAGGACTGCCGGGTTCGCTCCGAACGTGGCGGCCGCCGCAACCCGGTGCGGCAGGAGGTCCGTTGCGGCCACGAACGCGGCGCCCTCGTGCCCGGCGAGCAGGACGATCAGCAACCCAATCGGCCCTGAGCCGATTACCGCAACGGTCCGGCCGGCGAGGTCGCCCGAGACCTCCAGGGCATGGACCGCGATGGCCAGCGGCTCGACCAGCGCCCCCTCGGCCGGCGTGACGTGCGGACCGAGCGGCTCGAGGCAGCGCTCCGGCCACACGATGTACTCGCTCAACGCACCGTCGGTCCCGTCCTGGCCGGCGAAGCGCATGTTGAGGCACAGGTGGGCCGCGCCCCCGAGACACGGCCCGCACTGCTCGCACGGAATGCCCGGGTCGACCGCGACGAGCTGGCCCGCATACCGTCCGGTCTGGGCAATCCCGCCGAACTCGTGGCCCGGCACGATCGGCGCGCTGATGATCGAGTCCCCGATGTGGCCCTCCATCACCCAGTGTCGGTCGGAGCCGCACAGGCCCACGGCGACCACCTTGACGAGCACCTCGCCCGGGCCCGGCGCGGGCGCTGGAGCATCCTCGAAGTGGAGCCGCAGGTCGGGATCGAGCAACAGGCTGCGCATCTTCGGTTGACTCAGCCTGGCGGCTGGGACGCGACGACCCGTGGGGGCTTGGGCTGGACGACGGCCAGCACGTTCTTGCTCGGATCGATGAACCAGGCGGCCCACGAGTGGCCCATGTCGGCGATCCCGTCGACCGTGACCGGATCGGGCGCCACGTACTCCTCGATCCGCACGCCTCGATCGCGGAGCTCCTGGACCGCGGCGTGGATGTCGGGCACGCGCCAGGCCATCTGGGTCTGCGGGTCGGAGGTCCCGACCGTGCTCAGGGTGACCGCCAGCTGGGTCCCGCCGCCGCAACGAAAGACGATTCGATCGTTCGGATCCTCGCGGGCGATCTCCAGGCCGAGCAGGCCGTGGTAGAAGTCGCGGGTCGCGCCGAGGTCGCGTGAGAGCAGGTTCGGAAAGACCGGAAACTCGCTGAGCATCTCGCTGCGCCCCTTCCTGCTGCGCCCGAACGTGGGCCAAACGCCCCGGTGCCTATCATGCGGTTGATGGACAAGCATCGGGTCACCGCCGGGATCGTTCCGCCGCCGCGTCGGGTCGAGCCCGGGCCGGGCCAGGAGTCGGTCTGGGATTATCCTCGGCCAGCCCGGGTCGAACGAGTCGCCGGGCAGATCCGGGTGATCCTCGACGGCTACACCCTGGCCGAGACGACCGACGCCTTCCGGGTGCTCGAGACTGCCGGCGCCCCGGTCTACTACCTGCCGCCGGCCGACGTGCGGACCGACCTGCTCGTGCCCACCGAGCACCACAGCCAGTGCGAGTGGAAGGGCGAGGCCAGCTACTGGTCGATCATGCTGCCGGACCGGACGATCCCGAACGCCGCCTGGGCGTACAAGTCGCCGCTGACCGGCTACGAGTCGCTCCGCGACTATGTCGCCTTCTACGCGCAGCTGGTCGACGAGGCCTGGGTCGGCGACGAACGGGCGACTCCTCAGCCGGGCCGGTTCTACGGCGGCTGGGTCACCTCGAAGGTCGTCGGCCCGTTCAAGGGCGAGCCCGGCACGCAGGGTTGGTAGGGATCTCGCTGGTAGTGGCTGCGTCGTGACTGCCTCCCTGCCAGAGGACCGGCTCGGCATCGGCGCCTACGTCACGACGTGGGGAGCACCCGGCAAGGTCGCGCCCCGCTGGGCCGACATGCGCGAGATGGCCGTCGGCCTCGAGCAGATCGGGGTCGACACGATCTGGGTCGCCGATGAGCCAGGCTTCTGGGAGCCCTGGTCGCTCCTCCCGGCGATCGCCGCCGCGACCTCCCGGGTCGAGCTCGGCCCGCTGGTCATGTGCACCGGCTACCGGCCGCCCGCGATGGTCGCCTCGATGGCCGAGTCGTTCGACGAGGTCAGCGGCGGCCGGCTGGTCATGGGCCTGGGCGCCGGCGTCGGCCCGACCGACCACCGCTGGGCGGAGCTCGGCTACGACAGCGCCCGGCACATCGGTCGGTTCGTCGAGGCGACCGAGATCATCGCCCGGCTGCTGCGCGAGGACGAGCCGCTCACGTTCGACGGCGAGTTCTTCCACCTCGCCGGGGCGAAGCCCAAGCCGCAGGGCCCGCGACCTGGTGGCCCACCGCTGTGGATCGCGGCGGGGCGGCCACGGACGCTCGGTGTCGCCGCGCGTTGGGGCGATGCCGTCAACTGGAGCGAGAACCTGACCGGCCCCGATGGGGTTCGCGAGGCGCTCGCCGCGGTGGCCGAGGCATGCGAGCTCGCCGGCCGCGACCCGACG
>JBBSFD010000022.1:0-52329 GCA_038239115.1 Candidatus Limnocylindrales bacterium | reverse complement strand
CGTGACCCTCGAACACAGGAGGCGGGTGGATGGATCCTAGATTGATCACGGCGCTCGTGGTCGTGATCGGCGTCCCGGCGGTCCTGGTTGGCTACATCGTGGCCACCGAGCAGGTCCTGCGGGTCTTTCCCGCTCGGCTGCAGCCGAGGCTTCGGCCCTGGCTGTGGCTCCTGCCCGCCCTCGCCTTCCTGTTCGTATTCCTGATCTACCCCACGATCTCAACGTTTGTGCGGAGCTTCGAGGACGAGGCCGGCAAGCAGTTCGTAGGGCTCGCCAATTACGCCTGGTTCTTCGGCAACAACGGCACAGTTGGGGCGCTCGAGAACAGCCTCATCTGGGTTGTCGGGCTGACCGTGCTGGCGGTCGGCCTGGGCCTCCTGGTCGCGACCCTGGTCGACCGGGTCCGCTACGAATCCGCGGCCAAGACCGTGATCTTCCTGCCCCTGGCGATCAGCGCCACCGCGGCCAGCGTGATCTGGCTGTTCATGTTTGCCTACCAGCCCGCCGGGGCGACCCAGACCGGCACGCTCAATGCGGCCGTGACCTCGGCCGGCATCCTGCCCCAGCCGTGGCTGACCCTGAGCGGCCTGAAGCTGAATACGATCCTGCTGATCCTGGTCACCACCTGGATCTGGACCGGCTTCTGCATGGTGATCATCTCGGCCGCCCTCAAGGGCATCAATGGGGAGCTGCTCGAGGCGGCCCGGGTCGACGGCGCGACCGAGTGGCAGGTGTTCAGGGGGATCATCTTTCCCCTCCTGCTGCCGACCCTGGCCGTGGTGTCGACCACGATCGTGATCACCGCCCTCAAGGCCTTCGACATCGTCTACGTCATGACCAACGGGGCGTTTGACACCCAGGTGATCGCGAACTCGATGTACCAGGAGATGTTCAACTTCGGCAACCTCAGCCGCGGCTCGGCCATCGCGATCGTGTTAATGATCGCGATCATCCCGGTCATGGCCCTGAACATCCGCCGCTTCCAGGCGCAGGAGGCCATCCGATGACCGCCATCGCCCAGTCCGCGCCGGTCGAAGGGGGCCAGGTCGCTTCCGGCGGCTGGCGGCGCCGGTTCGGTCGCCTGCCACTCCACGTGGCCGTCATCGTGCTGATGGTCATCTGGCTGATCCCCACGATCGGCCTGCTCCTCAATTCGTTCCGGCCCTCGGACGCGGTTCAGTCCAGCGGCTGGTGGACGGCGATCTTCAAGCCGGCCGAGCTGACCATCTCGAACTACCAGTTCGTGCTGGACCAGGGCGGGATCTGGCCCGCCTTCATCAACAGCCTGTTCATCACGATTCCGGCCACGGTCATCCCGATCTTCGTGGCGGCCTTTGCGGCCTATGCCTTCAGCTGGATGAGCTTCCCGGGCCGGAATATCCTGTTCGTGGCGGTCGTCGGCCTGCTCGTGGTGCCGCTCCAGACGACGTTCATCCCGATCCTCCAGCTGTTCGGGACCTTCCACCTGAACGGCAGCTTCCTGGCGTTGTGGCTGGCCCATACCGCCTACGGCCTGCCCTTCGCCATCTTCCTGCTCCGGAACTTCATGGGCGGCCTGCCCCGGGAGGTGTTCGAGTCGGCCGCGATCGACGGCGCCAACCACGTCACCTCGTTCTTCCGCCTGGCCCTGCCGATGACCGTCCCGGCGATCGCCGCGTTGGCGATCTTCCAGTTCCTGTTTGTGTGGAACGACCTGCTGGTCGCCCTCATCTACGTCGGGGCAGCCAATCCCCAGAACGCCCCGCTCACGATCGTCGTGGCCAACCTGGTCGGCTCGTACGGCCAGGGCTGGTGGTACCTCGCCGCGGCGGCCTTCCTGTCCTGCGCCCTGCCCCTCCTCGTGTTCATCACCCTGCAGCGCTATTTCGTGCGCGGCATCGTGGGCGGGTCGGTCAAGGGTTAACCCCGCGCGCCTGAGCCAGCCTCCTCCGGCTCAGGCGCGCAGCCGCTCTTCCAGGCGCTGGACCTGATCGGCCAGCCCCTCGGCTCGGGCCCGCGCTCCATCGACGACCGCCGCCGGCGCCCGGCTCGTGAAGGCCTCGTTGGCCAGCCGCGTCCGGGCGGCCTCGAGCAATCCCTGGGCCACCTGGAGCTCCCGTTCGAGACGCTCGCGATCGAGGGCCACCGTCGCTGAGCCCGTGGCCTCGTCAGCATTTGCGGGCCGGCCCACGACGGCCTGGACGCCCGGCCCGATGACCGTCAGTCCGCCCGACTCGGTGGCCGACTCGAACGACTGCGGCGAGCGGTGAACGGTCAGGGGCCGGGCCCGGGCGAGGCGTTCGATCGCCGGCCGGAGCGCCTCGACCGCGCCGGCGATCGCCGGTTCGGCCAGCAGGTCCACCGGCAGCCAGGCGGCGGGCTCGAGATGCGCCTCCGAGCGAGCGTTGCGAATTCCGCGGACCAGCTCGATCAGGAGGTCGACCTCGACTTCCGCGGCGGGGTCCTGGCGGGCAGCCACCTCGGGACCCGGCCAGTCGGCCACGATCAGCAGGTCCGGGTCTTCGGGCCCGCGCGGCATTGCTGTCCAGATCGCCTCGGTCACGAACGGCAGGAACGGATGGAGCAGGCGCAGGTCGACGTCGAGGGCCTCGACCAGGGTCCACCATGTCGCCTCGCGGACGGCGGACGGCAGGGCCGAGTCGGTCAGCCGGACCTTGGCCAGCTCGAGGCCCCAGTCGCACAGCTCGCTCCACACGGCGTCATACAGGAGTCGGGTTGCCTCGCCGTAGGCATGCTCGCTGAAGGCCCGATCGACGACCGCCGCGGTGGCCGCCGTCCGGCTCCGAATCCAGCGCTCGGCCGGCCCCAGCTGGGCGGCATCGGGCGCCTCGCGCGGACGGTCGGCCGGAATCGTGGCCGGCCGCGCGCCGAGCACGAACCGGGCGGCATTCCAGAGTTTGTTGGCGAAGTTGCGGGCGGAGTCGATCTTCTCCTGCGAGAACTTCTGGTTGTTGCCCGGCGAGGTGCCGTTGATCAGGGTGAAGCGCAGGGCGTCGCCACCGGTCCCTTCGATGAGCTCCAGCGGATCAACCACGTTGCCGGTCGTCTTGGACATCTTCCGGCCGACCGGGTCGTTGACCATGCCGTGCAGGTAGATCGTGTGGAACGGGGGCTCGGCCATGAGCTGGATCCCGAGCATCATCATCCGGGCGACCCAGAAGAAGATGATGTCCGAGCCCGTCTCGAGGACCGAGCCCGGGTAGTAGCGGGCCAGGTCGTCCGTGGGATCCGGCCAGCCCAGGGTCGAGAACGGCCACAGGCCGCTCGAGAACCAGGTGTCGAAGATGTCCTCGTCCTGGCGAAGCTCGGCGGCCGCCCGCCCACAGGCCTGGCAGGCGGCCGGGCCGGCCGGCTCATCGGTCACCGTGATGTGCCCGTCGGGGCAGTACCAGGCCGGGATCCGATGGCCCCACCACAGCTGGCGGCTGACATTCCAGTCGCGGATCTCGGTCAGCCAGTGCTCCCAGACCTTCTCGAAGTGGCCGGGCACGATCCGGGTCCGCCCGCTCCGGGTCGCGGCCAGGGCCTTCGCCGCCAGCGGCTTGGTCCGAATGAACCACTGGGTCTTGAGGCGCGGCTCGATCACGTCGTTGCTGCGCTGGCAGCGCCCGATCAGCATCTCGTGGGGCACGGCCGCCACGAGGTCGCCCCGGGCATCGAGCTCGGCCAGGATCCGGCGGCGGGCCTCGGCCAGGTCCAGGCCGGCGAAGCCGTCGCCGTTCTCGTTGATCCGGCCCAGGTCATCGAAGACGTTGATCATGGCCAGGCCGTGGCGGCGACCCGTGGCGTAGTCATCGCCGTCGTGAGCCGGCGTGATCTTGACCGCGCCGGTCCCGAACTCGGGCCGCACGACCGGGTCAGTGATGATCGGCACGACCCGCTCGACGAAGGGCACCAGGACGTGCTCGCCAAGCAGGCCGGCGAAGCGCGGATCGTCCGGGTGAACGGCCACGGCCACATCACCGAGCAACGTCTCCGGGCGGGTCGTTGCGATCTCGATCGAGCGCTCGGGATCGACCCGGCCGTCGGCCGCCAGCAGGTGGTAGCGGATCGTCCACAGTGTGCCCTTCTCGGGAGTCGGCACCACCTCCAGGTCGCTGACCGTGGTCTGGCAGCCGACGCACCAGTTGGCCAGCGCCTCCGTCCGATAGGCGAGGTCGTCCCGGTACAGCCGGGTGAAGGCGGTCCGAACGGCCCGCGCGCTGGCCTCGTCCATGGTGAACCGGAGCCGGCCCCAGTCGAGCGACGAGCCGAAGCGCCGGCTCTGGCGCAGGATCGTATCGCGGGTCTCGTTGACGAACGCCCACATTCGCTCCAGGTAGCGCTCCCGGCCGAGCGACGCCCGCGATTCGCCTTCGCGGTCGAGGATCCGATCGAGCACGACCTGGGCGGCGATCGAGGCGTGGTCCAAGCCCGGTAGCCAGAGGGTCGGCCGGCGGTGCATCCGGGCATGGCGGACCATCACGTCCTCGATGTCGGCCGTGAAGGCGTGGCCGAGGTGGAGCGCCCCGGTCACATTGGGCGGCGGCTGGATGATCACGAACGGTTCGGCGCCGGGCAGGGCCCGACTGCCCGCGCCGTCGGGCGCGAACACGTCGGCGGCCAGCCAGCGCTGGTAGATCTCGCCCTCGACCACGGCCGGGTCGTACACCCGGGCGAGGTTCTGGGCCTGGTCGATGTCTGCCACGAGCTGCTCCGTTCGCTCCGCACTTGCGGAGAATCCTGGCGGAGAACCAAAAACGACCCGTTCGTCCAGCGGACGAACAAGGTCGTGGTACCACCTGCTGGTTCGACCGCCGGCACGCTCGCTCATCGCGGGCGCCTAGTCCGGAGGTCCTCTCGGCGCGCTATCGGACGCCGGCCGCACGGCTCGCGGGCGACATTCACGGCCTGGGCCCCGTCCGGCTTTCACCCTCCCGGACTCGCTGCTGGTCCCGCTGGACGCTACTCTTCCCGGTCGCCACCGTGAGGCCCGAGTGTAGCACGCGATTCCGGGCCATCCCGCAGCAGTCGCTCGGCCAGGCGGGCCGCCTGGACACGCAGCTCGGGCACCGCCGTCGACTCCCACAAGTCACCTCGGCGGGTCGAGCCGAGGGTGAACAGCGATGTCGACGGCCGGCCCGCGACGTCGAGCAGGGCACCGTCGTCGGCCGTTCGGAGCCCCAGGCCGAGTGGGTCGGCCAGGGCCAGGCCTGCCGCCAGCAGCCCGTCGATCAGGACTTCCCCGGACGAGCGAATGTCGCCGCCCGGCCCGATCGTGTTCACGATCCGGGCGACTGACAGGACCACCTCCGAGCCGGTCCGGCGCTCGCGAAGCGTCACCTCGGCCCGGGGCTCCGAAGGCTGCCCGGCCGGCTGTCCGGCCGGCGAGCCCGGCGGCTCGGTGGCCGAGACCAGCCGCCCGGCGTGGACGACCAGCCGGCCGCTCCGGCGCATCTCCTCGATCAGGCCGGCGACGTGGGGCGCGGCGCGATGGCGATGGACGTCCCAGTACGGCCGCAGGTGGCGCACGAAGCGCCGCCGCTCGACGACCGGCAGGGCCGCCCACAGCGATTGGGTCCGCGGGCGGAGAGCATCGACCACGGCCCGCCAGTCGCCGCCGGCGGCCGTGGTCCGGGCCACCTCGGCGCGCACCGCCCGGCTCAGGCCGAGGGCCGTGGCCGGGGCCGCCGCGACGGCGTCGCTCAATTCGACCGGCTCGGCCGGGCCGTGGCTGCGCGGGATCAAGCCGCGCCGGGAGACGGCATGGATCGTGCCCCGATGGCCCTGGCGGCCGAGCGAGAAGGCCCAGTCGACCATGGTCAAGCCGGTCCCGATCAGGAGGACGTCCGCGTCGGCCGGAATCGTCCGGACCGCCTCGGTGTCCCAGGCGTCCTGCAGGTACAGGTCGTGACCGGCCAGGCTGAGACCGGCCAGGCTGAGACCGGCCAGGCTGCCCCGCTCGAGGGGTGGGTCGCCGGCCGGCAGGTTGCCCAGGGCGAGGACGACCTGATCGGCGGCCAGCCCTTGGCCCGAAGCCAGACGAACTTCGTACGGACCGTCCGTCCCGGCCGCGCGCCTCTCGACCGACTCTACCGATCCCGTCAGGCGCCGCAGCTCGACGCCCGGGGCGGCCAGCACCTCGGCCTGAGCGAGGAGCGCCTGGAGGTACGTGCCGTACCAGATCCGGGGCACGAAGCCGTGGGCCGCGAACTCCCCGAACTCGGGCTCGAGCTCCTTCAGCCAGCGCTGGAAATCGTCGACCCGGTCGGCCTTCGCGCCCATCCGGGCGGCCGGCACATTGAGCACGTGGGTGCCCAGCGTGGTCGAGTAGGCCAGGCCCTGGCCGATGACCGGCCGGCGCTCGACCAGGCTGATCTGGAGCGGCGTATCCGCCCGTTCGAGCAGGTGGACGGCGACCATCGTGCCCGAGAATCCCGCCCCGACGATGACGATCGAGCGGACGGCCGGCGGGCGATCGGCCGGACCGGGGGTTGAGCCGGAGGGGGTCAGGCGCTCTCGCCTCGCTCGGCGAGCCACTCCTCGTAGTTCGTCTCGTCGACGCCCTTGTCCAGCTCGACCTTGGTCAGCAGCAGGGGCAGCCGGCCGCTCCGGATCGTCTCCTCGGTGATGATGCATTTGCGGATGTCGGTCCGCTCTGGGATGTCGTACATCACCTCGAGCAGGGCCTCCTCGACGATCGAGCGCAGGGCCCGGGCCCCGGTCTTGCGGTTGAGGGCGACCTCGGCGGCCGCCCGCAGTGCGCCGTCGGTAAAGGCCAGCTCGACCTTGTCCAGCGACAGGAAGCGCTGGAACTGGCGGGCGATCGCGTTCTTGGGCTCGGTCAGGACCCGGACCAGGTCATCGGCGGTCAGGGCCGACAGGGTGACCACGACCGGCAGCCGGCCCACGAACTCGGGGATCAGGCCGAACTTGAGCAGGTCCTCCGGCATCAGGTGCTCGAGAATCCGGTTGCGCTCGACCTTGGAGACCTGGGCCTCGGCGCCGAAGCCGATCGACTTGCGCCCGATCCGCTCCTCGACGATCTTCTCGAGGCCGTCGAACGCACCGCCGCACACGAACAGGACGTTAGTCGTGTCGATCTGGATGAAATCCTGGTGGGGGTGCTTGCGACCACCCTGGGGCGGCACGTTGGCGACCGTGCCCTCGAGGATCTTGAGGAGCGCCTGCTGGACGCCTTCCCCGGAGACGTCCCGGGTGATCGACGGGTTGTCGGCCTTGCGGGCGATCTTGTCGATCTCGTCGATGTAGATGATCCCGCGCTGGGCCCGGGCGACATCGAAGTCGGCCGCCTGGATTAGCCGGAGCAGGATGTTCTCGACGTCCTCGCCGACGTAGCCGGCCTCGGTCAGGCTGGTCGCGTCGGCGATGCAGAAGGGCACGTCCAGGACGCGGGCCAGGGTCTGGGCCATCAGGGTCTTGCCCGAGCCGGTCGGGCCGACCAGCAGGACGTTCGACTTCTGGAGCTCGACCTCATCGACTGTGTGGCCGGCATTGACCCGCTTGTAGTGGTTGTAGATGGCGACCGACAGGACCTTCTTGGGCCGCTCCTGGCTGATCACGTACTGGTCGAGGGCCGCCTTGATCTGGCGGGGATTGGGCAGCTTGGCCGCGGCCGGCCGGGCCTTGGGCGCCTCGAGCATCTCCTCTTCGATGATTTCCTGGCAGAGGTTGATGCACTCGTCGCAGATATAGACGCCCTGGCCCGCGATCAGCTTGCGGACCTGCTCCTGGCTCTTGCCGCAGAAGCTGCAGCGATACGGAACCTTGGGTCCCTTGGACGTCGTCGTCGTGGTCATTCGGGTCTCCCGACCCGTCGCCTGAGCACGTTCAGTCCTTGACCTTCTTCGGTGCCGGCGCCTCGTCCGGGCCGGATTCGTCGTCCACGGCCTTGATCTCGCCGCCGCTCGCCCCGGCATCCTTGGCCTGGGCGATCAGCGAGTCCCCGGTCTGGGTGTACACCTCGTCGATGATGCCATAGTCCCGGGCCTCGCTACCCGACATGAACAGGTCGCGATCGGTGTCCTTGACGATCTTGTCGAGGGGCTGGCCGGTGTGGCGGGCCAGGATCTCGTTGTTGACCACCACCAGGCGCTCCCATTCGCGCATCTGGATCATCGCGTCGGGGGCATTGCCCCGGAAGCCGCCCGAACCCTGGTGGATCATGATCCGGCTGTTGGGCAGGGCGTAGCGCTTGCCCTTGGCGCCGGCTGCCAGGAGCACGGCGGCCATGCTGGCGGCCATGCCCACGCACAAGGTGCTGACCGGGGCCCGCAGGAACTGCATCGTGTCGTAGATCGCCAGGCCCGATGTGACCACTCCCCCGGGCGAGTTGATGTACAGGCTGATGTCGCGCTCGGGATCCTCGGACTCGAGGAACAGGAGCTGGGCAATGATCAGGTTGGCCATGTGGTCGTCGATCTGGTCGCCCAGGAAGATGATTCGTTCCTTGAGCAGGCGCGAGTAGATGTCGTAGGCGCGCTCTCCACGGCTCGACGATTCGATGACCATTGGTACGAGCATTCGGGTTCTCCTGGGGTCGCTGGAACGGATCTGGGCGGTCTGGGTGGTCCCGGCTCAGGCCGGGTTGGCGGCCGGCTCGGCCGGGCTTTGTGCGGAGTTGTCGCCCGGTTCGGCCAGTTCGGCAGCTGGGGCGGCCGGTTCGGCCAGGTTGAGCGTGGTCCCGGGGTCGGTGGCCCCGATGGCGGCATTGGCGCCGGCCGATTCGGAGTCGATGGCCGGCCCCGCATCGTCTTCCAGGTGGGGCAGCGCCGGATGGTCGGGATGGGCGGCCAGCCAGGCGTCGACCAGGCTCTCGGCGGTGCGCGTCCTGCGCAGGGTGCTCCGGATGAAGCTACGGCCCCGCTCGGACTCGAAGTAGGCGATCGTCTTGGAATCCCCGGCATAGCGCCGGCGGGCCGCTCCGACCTCGGCTTCGACCGCCGCGGGATCGATCGTGATCCCCTCGGCGTCGGCGATCTTGGACAGCACGAAGAGCGTCTTGACCCGGTCCTCGGCCCGGGGCCGGAACTCTGTGTGGAGATCGGCCTCGGTCTGCTCGGTCGCCTTGAGGTAGGCGGCCTCGCCGATTCCCTGCCGGGCGATCGTGGCCCGGAACTCGTCGTGCATCACCTCGACCTCCTGGTCGACCAGGATCGGGGGCACGTCGAGGGTGGCATTGGCCACCGCGTACTGGATGATTCGGTCGCTGAACGTGTGCCGGGCGCGGTCGAGGGCATTGCGCTCGAGGCGCTCCTGGATGCCCAGGCGCAGCTCGGCCACGTCCGCGAACTCGCCCATCTGGCCGGCGAACTCGTCGTCGACCGGGGGCATGACCTTCTCGCGCAGCTCCTTGACCTCCACCGCGAAATGGGCCTGCTGGCCGGCCAGGCTGGCCTCGCCGTAGTCGGCCGGAAAGTCGATGTCGAACTCGAGGTGGTCGCCCACCCGGCTGCCCACGATGTGCGCCTCGAAGCCTGGGATCAGGCGCTCCTCGCCCAGGATGATCGGCATCCGGTCCGACGATCCACCTTCGAACGGCTGCCCGTCGCGGGTCCCGACGAAGCCGACCACGGCGTAGTCGCCGTTGGCCGCGGGCCGGTCCTCGAGCGGGCGCAGGGTGCTGTTCTGGTCGCGCAGCTCGGTGATGACCTGGTCGACCTTGGCCTCGTCGACCGGATCGATCTCGGGCGCAAAATTGAAGTTGCGGTAGTCGCCCAGGGTCACCTCGGGCGGCACCTGGACGGTCGCCTTGAAGATGAGAGGCTGGCCCTCGACGGCCTGGACGACTTCGACGCTGGCCTCGGTCAGGGGCACGATCCCCTGCTCGACCAGGGCTTCCCGATAGGCCTTCTGGATCGACAGCTCGACGGCCTCGTCCAGGACCGCCGACTGACCGAGCAGCCGCTCGAGCATGAAGCGAGGCGCCTTGCCCGGCCGGAATCCGGCGACCTTGGTCCGCCGGGCCAGCCGCCGGGTGGCCTCGTCCATCGACCGCACGAGGTTGTCCGGCGGCAGCTCGATCTCGAGCAGGATCGTGGAGTTGGCAGCGGGCGTGGCAGTGACATTCATCGTCGGGGAGTATAGGCGGCGCTTCCCGGGGCCGCCCGCCGCGACCGCCGGGCTGGTGGGCGAGCAGAGACTCGAACTCTGACGCCGCTCACGCGGCACCGGCTCCTAAGGCCGGCGCGTCTGCCATTCCGCCACTCGCCCCACCGGGAGTCTAGCGGCCCGCCCGCGGCCCAGGGCGTGGGCCCCGTCCGGCGCCCCTGGCATCGTGACAAACCGTTCTGTGATCGATGCTTAGGCACCGAGAATGGGACGAATTCGGCCTGGCCGGGCCGGCAAGTGAGCCGTTCGAGCACGAAACCGGGCGGCCGCGACTCGAATCAGGCCGAATCGGACGCCGACGTTGCCTTAGCCTCGATCCATGAACGATTTGACAATTTCACGGCCCGAGGCGCGAGCGACGGGTGAGGCTAGCGGTCCGGGCGGGTCGGCGAAGCCGGCGGGGTCGATGCTGGCGGCGCCTTGAGTCCGGCCGGGTGGGTCCGCACCCCGTCGAGGGCCTTGCGCATGTTGACCTGGTCGACGTCGGTCAGCTGGCTGATGAGGCGCTTGACCAGGGCCTTGCCCACCGGTGCCGCCAGGCCGGCGGCCATCGTCCTGGCCGCGCCCCGGAATGGGCCCCTGCCGCGTTCCGACTTGGTCTGCTCGAGGTAGTTGGCGAACTCGCGTTCGAGGGCGCCGCGCACGCGCGTGCCGTCATCACCCATCGCCCGGAGAGCCGCATCGACGTCCTTGGGCAGGAGCGACGCCGGCAACGGCTCCTTCTTGCCGCGGACGGCCCGGCTCACGCCGCGGGCCACTCGTCGGGGTCCGCCCACGGCCAGGAATCCTGCTCCGGCGGCCAGCCCGGCCGCCCGGGCAGGGTTGCGCTTGATCTTGGCCTTGACGTCGACGGCCGCCCGGCCAGCCACCTCGAGGCGAGCGAGCTCGACCGAGAAGGCCTCGCGCGAGGCTAGGACTTCGGCCCGAGCGGCCTCTGCGTCTGTAACCACTCGATCGTCTCCTTCGTCGTCTCGACGGTGAGTCGCGGATAGAACCGGTTCTTGAGCTCGGCCAGGTCGACACCCCGGCGGCGGGTGTCGATGGCCACCAGGGCCGGCCAGACGGCCAGCATGACGGCCAGGCCGATGGCCACAGTCACGGCCGGGCTGTAGTCGATGGCGACGAGGGCCCCGACGATCAGGAGCAGGACGGCCAGGCCGATGGCCGCGCCGATCGTCCCGCCGATCCCCCGCCGCCCGACGATGCCGAGCACGAGCCCCACGATCGCGCCGACGCCGGCCCCGACGAGCAGCCCCCCGACAAGCGGCCGGGGACCCGGATCGATCGAGGTCAGAGCCGAGCTGCCGATCGTGGTGAACGCCTGGTGGGGCAGGTTGAAGGCCAGCACGACCGCAACTGCGATGCCGGCCAGCAGGGCGATGACCAGTCGTCTGGTCATCAGGTCGGCCGGTACGTACAGCGCACTGAGGACCAGGAGCACCGCCGCCCCGATCGCCAGCTCGCTGCCCAGGAGCAGGCCCCAGCCGATCGATCCGAACAGCCACTCGCCGACGAACAAGGTGCCGCCGACCGGGACGAGGAGGAGGACGAACAGGACCAGGGCGGCGGCGATGCCGGCCAGGATCCCAACTCGCTGGCCCTCGGCCAGGATGCCCGCGAACTCGGCCCGGGCCAGCGCCACGTGGGCGCGCCCGATCCGGAGGCCCGCCGCAATCGTCGCGGCGAGCTGCTCGCGCAGACCGGGCGGCGACTCTGGTGGGGTTCGCGGAGCCGGTCCCGGCTCGTTCGGGACCTGCTGCGGATCGTCCAGGATCGGATCTCCAAAGGTACTGGGAAACGCGATAGGAAAGGCGATGGCCAGCGCGAAGGGTTGGCGGCGGCTACGCCAGCCGATCATACCGCGCCGAACCGGCGTCCCGTCCCGGTTCGACCCGGCGAGGCTGCGCTAGGCTCTCTCGATGAGCCCTCCCCCGCCCTCGAATCGGGCGCTCCGGACCGCCGAGCTGCTGGCCGTGGGCGCCGAGCTGACCGTCGGCGATACCCGCGACACGAACAGCGCCGAGATCGCCCGGAGCCTGACCGAGGCAGGCGTGGCGATCAGCCGGATCACCGTCCTGCCTGATCGGCTGGCGGTGGTCTCGGGTGCCTTCCGGGCAGCCCTGCGACGGTCCGACCTGGTCGTCTCGACCGGTGGCCTGGGGCCCACGCCCGATGACCTCACCCGCGAGGCGCTGGCCGCGGTCGCCGGTGAGACGCCCCAGGTGGACCCGGACCTGGAGGCCTGGCTGCGTACGTTGTGGACGCGCCGGGGCATGGCCTTCCCGGAGATCAACCGGAAGCAGGCCTGGCTGATTCCGAGCGCGCGCGCCCTGGCCAACCCCAACGGGACGGCGCCCGGTTGGTGGGTCGACCGGCCCGACGGGCGGGTCGTGGTGCTCCTGCCCGGCCCGCCCCGCGAGATGCGCCCGATGTGGCTGGAGCAGGTCCTGCCGGCGCTCGAGCAGCGCGGCCTGGGCAAAGGCCTGCTCAGCCGGACGCTGCGCCTGATCGGGATCGGCGAGTCGCAGGTTGCCGACGAGCTGGGCGAGGCCATCCTGCGCCGGACGAATCCCGAGATCGCGACCTACGCCCGGGCCGACGCCGTGGACGTCCGCATCTCAGCCACCAGGCGGCGGGGCCGGCCGGCCGGCGCCTTGCTCGACGAGGCCGAGGCACTGGTGCTCGACCGGCTCGGAGCCTATGTCTGGGCCCGTGGCCGAACCACCTGGGTGGAAGCGATCCAGGCCGAGCTGGACCGCCTGGGATGGACCCTGGCGATTCGCGAGACGGGCACCGATGGCTCCCTGGCCACCCTCCTTGGCGGGCTCACCCGGCTGCGCCCGCTCGAGTCGCTGGTCGGAGCGGATCGGACCGCCGGGTCGGCCGCGACCGTTGAGGACGATGCCCGGACGATCGCGCGCGAGGCGCGGGCGGACGCCGGCCTGGCGGTCAGGGCGCGAGCCCGGGGCGACGACATGGTGATCACCATCGGGGTGGCCACGCCGGGCGATAGCCGGAGCGAGCGCCGGCTCGGATTCCTGGGCGGGGCCCAAGGCCGGTCCCGAGCGGCCCTGCTGGCCGCCGCCGCATTGCTGCGCCAGCTGCGGACCGTGACTGCCGAATGAGCCGGCGGCCAGGGCCGCAGCCGGCCGGTCAGGAGATGGACAGCACCGGCGCTTCGTTGCGGGCCGCGGCCACGCTCATCCGGGCGGCCACCTGGCGGGCCACATCGACGAGGGCCCGGGCGGCCGGACCCGGTTCGCGCTGGGCAACGGCCGGGATGCCCACGTCGGCGCCCTGGCGGACCGTGATGTCGAGCGGGATCGAGCCGAGGTAGTCGATCCCGTGCTCGCGGGCAAAGCGCTCGCCGCCGCCCCGGCCGAAGATCTCGGTGACCTCGCCACAGTGCCCACACACGAAGGCACCCATGTTCTCGAGGATGCCCGTCACCGGCACGTTCATCCGACGGAGCATGGCCAGGGCCTTGGTCACGTCCAGCAGTGACACCTCCTGAGGGGTCGTGACCAGCACGGCGCCCGAGATGGGGACGGCCTGGGCCAGGGTCAGCTGCGCGTCCGATGTCCCGGGCGGCAGATCGACCACGAGGTAGTCGAGCTCACCCCATTCGACATCGCGCAGGAATTGCTGGATGGCGCCCCCGACGAGCGGCCCGCGCCAGACGACCGGCTGGCCCTCAGGCACGAAGAACTGGATCGAGATGACCTTGACGCCGTGGCGCTCGAGCGGGGTGATCTTGTTGTTCGGGCTGGCCTTGGGCTGGCCCTCGATGCCCATCATTAGGGGGATGTTGGGTCCGGTGATGTCGGCGTCCAACAAGCCGACCGAGGCGCCGGCCTGGGCCAGCGCGACGGCCAGGTTCACGCTGACGGTGCTCTTGCCCACGCCGCCCTTGCCCGAGACCACGGCGATGATGTTCTTGACCCCGGGCAGGAGCTGCTGGGCCTGGGCCGGGGCGGCCCGGCGGACCATCGCCCCCCAGGTGATCTCGATCGTCTCGGCGCCGATGGCCTGCAGGGCGGTCCGGGCATTGCCCTCGATCTCGTCCTTGAGGGGACACGCCGGTGTGGTCAGCTCGATCGTGAAGGCCACCCGGCTGCCATCGATGGCCACGCCCTTGACCATGTTGAGGGTCTCGATGTCCCGGCCCAGCTCGGGCTCCTGGACCGTGCGCAACGCCGCGTGAACGGCATCCTCGGTGAGTTGGATCATGAGCTTGAGGGTCCTCGGGGCGCAGGTCTGCCGGGGCAGGGTTCTGACGGGATTCGTGTCGCAATCGTAGCGCGGCCTCGCGGAACCCGCCGCCGGCCACCCGGCGTCCGCGGGCAGGCCGCGCATTCCATCGCCGCAGGTCCCTGGAAGCGCACGATTCTCGTCGCCAACGGGCGACAACGGTGCGAAGAACGCACGTGGGACTGTTCTTGACACCCCTTTCGGCGCGGCCCTATCCTGCGGCATCGACGGTGATCGCTGCAGGAGCGCCGCCATCGGTGCTGCTCGCCTCCCCCCGGGGATTGGTCGAACCCCATGCCGCAGGAGTTCGTGGAGCCTTTGTCCGAGATCGATGTCCGCCTCGTCGACGTCGTCAAGCGATTCGGCGACAGCAACGCGGTTGACCACATCAGCATCGACGTCAAGGACGGCGAGTTCTTCTCGCTCCTGGGACCGTCCGGCTGCGGCAAGACCACCACCCTGCGGATGATCGGTGGCTTCGAGCAGCCCACCAGCGGCCTGATCGAGCTGCAGGGCCAGGACGTCACCTGGCTGCCGTCCTACAAGCGCAATGTCAACACCGTCTTCCAGAGCTACGCCCTGTTCCCGCACCTGACCATCGAGGAGAACGTCGCCTTCGGCCTGCGCCGCAAGAAGGTCAAGGGGCCCGAGGTCAAGTCGCGGGTCACCGACATGCTCCGGCTGGTCGAGCTGCCCGGCTTCGAGAAGCGCAAGCCCAACCAGATCTCGGGCGGCCAGGCCCAGCGGGTCGCCCTGGCCCGGGCCCTGATCAACCGGCCGGCCGTGCTCCTCCTCGACGAGCCGCTGGGAGCGCTCGACCTCAAGCTGCGCAAGCAGATGCAGGTCGAGCTCAAGCGAATCCAGCGCGAGGTCGGGATCACCTTCATCTACGTGACCCATGACCAGGAAGAAGCGATGACGATGTCGGATCGGATCGCGGTCATGAACATGGGCAAGTACGAGCAGCTGGGTGATCCGGAGAGCCTCTACGAGCGGCCCCAGACCCGCTTCGTGGCCAGCTTCCTGGGCATCAGCAACCTGCTCGAGGGCGCCGTTGACGGGACGGCCGACTCGTACGCCCTGATCAAGCTGGCCGACGACACCCGGCTCCGGGTTCCATCGGCCCTGGTCGATGGCAATGCCTCGATCGAGGTCGGCATCCGGCCCGAGAAGATCCGCCTGCACCGCAGCGAGGAAGCGATCCCGGCGGCGGCCAACCAGCTCGAGGGAACGATCCGGGACGTGTCCTACGTCGGAGTCAGCACCCAGTACATCGTCGATTCCAAGAGTGGCATCCCTTTGACCGTCTACGAGCAGAACGTCGAGCGAACCAGCCAGGGCTCGCTCTATCGGGCCGGCGACACGGTCCGCCTGTCCTGGCTCCCCGAGCACACATTCGTGGTCCGCGGCAGCATGCCCGCGGCCTCGTGACCCGCCTGCGCGAAGGAGTATCGATGAGCACCGACGATCAGCAGCCGGCCTTCCCGGTGATCACTCGACGTCGCTTCCTGCAGGGCACGGCCCTGGCTGGCCTTGGTGCGTTCCTGGCCGCCTGCAGCAGCGCCGGGGCAACCAACGCTCCGGTTTCGAGCGGCCCGCCGGCCAGCAATGCGGCCATCCCGACCCTCCCGCCGGCCACCCCGGCCCCGTCCGTCGCACCGGCGCCCAAGGTCGTCAGCGGTCCGCTCCACTGGGCCCAGTGGCCGGCCTACATCGACCTGACCGGCAAGGCCGCGACCAACCTGAAGTACGCCCCCGGCTCGTCGCCCACCCTCGAGCAGTTCAAGGCCAAGTACAAGGTCGACGTGGACTACGAGGAAAAGATCGAGGACAACAACACGTTCTACGCCACGATCCAGCCCGAGCTGCTGGCCGGGGCGCCCACCGGCTGGGACCTGATCGTGATCACCGACTGGCTGGCGGCCAAGGTGATCACCAAGGGCTGGGCCGAGGCGATCGACCAGTCGAACGTGCCCAATTGCACGGCCAACCTGCGCGATCCACTCAAGGGCCAGGTCTGGGACCCGAAGAACGACTATCACTACCCGTGGCAGTCGGGCATGACCGGCATCGGCTACGACAAGACGTCGCTCGACTCGGCCAAGATCGCTGCCCCAGCCAGCCTGGCCGACTTGTACGCGATCGACCCGAAGAAGGTTTCGTTCCTGTCGGAGGCCCGCGACACGTTCGGGCTGGGCCTGCTCAAGCTGGGCAAGGCAGCCGATCCCCAGACCACGACCGCCGACGACCTGCAGGCAGTCCACGACGACATCAAGCCGCTGGTTGGCGGCGGCCTGACCTTCACCGGCAACGAGTACCTCCAGAACTTTGCGGCCAAGAAGACCTGGGCAGCCATGGTCTGGTCGGGCGATCTGGCCTCGTCCGGCTCGGCCGACCAGATCTTCGTCTTTCCGACCGAGGGCACGATGTTGTGGACCGACAACATGTTGATCCCCAAGGGCGCGGTGAACATCTATACCGCTGAGCTGATGATGAACTTCGTGTACGACCCGGCGATCGCCGGCCAGATCGCGAACTTCGTGTACTACGTCTCGCCGGTCAAGGGCGCGGACGCGGTGGTCAAATCCTTGAACGCGTCGGCGCCGCTTGATCCGGCCTTGTTCGCCCTGCTCTTCCCGCCCGACGACGTCGTGGCCAATCAGCACAACTTCCAGTTCCTCACCGATGACCTCGAAATGGCCCTCAACACCATGTACCTCGACCTGGCCGGCGGCTGAGCCGGGCGCTGGACAGCCGGAGCCTCCGATGAGCGCGTCGAGCCTCCCTGTCGTCAAGGCCGGCCCAACTGGGCCGAGCCTGCGCCAGCGCGTCGGCCGGGCGACGCCCTACCTGCTCCTCGCCCCGGGCATCCTGTGGCTGGCCATCTTCTTCATCCTGCCCTCGATCCAGATGTTCCTGACCTCGGTCTCGACCGGCTCGCTCGATAACGGCTTCAAGCTGACCTGGTCGGGAGCCGCCTACGTCACCGCCCTGACCAAGTTCGGCACGCAGTTCGAGAATTCCCTGATCTACGGTGGCGTGGCCACCCTGCTCACCTTCCTGATCGGTTTCCCGGTGGCCTATACGATCGCCTTCCGGGGCGGGCGCTGGAAGAACTTCCTGCTGTTCATCGTGATCGCGCCGTTCTTCACCAGCTTCCTGATCCGGACGATCAGTTGGAAAGTGCTCCTCCTCGACAACGGCCCGGTCCTGTCGTTCCTGCGCGACACGCTCCACATCCTGCCCGCCGACGCCTCCGTGATCGGGACCCCGATCGCGGTCATCGCCGGGATCACCTACAACTTCCTGCCGTTCATGATCCTGCCGCTGTACGTCGCGCTGGAGAAGATCGACCCGCGCCTGATCGAGGCGGCCAACGACCTGTACGCCAGCCGCTGGGGCGCCTTCCGGCGGGTGACCATCCCGCTGGCGCTGCCCGGCATCTTCGCGGGCTCGATCCTGACCTTTATCCCGGCCCTGGGTGACTACGTCAACGCGATCCTGCTGGGCAGTCCCCAGACCCAGATGATCGGCAACGTGATCCAGAGCCGCTTCCTGCTGCTGGGCGACTATCCGGTGGCGGCCGCCCTGTCATTCATCCTGATGGCGGCGATCCTCGTCGCGGTATCGATCTATGCCCGGGCCCTGGGCACTGAGCAGCTGACGGGCTAGGTGCGATGACCGCCGTCAGCCAGCCGATCGCCGACGCTCCTGCCAGGACGGCGACCCGCCGCCCGCCGCGCCGGATCTTCCATACCATCGACCATTGGGCGCTGCCGGCCTTCACCGTCGTGGCCATCGGCTACCTGCTGATCCCGATCGCCGTGATGATCGTGTTCAGCTTCAACGACTACCAGGGCAAGTTCAATTTCGTGTGGCACGGCTTCAGCCTGCAGGGCTGGCTCCATCCATTCGACTGGCCGGGCCTGCCCGACGCAATCAAGACCAGCCTGCTGATCGCATTCCTGTCGACCGTTGGCTCGACGATCCTGGGCACGTTCATCGGCCTCGCCCTGACCCGCTACAACTTCCGCGGCCGAGGCGCGATCAACGGCCTCATCTTCCTGCCGATGGCGACCCCGGAGATCGTGATGGGGGCCAGCCTGCTGACCCTGTTCGTCAACTCCGGCCTGCAGGGCGGGATGCTCAACGGGGTGGTGCCCAAGGGTGTCCTCTTCCCGCTCGGCTTCACCACGATCCTGATCGCCCACATCATGTTCAACATCAGCTACGTCGTGGTTACCGTGAAGGCCCGCATCGCAGGCTTCGATCGGCGCCTGGAAGAGGCCGCCATGGACCTCGGCGCCGACGAGTTGACGACCTTCTGGAAGGTGACCTTCCCCCTGATCTTCCCGGGCGTCCTGGCCGCCGGCCTGCTGGCCTTCTCGCTGTCGATTGACGACTTCATCATCACCAGCTTCGTGTCGGGCACGACCAACACGTTCCCGATCTGGGTCTACAGCATCATCAAGAACGCCCTGCCGGTCCAGATCAACGTGGTTGGCTCGATGGTCTTCCTTGGCGCGGTCGCGATCGTGGGCCTGTCCAACATCAGGCAGGCGCGGGCAAACCGATAGGCTCAGGTCCGGCCCGGCCGGATCGGGAGCAGGAGGCCATCCATGGTCGACACGACCCTTTCACCGGGAAGGCTGACGGATCCCGACGACGGAACTGATCACGATCCGTGGCCCGATCACTCGGTCATCCCGCCGGTCTGGAGACGGATCAACAACATCGAGGTGGAGCGGGGCGAGGGCAGCTGGCTGATCACCCCCGGCGGCGACCGCTACCTCGACTACAGCTCGGGCATCGGGGTGACCAGCACCGGCCACGCCCATCCCCGGGTCGCCGCCGCGATCGCCGAGCAGGCCACCAAGCTCATCCACGGCCAGCAGAACATCGTCTACCACGAGCCGGGTCTGCGCCTGCACGAGCGGCTTCGCCACGTCCTGCCGGGCGAAGGCTGGCAGGCGTTCCTGTCGAACAGCGGGGCGGAGGCAATCGAGGCCGCGGTGAAGCTGGCCCGGATCGCCACGGGCCGGCCCGTCGTGATCGGCTTCCGCGGTGGCTACCACGGGCGGACCGCCCAGACGATGGCCCTGACCACCGCCAAGGACGTCTATCGCGGCCACTTCGAGCCGCTGCCCGGCTCCGTCTACCACACGGCCTACCCGTACTGCTATCGGGCCGCCGGCGGTGGCCACGACCCGGCTCAGTGCACCTGCGATTGGGAGGAGCAGCTCGACCTGACCTTCCACCAGCTCATCTACCCCGAGCACGTGGCTGCCATCGTCATCGAGCCGGTCCTGGGCGAAGGTGGCTACATCGTGCCCCCGCCCGGCTTCCTGCCCCGCCTGCGCGAGATCACCCGCCAGCACGGGATCCTGCTCATCGCCGACGAGGTCCAGACCGGCTATGGCCGGACCGGCCGCTTCTTCGCGGTCGAGCACTGGGCGGTCGAGCCGGACATCCTGGTCATGGCCAAGGGCATCGCCTCGGGCCTGCCCCTGAGCGGCATCCTGGCCAAGCGCGAGCTGATCGAGAAGTGGCCGCCGGGCACCCACGGCGGGACCTACGGCGGCAACGTCGTGAGCTGCGCGGCGGCCCTGGCCACCCTCGACGTGATCGAGGACGAGCACCTGGTCGAGAACGCCGCCGAGCGCGGCGCCCAGTTCCTGGCCGGCCTGGGCGGGTTGAAGGAACGCTACGCGTCGATCGGCGACGTGCGTGGCCTGGGCCTGATGCTGGCCCTCGAGTTCGTGAAGCCGGGCGAGGGCGACGGCCGCGTGCCCAATCCGGAAGTCGCCCGGCGGGTCCTGGCCGAGGCCCTCCAGCGTAAGCTCATCGTCCTGTCGGCCGGCACCTACGCCAGCGTCGCCCGGATCATCCCGCCCCTGGTGACAACAGCGGCCGAGGTCGACCTGGCCGTCTCGATCCTCGACCAGAGCCTGGCCGCCGCCGGGGCATAGCCGCCCCGCATCGGGTCCAGGCTCCGGCCAATGCGGCCGGCCTACAGGCCGGAGGTGTCGACGACCTCGAAGTCGGAGCCCTTGATCTGGCCGAGGGTGTGCAGCACGTCGTCGTTCCAGTGGGGGTCCGAGGCGCCGCTGATGTACCACGGCGAGCCGTTGTCGGCCAGGATCATGCCGTAGTCCTTGAGGGCCTGGAGGATCACCCGGGTCTGGGCCGAGAAGCTCGAGATGTCGACCGACGCCTTGAGCCGGACCCGCAGGCCCATCGGCGGCTCGACGCTGCACGGACCGCTGCCGGCCTCATGGCGCGCCGGCGAAACATAGCCGGCGCAGGACTTCGAAGCGGTGAAGCGCAGGGCATGGTCGATCGCCCCGGCGTGGTCCTCGTCGTAGCGGGCCAGGCCGGGGAAGATCGGCAGGCCGGCCGCATCGGCGCTGGTCCAGCCGGCCGGGCGCAGGGCGTTCGAGCTCAGGCTCCAGGTCGCGCCCGAGCCCGCATGCCAGCGACCGCCACTGTTCGTGGCGTCGAACAGCTCGTACAGGCGACAGGCGCTCGTGTCGATCATCAGCAGGTGCCGGTCCGAGCCGGCCTCGATCCTGGGGCTGCTCGGGATCGGATAGCCAACGTGGTCGGATTCCGAGCTGTACTGGAAGGTCACGCTCGAGCGGGGGGTCGAGCTGCTCACGATGTTGTACGGAATGCCGTAGCCGGCGAACGAGCCGAAGTCGGGATGGAGGCCCGTCGTCTTGCCGATCGCGGCGATCATCGTGGACGAGTCAGCCTCGACGGGCAGGTTGGTGACGCGCTGATTCCAGGGGTTCGATGCCGGGAAGATCTCGCAGTGGCTGAGCGGCGGGGCGGCCACCGGCTTGGGCGTGGGCTTGGGCGTGGGCTTGGGGGTCGGGACGGGCGTTGGATTCGGCGTGGCGAGGGGGATCGGTCGTTGGCTTGGTACCGGCGTCGCGCCGCCGGTCGTGGGCGCCTTGGCCGGCCCCTTGGCGGGCGCCTTGGCACCCGGCCCGGACGATGCCTGGGCGATCGCGCCCGGGGACGGGCTGGGGTTGCTGCCGGGGCCGCTCGAGGCATAGGTTCCCGGAGCCAGGCCGGCCGCGATCGCCAGTTCCGACGAAGGGCTGGCGCCCGGTCCGATCGCCGATGGCGCGCAGGCAACGATGAGGGCGACGATCACGGCGGCGCCGAGGGTGAGGCGAGCCCGCTGTCGATCCATGCCCGCCAGCGTAGCCCGGCTGGATGCCCTCGACCGCATCCGATCGTCCCGCGCGAGACGGGCCATCGGTACGCACGTACCTCCATATCCGACACAGCCCAGCGGGTGACTTCTGCCCGGTTATCTCCCCAGGAGATGAGAAGGCGGGAATCGACGGTTCCGACCACCCGCCAGGGCCTGGCTACCTCCCTATTGATCTCCGGCGGAGAGGGAATCGCCGAAATCGTCGCGGTTCACCCGGTGCCCGCTCGACCATTTGGGTGGTCTGATCTCGTGAGGAGATACCGGCGGGTCGGGCGGGTCGGGCGGGTCGGCGTTCGCCCCTGGCGAACAGAACGCGCGATCTCGCCAGGCCAATCTGCCGTCCATCTGCCAATCCGGCTTGTTCGTTCGTTCACCGCGAACGATTCAACCGAACGCGGGCTCGAGCTCGCTCGAACGGCTCGATTGACCAACCCATTCGGCCCCTTTGTTCGCCGGGGGCGAACGTGGGTCGGAGCCGCCGAATGGTCGGAGATGACGACCGTGGCCGTGACCGACGACCGTGGCCGTGGGGAGACGAACCCGGGGTCAGCCGGTCAGCCTCGCCAGGACGGTGTCGTGGAGGAGGCCGTTGCTGGCCACGAGGGTCCCCGAATCGATCAGCCGGCGCCCGCCAAAGTCGGTCACCCGGCCGCCTGCCTCCTCGACCAGGACCAGCGGCGCGGCCATGTCCCAGGCCGACAGCTCGACCTCGATGCAGGCCTCGGCGGCGCCTTCAGCCAGCAGGGCGTAGCCCCAGAAGTCGCCGAAGCCGCGGTCCCGCCAGACGTCGCCCAGGAGCGCCGCAAAGCCCGGGGCGCGCCCGGACGCCTCGATGTCGTGAGCCGACCCGTACAGGATCTGGGCATCGGCCAAGTCCGCGATGGCGGACACGTGGATGGGCCGGGCGGCCTCATTGCCGGCCGCGCCGACCGCCCAGGCTCCCCCGCCCCGCCGGGCATACCAGCGCTCGCGCAACGCTGGCGCGGAGACGACCCCCAGCTGGAGCTCGCCGTCGACCTCCAGGGCGAGCAGGGTGCCGAAGAGGGGCACGCCCCGGATGAAGTTGTGGGTGCCGTCGATCGGATCGATGTACCAGCGGCAGCGGGCGCTGCCGGCTTCCGAGCCATACTCCTCGCCGACCAGGCCGTGGTCGGGGTAGGCCGCCAGGATCCGTTCGCGAATCAGCCGCTCGATGGCCTGGTCAGCGACCGTGACGAACGAATGGTCGGGCTTGGTCATGATCTCGAGATCGCGTCGGAAGTGGCCCAGGGCGAGGCTGTCGGCCGCATCGCAGGCCGCCTGGGCAAAGGCCAGCCAGCCGTCGAGCTGGGCCGCGCTCGCCCGGGCCCGAGCCGCGCTCCAGGCCGGGCCGGCGGCCACTACATCGGCAATGGCCGGATCGAAGCGAGGCTCGGTCATGCCCGGATCCGCTCGCCACTCGGGTCATACAGCGGTTCGGCCGCGACCTCGAAGCCGACCCACTGCCCGAAGACCTCGATCTCGCCGCGCGTGCCGATTGCGGCTCGGTCGGGCGGCAGGTAGGCGTAGGCAATCGAGCGCTCGACGGCAAAGCCATAGCCGCCGGTGGTTACCCGGCCGACGATCGCGTCATCGATCCGGACCGGCTCGTTGCCCAGGCAGACCGAATGGGGATCGGCCAGGACCAGGCAGCGCAGTCGCTTGCGCGGGCCGGCCGCCTTGGCCGCGAGCAGGGCCTCGCGGCCGATGAAGTCGCGCGGCCCGCCGTCCGGACCGTCGAGCCGCACGGCAAACCCGAGGCCGGCCTCCCAGGGCGTCTCGTCCGGGGTGATGTCGCTCGACCAGACCCGGTAGCCCTTCTCGATCCGGAGGGCGTCGATGGCGCGGTAGCCGCCGGCTACGAGGCCGTGGCTTGCGCCAGGCCCCCACAGGCTGTCCCACAGGCTGGCGCCGTACTCGCTCGGCGGATAGAGCTCCCAGCCTAGCTCGCCGACGTAGGTCACCCGGAGCGCAAGGACAGGCACGTTGCCGATCGTGATCCGGCGCGCCGTCAGGTAGGGAAAGCCGGCGGTGCTGATGTCGTCCCGGGTCACCTGCTCAAGGATGGCCCGGGCATTGGGACCCCACAGCCCGAAGCAGGCCATGGCCGAAGTCAGGTCGTTGACCAATACTCGGCCTCGGGCGGTCGGATCGTCGTCGAGCTGCTTGCGGATCCAGCCCAGGTCGTGGTTGCCGAAGGCGGTCCCGGTGACGATCAGGAACCGATCCGGGGCGAGCCGGGTCACCGTGAAGTCAGTCTCGATGCCGCCCCGCTGGTTGAGCATCTGGGTGTAGACGATCGAGCCGACGTCGCGGGCAACGTCGTTGGTACACAGCCGGCCCAGGAAGGCGGCCGCGCCCGGTCCCGCGATCTCGATCTTGGCGAAGCTCGACTCGTCGAACAGGCCGGCCGCGCTGCGGGTCGCCAGCGCCTCGGCTCCGATCGCCGCCGACCAATTCTCGCCGGCCCAGCCGCGGGGTCGCCAGTCTGCCCGGCCGGCCGGCTCGTTCGAGGCGAACCAATTGGGTCGCTCCCAGCCGGATTTCTCGCCAAACTCTGCCCCCAGCTCGGCCAGTCGGGCGTAGGCCGGAGACAGGCGCAGTGGCCGGCCGCTCTGGCGCTCCTCGTTGGGATAGTGGATGTCGTAGTACTGCTGGTAGACCTCGACCGTGCGGGCCAGGGTGTAGGCCTGCGAGCGGTACTGGGCGCCGAAGCGCCTGATGTCCATCTTCCACAGGTCGAGCTCGGGCTCACCGTCGACGATCCAGCTGGCGACCTGGCGGCCGATCCCGCCGGCCCCGGCGATGCCGTGGGCGCAGAAGCCCGCAGCGACAAAGAAGCCGCGCAACTCGCTCTCGCCCAGGATGAACTCGTTGTCCGGGGTGAACGCCTCAGGCCCGTTGATCATCCGGTTGATCCCGGCGTCGGCGATTGGCGGGACGCGCCGGACCGCGCCGTCCATGATCTCGGCGAAGCGCGGCCAATCGGGCGCGAGCAGCTTGCCGTTGAAGTCCTCGGGCACGCCATCCAGCGACCACGGTGCGGGATGGCGCTCGTAGCCGCCCATGCACAGCCCGCCAACCTCCTCCCGGAAGTAGCACAGGTTGTCCGGGTCGCGCATCGTGGGCAGGCTGGCGGTGACCCCTTCGATCCGCTCGGTGAACAGGTATTCGTGGGCCATCGGGATGATCGGCACGTTGACCCCGGCCAGCCGTCCGACCTGGGGCGCGAACATGCCCCCGGCGTTGACCACGACGTCGGTCCGGATCGTCCGGCGCTCGCCGCCTTTCTCGACCTGGACCGCTTGCACCCGGCCGTCGACCGCATCGATCGCGACCACTCGGCTGCCCGTCTCGATCCGGGCGCCCCGGGCGCGTGCGCCGGCCGCCAGGGCGAGGGCCAGGCCCGACGGATCGAGCCAGCCGTCGGTCGTCAGGTAGACCGCTCCGAGGACACCCTCGATCGACATCAGCGGGAACAGGGCCTGGGCCTCGTTCGGCCCGATCAGCTCGAGGGGCAGGCCGAAGGTCTTGGCCCAGCCGGCCTGCCGGGTCAGCTCCTCCAGGCGGGCCGGCGTGGAGGCCAGGCGCAACGAGCCGACCTCGTGCCACGCCGGGTCCGTGCCGGTCTCGTCCTTGAGTCGGCGATAGAGGGCGACGCTGTCCATCATCATCCGGGTCAGGGTGACGCTCGAACGAAGCTGGCCGACCAGGCCGGCGGAGTGAAAGGTGGAGCCCGACGTGAGCTCGGCCCGCTCGACCAGCACGATGTCCCGCCAGCCACGCTCGCCCAGGTGGTAGGCAATGCTCGTGCCGCCCACGCCACCGCCGATGATCACCGCCTGGGCCTGGTCCATCGGGGCGTGCTCCTCGTTCGGTGGATGGGGTCGGCGACCGGGCGCGGACGCCCTGCCGGCAAGGGTATCGGCTGCCAGAATGGCCCGCATGCCGCCCGACGCAGCGAGTCCCACGATCGAGGCCGTGGTCGCCGCCATCCCGGTCTGGCAGGGTCGCCTGGTCCGGAGCGAGCCGATCGCTGGCGGCCTGACCAACCGCAACTTCCGGGTCGAGGTCGACGGCGCGCCGTTCTTCGTGCGGATCCCCGGGCCGGCCACCGAGCTGCTGGCGATCGACCGGTTCAACGAGCTGTTCAATACCCGGGCAGCCGCCCGGGCCGGGGTCGGGCCGAAGGTCGTCGAAGAGCTGGCCGGCTGGAACGTGATGGTCCTCGAATGGTTGCCCGGCCGGACGATGTCGGTCGAGGCGTTCGGCGCTCCGGACAGCCCCCAACGGATCGCCTCGGTCCTGCGCCGGCTGCATGCCGGCCCGCCATTCAAGCTCGACTTCGACATGTTCCGCCTGACCGAGCGCTACCTGGCCGTCGTCGAGGAGCGGGGCCTGGCGATTCCGCCTGGCTTTCGCGAGGCCCTGCCGGCCGTGGCCCGGATCGAGACGGCGCTGGCCCAGCGACCCCTGGTCCGGGTGCCCTGCCACAACGACCTGCTGGCCGAGAACTACCTCGACGACGGACAACGGCTGTGGATCGTCGACTACGAGTACAGCGGCAACAACGACCCGACCTTCGAGCTCGGCAACACCTGCCAGGAGCTGGGCTTCGACGACGACCGGGCGGCGCTGCTGTGCGCGGCGTACTTTGGCCCGGCCTCGTTTGCCGCCTCCGGACCCGAGCTGCTCGCCCGGATGCACCTCCAGATGGTCGTGTCGGACATCGGCTGGACGCTCTGGGCGGCGATCCAGGCCCGCGTCTCGAGCATCGACTACGACTTCTGGGGCTGGGCCGAGGAGCGCTGGGCGCGAGCCTCCGGCAACCTGGCCCGGCCCCCCTTCGAGGATTGGCTGGCGGCCGTCAGCTAGCCGCGCATCCGCAGGCCGGCCGGGTCGACCAGCACATCGGCCGCCGTTTCTGCGCGGACCCTCCCGCCGAAGACATCGACCTCGAGGATCGTGCCCGCTGCCAGCCCCGCCGGCAGGTAGACGGTGCCGATCGAGCGGCCGATCGAGGGGCCGTAGCCCGCGCTGCGCAGCCGGCCGACCACGGCTCCCTCCAGCCGGACGGCCTCGCCGCCGTAGACCGCCGCGTAGTCGGCACCGATCGTGACCGTGGTCAGGCGCCGGGCTGGACCAGCCGGCTCGGCCGCGCGGCGGGCCAGGACCGCATCACGACCGACGAACGGGCCCTTGTCCGGGCGGACGAAGGGCCCCAGGCCCGCTTCGTCGGGCGAATCGAGCATGGTCAGGTCCGTGCCGAAGTAGCGGTAGCCCTTCTCCAGCCGGAGCCCTTCCAGGGCCCGGTAGCCAAACGGCTCGAGGCCCAGCGGCTGACCGGCCGCCATCAGCCGGTCCCACAGCTGGACCGCCCAGCGCGGCTCGGCGTAGAGCTCCCAGCCGAGCTCGCCTGCATAGCTGATCCGGGCGGCCAGGGCGGGCACACCGGCCAGGCTGACCGCGCCGGCCCGGCGCGGCGGAAGGGCCCGATCCGACACGTCATCGTCGGCCACCTCCTCGAGGATCGTGCGCGCCCGGGGACCCCACAGGCCCAGCACGGACTGCTCTTCGCTCGCATCGCGCAGCGCGGTAGCCGGGTCGCCCGGCTCGAGCCTGGCCCGCAGCCAGGCCAGGTCGCCGGCCACGTTGCCGGCGCCGGTGACCACCCGGAAGCGCTCCTCGTCCAGCCGGGCGATCGTCACGTCAGCCACGATTCCTGCCCGCTCGTCCAGGAACTGGCTGTAGACCAGGCTGCCCACCGGCCGATCGACGTTGTTGGCCGCGACCCGTTGGAGGAGAGCCAGCGCGCCCGGCCCGTCGACCTCGATCTTGCCGAACGAGCTCAGGTCGATCAGGCCGGCCCGTTCGCGCACGGCCCGGCCCTCGGCGATTACCCGATCGAGCCAGGGTGGCCTGGTCCAGCCCCAGGCGGCCTGGTCGCGAGCGGCCCGGCGCCAGGGCTGGCCGGGCTCGAGGTAATCGGGCCGCTCCCAGCCGGCCTTCGTGCCAAAGACGGCGCCGAGCTCCTGCTGGCGGGCATGGACCGCCTACAGGCGCCGCGGCCGGCCGGCCAGGTCGGCATCGAACGGATAGCGCAGCCGGTAGTAGTCCGAGTACGTCTCGCGGGCCAGGCCAGCCGAGAACTGAGGATCGCGATAGGTATCGGCGAATCGGCCGGCCCGGTACGGTCCGATGTCGACGCCCGGGTCGCCGCTGGTGATCCAGCCGGCGATCGCCCGGCCGATGCCGCCGCCCCCGCCGAAGCCGTTGAGCGACAACCCCGCCGCGACCCAGAAGCCGGTAACGCCGGGCAACGGTCCGACGAGCGGGTTGGCGTCCGGGGTCATCGCATCGGGGTGGCACACGAGCCGGATGACCTCGGCATCGGCCAGGAACGGGAAGCGCCGGATCGCCCCGGCCATCAGCGGCCCGAACCGCTCGAAGTCGGCCGGCAGCGATTGGGCAGCGTGCTCCCAGGGCACGCCATCCTCCCAGCGGCTGACCGGATCGAGCTCATAGCCGCCGAACAGCATGCCGCCGTGCTCGCTCTTGCCGTAGACCAGGTTGTCCGGGTCGCGGAAGCAGGGCATGTCCGCCGGCAGCTCCGAGCCGGGCACGGGCCGCAGGGCAATGTGCTGGTGATCGATCGGAGTCGACGGGATGAAGCCGCCGGCCATGGCCGCCACCTGGGGCGCCCAGATCCCGGCCGCGTCGACGACCAGCTCGGTGGCGATCGGACCGTGGTCGGTCAGGACACGCGCGACGGACCGATTGGCCGCCAGCTCGACCCCGATGACCCGGACGCCGGTTCGGATCCGGACCCCCAGGGCCCGGGCCGCATCGGCCACAGCATAGGTGGCCCGGTGGGGATCGAGGTGGCCGTCGCCGGGCAGATAGACCGCCCCATAGAGCGACTCGGGCGAGATCGCGGGCATCAGCCGGCGCGCTTCCTCCGCCGACACGACGCCGACATCGAGGCCGATCCCGCGGGCCCGGCTGGCGGTCCGCTCCAGCTCGAGCAGCTGGTCGGGCGACGATGCCAGGCGCAGGCTGCCGACCGCTTCGAAGACCCCCAAGCGCTCATACAGCTCCACGCTGTAGCGCCGGAAACGCATCATCGTCGACGATGGATTGAAGACCGTGACCAGGCCGGCGGCGTGACAGGTCGAGCCGGCCGTGAGCTGGGCCTTCTCGACCAGCAGGACATCGGTCCAGCCGGCCTCGGCCAGGTGCAGGGCGACGCTGCAGCCGGTGATTCCCCCTCCGATCACGACGACTCGGGCCTGGTCCATGGCTGCGCTCTCGAACCCTGGCTCAGGCGCCGGCGGCGTCGTGGAGGGCCCGCTCGAAGCCGGCTGTGGCCGCGTTGGCCAGGAGCCGGTCGAAGTGCTCCGCCGCGTAGCCCACGAAGTCGACGTCGAGCGTGCTGACGCCCTGCTGGAGGACGCCCCACATCGCCTCCCGGAAGTCGGACACGATCCGCATCAGGGTCAGCCGGCCGAGCCGGTCGGCCCGCGCCGGTCCGCCGTCGTAGGCCTCCAGCAGGATCTGGTCCTCGGCCGGGCTGAGGCTGTGATTGACGCTGAAGTTGCCCAGGTCGAAGAACGGGTCGCCCATCCCGGCGTACTCCCAGTCGACGATCCGGATGCGCTGGCCGTCGTCGATGAAGTTGCCGTTGAGCAGGTCGTTGTGGCACGGCCGCAGCTCGAGCGGATTGCTCAGCAGGGCCAGCTCGATCCGCCGGCCAACGGCCGAGGCCAGGCCATATTCGATCGGGATCGGCACGCCGCGGGCCTGGGCCAGGGCCCGGTAGGCCTCGACGATCCGGAGCGGGATGAACAGGCCGGGGATGGCCGGGCCCTCGTGGAAGCTGCGGATCGAATCGGCCACCCGGCGGATCGTCTCCGGGCGATGGACGGCCTCGTCACTGACCGGTGAGCCCTCGATGAAGCGAGTCACGAGGAGGCCCTCGGGCCGGACGAAGGCGGTCACCTCGGGGCCGACGCCAACGCCGGCGGCGGCCACCGTGGCCGCCTGCTCGACCTCCCGGCTGATCCCCAGCAGGTGGGTGTCGTTGCCGGCCAGCCGGATCACGTAGCGCTGGGTCTCACCGGCTACCTCGACCAGGAAGTTGCGGTTGGTGATCCCGCCCGACAGGGCGGTCAGGGTCAGCCGGCGGCCGGCGAGGTCGGGCACGCGCTGCATCGCCGCGATGAGCTCGTCGTGGCGCTCACCCGTTTCGATCGGCAGCCCGCTCTGGTCCTCGCTCATCTGCCTCCCATCGTGCCTCACATCTTGGCACCAGCCCGGGCGCGCCGACGGCGCGGCAATCGCTCGCCGCGCCGTCGTGCCTGCGGGACCGAAAGGGTTCAGCCGATCGTGGCCTCGCCCGTCGCCAGGTCGGCCTGGACCGTCTCGGCCGTGCCTCGCAGCGCGATCGCGTAGTAGATCGCGCCGAAGACCAGGATGATCCCCAGGAACGTCTCGAACACCGGAATCGTCGGCAGCGAGGTGAGTGGAGCACTGCCGAGGAAGGTCAACGTGTCGATCGTCGGGTTCGTGTTGTTACGCAGCGAGTTGCCGAAGTCGCCGAAGGCCGGATTGTTCCACAGGGCAAAGTTGACGATCATGATCCCGCCGTAGATCAAGGCGATGACGTTGACCACCAGGCCCCAGCTGCCGAGCTTGAACCAGGCGGCCTTGTGCGGCCAGCCCTTGCTCCGGGCGATCAGCACGCCCAGGTTGCACAGGAAGTAGCTCAGGTAGATCGTGCCGGTGGCCCCAATGGCGATGACGCCGGCGCTGTTGGAGACGAGAAACGGGATCGCCGCCAGGACGCCCACCGCGACAGCCGCGTTGGTCGGCGTCTTGTAGCTGCTGACGTGGCCCCAGACCGAGCCGAGCGGCAGCCGCCGGTCGCGTCCCATCGAGAACATCAGGCGGGTTGTCGCACCCTGGATGGCCATCGTGCAGACGAACACGGCAGACAGGATGACGAACAGGTAGATGTTGCCCCAGAAGCTGCCCAGGTTGAAATGGACCGCGTCAGCAATCGGATTGGAGCCCGTGCTCGCCGCGGTGATCTCGGCCGGAATGTCGGGCGTAGACAGGATGATCGCCAGCAGGAAGATCGCCCCGATGATCCCGGAGATCAGGATCGCCGAGAGGATTCCCCGCGGCGCCTGGCGGCTGGCGTCGATCGTCTCCTCGCCATACGTCCCGGCTGTGTCGAAGCCGTAGACCACGAACAGGGACATGAAGGCGGCCACCGCGAAGACCGGGATGTAGTTGCCGTTGGCCTGCGATTCGAGGCCGAAGGTGTTGGTTAGGACACTGACCGGCTGGTGGTTGAAGAAGATCAGGAGCACGCCGGCGAAGACGACCATGCCCAGGATCTCGGCGGCCACGCCCAGGTTGTTGATGATCGACATCAGCCGGATGCCGTAGCCGTTGATCGTGGTCGTGATCACCAGGGTAATCAGGGCGACCCACACGTTCCACGAGAACGGTCCGAAGCTGCCCGCTCCATTCACGCCCAGGATCGAGCTCAGGACGAGGGGTACGGTGATCGCCACGCCGGTCGTGGTCAGCACCCCGGCCCAGAAGTAGAACCAACCGGTGAAGAAGCCAAGGGTCCGGTTCGAGAGCCGCTTCGACCACTGGTAGATCGAGCCGGCGACCGGGAAGTGGCTTGCCAGCTCCGAGAAGTTGAGGGCAACGAAGAGCTGACCGAATACGACGAGCGGCCATGACCAGAAGAACGCCGGGCCGCCGACAAAGAAGCCCAGCCCGATCAGGGTGAACGTACCGGTGGAGACACTGATGTAGCTGAACGCGACCGCGAAGTTCGACAGGAAGCCGAGCGAGCGTTTCAGCTCCGGCTTGATGCCCAGGCTCTCCAGGTGCGCATCATCGCGCGCCGCCTGATCCGCCGCGTTGGTTGGACCCGACACGAACAACCCTCCTCTTGCGCCTCGCGACGATTGGGGGACGTCGTTGCGAAGCAGACCCGGTCAAGAGCAGTGAAGAACCGCGCTATATCTCGGGTCCGGCTCCCTCTCCGGACACGTTGGCCCGCAGGATAGGTGCGCTTCGGTGCAGAGTCAACGAAGATTCGCACGAGGCGCGCCAGTGTGACGCGGCGTCCCGGGCGGCTCTACAGGCCGCTGAGCTCCGGCGGGGCTGGCCGACCCGCCTGCCCGCCCGATCTTGTCCAGGGTGCGTCAGGCGGGCGTAACTGACGCGTCTTGCGTCCGGCTGCCGATTCGGTGCCCGGGACGCACGGTAACGACCAAAATGGCGCGGAAGGCGTCGTCCTGTTGCGGCACGCGCACGAAAGCGATCGACAGCACCCGAATTTCGGTCAGCTACGCTCGTCTGACGCAACCGGCCCCAGGAACTGGCCCAGTCCCGGACCTCAGCCGGCGGCGAGCGCCTCGCGCACGGCCGCGGGAGCCTCGCGATGGTGGACGACCGGCTTGATGTAGCGGTCGACCATTGGCTGAGTGTCGAGGACCGCCAGCTCCTTGAACAGGAAGGCGATCTTGGTCGCCTGGTCGGCCAGGATCTGGTCCTTCTGGGGCAGGTCCCATAGCTCCCGCTTGAACGGCCCGATCGCCTTCTTGCGCGAGGTGTACAGGAACTGCTCGTCGGTCTGGCCGGGCTTGCGCTCGTCGGCCGTGTTGGTCTGGCACCAGCCGTCGATCTCGCGGGTCAGCTCGGCCGGGAACGCCGGGTTGTCCAGGAGGGCGTTCTGGAAGCCCGTGGCCAGGTGGATCTCGGCCGTCTCCACGGCTGGGAAGTGGTGGAACAGTTCGTCGGGCAGGGTGCTCGCCCCATGCTGGACCGCCCCGGCCAGGCCGTATTCGCGGGCCACCTCGCCCAGCCGCCGGATGACCTCGAAGTCGAGCTTGACCGCGGCGATCGAACCGTCGGGCAGGGGCACCCCGCCGTGGCTGGTGCCGGTCTGGAGGCTGACCTTGCTGATCCCGACGGCGCCCGGCCGGCGCCGATCGAGCTCGGACCGGAACCCGTCGAGGTAGGCCCGCAGCTCGGGCTCGGTCGAGTTCTGCTTGCCGACCTCGCCGATCTCGCCACCCACGCTGATCGTGATCCCGACCGGCTCGAGCTCGCGGATGAGCGCCGTCAGCTCGGCCGCCCGTTCGTAGTTGGCGCGCTGCTCGAGGTCGACGTTGGGCTGGGACAGGTCGACCAGGGTCGAGCTGTCGATGTCGATGTTGCGATAGCCGACCGTGATCGCCTGGCGGCAGGCCGCCCGGATCTCCTCGGTCATCTTCTCGGGATCGGCCTGGTACTTGGCCGCGTTGAACTGGTAGTGGTCGCCCTGGATGAACACGGGATGCTGCCAGCCGGCGGCAATCGCCCCGGCCAGGACACTGGTGGCGTACTCGGCCGGTCGCTGGTAGGTGTAGGTCTGCTCGCTCCGGGCGAGCTCGAGGATCAGCGCGCCCACCCCACTGCGCTCGGCCGTCTCGAAGATCGTGCGGGCCATGTCGAAGGTCTGGGCGCGCAGGTTGATCGCCGGGACGGTGAAGCCGTGGACCTCGCCACGCGAGCGGCCCAGGTACAGGTCCTGGATGCTGGCCGAGTGGGCGCCGAGCTCGAGGCTGGCTTCCCAGACGATCCAGCGAGCAGCCTCGATCGTGGCAACGTCGCCGGCAAAGGCCGCCGTCCAGGCCAGGTCGCGAATGGTCGTCGAGCGAAAGGTGGCCGCATCGGCGATGACGAGCCGGCCACCAACGACCGACCCGGCTGGCGCGAGCAGGGCCAGGAGCCCGGTGACGGAATCGGTGACAGTGGGCATCTGGACTCCTCGTTGGGCCGCCTGCGGCCGGCACAGAACTGGTGGACGAGCCGCGATTCTAGACCGAGCCTCTCTAGACCGAGCCTCAGTCCCGGCGGTGGGCCGTCCGCCCGCGCACGAAGTCGACCAGGACGTACTCGCCCAGGTGCTCCGGCTCGGCAAAGAAGGCCCGGCCGCGGTTGAGCCGCGTCACGTGGGCCACGAACTCGGTCAGCGCCCGCGACCGCTCGAGCATGAACGTGTTGATCGTGATGCCGGCCTTCGTGCAGCGCTGGACTTCGCGCAGGGTCTCTTCGATCGTCCGGCGCGTCGGCGGGTAGTTGAACTCGACCTGGCCGTCCTGGAAGTGGGCCGTGGGCTCGCCGTCGGTGATCACCACGATCTGGCGGTTGGCGGCACCCGAGCGGGCCAGGATCCGGCGGGCGAGGAGCAGGCCGTGCTGGAGGTTGGTGCCATATTCATAGCCGTGCCAGGACAGCTCGGCCAGGCTGCCCGGGCGCAGCTCGCGGGCGTAGTAGGCGAAGCCGATGACCGCCAGGTCGTCGCGCGGGTACTGCGTCCGGATCAGCGTGTCCAGGGCGACCGCCACCTTCTTGGCCGCCACGAAGCAGCCCCGCAGGAGCATCGAGCGGCTCATGTCGAGCAGGAGCACGGTCGAGGTGCGGGTCGATTCCTGGGTGCGATGGACGGCGAAGTCCGACGCGGCCAGGCGGACCGGACGCCGGCCCCGGGTCGCGGGTGCGTTCTCGGGCCGTTGGAGGGCATTGGCCAAGGTCTCCCGCAGGTCCAGGTCGAACGGGTCACCGAACTCGAAGGGCTTGGTCCCCTCGGTGCGCTCGCCGCTCCGCCCGGCGCGATCGATCCGGTGCTCGCCGAAGGCGTCGCTGCGGAGGCGGGCAAAGAGGTCATCGAGAACCTTCTGGCCGATCCTCCGGCTGCCCCGCGGGGTGAGCTCGAGGTTCTCGCCGTCGCGGGTCAGGTAGCCGGCCGCCTCGAGCCGGCCGGCCAGCTCGTCCAGGCTGCGCAGGTCGCGAGCCGAATCCTCGTCGAGCAGCTCGCCCAGCTGGCCCGGGTCGATCCGGGCCAGGTCGGCCGCCGACTCGACATCGCCCAGCTGGCCCTCCAGGGCCTCGAGTCGGCCGAGGGTCTCGAGCTGGCCGAGGGCCCCCTCGAGGCCCAGCTCCTCTTCGCCGCCGAAGCGGAACCGCTCGCCCAGCCCATCGGGCAGCAGCTGGTCGAGGGTCGCCGCGAGCTGGGCCAGGTCCCAGCGCAGGCGGTCGTCGCGAAGCAGCCCGTCGACGAGCGAGTTGAGCTCCGAGCGCTGGTCCGCGGTCATCGAGCGCAGGAGCGACTGCATCGCGGCCATCCGCTCGGCCAGCTGGTTGATGATGTCGTCAACCGTGCTGGCGCCCGGGAAGAAGGCGCCGTGGCGGGCCAGGAATCCGGCCGGATCCGGCTCGACCCCGGCGAGCTGCTGCTGGAGGAGCTGGTCCAGCTCGCGGACCATCGCCCGGTTCGCGGCGAGGTCCTCGGGGCTCATCCCGCGGACCGCGTCAGCCATGCCGGCCGCATAGCGGTCGAGGACGGACCGACGCAGGCGCTCGACCAGGGCCTCGAAGCGCTCGCGGGCGCCCCCGTCGAGGAAGTCGTATTCCTCGAGCGCCCGAATCTGGTCGCCGAGGTCCTCGGGCAGGGCGTCCAGCCGCTCCAGGCGCTTGCCGATCGTGTCGCGGAGCAGGTCGTTCAGCTCGGGCGACGGCGTTGCGGACGCCGACGTTTCCGGCGCGGAGCCCGGCGCGGTGGTGCCGAGGCGCCGGTCGAGGCCGTCCCGCTCGGCCTGGACGATCTGGGCCAGCTCGGCCCGGACGTCGCCCAGCACATCGCCCAATCGATAGCGATCGAGGAGCTCATCGCGGCGTGCTCGCAGGCGCTCGCGCAGGGCGGCCAGCCCGGGCAGGTCGGGCCGGCTCGAGTCGGGCGACCGCCAGCCCCGCTCCATCAACCGGCGCAGGGCCTCGCCCAGATCGCCGTCAGCCATCATGTCGTCGGCCAGGGCCGCCACGATCTCGTCGGCCGACAGGTCGGCGAGCTGCTGGCTGCCGTCCCAGCGACCGAAGCGGGCCTCGTGGACGAGGGGGCTCGCCGGGCGGCCGATCTCCGTCTGGCCGGCCAGCCCAGGGCTGCCGGTCCCGGCGGGCAGGGGCTGCCTCGCCTGACGTCCTTCGTCGAGATCGCGTCGGTCGGGCGACCAGTGGCTCATCGGCGGTAGGTCACCGATCCGCCGATCCGGTCCTTGTTCAGGCGCCGGGCGAGGTGCAGCCCTTCGAGCAGGAACTCGACCGCCGACGCGACGAGGGCGGCCTCGGCCTGCGGGCCGAGGTTGGCTCGCTTCTGGCGACCAGCGTCCGTGGTCGTGGCCAGGACGCCCGTCCGCTGGACCGCATCGGCCAGCCCGGGCACCTCGCCCACCCAGCGAACGTATTCGTTCGAGCGGACCTGGTCACCGGTATCGAGGGTCAGGCCGTTCTCGAAGGCATCGACGAGCGGCTCGAGGTCGTCGATGCCGACCAGCCGGTTGAACGTGGCGTGGACGGCCTTGGTGATCAAGCGTTCCACGATCCGGTCCTCGGGCGATTCGTCGCCGGCGGTCTCCAGCTCGATCTTGCCGGCGGTCGAGGCAACAACGGCGCCCAGGTCGCTGATCCGGGGCGCGGCCGCCGCCTCGCCCAGTCGAACCGCTCGCTTGAGGGCGGCCGCCTCGAGGACCTCGAGGTTGGCGATCGATACCCGGACGCTGACGCCGGAGCGCTGGCTGATCTCGCCCGAACGACGGGCCAGGTGGGTCAGCTCGGCCACGATCTCCTCGATGAAGCGGGGAACATGGACGGAGGGCACGCCCTCCGCCGCCGGGAAGGCGACCTTCTCCTGGCGGACGATCGCGATCTCGTCGTCGAGCGTGCGCGGATAGTGCGTCCTGATCTGCGAGCCGAGGCGGTCCTTGAGCGGAGTGATGATCCGGCCGCGGCTGGTGTAGTCCTCGGGGTTGGCGCTGGCGACCACGAACAGGTCGAGCGGCAGGCGGATCGTGAAGCCGCGCACCTGGACGTCGCGCTCCTCCAGGATATTGAGCAGGCCCACCTGGATCCGCTCGGCCAGGTCGGGCAGCTCGTTGATCGCGAAGATGCCCCGGTTGGCGTGCGGGATCAGGCCGAAATGGAGGACCAGCTCGTCCGACAGGTAGCGGCCTTCGGCCACCCGGATCGGGTCCACCTCGCCGATCAGGTCGGCGATGGTGATGTCGGGCGTGGCCAGCTTCTCGCTGTAGCGCCGGTCGCGCGGCAGCCAGGCGATCGGGGTCTCGTCACCGCCTTCGGCCACGAGGGCCCGGGCCGCCGGGCTGATCGGCCCGAACGGATCGTCGTTGAGCTCGCCACCGGCCACGATCGGCAACCATGGATCGAGCAGGCCGACGAGCAACCGGGCCAGGCGCGTCTTGCCCTGGCCCCGCTCGCCCAGGAAGACCAGGTCGTGGCCGGCCAGGATGGCGTTCTCGACCGCCGGCAGGACCGTGTCGGCATAGCCCACCACGCCCGGAAAGACGGCCGCTCCCTCGCCCAGCCAGCAGGTTCGTGCGCAGCTCGGCCTTGACCGTTCGCCGGCGCCAGCCCGAGGCGCGCAGCTCACCGAGGGTGGCCACTTCGGGCGGCTCGACGGGCTCGACGCCGGACCGGCGGCGGGACTGGGCGGGGCTGGAGTCAGGCTGGGACATCGGAACCTCGGATCGAATCGCGCCCGGTTGCGGGCGCCGGCTCAGTGGCGATGGGCAATGGTCGTTTCGGTCGGCCGAGCGGCCTCGATGGCCAGCCTGACGGCGCCCGGGTCGTCGACGGCGTGGGCCACCAGGCCGGCCAGCAGGTCGGACCGGGTGCCCAGGCTCGCCTCGAGATCGCCCGCCCGCTCGTCAACGAGGGCGGCCAGCTCGGCCAGGACGCCCCACGCGAAATGCTCGAAGCGCTGGTGGTCACTGTCCCAGGTGGCGAGGACGGCCGGGCCCTGGCGCTGGAGGTGACCATGCCCATCGCGCAACGGCGGCCGAAGGAGGTGGGCCGCCCCGATCCGCCAGGCATCGGCGGGCGCGTCGATCGCCAGGATCAGGACGATGGCCACCCGGGCCCCGGCGTCGTCGGCTGAATCGAGGCTGAGCAGGGGCATCCGGGCCAGGACCGCCTCGAGCGAGTCCGCGTCGACGGTCAGGGGCGCCGGCGTCCGGGTATTCGGTTGGGGGGCGAGGCCGCAGGTCAGGAGCGTCTGTCCAAGGGCGTCCCGGACCAGGGGTCCACTCCAGCCCCCGGCCCGTCCGGCCGCGGGCGCCGCGACGACCAGCGGCAGCCCGTGCTCGACCATGACCGTGATGAGGGCGGCCAGCTCCGGGTCCAGGGCCCCGGCCCGGATCCAGCCGGTGATCGAGGCAGGCCAGGCGGGCTCGACCCGGATTCGAGCGGCGGCCCCGGCGATTCGGTCCGATCGGTGGTCCACGTGTGCTCCGCAAGATCGAGGGCGACTCGGAGTAGCCAGCCTAGGACCGCACCCCGGGAGCGTCAAACACCCGCCCCGAAGGTCTCCGGAAGCGCGGCCAGGCTCGGCCCGCCATGACCATCGGCCATCTGGACAGGCCGGGCCGGGCGGCTAGAGTCGACTGATGGTGAACCAGCGGGCCGCTCCTGGGACGGACGTCTGTTGAACGGCCTGCCCGCTCGGCTCGCCTGGCAGGCTCGCCGACTGGCAGCGGTTCCCGGCCGGGCCCGGGCCAGCGAATACCAGCAGGTGGGCCAGTCGGCCCGCTTCCGGGCGATCGAACGCCGGCGGACCCGAATGGCCATCCGGGCCGGAATGGCGGTGGTCGCACTGGCCGTCGGCTTCGACGCGCTGGCCCTGTTCGACCTCCAGGCCGGCAGCGTCTCCTTCGCGCTGGCCACCGACGCGGCGATGCTGGCCCTGGCCGTCCTGGCCTGGTGGTACCTGCCCCGCACCTTGCGCCATCGGCCCGAGCTGGTCGCCGCCACCGTCACCCTGTGCCTGGCCGGATCGACCGTGGCGACCGGCGTGGCCGTACCCAGCCTGGCTGTGGAGACGGTCGGCTACCTGCTGGTCATCCCGGGCCTGATCGCCCTGCTCCTGCCCTGGCGGACCCGGGTCCATGCTTCGTGGCTGGTCGGCTACGAGTCGATCGGACTGGCCTACCTCGGGCTGGATCCGAGCGGCCGCTTCTCGCCCGATGAGCGGGGCGACCTGGTCGTCGTCCTGGTGATCGCCCTGGGAGCGAGCCTGGCCGGGCACGTCCTCCTCAAGGCCGCCCAGATTCGAAGCTTTGCCCAGCTCGAGAAGATCCGGACCCTGCGCCGACGCGCGGATGCGGACATGCTCGAGCTGGAGCGGGTCCACCACGCCCTGGAGCTGACCGCCCGGATCGACCCGCTCACCGGCGCCGGCAACCGGCGCCGGCTGGACGAGGATCTGCGCGCCGTCCGGGCCCACATCAATCGGTCGTCGATGAGCTACGGCCTCGTCTCGATCGACCTCGACCGGTTCAAGGCGATCAACGATCGCTCGGGCCACCAGGCCGGCGACGAGGTCCTGCGCCGGCTGGTCGCGACGATCCAGCAGACGCTCCGGGCCGAGGACGCGATCTACCGGATGGGCGGCGAGGAATTCCTGGTCATCCTCCACGTTGCGAGCTGGGAGGGCTTGCTGACCGCGGCCGAGCGCCTCCGGGCGACGGTCGCCGGCCTCGGCATTCCGCTGGCCGACAACACGCCCCATGGAATCGTCACGATCAGCCTCGGGGTGAACCTGATCGGACCCTCCGACCTGGTCCTGACCGACAGCCAGTGGCTGGAGCGCGGTGACGTGGCCCTGTACGCGGCCAAGGCGGTCGGCCGCAACCAGGTGGTCGCGGCCGACCATGGCCTGCTCGACCCCGGCCAGCACGTCTCGGCGGCCTGATCAGCCGATCGACCCGCCGGCCGTGCCGTTGGCATGGGCGGTCATGTCGAGCCACGGATAGGTGTTCTGGATGCAGCCCAGGTTGGGCGTCAGGCACAGGCTGAAGTCGGCCTGGGTCCACGACCGGAAGCTGGTCTGGCCCGCCCCGCCCCAGACGTGGTCGGCAGCATGGGTCCAGGTCCAGAACGGGAACGCGACAGTGCCGTAGTTGAGGAGCTGGGGCGGGCCGACCATGGTCAGGCCGTCGTCGCACCAGTCGATCTCCTGGATGTAGGCCCACAGCTTCAATCCGAACAGGTTGTAGGCAGCGCGTTCCCAGCGCCAGGTCCAGCAGCCGGCCCCGCTGGCCAGGCTGCGCACGATCGTCCGGGCGACCGGCGGCCCGGACCGCCTCGTCCGCACCTCCGACGAGCCGAATCGGGCAACCGACAGGTAGCCCACGACCGACTGCCGGTCGGCCGGCGAGAGCCGGCTGAAGCCGGCGGCAGGGTCGGCGGACGAAGCCAGGCCGGCCACCAGCGCCGCCGGCCCGGCTGCCGCGGCGACGCCCGGTGTCGCGGCCGCCACGGGCAGCACGGCGGGCAGAGACAGGGCCAGCGCCGAGCCGAAGAGGACGCCGGCCAGGGCGGCCCGATGCCGCCGGCCTGGTTGAGGGTGCCAGAGCGTGAAAAGGTCCATCTGTCGATCGCTCCCGTTGCGGCGGATTACCGCTACGAGGACCCTACCGGCCGGGCCTTACCGGCCGGCCATCGCGGTCATCGCCGGGGCTGACGTGCAACTCGCCTGGAACTCGCGTGGAACTCGCCTGGAACTGGCCCGGCGATTACCCGGGGCAGGTGGCCGGGTCGAGTGGATGGACCTGGTAGATCTCGACCGGGGCGTCCGCCGTCGGACCCCCGGCGGCGACGGTCACGGCCAGGAACGGCACGAGCTGGTAGTCGACCCGGGTCGGGCCCAGGTCGCCTGGGTCGAGGCGCAGGATGAACACGGGCCGACTGCAGATCAGGGAGGCGATCCGGGCTTCGCGGGTACCCCAGTTCTCGTACACGATGTTGGTGTCGTCGACGACCAGCACGTCCGGCCGGAGATGCTCGACCTGCTGGCCGTACCAGAGCGGCGTCGATGCGTCCCAGTAGGACAGGATCGCCGCATCCCGGGGCAGCGCGGCCATGACCGCGTCGACATAGGTCGGGCCGGACACGTTCTGGCTGAGGTCGTTGCCGGCCCAGTTCAGGCTGGCCAGGATGACGGCGAAGACGAGGCCGAGCGCACCGAACAGGGCGCCGCTGGCCAGGGGCAGCCGGCCCTTCGAGTCACCCAGGTCGGAGCCGGGCGTCGCCGGACCGGCCGGCCGGCCGATTCGGTCGACCAGCCAGGCCAGGACCACGGCGAACGCCCGGGCCAGGCCTTCGAGGCCCATCGACAGGCCGATCCCGAGGATGAGCCAGGGGACCAGGAGGTAGTGCTCGAGCTCGAGGTAGTTGGCCCAGATGTACGTCGCCGTGATCATGATCCCGAGGCACATCAGGCCGAAGGCCGGCTTGCGCCACAGAAGCCGGGCCAGGCCGAGCCCGCCGAGCAGCGGCAGGACGACGGTGGCCCGGGCCAGGATCAGCGTCCACAGGTTGGGCAGGGCGGCCACGAAATCGCCCGGACCCTGAGCGTCGAGGAAGTCGAACTGGCCCCGGAACTGGGTCCCGCTGACCAGCCAGATGACCCCGTCGAGGGTGGTCGGATGGTTGTACGGCAGGGCCGGATTGAACGAGGCCGCAATCGGGATGTACAGGTACACCGCCAGCCCGAGCACGGTCGCGCCGACGGCCGCCAGGACCAGCCACGGCCGGGCGAGCAGCTCCCGCCGCCCCGCCCACAGCACGAACAGGACGACGAACGGAGCCACAAACAGCATCAGCAGGTGGTTGCCCAGGCCCAGCCCGATGAGCAGCCCGCCGATCACGATATCGCGGGTCGCCCGGCGATCGGCCCAGACCAGCGCGCGATGGATGAGCAGGGCCACGAACATGAGGTGGAGCGGGTTCACCTCGGACACGTCGGCGGCGATCCAGACCGTGCCCACAAGGCCCAGGGCCAGGGCGCCGACGATCGCCAGGATCGGCCGGACCCCGAGTCGGAGCGAGATGAGGCTGAGGGTAGCCAGCGTGATCGCCACGTAGATGGCCGACAGGAGGTTGGCCCGGAAGGCAACCGAGCCGATCGGCACGAGCTCGGCCAGCCACGCCATCAGGATGTAGGTCGGGTAGCCGGTTGGATGGGCAATGCCGAAGATGTGGGGCACGGTGGCCATCTCGCCCCAGTCCCCGAAGCCGATCCCCGGCATCATCGTGCGGGAGTAGATCAGCACGCCGGCCAGGCCTGAGGTGAGCGGCACGAACCAGCCGGGCTGCCTCAGCCGGCTGGCCAGGGACGGCCAGCCCCCGGCGGCGAGGGTGCTCGGTTCGGGGACGGCAACGGGCTCCACCGGCGGCAGTCTAGGGCCTCCCGGACTCCGAGCAATTCGGCGAAGGCGCCCACGGGGCCAGGTGTCATGACCTTCGGGTCAGTCGGGGTGCCTTATCTCCCTGGGAGATCAAAAGGGCCAGGTGTCCGACCTGCCAACGCCTGATCAGCGGCGATTCGGCGATTTGATCTCGGGCAGCGATGAAATCGGAGGTATGCAGGCCCAATCGGATGGACGACACGGTCGGTTCCTCTGTTCTCATCTCCGGAGGAGATAACCAGCGGCAGTGAGCCGGAGGTGATGACATTTGTGCTCCCAGCTCGACGCGATGCAAGTTTCCACCCGTCCGGGCAGATCAGGGTTGACGAACCGGGCGCGGTCGTCCTATCCTGCCCGAGCACCCGCTGGGTGCCCGTGTAGATCGCGAGTTGAGGAGGCGTCGGCATGACTAACGACGTCCGCATCGCCAGCCCGGCCAGCGCCTTCGGCGTTGTCCGCGGGACGTTCCTGCCCATCTCGTAGATCAGCCGGCGGCCAATGGCAGCCAGGAACACACGAGCCGTGGGCCGGAGCCGGTCGCACGGTTTTTTGTTGCCCTGTTTCAGGGTGACCCGAGCCGCGAGACCGCTGATGCGCTGACATCGCCGACCCGCGGCTCTTCTGATTCCCGGGTCGCTCGGCCGATTGGATTTGCGACCAGACCTCCTTCCCCGCTGGAGCCCTCGATGACCACCCTGACCAACGAACAACTGAATCACTCAGGACCGGGCGGATCGACCGAAGCATCGCCCGGAGCCACGGCTGACTCGTCCGTGCCGGCGCTCCTCGTCGAGCACGTGATGAAGCGGTTCGTGGTGGGCGACAAGCGCCGCCCGGTCGTGGCCATCGACGACGTGTCGATGCGCCTCGAGCGGGCCGAGATCTACGGGATCCTGGGATCCAACGGATCGGGCAAGTCGACCCTCATTCGGCTGGTGTGCGGCCTGCTCACCCTCGATGGTGGGCGGGTCGAGGTGTTCGGCCATGACCTCGTTCGCGAGGAGCTGGCCGTCAAGCGCCTGATCAACCGGGTGTCCGTCGACGCGGCCTTCTTCAAGAAGCTCAGTCCGCTCGAGAACCTCAGCTTTGCGGCCCGCCTGTACGGCCTGGAAATCAGCCAGTCTCGGCTGAGCGCCCTGGAGATCCTGGATCGACTGGGAATCTCGGCCCGCCGGGCGGACCGGCCGATCGAGCAGATGAGCCGGGGCATGCAGCAGAAGGTCGCGATCGCGCGGGCCCTGCTCACCTCCCCCGCCTTGCTGCTCCTCGACGAGCCGACGACCGGGCTCGATCCCCGTTCCAAGCTCGATGTCCAGGCGTTCATCGAGGAGCTCCGCACGAGCCATGACGCGACCATCGTCCTGACCACCCACGACCTGGCCGAGGCCGACCGCCTGTGCGATCGGATCTCGATCCTGAACGACGGCCGCAAGGTCGTCGAATCCACGCCCACCGGGCTGAAGCTGCTGGTTGCCGAACGGTATGACCAGCCGGCCACGCTCGAGGCGGCGTTCATGACCTACACCGGTCGCTCGCTCGACGACGACCACGAGGAAACGGAGGAGACCGATGAACCGAACTAAGTCTGCCGGAGCGTCAGCGCTCCACCGTCCCGTCCGAACTGCCTACTCCAGGAAGGAGCCATCCGCGATGTACCAAGACCACGCGCTGGCCCGGGTCATTCACGCCGAACGCCTCGCTCGCGGCATCGCCGAGCGCGAGGGCGATCGGCAGGCCCAACGCTCAGCACAGCGCCCGATTCGTCGGGCAATCGGCCGCTCGATGGTGCGCTTCGGCGCCCGCCTTGCCGCCGAACCCAATCGCCGCCCGGTCCGCTCCCGTTAAGGGGGGCGGGCCGGGGGCCCACCACAGCTGGAGACCACTCCCGTGACCGTGCTCAGCCACGAGATGAGGACGAGCTTCGCCTTCATCGAGCGCAACTTCAACCTGACCCGCCGCTACTGGGGCTGGGAGCTCGCGTTCCTGGTCTACTCGGTAGCCGGCGCCCTGTCGATCTCGCTGATCGGGGCCGAGGCCGCCGACCCGCGCCTGCTCCTGTCGCTGATGATCGGGGCGATCTTCTGGAACTACCTGTCGGTGGTGTTCTCGTGGATCGCCGAGACGATCGCCGTCGAGCGCTGGGAAGGCACCCTCGAGTACACGATGATGGCCCCGATCCGGCGCTCGACCCAGCTGATCGGGTCGACGGCCTATGCGATCGTGTACGGCCTGATCCACACCGCGGTGATCCTGATCGTTCTCGTCCTGTTCTTTCCCCAGCTCGACCTGGCCCGGGCCAACCCGGTCACGGCGGTCTGCTTCGTCCTGCTCGGCTCGTTCAGCTTCGTTGGCATCGGCATGATCGCGGCGATCCTGCCCCTCCTGTATGTCGAACGCGGGGCCCAGATGACGTTCGTCCTGCAGTCCTGCCTGCTGCTCGTGAGCGGGGTCTACTACTCGATCACGATCCTGCCCGGCTGGATGCAGGTCCTGTCCCACATCTCGCCGGCCACGTATGTCCTGGAAGGGGTCCGGGCAGGCCTCATCGATGGCGTGCCGATCACCGACCTGTGGGCCGATGTCTGGCCGCTGCTGATCATGGGCGTGACCCTGATTCCGCTGGGGATCTGGGCCTTCGGACGGGCCGAGTGCTACGCCAAGCGGACCGGCAAGCTGAAGCGGGTGGGCTGAGATGACCGTCGATCCTGCCCATCCCAGTCTCGAGGCCCTGGGCTGGACGGCGGCCCTGGCCGCCGCCCAGCTCGAGCATGCCGCGGCCGGCCGGGTCGCTGCCCGGGTCGTCGCCGAGGATCGCGGCCTGTACCAGCTGCTCGGTCCGGAAGGCGACCGGCGGGCCTCGGTCAGCGGCCGCTTCCGATTCGGCGCGGCCGCCGATGCCGAAGCCTTCCCGGCCGTCGGTGACTGGGCCGTGGTCGACCCGGAGCCGGCCGGCGACGCCGTGATCCAGGCGGTCCTGCCCCGCCACAGCGCCCTGATCCGGCAGGCCGCCGGCCGGCGGACGGAGGCCCAGGTCGTCGGCGCCAACCTCGACCTCGTGTTCGTGGTTGCTTCGCTCAACGGCGACCTCAACCTGCGCCGGCTGGAGCGCTATGTCGCGGTCGCCTGGGACAGCGGGGCGGAGCCGATCGTGCTCCTGTCCAAGGCCGACCTGGCGGAGGATCCGGCCAGCATCCTGGCCGCGGTCGAGGCGATCGCCGCGGGTGCCTCAGTGCTGGTCATCAGCTCGTTCGACGGGCGCGGCATCGACGCCGTCCGGGACCGGATTCGACCCGGCCAGACGGCCGCCTTCGTGGGCTCGTCGGGGGTCGGCAAGTCGACCCTGCTCAATCGGCTGGCCGGCGAGGAGCGGGCGGCCACGAGCGAAGTCCGAGCCGGCGACGACCGGGGCCGGCACACCACGGTCCGTCGCCAGATTCACCTGCTGCCCGAGGGCGGATTGGTCCTGGACACGCCGGGCATGCGCGAGCTCGGCCTGTGGGATGGCGACGGCCTCGAAACATCGTTCGCCGACATCGAGACCCTGGCCCAGGACTGCCGCTTCGGCGACTGTGCTCATGGCGCCGAGCCGGGCTGTGCCGTGCGTGCCGCGATCGAGGCGGGCAGCCTGGCCGCCGACCGGCTGGAGAGCTGGCGCAAGCTCGAGCGCGAAGCCCTCCACCAGGCGCGCCGGGTCAGCGTGCTGGCCCGAAACGAGGAGCGCCGCAAGTGGAAGGCAGTCAGCAAGTCGGTGGGCAAGCACATGGACGCCAAGTACGGAGCCGATCGGTGAGCAGGGTGGACCGCCCGTTGAAGGTCCAGCTTCGGGCCTTCGACCCGGCGGCGGACTACCCGGCACTGGTCGAGCTGATCCATGGAAGCCATCGCTTCGACGGGGTCGATGAACTGCCGACGGTCGAGAACCTGCGCGCCGAGCAAGCCCACATCGAGGGCTTCGATCCCGCCGAGGACGTGGTCGTGGCCGAGATCGATGGGGCGATCCGGGCCGCCGCTCGGCTCATCGCCCGGACGCGCGCCGGCCGCGGCAGCTACCACTTCGAGGCCTGGGTCGCCCCCGGCTTCCGACGCCAGGGCATCGGCAGCCTCCTCACCGACTGGATCGAGCGGCGCGCCGCCCATGTCGCGGCCGGGGATGGTCGAGCCGGGCCGCGCGAGCTCGAGACGTGGATCGACCAGACCCAGGCAGGTGCGGTCGCCCTCCTGGAGGCGCGCGGCTACGAGGTCGGCCGCTACGGGTTCCTGATGACCCGCGACATCTCGGATCCGATCGAGCTGCTCGAGCTGCCCGACGGACTCGAGCTCCGGCCGGTCGAGGTCGCCGACCACCGTCAGATCTGGGATGCCGATACGGAGGCGTTTCGCGACCACTGGAACAGCGCCGAGCGGACTGAGGCCGACTTCGAAGCCTGGTTCGCCGAGCCCGAGCTCGATACGAGCCTGTGGCAAATCGCCTGGTCGGGTGACGAGGTGGCTGGCGTCGTGATGCCGTCGATCTGGCCCGCGGAGAACGAGGCGCTCGGGATCCGGCGAGGCTGGCTCGACCATATCAGCGTGCGCCGGCCCTGGCGCCGCCGTGGCGTGGCTTCGGCCCTGATCGTGGCCGCCCTCGACGGCCTGCGCTGGGCCGGCATGACCGAGGCGGCTTGGGCACGGACGCGGAGAACGTGACTGGCGCCGTGCACGTCTACGAACTTCAGGGCTTCCGCCGCGCCAGAACGACGGTCAAGTACCGCAAGGGCTTCGATCCGCCGGCCTGAACCGGCCAGTGCTGATCAGGCGAACAGGCGACCGCCTGAGGTCACGAGCTCGATCCAGACCGCCTCACGCTGGATCGTGGTCGAGGGCCCGTGGCCGGGCTGAACCCGCAGGCCGGGATCGAGCCGGCCGAGCCGGATGATCGAGCCGGCCATCTGCTCGGACGAGCCGCCGGGCAGGTCGACCCGCCCCCAGCCGCCGGCGAACAAGGTGTCGCCGCTGAACAGGATCCCGTCGTCAGGCGCCAGGAGGCAGACCGAGCCCTCGGTGTGGCCCGGCGTATGGAGCACCTCCAGGCGGAGCGATCCGAACCGGATCAGGCCGCCTTCGGCCAGCTCCACGGCGGGCACCGAGGGCGGAATGTGGAACGGGGCCATGATCGGCTCGGGCCGCAGCAGCCGGGCCCGGTCCAGGGCATGGACCGCGATCGGAGCGCCCGTCTGGGCGCTCAGGGCGGCGTTGTCGCCGATGTGATCCCAGTGGCCGTGGGTCGACACGATCAGCTTCAGGGTCCAGCCCCGGGCGGCCAGCTCGGCCCCGATCCAGGCCAGCGACGGGATGGCCGTGTCGATCGCGATCGCCTCGCGACTGCGCTCGTCGGCCAGGATCTGGACGTTGGTCCCGATCGGACCAACCGCCCGGCTCAGGAGCTCCATAGGGTCGTCGTCAGGTCCGGGCGCTCAGATCGCGATCAGCTTTCGAGCTTGGTCTTCATGCACACGAACGTCTGGCCGATCATCTTGTTGGCCGTGCCCTCGATCAGGCGGGCACCGAGGCTGGCCAGCGTGCCCGAGATGTTCACGTCGGCGCTCCAGTCCATGGTCGTCCCGCCGCTGGCAGCGTCGCTCAGGCGCATCGTGGCCGTGCCGTCGACCGCGCTGCCGGGCGCCTGGCCGTGCGCCTTGACCTCGGCCACCTCGTTCTCGGTCACGGTGACCATCTCGCCGTCGAGCACGAAGCGGGCATTGATGAAGCCGATGCCGACCTTGGCCCTGGCCTTGAAGTGGCTAGCGTCGCTGGCCTCGACTGATTCGACACCCGGACCGCAGGAACCGGCCGAGACCGGGTCGGTGACGAACGCCCAGACCTTGGCCCGGGGCGCGGCGATCTCGACGGTGCCTTCGAAGTGCATGATTCCTCCGGACTGGGACGATTCAGCCGCCGGTGGGCGTCGCGTTGCCGACGTAGGCCTCCGGCTGGCGCACGAAGCTCGACCGACAGCCGATCGAGCAGAAGGCATACACGATCCCGCCATGTTCGGCCAGGTGGCGGGCCGTGGCCCGGTCCACGGTCATGCCGCAGACCGGGTCGAGCGGGACGATGTCGTTGCGCTGGGCCGGCTCGTAGCGGCTCGCCTGGTCTCCGGCCAGCGTGGCCGGACCCGGCGCGGCGACGAATGGCGCCCGGCCGCGGCGGACCTGGACCAGCTCGGCCAGGATGGAGACGGCCACCTCTGCGGCCTGCTCGGCGCCCAGGTCGAGGCCGGCCGGCGCACGCACCGCGGCGACTCGATCGGGCGCGACCCCTTCGGCCAGCAGCCAGGCGCGGACCGTCTCGGCCCGGGTCGGGCTGGCCACGAGGCCGACATAGGCTCGAGCTTGGCGTAGGCCTCGCCCGATGGCTTGGGCGCATTCGGAATGAGCACCTCGGTCAACAGCTCGGTCGGCTCGATCGCCGTCTGGAAGGTATCGAGGAAGAAGTCACGGGCGGCGATGCTGCGCTCGCCCGACAGGCTGCGCACGAAGATCGTGGCCCGCGTTGCGATCAGCACGGCCGGCCAATCGGACGACGGATCGGCGTGGGCACACGAGCCACCGATCGTGCCCCAGTTGCGAACCTGTGGATCGCCGATGCCGCCGGCCGCATCGAGCAGGAGCGGATGGCGGGCCTGAACGGCGGGACTTTCGTGGATTCTGCGGTGGGTGGCCCGGCCGCCGATGCGCAGGCCATCCTCGGTCTCGATCACCTTGTCAAGCCCATCGAGATCCTGGATGTCCACGAGGAGGGTGGGCGATGCCAGGCGCAGCTTGAGCAGGGGCAGGAGGCTGTAGCCCCCGGACAGGACCTTGGCTTCGCCTTCACGATCGGCCAGGATCTGGAGCGCCTCGTCCATCGCCGCCGGCCGGACGTAGTCGAATTGAGCCGGGATCATCCGTCCTCCTTCGGGTCACGTCGGCAGGTCCATCGCCGTGCGCCGAACGCGGGTCACGCCGGCGACTCAGGCGGGCGCCCGACAGGCAGTGGTCGGGTCGGCGGCCGCGGGGAAGGGGCGTTGGCGCCAGGGTCGTGGACCGAGGATAGGCCTGGGTCGTTCACCCGTCAACGAGGTTTCGACTTCGAAACCTGTAGGTCCCGGTGGGCCCGGATGGCCTCCTGCTCTGATCGCGCCAGCCCCGCGGTTCGGGCCGCCTCGATGAGATAGCTGCCGTACTGGCCGGCCGGCACGCGCTGGCCGGGCACGGCCGTCAACCAGCGCGCCCGCTTGGTGATGCCGGCACCGTCGAGCGCGCCGTCATGGTTCGACAGGAGGACCCCCTGGGGAAATCCGAGGTGGACATGCTCGGGCTGGACCATGAGCCAGGCGATGAACGGCGTGCGGCGCCCGAGTGGCAGGTTGTAGCCGATCACCCGCCAGCCCGGCCGGACGGCCTCGATGACGTCCGGGACGGCTCTGAGGACGATCGCCCGGATCTGCTCGGCCAGGTCCCGAATCGGTTCGTCGTACGCGGCCAGGAGGGCATCCGGCGGAAAAGGGTCAGCGCTCACGGCCGCCCACGACCGGTGGCTGCCAGCTCACCACCCCCACGATACCGGCCGCCTGGTGCGCCAGGCGGACCCCAGCCCGGGTCTCGACGGTGACCGCCTCGAGCTCGTCGACGAGGCGCCGATCGCGCTCGCTGCCGACCTCGACGAACAGCTGCTGGCGGACCCAGCGCAGGAGGTCGGCCCGGGAGGCGTAGTCGCGCGTCCGGCGCTCGACCTCGGTCACCTCGGGGGCCCGGCCGCGGGCCCGCAGGAGAGCCACGAAGTCGGGCAGGCCGGGCAGCTCCGCCCGTTCCTCGCCCCAGGTGGCCGGCCAGAAGGCCGACGCGCCGGATGCCGGCGAGACGTCGTTGAGGACGGCCAGGCACAGCCGCCCGCTCGCCCCCTCGAGCGCATCGACGAACGGCCCGATCGCCTCGATGTCGTAGCCAACATGGGCGATCAGCCCGACATCGGCCCGCAGCTGGCTGGTCGCCTCCGACGGCCAGCGCGCCTCGATCGGCTCGACGTTCGGGAGGTCGTACTCGGCGGCCAGCTCGCGCAGCGCGGCCAGCATGCCGGGCGAGGGATCAACGGCGATGACCCGGCCCAGGTGCAGCGCCAGGCCCAGGGCGTAGCGACCGGCACCGGCACCCACGTCGAGCCAGGTCTCTGCCGGCCGGGCGTGGACGAGGAGCGTCGCCAGGACCGGATCATCGGTCCGGCGCGGATCGGCCCGGAACAGGCTGGTGACCGGCCCGTAGAAGTCGGCCGCCTCGGGCGCTTCGCGGACGCGCTCCGCCTGCTCCCGGTTGGCCCGGACCCGGAGCCCCCAGTCCAGGGCGGCGAGGTCGCCGGGCGTGTCCACGTCGGGATTCGCGCCCGCCACCGGGACCTCGACGACCAGCTCGGGATGGGCGGCGATCAGCGGTCCGAAGCCCCGGTCGCCATCGAGGGCCGCCGCCAGGGGCCACGCGGCGGGCCGAAGCAGGACCGGGTTCCGGCCTCGATCGTCGGGATAGACCGGGACCACGATCGGCCGAGCCGGGTCGACCGGCGCATCGAGCAGGGAACCAAGGACGTGCTGGCCGAGCAGGGGCTGATCACCGAGGACGACGAGGGCGGCCTCCGCCTCAGGCGCCAGTGCCGACAACCCGATGCTCACCGAGCTCGCCAAGCCTCGCCCTGGGTCCGGGTTGCGGATGCGCCGCTCGGAACGCCATTCGATCGCCGACTGGAGCTCGGCCGCATCCTCGCCGAGGACCACGATCACGTCAGCCAGGCCGGCCTCGGCCAGCTGGTCCAGGACATGCTGGAGGATCGGCCGTCCGCCCAGCGTTGCCCCCAGCTTGTTGCCGCCGAACCTGGAGCCGGCGCCCGCGGCCAGGACGATCGCGGTCGCCCGGGCAGGATCTGTCACGAGGGCTCGGCCGCCGGCTGGGCCGACCCTCGACCGGCCGACGTGTGTACCCAGAACCTCAAATCGCCGGGTCCGCGGGGTGATCCGAGGATCTCTCTCGCAGCGGCCGGCCTGTCCCGCCCCGGCGCTCGGCCACGACCTCGGCCATGATCGCGAGGGCCATCTCGGCCGGGGCCCGGCCGCCCAGGTCGAGACCGACCGGGCCGCGCAGCTGGTCGAGCTCGTCCGAGCTCAGGCCGGCCTGGCCCAGGCGCTCGCGCCGGTCGCCCTGGGTCTTGCGCGAGCCGACGGCACCGACGTAGCGGCAGTGGCGGCGAAGGCCCTCGACGATGGCCGGCTCATCGAACTTGAGGTCATGGGTCAGGACGGCCACCGCATCGGCCGGACCCAGTCCGATCTGGTCGGCCACCTCGTCCGGCCAGCCCACGATGAGCTGGTCGACGTCGGGAAAGCGGGCCGGCGTGGCAAACGAGGCTCGGCCGTCGACCACGATCGTCTCGTAGCCCAGCTCGCGGGCGAAGCGGACGAGGTATCGGGCCACCTCCACGGCCCCGACCACGACCAGCCGGGGGCGGACGGGATACGCCTCCAGGAATACCTGGCGAGCACCGAGGCTGACCGTGCTGGACTCGCCCCGGTCGAGCGCCGTCAGCGCGGCCGCCCGGAGCGCCGCGTCATCGGCCGCGGACCCAAGCGTGCCGCTCAGCGATCCGTCCGGGCCGACCACGATCGCGGCCGGCATCGGCTCGCCATCGCCCGGGGTCGCCGGGCCGAATTCGGCCGTCGGCGAATCCGCGGGCAGCGGGATGGCCACGCAAATCCCGGGCTCGCGCGCCGCGCCGATCACCTCGGCCCGAACCCGGGGCTCGACCAGGACGTCGATCGTGCCGCCGCAGGCCAGGCCGACGTCCCAGGCTTGCTCGTCGCTGATCCCGTAGCGAATGACCCAGGTCCGGTCGGCCGCCCGGGCCCGCTGGATCTGCTCGAAGGCCGCGCCCTCGACGCAGCCGCCGCTGACCGAGCCGGCCAGCCGCCCGTCGGCCGCGGCCAGCAGGACCGCGCCGGCGGGCCGGGGGGCGGAACCGAAGGTCCGCACGACCACGGCCCGGCCGAAGTCGGCGCCCTCGGCCTGCCAGGCATCGATCGTATCGATCAGCTCACGCATGGGGTCCTTTCTTCCGGCCGCCGCCGGGCAGCGGCCGGGCCGTGCCGGCCAGGCCGGCATCGCTGGCCGCGACGCTGGCCAGTTGCTGGACGTCGGGCCGGATGCTCACGATCCGGGCCGGCCGGGGTGCCCCGGGCAGGGCCCGGCCCGAGGCTGCCCTGCTCGCCGCCGAGACCCGGCGTCCTCCCCCACCCCGTGCCCGGCGGGCCGCCTCGCGCCGGGTCGAGGCATCGGACAGGAGCACCCCGAGGCGCTGCAGGCTGGCGATCGTGCCGGCCGGCACGAAGTCGGCGAT
>JBBSFD010000021.1:0-52955 GCA_038239115.1 Candidatus Limnocylindrales bacterium | reverse complement strand
GTGCTGGCCGCGATCAACGGCTGGAGCGACGATGCCTGCGACGTCGACAGCATCGGCTGCGCCGCCTACATGACCTTCGAGGAGCAGCTCGAGCGCGACCTCTTCGACGACGACCTGGGTTCGCTCGCCCGCGAGTACGTGGGCAGCAGCGAGAGCTGGCAGGCCGTCATCGCGCTGCTGGCCAAACCAGCCGATCCGTACTGGGACAACATCGCCACCCCGGGCACGCTCGAGACGGAGCCCGACATCCTGGCCGAGGCCCTCGACGGCGCCGGTGCCGCGCTCCACTCGTCGCTCGGCGCGAACGCTTCGAGCTGGACCTGGGGCCGGGTCCATTCCGCAACGTTCCGCGAGGTCACCCTGGGCGAGAGCGGAATCGGGCCGCTCGAGTGGTACTTCGACAAGGGACCCTATCCTGTGGCCGGCGCGGCCGGCACGGTTGACGCCACCTACTACCAGTTCAGCGTCGCCTACGACGATCCGTACGACAGCGCGATCACCGCCAAGACCGACCTGCCCTCGATCTTCGAGATGACCAACATGCCCTCGTACCGCTTCGACATCGACATGGGCGACCTCGAAGGAGCGCGGATCGTGACGACCACCGGGCAGTCGGGCAACCCGACCGATCCGCACTACGGCGACCTGATCGCCACCTGGCTGGCCGGCCGGCAGGTGCCCCTGGCCTTCGGCCCGGCTGCCGTCCAGAAGGCCGCCGTGGCCACGCTGACCCTGACCCCATGAGGGCCCGGACGGAACGCAGGCCCGGGACCCAGAGCCGAGGGCGCACGAGCGCGCGACCGGACCTGGCCGTGATCGGGGCCGGCACGATGGGTGCCTGGACGGCCCTGTGGGCCGGGCGGGCGGGCCTCACCACGACCCTCATCGACGCCTGGGGTGCCGGCCACCCGCGGGCCACCTCGGGCGACGAGACCCGGATCATGCGCAGCTCGTACGGCGGCGATGCCCTGTACGCCCGCTGGGCGCGGGCGGCGCTCGTCCATTGGCAGGCGCTTGCCGAGGAGTCCGGCGAGCCGCTCTTCCAGGCGGCCGGCACGCTCTGGTTCGGGCATCGGGCGAACGGCTTTGAGGCCGCCTCGCTGGCTGTCCTGAGGGGCGAGGCCATCCCGGTCGAGCAGCCCAGCGTGGACGAGGCCCGCCGGCGCTGGCCGCAGGTCGCGTTCGAGGACGACGGCTTCCTGGTCTACGAGCCGGAGGCGGGGGCGCTGCTGGCCCGGCGGGGAACGATGGCCGCCGCCCGGTCGTTCGAGCGGGATGGCGGCCGGGTCGAGCTGGCCGCCGCTCAGCCCGGCCGGATCGACGGCCGGCGCCTCGTTGACGTGATCCTCGACGGCAGCCGGCGGCTGGCGGCCGAACGGTTCGTCTTCGCGGCCGGCCCGTGGTTGCCGCGCCTCTTCCCGGACCTGCTGGGCAACCTGATCCGGGTCACCAAGCAGGATGTCTATTTCTTCGGTCCGGCCGGCGGCGACAGCCGCTTCACCTCGGCCGAGCTGCCGACGTGGGTCGACTACGACGCCGCGTTCTACGGCGTGCCGGGCATCGATGGACGAGGCCCCAAGCTCGCGCCTGATCGGTACGGCCCGGTCTTCGATCCATCGCTGGGCGAGCGGATCGTGGATCCCGACTCGACCCGCCTGGCCCGGGCCTACGCCGCGCGGCGCTTTCCCGCCCTGGCCAACCAGCCGATCGTCGAGACCCGGGTGTGCCAGTACGAGACCACACCCGACAGCCACTTCATCATCGACCGCCACCCGGACCTGGATAACGTGTGGATTGTCGGGGGCGGATCAGGCCACGCCTTCAAGCACGGCCCGAGGATCGGCGAGTACGTTGTCGAGCGCCTGGGCGGAGCCCCCGTCGGGCCCGGCGAGGATCGCTTCAGCCTGACCGCCGCCCGTCGCCCGGACAGCACGCTTCGGACCGGCGGCGACGAGATGGTCGCCGGCTGGCAAGGCTACTGAGCTCTACTCGTTGACCCGGAGCGGCCCGTCCGCCTCGAGCTGGACCCGGCCATCCTCCACGACCACCTCGTAGCGGGCGATCGGCACCTCGGCCGGCGGATCCAGCGCCTCGCCGCTGTCGAGGTCGAAGCGCGACAAGTGCAGGGCGCAGGTCAGGCTGGCTCCGGTCAGGAAGCCCTTGTCGAGCTCGAAGTACTCGTGGCTGCAGATCCCCTGGAAGGCCCGGTATTCACCGTTGACGTTGACCACCAGGACCGGATCGACCCCATCGACCCAGGCCATCTTCATCTCGCCCGGCCCAACCTCGGTTGCGGCCAGCAGGTCGATCCGCATCAGGCGGCAGAGGCGTCCGCCACGCGTCCGGCCCACTTGGCCTCGAGCAGCTCGCGCAGCCGGTCCTGGGCGTCGGCCATGGGCACCCGGGCCACGACCGGCTCGAGGAAGCCGAGCACGATGAACTTGCGCGCTTCATCGGGCTCGATCCCGCGACTCTCGAGGTAGAACAGCTGGGTCTCGTCGATCGGACCGACCGAGCTCGAGTGGGCGGCCCGGCGGCAATCGGGCTGGTCGATCTCGAGGCTCGGGATGGCCACCGCCCGGGCATCCCTGGACAGGTTCATGCCGAACTCGCCCAGGAAGCTGTCGGTGCCGACCGCGGTCTTCTCGATCGTGATCAGGCCCTTCATGAATGTCCGGGCCGAGTCCTTGATGGCGCCCTTGCTGAGCAAGTTGCCCGTGGTGTTCCGGCCGATGTGGGTGGTGAAGCTGGTCAGGTCGAACAGCTGCGACCCATCGCCGAAGACGATCTCGACCTGCTCGACCGAGCTCCGGTCGCCGCTCAGGCGGTTGTCCACCCGGCTCCGGACGAGCCGGCCGCCGATCTGGGCGAGCGCCCAATGGAGCGCCGCGCCCTCGCCGATGTCGGCGTGGCGCTGCTGGAAGGCGATCGTGTTGCTGGGCAGCTCCTGGATCGAGGCCACCGACAGCTCCGCGCCGGCCGCGAGGTGCAGCTCGAGCGACCCGGCGAACAGGGCCTGGCCGGCCCCGACGGCGGCGTTGGCCGGGCCGGATGACTGGAACTCCTCCAGGACCGTGGCCGAGGCACCCTCGGCGAGGTCGATGATCGTCCGGGTCAGGAGGGCATGCCCGGCCTGGCCGACCCGCCAGCGGAGGATGATTGGCTGAGTCAGGCGCACGCCCGCCGGGATGTGCAGGACGATCCCCTGGTTCCAGCCGGATCGAGTCAGCTGGGCCAGCTTGTCGTCGGCCGGCAGTGCCTGGCCATCGGTCAGGAGCCGGCGGGCCAGGCCCGCGTCCCTCGTGATCGCTCCTGCCAGGGTGTCGAGGACGACTCCGGCCTCAACTGCGGCGGAGTCAAGGGCCAGGACCTCGACCCCGTCCTCGTTGAACGACGCCAGTCCCTCGGCCCCGTCAGGCAGCCGGCCCGGCTTTCCGGCCGGCGGCGCCGCGGCCGGCTCGGGCCAGGGCTGGACGTCAGCGAGCTGGGCCAGGCGCAGGTCCAGGTACGTGGTGTAGAGCCGATTGCCCTCGACCGGCAGGCTGGTCCAGCGCCCGAAGGCGGCCAGCCGGTCGGCGGCCAGCCAGTCCGGTTCCTGGCGAGCCCAGGTCTCGACCAGGTCCTGGTCGAGGTTGAAGGTCAGATCGCTGGGTGCTTGCCGGGGGGTACGCCCCACGGTCATCCGAGCGACCCCTCCATCTCGAGCTTGACCAGCCGGTTGAACTCGATCGCGTACTCCATCGGGAGCTCCTTGGTGAAGACCTCGAGGAAGCCTTGCACGATCAGGTTCTGGGCCTCGTTCTCGGTCAGGCCCCGGCTCATGAGGTAGAAGATCTGGTCGGCGCTGATCTTGCCCACGACCGCTTCGTGGGTCATCGTCGTGTCGTCTTCCTGGATGTCGATGTAGGGGTAGGTGTCGCTCCGGCTGATGTCGTCGAGCATCAGGGCGTCGCAGCGGACCGAGGCGACCACGTTCGTGGCCCCCGGCGCGACCTTGAGCGAGCCGCGATAGGTGGCCCGGCCGCCGTCCTTGCTGACCGACTTGCTGACGATCCGGCTGCGCGTGTTCTTGGCCAGGTGGATCGCCTTGGCCCCGGTGTCCTGGTGCTGGCCCTTGCCGGCCACGGCGACCGAGATCACGTCGGCCGTGGCGCCTTCGCCGACCAGGTAGATGGCCGGGTACTTCATCGTCAGCCGGCTGCCGGTGTTGGCGTCGATCCACTCGACGGTCGAGTTGGTATGGGCGTGGGCCCGCTTGGTGACCAGGTTGTAGACGTCATTCGACCAGTTCTGGATCGTCGTGTAGCGCACCTTCGAGCCGGGCAGGGCGATGACCTCGACCACGGCCGCGTGGAGCGAGTCGGTGGCGTAGATCGGGGCGGTGCAGCCCTCGATGTAGTGGACCCGGGCGCCCTCGTCGACCACGATCAGGGTGCGTTCGAACTGGCCGGTGTTCTCGCCGTTGATCCGGAAGTAGGCCTGCAGCGGCAGGGGCACTTCGACGCCCTTGGGCACGTACACGAACGAGCCACCGGACCAGACCGCGCTGTTCAGGGCGGCGAACTTGTTGTCCTCGGGCGGCACGACCGTGGCGAAGTACTTGCGGAAGATGTCGGGGTATTCCTTGAGGGCCTGGTCGGTGCCCATGAACACGACACCGATCTTGCTCAGCTCCTCGCGCACGGAGTGGTACACGACCTCGCTGTCGTACTGCGCGCCGACCCCGGCCAGAAACTTGCGCTCGGCCTCGGGGATGCCCAGCTTCTCGAACGTCGCCTTGATCTTCTCCGGGACGTCGTCCCAGGACTTCTCCTCGCCGGCCGATGGCTTGCGGTAGTAGACGATCTTTTCGAAGTCGATGTCGAGCAGGTTGCCGCCCCAGTTGGGCATGGGCCGCTTCAGGAAGTGCTCGTAGGCGCGCAGGCGGAACTGGAGCATCCAGTCCGGCTCGCCCTTGAGCGCGCTGATCTCCTCGACGGTCTGGCGGGTCAGGCCCCGTTTGGTCTGGGCCAGGTAGTCAATATCGTCGTGGAAGGCGTATTCATCGCGGCGGTCGCTGACGAGTTCGCGGGTCGTCGTCATCAGGTCTCCAGGCGGCAAGGGCTGCCGGTCGGCACGGATCAATCGCTAATCCCGACTCATATTATCGGAATTCCACGCCCGAGCGTCAACGCGACCTTTCGGGGCTGCGTGGCCGGCATTCTTTGCCCCTGGCTGGTTGGCCCGCGTCCGGCTCGCCGAGCGTGCGATCCCTGCCCTGCCAGACCTAGAGCCCCGGCGCTCTCCATGCATGGTCACCCTGAGCACAAGGTCGGGCCGTAAGGGCCAGGTTACGGCCGACCATGCAGGGAGAATCGCGAGGCGTTAGGTCCAGGGCGTGAGGCTATTAGGCGCGGCCGGGTGCACGAAACGCCGACGGGCGCTACTTCGCGCCGGGAACCGGTCCCTCGCGCAGGCCGATCACGTTGCCGTCGGGATCCTTGAACCAGGCACCCCGCGCCGGCCCGATCTGGGCGATGAAGTTGACCGTCTTGGGCGCCTCGTACTCCTCGAACGTGACCCCGCGCGAGGTGAGCTCGGCGATCACGGCATCGAGGTCGGCCACCTCGAAGTGGGCCACGGTCTGGCCGACGTTGGGCTGGCCGCGCCGGATGGAGACCTGGCTGCCCAGCCCGGCTCCAAAGCGCACGGCGTAGGGTGCCTCCTCCAGCACGGTCAGGCCGAGCTTTTCGGCGTAGAACTTCCTGGACTGCTCCAGGTCGGTCACGGCTACGGTCGGCACGAGCAACGAATCGACGAGCATCACGGTCTCCTTCAGGGCCTGATCTGGACTTCGGCTTCGATCTCGACCGGGATGCCGAAGGGCAGCTCGGCCAGGCCGACGGCGGAACGGGCGTGGGCCCCGGCCGGGCCGTACAGCTCGAGGATCAGGTCCGAGAACCCGTTGATCACCGAGGGCTGACGCTGAAATCCGGCCGAAGAGCTGACCATGCCGAAGACGCGCAGCCAGGCGCTGACCCTGTCCAGGTCGCCCAGCTCTCGCTTCAGGCTGCCGAGGACCGATAGGGCCGTTGATCGGGCCGCCTGGTAGGCATCCTCGACCGAGACGTCGGCGTCGACCTTGCCGTACGGGCCGGCAAAGCTGCCATCCGCCTTCTGCGGTCCGTGGCCGGAGACGAGCGCGCGATCGCCCACCACCCGGACCGGACTGAACGGCAGGACCACGCCCGGCGGCGGCTGCATCGCTGGGGGCAGCTGCAGGCCGAGCGCCTCGAGACGTTCCTCGATTCTCATCCGCTCCGTCACCTCTCGGGTCGAATGGTAGCCGACAAGGGCGGCCTGCGAAGGCCGGAATTCAAAGGCTATTCATGACAGGTTTCGTCATGATCGAGCGATAGTCTTCGAGGTACAAAGAAGCAGATCGCAAGGTCGTCGGGTTGACCCGGCGAAGAGCAAGGAGCAGGCGATGTTGAACCTCGAACTGGCCCGGATCGTGACCGCCGAGCGTCGCCGCGAAACGGATGCAGCCGTCCGCGAATCGAGCCTCCGCCGGGCCTTGAGCGAGCGCCAGGCCGAAGCCAAGGCCGCCGCCCTCTGCCCGCCTTCGCAACCCAGCTCGAACGCCGGCCAGGGCGTCAAGCCGGTCCTCGGCTCATCCCGCTGATCGGCGCTTAGCCGGCGGCGTAGCGCTCGATCAGCCGCGCCGCCAGCCGGCCCATCTCGGCCCTGAGCTCAAGCGGCTCGGTCACCTCGATATCGGGGCCCATGCTCATGAGGTGGCCGGCGATCTCGTCCGGCCAGTCGAGGCGGAGGCGCAAGCCGAGCCAGCCATCCCGCTCGATCGCGGGCAACGGGTCGGCGTCATCCATCACCCGCGCCCCGACCACGTCGCGCAGCCGACCCGTCCGCTCGGACCGGACCAGCAGGCTCACTTCGGTCGTCGGCGTCGACTGCTCGTAGGCGGCCGTCGACTCGGCCCAGTAGGCCGCCAGGTCGAACGCCGCCGGCCGGTCGAAGCGCCCTTCGATTGGCTCAACGCCCACGATTCGTGACACTCGGTAGGTGCGGATCTGGCCATCGGCCGACGCCACCACGTACCAGACGCCTGCCTTGAGGACGAGGCCAAGGGGCTCGAGCAGGCGCGCTACGACTCGATCGCGCTGGTAGTCGATTCGCACCCGGCGGCTCTCCCACACGGCCTCGGACATGGCAGCCAGATGGGGCACCGGCTCGGAGGCGGCATACCAGCCCACTGCGTCCAGGTGGAACCGCTCGACCAGTCGCGAAGCCCGGGTCCGCAGCTCCGGCGGCAGCGCCGCCAGGACCTTGAGCCGCGCCGCCGCCACCACCGTCCCAAGCCCGAGCTCGGCCGCCGGCCCGGGGACGCCGGCCAGGAAGAGCGCCTCGGCTTCGTCGGCCGTCATCCCGGTGAGCCGCGTGCGGTAGCCGTCGACCAGCCGGATGCCCCCGTACGGTCCGCGTTCGGCGTAGATCGGCACGCCCGCCGCGGCCAGCGCCTCGACGTCCCGATGGATCGTCCGTTCGGATACCTCGAGCTCGGCCCCGAGCTCGGCGGCAGTCAGCTGGCCACGGCTCTGGAGGAGCAGCAGGAGGGACACCAGGCGCGAGGCTCGCATCGCTGCATGATAGGCCCATTCATGCCAGGTCCTGTCATGAACCTTCGGCCGCTTCTCTCAACCTTCGGCCACTTCGGAGGCCTCCCCAGCCCGGCCAGGACGGAGGCGGCGGATGGCCCCGGTGAGCCGCCCCTGCGAGACGGCCACCCCGAGCACCACGATCAGCCCGCCGATCGGCTCGTTCCAGCTGAGGGGCTCGTTCAGGAAGATGAAGCCCACCAGGATGGCCACGAGGGGCGTGAGGTAGGTCACCGTGCTCGCGGTCGTGGCCCCGGCGGCGGCTACGATCCGGTAGTTCAGGACGTAGGCGATGCCCGTTCCGAGCGCACCCAGGGCGAGCATGCTCAGGACGACGCTCGAGGTGATCGGGCCGGTCGTCCCACGGGACAGTGCCGCCAGGGGCAGGAGCATGAGCGTGGCCGCCAGCATCTGCCCGGTCGCGACCGAAATCGGCCCGTCGGACAGGCCCACGACATGGCGCCGGCCGTAAGGATAGGCGATGCCGTAGCCGCAGATGGCCCCGATGCAGGCCAGGATGCCGGTCAGCTCCCCCGCCCCGAGGCCGTTCCAGATCCCGACCACCACCAGCAGGCCGCTGAAGCCGATCAGGAGGCCGACCACCCGGTTGCGGGTCGGCTCTTCCTCGGGGAACGCGATCAGGATCACGGCCAGGGTCGTCAGCGGCGTGGCCCCGTTGATGATCCCGGCCAGGATCGAGCTGACATGGGTCTCGCCGTAGGAGAACAGGATGAACGGGACGACGTTCATCAGGACGGCCATCACGATCAGGTGCCGCCAGACGGTCCGGCTGCGTGGCAGGCGGGTGCGACTCAGGCCCGACACGAGGACGAGCGTGATCGCCCCGATGGCGACTCGGGCGAACGAAACCTGGATCGGATTCAGTCCGGCCAGGCCCAGCTTGATGAGCAGGAACGAGCAGCCCCAGATCGAGGCCAGGACGAGGAAGGCAAGCTGCCACGGCAAGCGCGTGGCGGGCTGGTCTGGTCCGGGCACTGGCTTGGCTGTCATTCGGGCGCTGATACCTCCGACCTTGAAACCCGCCGACGCCCCGGCCGGTTGCAGGCCAGACTGAACCCGGACGACAGGCACAGCGTATCCGTCGGCGAGGAGGTCGACCCAATGCCAGATGCGGCCCGCCCGGCGGGATTCTCGCTCGAGGACGCGGTGCTCGATATCGGCGGCGACATTGGCGCCCTGATCCTGTACACCGACGCCGAGTACGCCGGACGGGAGATCGAGGTCAGCCTGCTCGACCACGAAGCCGGCCATCCTGCAGAGCCCGAGCACGAACACGGCCACGAGCACGAGCCTGGCCACGAGCGCGAGCCTGGCCACGAGCACGAGCACGAGCACAGCCGGCGCGTCCATACGGCCATCCACGAGCGTCGGGCCGGGGGCCTGGTCACCTACGCGGGCATCTACCCCGAGCTGATGGAAGGCACCTACCGGGTCTGGATCGACGACCCGACGCTACCCAACCAGGTCACGATCGTCGGCGGCGAGGTCGCCGAGCTCGACTGGCGCCGACCCGGCTGATCGGGGCGGGAATCGAGAAGCCCGGCGGCGTGAGGGCCACCGGGCTTCGTCGCGGACGGCGGACGAGCCGCCGGGATCCCTACGGGATTTCGTAGCCGCTCTTCGGATTGAGCAGGTACGGGAACTTGCTGCCGACGCCGGGACCGCTCGTCCCGTCCTGGACCACGGCCGCTGCCCCGTCCGGGGTGAAGCTCGGGTCGACCAGTGGGATGGTCACGCCGGCGATGGCGCGAACCTCGATGGTCACGACGTTGTCGGTCAGCCGACGGCCGTTGGGGAAGCCGGCCAGGTCGCCGCCGAGCAGGCCCAGCGGGCTCGGCTTGCTCTTGGTCGGGGGGATGGCCAGGTTCAGGCGGAGCATGTCCGCGATCACCGGACCGGTGTAGTTCTGGAAGCCCGGAATGATGCCCGACGGGATGCCGGTCATCAGGACCGCCTGCAGGTCAGCCCGCGGCTTGCTGTAGGCGGCCAGGTGCGGGAACACGCCCGGGTACAGGAACGGAAGCAGTCCGGCCAGCTCGGGGTGGAGGACCTGGTTGACGAACTGGCTGTCCGCCTTGGGGTGCTCCGAGTTCCAGTAGTCCTTCTGGGCCATCGGCGTGATGACTTCGTTGATGAGCGGGTTGCCCAGGCGCGAAACCTGGACCCACGGACCGGACTCGACGTCCTTGGAACCGCTCAGGATGCGGGCCTTGCGCCGGCTGGCGCGGGCATACATCCCGATGACGGCCCGCTGGTCGGTCGCGTCGGTCGGATTCCAGTTGCCCTTGGTCAAGCGTCGCTTGGGCACCTGGATCGCGATCGTGTGGACGCTCAGGTTCTTCAGGCTGTTGTGGCCGGCCGCGGCGGCCGATGGGATGAGGTGGAGTTGCTCGAACGGGCGCAGCGTGCCCAGGTCGAAGATCGAGCCCAGGTCGACCCAGAATCCGTCCCGCCGCTGGCCGGCAAAGACCTTGCTGCCGTCGGACAGCGTGTGGACGGCGGCCGCCGACAGCGCCGCGTAGTTCGGCGTGGAGCGCGGACCGATGTTGACCGGGGGGCAGAGCAGGTCGGAGCCGAGGATCTCGGTATGGCCGCCGATCACCCGCGCCACGGAGTAGGTCTGGAAGCGGTTCCAGTTGGGGCTGTTCAGGCTCTTGATCTGGCCAAAGTTGTAGAGGAACGTGTTGGCATTCCGGACGTGGGTCTTGAACCGGAACTGGTAGACCACATCGGGCTCGGCGTCGGCATCGTTGTCGACGACGAACTCATAGAGCACGTCCTCGCCGAACTCGTAGAAGTTCGGTCCGCCGGCCGGCGACTCGCCGGGGATGTAGTTCATGATCATCGTCACGAAGTCCGGCTTGTCCGGGCTGACGAAGGCGTACGTATCGGTGTTGTCGGCGACCGGATCCTTCGAGATCGACGGCGCCTCGCGGTGGGAAGACATCGACTAGGCCTCCTGCCCGGCCGTGCGTGCGCCCTTGAGCAGGCGAGACACAAGCTCGGGATCGTGGAACGTCGTCTCGGCCGTGCCGACCATGATCAGGACCTCGCCAGTCGAGGCGTCCTGGACGTGGACAACGACGTCCTGGCCAACAGGGCTGAGATCGAGGGCGGTCTGCTGAGTCGACCGGGAGGCAGCCACTGGGGAGGCTGCGGCGATCAGGCCGGGTAGGGCGACGATTCCGCTGGTTGCCGCAACACCGGCGGCCGTGGCTGCGGCGGCGCGACCCATGAACGCGCGTCGTGAGAGTTCAGTCATTGGTTCCTTCTCCATCGGGGACGATGTGCGAAACAAGAACCTGGGAGGCTGGGGCCATGGCCACCTCGTGGGTTGGAAGTCGGCAGGGCGGGCACTCGCTCGTCCGGACTCGTGGATGGTACGCGCACGGCCAACGAGTGGATGAACGTGCCGGCCGATGTGGGCCGATCCGGTGCCTCCGCGCACCGCTTCCGCTATTCGTCGAGCCGCTACGATCCGTTGATGACCGCCCCGCGCCGGGTGAGCGCAGCCGCCGCCCGCCGTTTCATGGTGCTCAGGCACGGCCTGGCTCCGCCGCGCGCGTTGCCCGCCGAACCGGCCAGCGTGATGGCCGTCGTCGGCCGGCTCGGCTCGCTCCAGTTCGATCCGCTCGAGGTGGCCGGGCGCAACCATGACCTGGTCCTGCTGGCCAGGATCGAAGGCTACCGCCGAGCCTGGACCGACGACCTGCTGTATCGAGACCGGCTGCTGTACGAGACCTACAACAAAGGCCTCAGCCTCGTGCCGACGGCGGAACTGCCCTACTACCGGGTCGCCTGGGACCGAAGCTCCCGGCGCCATGACGCCGGGTCGTTCGACGAGCACGGTCCGCTCGTCGCCGAGCTGCTCGAGCGGATCCGGGCCGAGGGTGAGCTGTCGTCGACCGACGTCGAGCCACGAGCTGCGATCGACTGGTACTGGCGGCCGACGAACCAGGTCCGGGCCCTGCTCGAGGCGCTGGCCGAGGCCGGTGTCCTGGGCCTGTCCCGGCGGGCCGGCAACCGGCGCTACTACGACCTGGTCCAGCGCCTCTTCCCGGCCGAGCTGCTGGCCGAGCGGCGCGACGAGCACGACCAGATCCGGCACAAGCTGCTGTCCCGGTTTCGCGCCCATGGCCTGCTCGGCCGGTCGGGCCAGGCCGAGCTGTGGCTGGGCCTGGGCAAGGCGGTCCCGGGGCCGGCCGATCCTGCCTGGCAATCACGCACCGGGTTGCGCGCCGAGCTGGTCGAGCTGGGCGAGCTCCTCGCCGTCGAAGTCGAGGGGATCAAGGGCGAGCGTTACATCCTCGCCGGCGAGATGCCCATCCTCGAGTCGGCCGAAGCCGAGCTCGCGGCCGGCCTCCCACCCGGTGGCCAGCCAGCCGGAGCAGCGTTCCTGGCGCCCCTTGACCCATTCGTCTGGGATCGCGACTTCCTGCGCAGCCTGTACGACTTCGACTACGTCTGGGAGGTCTACGTGCCCGAGCCCAAGCGGCGCTGGGGCTACTACGTCCTGCCGGTCCTGTTCGGCGACCGGTTGGTCGGCCGGATCGAACCCCGGATCGACCGCAAGGCGGGCGCGCTCCGGATCCTCGGCCTGTGGTGGGAGCAGGATTTCGACCCCCTGGCCACCCCTGGCTTCCTCGACGCGTTCGCGGCGGCACTCGAGGCCCATCGGGCCTTCGGGGGCATGCGCCGCGTGGTCCTGCCCCGGACGCATATCCATCGACCGCTGGTCGGGGCCCTGCGCGCACGCCTCGGCTGACGACGCGCCCGGCGTTCGTGTGGCACGATCGCCCAGCGAAATCACCATCGGGACCGGCGGACCAACGCCGCCCGCAGCGAGGAGAACGAGATGGCCGCAGTTCGTCAAGCCGATGCCACCTGGTCGGGCAACCTGCCCGACGGCAAGGGCACGGTTAGCGCCGTGTCGAGCGGCGCGTTCACCGCGCTGCCGACCACCTGGGCCTCGCGGATCGAATCGTCCGATGGCCGGACCAGCCCCGAGGAGCTGCTCGCCGCGGCGCACGCCTCGTGCTTCTCGATGGCCTTCAGCAACGATCTGTTCAAGCGCGGTTTCGTGGCTGATCGGCTGTCCGTCACGGCCCAGGTGACCCTGGACATGACCGATGCCGGACGGCGAGTGATCTCCAGCGCCCTGACCGTGCGGGGCGCGGTTCCGGGTATTGAGGCGGCGACGTTTGCCGAGATCGCCGAGGGGGCCAAGAACGGCTGCCCGATCTCGAATGCGATCAAGGGCAACGTGGCCCTCAGTGTCGAGGCCAGCCTGGAGAGCTAGGCCGGGGCGGGAGGCACGAACATGGGCCCAATCGAACGAGGCAGCAGCGCCGTTGAGCCCCGCGAGTCAGGGCGCGAGTCCAGCCGCCGTCTGGCGTGGGCGGCCGGCGGACTCGTGCTCCTTGCCCTCGGCGGTCTGCTCCTGGCGATCGGCCTCGTCGGGCTCGCAACGGGCGGCGCCGAGGTGGCCTTCCTCGCCCTGGCCCTGCCGCCCGCCGGAACCGGGTTGCTCGTCCGTCGGCGGGTCGCATCCGTGCGGGTCAGCGCCGTGAGCGTCGCCCTCGCCTATGCGGCGTTCGCGTTGTACGTCGCGACCTCACCGCTGCGCGGACTGACGCCCGCGGAAGGGGCACCCGCGCCCGGGCCGGACCTCGCGCTGGTCCTGGTCGGTGCCGCCTTCGGCCTCGCCGCTGCCCTGCTCCTCGTCGGCGACCCCGCACGCTGAGGCTCTCTCCGCCTCGCTAGCCCGGCCGCTCCCGGGCCTCGATGGCCAGGATTCGGGCCGGGTTGAGGACCGTCATCTGGTGGATCGCGTCGTCTGACACGCCGGCCGCCTTGAGCTCGGGCAGGAACGTCTCGAACAGGTGGACGTAGCCGTTGCCGCCGTAGGCCTTGAGCTGGCTGTTGTGGCAGACGTCCTGGCTGAGCAGCAGTCGATCGGCATGGCCCCGTTCGACCAGCTCGCGGGCGAGGGCCACGATCCGGGGACCGCCGTGGCGCTCCATCGGGGTGAAGGTCATGCCCAGGAAATCGAACTCGAGGTTGGCCCCCCGCCGGATGATCTCGAGGTAATGCTCGAGCGATGGGTACGAGTCGGCGTGGCCAATGACGATGCGGGCCGGATCCAGGCCCTCCTCCTCGAAGATGCGCAGCTGGGCCAGGCCCACGGCCGACATGACCGAGTGGGTGGTGATCGCCAGGCCGGTCCGTCGGGCGGCCCGGCCGGCGGCCCGGTGGACGCGCTCCTCGAGCGCCGACAACCAGGGCTTGTCGGTGCCGATCTCGCCGATGATCCCGGGCCGGATCCCGGTGTCGGCGACGCCCAGCTCGATCTCACCGACGAGCTCGTCGGCCAGGTCGTCGACCGTACGGCGGTCGATCAACGCCTCGGCCGGGTAGTAGGCCTCGCGGTACCAGCCCGTGCCCATCACGAGGTGGAGGCCGCTGGTCTCGGCGTAGCGGTGCAGCCGGGCCGGATCGCGGCCGACGCCCGGCAACGTCAGGTCGACCAGGGTCCGGCCGCCGGCCGCCCGGAACGAGGCCAGCTCGGGCAAGACCAGGGCATCGTCCGGAGTCAGCTCCCAGTAATCCCAGCGATTGGGGATCTGCCACAGGTGGATCCCCGTGTGCTCATGGGGCAGGACGAAGCCGAGCTCAGCGGAGGGCACGGGACCGAGCACGGTGCGCGCCTGGCCCGCTGACTGGGGCTGGTCCCGGGGCGTCGACTGTCTCGGGCTGTCGTCGGCCATCGCCGGAGTCTACGGCGCCGCCGAGGGTAGAATCGACGGAGATGAGCGAGACCTTCCAACCGGACGATCCGGGGCGCTATCAGCCGCAGGACCCGGGCGGTTCGACCGCCACCCCTGCCGGTGGACCGACCGGCACGCCCGGCGCGGCCTATGTCCGCAGCTGGAGCTGGAGCCGAGGCGACGCCCGACCGGGCCTGCCCTGGATCGGGCTGTTCCTGGTCCTGTTCGGCGGCCTGCTGCTGCTCGGCCAGCTCGTACCCGGCTTTCACGTCGCGGGCTCGGCCCTGGGCGTGGCCGCCGGCCTGGCCTTCCTGCTGGCATGGGCCACGAACCGGGGCCGCTGGGGCCTCTATCCGGGCATCTTCATCCTGTCCCTGTCCCTGCCCAGCTTCCTCATCGACCTGGGCCTGATCCAGAATGCGCCCGGCTGGAGCACCCTGTTCCTGGGGATTGGCCTGCTGGCCATTGCCCTCGCCCGCTGGCACAGTCGGGGCGGCGTTGGCTGGCAGGGGGTCTTCGGTGCGATCCTGGCTCTCGTCGGCGGAGCGGACCTGGTGTCGGCCCTGGTCCCGGGTTCGCCCAGCCTCGACGGACTGCTCGGCCCGATCCTGGTCCTTGGCCTCGGCGCCCTGATCCTCGTCCGATCGGCCCGGCCGCGCTAGGCGGCCGCAGTCACCATCTCGATCGCCCCGGCCAGGCGCTCAGTGATCTGGACCAGCTCGTCGTCCGAGACCACGAACGGCGGTCCGAGCAGGATGAGGTCGCCGTCGACGCCGTCGGCATTGCCCGTCCCTGAGTAGACGAGCAGCCCCTCGCGGCGGGCCGCGGCCACGACTCCTTCGGTGATCCGGGCGGAGCGTGGAAACGGGGCCCGGCTCGGGCGGTCCGCGACCAGCTCGAGGCCGACCATCAGGCCCCGGCCACGGATCTCGCCGACGTTGGGATGCTCGCCCAGGCGCTCGTCGAGGAGGCCCCTGAGCCGATCGCCTTTGGCCGCCGAGGCCGCGACCAGGTCCTCCTCCTCCAGGATTCGGAGGACCTCGCGGGCGACCGCCGCGCCCACGACGGAGTGGCTGTAGGTGAAGCCATGCACGAACGGCCCGGCCCCAAGGACCGTATCGGCCACCTCGGCCGAGGCCGAGACGAAGCCGTACGGCCAGTAGCCGGACGTGGCCCCCTTGGCGGCCACGAGAAGGTCCGGCCGGACGCCCCAGTGGTCCATGCCGAACCAGCGGCCCGTCCGGCCGAAGCCGGTCATCACCTCGTCCGCGACGAGGAGCACGCCGTGGCGCCGGCAGACCGCAGCGATCGCCGACCAGTAGTCATCCGGTGGCACGGCCGCGGCCAGGGTCGCGCCCACGATCGGCTCCGCCACGAACGCGGCCACGCTGCCCGGATCGGCCGCCTCGATCGCCCGCTCCAGCTCCGCCGCCAGCTCCTCGGCCGAGCCGAGCGCGTCGGCGCCGGGCTCGTTGGCTCGATAGGGATAGGCCGCCGACAGGTGCCGGAACCGGCCGAGCCAGCCCTCGTACGGCCGGCGGAGCGGTTTGCGGCCGGACAGGTCGAGCGCCCCGAGGGTGTTGCCGTGGTAGCTCCCCCAGCGGGCGAAGACCACCCAGCGATTCGACTCGCCACGGGCCAGGTGGTAGGCGCGGACCAGCTTGAGGGCCGTCTCGATCGCCTCGGAGCCGCCCGAGACCGGGTAGATCGCCGGGTTGTCCTGGGGGAGGTGGCGGCCGATCTCGCGCGCGTAGGCCTCGAGCGGTTCGGTGGTGAAGGCGCTGCCGTGGGCGTACGCCAGGCGGCTGGTCTGGTCGGCCATCACCGCCCCGACCGAGCGGCGGCCGTGGCCGATGCCCACGACCACCGCGCCGCCGGCCGCGTCGAGGTACGGCCGGCCGTCGCTGTCCCAGATCGTCGAGCCCTCGGCCCGGGCGGCAACCAAGGGGGCGCCTGCCGCGCGCTGGAACACCCGCCCGGTCACGGGCGACATCCTCGGACTGAGCAGGGCGGGCGCCGACCGATCACCGCCCGATTGTAGGGGCGACGGGCCGCCGGAACCGCCGGGCCGACGGCCGAGCCGGGGCTAGCGGGTGAACCGGGCTGCCACCCAGCCCAGCCGGCCGGCCGGGCCGATGACCTCGAACCAGCGCCGGTTGGCTCGATCGCGCGAGATCCGGATGACCTGCAGCCGGAGGCCGGCCGGCAGGACCGCCAGCCGGCGGGCGGCCGTGCTGGCGCCGCTGCGGAGCGACAAGGCGACCGTCGTCCGCACCGTTTCGATCACCTTCGCGGCGGTCGTCGGGACCGAGCGATGGACCGCGGGAGCGGCGAGGTGAAGCCGGGTCAGGCCGAGGTGGACATAGGTCGTGAAGCGCGGATAGACGGCCGCAATCTTGGTGATCGCCACGCCGCTGACCATCGCGTGGACCACCCGGCCGTTCCCGATGTAGATGCCCACGTGGCTGCCGCCACCGAAGATCACCAGGTCGCCCAGCTGGGGGTCGCTGGTCGAGGTCATGTGGCGCGCCCGGAAGTGGCTGTAGAGGGCCGACGCGCTGCGCAGTCCGGCGATCATCTTGCCCAGGCCGGCATCCTCGAAGACGCGGTAGACCAGGCCCGAGCAGTCGAACGCATGGGGCCCGGTGGCGCCGTGGGCGTAGCGCGCTCCGATGTGGCTCTCGGCCAGGGCGATGATCCGGGTCGAGGCGAGGACGCTGGTCGGATCGGTCTGGCGCGAACGGGTCAGGCTCGCGGCCGGCGCAGCCGAAGCCGTGGCGGTCGTCGATCCAAGCTCGGCCGAAAGGCGGCGGCTTTGGACGGCCAGGGCAACCGAGGCGGCGGCCACGGAGGCCAGCACGCCATCTGCGGCCGGCGCTGCGGCCAGCGTCGGGGCGACGGCGGTCGTCGAGGACGGGTCGGCCAGGCGGTTCGAGCTGGCGGCGGATGTCGGAGCGAACGCTCCGAACAGGATCAATACAAGGCCGAGCGAGGCCAACGCCCTGAGGCGCACGCGCGTCTGGCTCAACAGGCTCCTTCCTACCGGGACATCGCGGGCACGCGATGGCGATGGGCTGGGCCGCCTACGGGCAGGAAAAGAGGTGGTGTGCGGGCTGGGGAACGACAGCGAGCTGCCGTGAGGCGGCGATCTTTGGTTGTCGTTTCCCGTGCTGGGGGTTGCCCGATCTCGCGGAGGATAACCGATGCTCCCGGATCGCGCCCCCGGCGCCGCTCGATCTGGTGCTCGCGTGCACCGCCAGCTGAGTCGCGCCGGGTTCAGCGGATGTACAGCCCGCCGGGATCCAGCTCGTTTCGGACCAGGTCGAGCTCGGTGGCGGTAGGCGCCGGCGTCGTGCCAAGGTCGGGGCTGACCCTGGGCTCCCAGCCGATCGTCTCGCGAACCTGCTCCAGGCTGGCTCCGGGATGGATCGAGTCAAGGCGCATCTCGCCCGACTCATCGAAGTGGTAGATGCCCAGGTCGGTGACCACCACCGACGGTCCCCGGCCGAGCCAGCCCTGCTCGCGCCGAATCCGCTCGGCATTCTCGGCCCCGCCCAGGTTGCCGGGCGAGGTGCGGAAGTCGATCCGCTCGACGAACGAGCGGCGCGACTGGCGCATGATCACGAAGATCTGCCGGGCGTTGATCGCGATCTCGCAGGCGCCGCCCGAGCCAGGCAGGCGGGTCGTGGGCGTGGCGTAATCACCGATCACTGTCGAGTTGATGTTGCCGAACCGGTCGATCTGGGCGGCACCCAGGAAGCCGACGTCGACCCGGCCGCCCTGCAGGTAGAACGAGAACAGCTCGAACATGCTGACCGCCGCGGTCGCCCCGGACACGATCGTGGGGTCGCCGATCGAGAGGGGCAGCCGGGCCGGGCGGGCACCGAAGACGCCGGCCTCGTAGACCAGCTCGATGTCCGGAGCGACCGTCCGCTGGGCCAGGTTGACGGCGACGTTGGGCAACCCGACGCCAACGAAGCAGACGCGCTGGCCGGCCAGCTCCCGGGCAGCCGCCACGATCATCATCTCGGACTTCGTGAATGCCGCAGTCTCGCTCATGGGTATCTGCTCATCGGTACTCGCCGTAATCGACCGAGCCGGATGGCGCCGAGGCACTCGGCCGGAGTCGGGCCTGGCGCTCGGTGCCGAGCTTGGCGATGTACTCGGCCCGTCCCGCCAGCCCATACACCCACTCCGTCAGCCAGGCATCGGTTGCCGCGGGGTCGCGGCTGATCGGGTCCCAGTCGAGGTAGAACCGGTTGTCCCGGTCGTAGGCGCCCTGGACGTACGACGGGTGGGCGCCCCACGGCTCGACCACCACGGCGTCGACGATCAGGCCGGGGATGATCGTCCGGTTGGGATCGGCCCGGATGACCGCCTCGTCGACCAGCTCCTCGACCACCACCACGACCCGCTTGGCGGCAAAGGCGGCCTCCTTCTGGCAGCCGAGCAGGCCCCAGACCTGGGTGTCGCCGTGGGCGTCGGCCCGCTGGGCGTGGATGACCGTGACGTCGGGCTTGAGCGGCGGGACGGCATAGACCGTGCCCTCGCCGTACGGCGATTCAATCGGCCGGATCAGCGGGTTGGCCGTTGGGAGGTCCGTCTCGAAGTAGCTCCGGAGCGGGAAGAAGGGCAGGTTCGAGGCACCGGCCGTGTAGCGGGCGACCATCCCGAAGTGGCTGTACTCCTCCAGCTCGAGGCTGGGCGTGGGACCCTCGGTCACCCGCCGGATCGCGTTCAGGCCGCCGACCCCGGGATTGCCCAGCCAGCTGAAGATGAGCTTGCGGGCAACCCCGGCCGCGACCATCTGGTCGTAGATCAGGTCCGGGGTCATCCGGGCCAGGGTCAGGTCGCGCCGACCCTGGCGGATGATCTCGTGGCCGGCGCTGAACGAGATCAGGTGGGTGAAGCCCTCGATCGCCACGATGTCGCCGTCGCGCACGGTGGCCGCGATCGCGTCGTGCATCGTGGCCACCTTGGACGTGCTCATCGGTTGATCATCGCGTTGTCATCGCGCGCTCATCGAGCGCCGGCCACCTCGGCCACGGCCTCGCCGAAGATCCGCAGGGCAGTCGCCATCTCGGTCTCGCTGACGGTCAGGGCCGGCGACATCCGGACGCTCGACGGACCGCATTCGAGGATCAGCAAGCCCCGTCGGAAGGCCGCCATCTGGACGGCTTCGGCCTGCTCGGCCGTCGGAAACTCGATGCCCAGCATCAGGCCCTTGCCGCGCACGTCGCGCACGAGCTCGGGCTGCTCGCCGGCCAGCCGGCGCAGCCCAGCCAGCGCCTGCTCACCCCGGGCGGCCGCGTTGGCGACGAGGCCGCCTTCGAGCAGCTCGAGCGTGGCCAGGGCGGCGGCACAGGCAACCGGGTTGCCCCCGAACGTCGAGCCGTGGGCACCTGGGCCCCAGGCTTCCAGGATCGAGGCCCGGGCGATCAACGCACCGAGCGGCATGCCACTCGCGATGCCCTTGGCCGACAGCAGGATGTCGGGCTGGACGCCCCAGTGCTCGACCGCCCACATCCGGCCGGTCCGACCCGCGCCCGACTGGATCTCGTCGGCGATGAGCAGGATTCCGTGGCGGTCGCAGATCTCGCGAAGTCCTTCCAGGAAGCCGTCCTCGGGCACGATGTAGCCGCCTTCGCCCTGGATCGGCTCGACGATGATCGCGGCGACCTCGCTGGCCGGGGCCTGCTTGTCGAACAGGACCTGGTCGAACCAGGCCAGGTCGGCGACCTTGCCGTAGGGCGCGTGGAAGACGCCGGGCAGGAGCGGTCCGAAGCCGGCGTGGTACTTGGCCTTGGACGCGGTCAGGCTGACCGAGCCATAGGTCCGGCCGTGGAACGCGCCGAGGAAGGCCACGATGTACGGCCGATGAGTGGCGTAACGGGCCAACTTGATCGCGGCCTCGACGACCTCCGTGCCCGAGTTGCCCAGGTAGACCCGGGCCGGTCCCTCGAACGGGGCCAGCCGGGCGAGGCGTTGGCAGACCTCCGGATAGATCGGCAGGTAGAAGTCGGAGGCCGAGAAATGGATCAGGTCCGCGGCCTGCTCCCGGATCGCGGCGACGACCTGGGGGTGGCTGTGGCCCGTCGAGTTGACCGCGATGCCGGCGGCGAAGTCGAGGAACAGGTTGCCGTCGATGTCCTCGACCACGAGGCCCTCGCCCCGGACCGGCACGATCGGATAGGCCCGGGGCAGGCTGGGCGACGTCCAGGTCTCGTCGTAGCTGACGTGGGCCCGCGCCTTGGGACCGGGGATCGCGGTGATCAGGTCGGGCACGGGCCGCGATCCGGCGAGGCGGTTGACGGGACGAGTCGCAGCCTGGGTCACCTGGCACCTCTCGATGGCCGGCCTGAATACCTTTTATGCAGTCTGGATAGCGCGACCGAGTATAGCCGAGGCCGTCCCGGCGGCGCGGCCTTGGCGTGGTAGGGCCCCCTGCCTTAGACCGGCCGATTCCGCGTCCATGGTCGCTCTGAGCGGTACGCGAGTCCCTAAGGCTCCGGCCGCCGGCGATCATCGGCCCGAACGGCCGGGTCGATGCACGCGGCCGCGCTCGGGACGTGCTCGCAGGGCGTTGCCTGAGGGCTCGACCAGCGTAGTTCGGGTCCAATCCGATTCCTTGTGCACGCGGCGACCATGCACGCGGAATGAAAGGGCACAAGGGCCGGGACGCTCCAGGACTCAGCGCGGGCGCCGGAGCCGCGCCGGAGCCGCGTCCCAGCGCCCGGGACCGGAGTCCGGCGGCAGGGCCGAGCGCGGTCAGTCGACGACGGTGTGGCTCTGCTCGCGCAGGAACTGGGCGACGTAGTACATCGACAGGCCGGCCTTGCCGGTCGAGCCCGAGCCCTTCCAGCCGCCGAACGCCTGCACGCCCGGCCAGGCGCCGGTGGTGGCCCCGGCTCGCCGGTTCACGTACAGGGTCCCGGTCTCGATCGTGTCCAGGAACTGCTGAACCTCGGCCGGATCCTCGCTGAAGATTCCTGCGGTCAGCCCATAGACGCTCTCGTTCGAAAGCCGGATCGCCTCGTCCAGCGAGTCGACCGGGGCCACCGCGGTGAACGGAGCGAAGAGCTCATCGACGAACAGGCGATGGTCGTGGGGCAGGTTGCCCACCACCGTCGGCTCGACATAGAAGCCGCGCTCGAGGTCGCCGTGGGTCAGCCGCTCGCCGCCGGTGAAGACGGTGCCGTCCCGACGGGCCTCGGCCGATGCCTGCTGGTGGCGGTCGACGGCGCGCTGGTCGATGACCGGGCCCATCCAGTTGCTGCGGATGAGCGGGTCGCCGACGGTCAGGGCCTCGGCCTTCTCGACCAGCAGCTTGACCAGCTCGTCGTGGACCGGCCGCTCGACGTACACCCGGCTGTTGGCCGAGCACTTCTGGCCGCTGAAGCCGAAGGCCGATCGGACGATCCCCTCGGCCGCCTCCTCCAGGTCCGCCCGGGCGGTGACGATCGCCGGGTTCTTGCCGCCCATCTCCACGATCGCCGGCCGCGGGTAGCGGGTCGAGAACGTCCGGAACAGTTGGAACCCAACGTCGAACGAGCCGGTGAACACGATGCCGTCGATCCCGGGATTCTCCTGGAGCTCCTGGCCCACGGTGTCGCCGGGGCCCATGACCAGGTTGAGGGTGCCCTCGGGCAGCCCCGCGTCGCGATAGGCCTGGACGAGGTTGATGCCCGACATCGGGGCGGTGCTGCTGGGCTTGAACACGACCGTGTTGCCGGCGATCAGGGCGGCGGCCGTGGGGCCGGCGCACAGGGCCATCGGGAAGTTGAACGGGCTGATCACGGCGAACACGCCCATCGGGCGCATGATCGAGCGGGTGTGGACGGCCGCGTCACCCAGGTTGTCCATGGGGTGGTCGTAGCCCTCGTTGCGCTCCATGATGTCGGAGTAGTAGCGCAGCAGGTCAGCCGCCTCCTCCACCTCGCCCAGCGCCTCGAGCCGGCTCTTGCCGACCTCGATGGCCATCAGGCCGCCGTAGACCATCTGGCGCTGGCTGATCAGCTCGGCGGCCCGCCGGATGATCGTCAGTCGCTCGCGCCAGGGCGTGGCGGCCCAAGCCGGCTGGGCGGCCCGGGCGGCGGCGATCGCGTCCCGGACGTCCTGGCGCGTGCCCGTCGCGAAGTGGCCGAGGACGAGGTCGTGGTCGATCGGCGAGCGGACGGTGGACTCGCTCTCGCCGGCCCGCTCCTTGCCCCCGATCAGGTTGGGGTGGTGTCCGCCCAGCTGGCCGCGCGCCTCGACCAGGCCGGCCTCGTACAGGGCATGCAGCTCTTCGTTGTCGTTGCGAAGGGTGGCGTAGGTAATCTTCAGGCGCGGCTTCGCGTCGGTGGTCATGGTCTTCCCCTGCATTCGGGCGAGCCCCTCGATGCTCGCGCGGTTGGCCCAGCGTGGTGGCCCAAGTCGTGGCCCCAAGTGTATCGCGGGGGCCTCATGGGACGGCGGCGACCACCTCGGCCAGCGAGGCCGCAATGGCATCCGGCCGGCCCCCACCCCGCCGGCGCGCGGCCGCAGCCTCGAGGTCCGGGTCGCCGTGCTTGCCGCTGCGCACGAAGACGCCCCGCAGGCCCAGGCGCTGGGCGGCCAGGACATCGCTGAAGACGTCGTCGCCGACCATCGCCAGGTCGGCCCGGCTGGCTCCCGGCAGGATCGCGATGAGCTCGGCGGCGGCTTCCCGGAAGAAGGCCCGGGCAGGCTTGCCGATGATCGTGGCGGGCTGGCCAGTGGCGAATTCCAGGCTGGCCACGAAGGCGCCCGAATCGAGGGTCGGGCCGGCCGGCGTCAGCCACCACGGGTTGCGGTGCATGCCCACCAGCTCGGCCCCGCCACGCACCAGCCGGAAGGCGTGGTTGAGGTTGTCGTAGGTGGCCGCCTCGGGCGAATCGCCGATGACGACCGCGGCGGCCCGGGCGTCGGGCCGGCCGGCTTCCTCGTCGGACAGCAGGTGCTGCCCCAGGAACTCGGTCCGGGCGTCGTCGGAGGCGAGCACGAACAGGGGCAGGCCGGCATAGCGACGCTGGGTGTAGGCGGCCGACAGCGACAGGGCCGACAAGATCCGCTCCGGCGGCAGGGTCAGGCCGATCCGGGTGCCCCAGTCGGACAGCATCTGGCGGCTCATCAGCGACGTGTTGGTCACAATCCGGAACGGGATCCCGCGCTGGTCGAGGGCCTCGATCGCCTCGGCCGCTCCGTCGATCGGCCGGCCGGCCAGGATGACGACCCCGTCGAGGTCGAGCAGGAAGCCGCGCACGCCGCGCAGCACCTCGGCCAGGCCCGGGCCGGGCGGGCGGGTCGGGTTGGGGGCCATCGACGGATGGTAGCCTCGACGGGCGCGGGCGACCGGCGCGCGGCGAGTGGCGCCGGCCTCGGTCGCGGCTTGGGAGGCAGCATGGGATTGCTCGACGGCCGGCGGGCCTTGATCTTCGGGGTGGCCAACGATCATTCGATCGCCTGGGGCATTGCCCAGGCCCTCCACGGGGCGGGTGCCAGCGTCGGCTTCAGCTCGGTCGAGAGCCTGATCGAGCGGCGCGTCCGGCCCCTCGCCGAGTCGATCGGTTCGACCTTCGTGGAACCCTGCGACGTCCAGTCCGATGAGCAGATTCGAGCCGTCTTCGCCAAATGGGTCGAGGCTCACGGCCCGGACGGTCAGCTCGACATCCTCGTCCACGCCCTGGCCTTTGCCCGGCGCGAGGACCTCGAAGGCAGCTTCGTCGACACCTCCCGCGAAGGCTTCGCCCTGGCCCTCGATGTCAGCGCCTATTCGCTCGTGGCGGTCGCCCGCGAGGCGCGCGCGGCCGGGGTCCTGCGGCCCCGCTCGAGCATCATCACCCTGACCTACTACGGTGCCGAGAAGGTGGTCAGCAACTACAACGTGATGGGTGTGGCCAAGGCCGCCCTGGAGGCCTCGGTGCGCTACCTCGCGGCCGACCTCGGCCCGGAGGGCGTGCGGGTCAATGCGATCTCGGCCGGCCCGGTCCGCACCCTGGCCGCGGCCGGCATCGCCGGATTCAAGAAGATGTACAGCGGCTTCGCCGAGCTGGCTCCGCTGCGGGCCAACATCTCGATCGAGGATGTGGGCCGGACGGCCCTGTACCTGGCCTCCGACCTGTCCGGGGCGGTCACCGGCGAGACGATCTACGTGGACGGTGGCTTCAACATCATCGGCGTGCCCAACGCCGACGCCTGATCTTCGTCGAGGCGGACTCAGCCTGGATTCAGGCGTTACTCAGAATGGCCTCGTACAACAGTCCTGACAGGCCCACCAGCGCGACTCCTGCGAGGCTCTTCCCGATGACCTTTCCAAGCCAGCCCGACAGCGCCGGCGCCAACGCCGGCGAAACGCCGGCCAATGCCGACGCAGCGTCCGAGCCCACCCCCGCCGGCCCGATGCCCGCCGACCCCACGCCCGCGGGTGATTCGACCCAGGTCGCCTGGGGCGGCTGGACCTGGCCCGATCCGGTCGATCCGGCAGCCCCGGACGAGGCCACCCCGGCAGGCCCCACTGCCGATCCGGCCGGTGCCGCCCTTCCCCCCGCCGGCCCGCCTGATCGTGGTCGCGGCGCGGGCCAGGACGGCGGCCGCCGGGCCTCCGGAGGTTCGATCATCCTCGCGGCGATCCTGGCCGCGGCCCTCGCCGCCGCAGGCACGCTGGGGGTCGTGGAGCTGACCCTGCCCCAGGCATCCGCGACGCCAAGCACGCCACCGGCCCAGCTCACGAGCACCAGCACGACCGTGCCCACGACCAGCGGCAACGCCAACCAGCCGATCGTCCAGATCGCAGCCAACGCCGGGCCCGCGGTGGTCACGATCACCTCCACCTCGTCGGGCTTCGGCCAGGGATCCGGCACGTCGATCGGGTCCGGTTTCATCGTCCGGGCGGATGGCTACATCCTGACCAATCGCCACGTCATCGCCAGCGGCGGAGCGCTGAGCGTCCAGCTGGCCGACGGCCGCCAGTTCGACGGCACCGTCGTCGGCACCGATCCCGACCACGACCTGGCCGTGGTCAAGATCAGCGCCACGGGCCTGCCAACGCTCACCCTGGGCGATTCCGACAAGCTCGCGATCGGCCAGCTCGCCATCGCGATCGGTGACCCGCTGGGAACGTTCAGCGGCAGCGTCACCTCCGGCGTGATCAGCGGAACCGGTCGGTCGATCGACGTCCAGGACGCCCAATCGCGCCAGGCGATCCACCTCAGCGGCCTCCTCCAGACCGATGCCGCGATCAATGAAGGCAACAGTGGCGGCCCCCTGCTCAACGCCGGCGGCCAGGTCATCGGGATCAATACGGCCACCGATTCGACGGCCCAGGGCATCGGCTTCGCCGTGCCGATCAATACGGCGGCAAACCTGCTCAGCCAGGCCGAAGCGGGCAACGCCACCACGAACTGATCGCGCCCAACGCGAGCGGCCGGGGCGCTAGGCTTCGGTCATGGGTACCGCCCGCCGACTCCTGGTCGATCCCGACCCGCGCTTGCGAGCGCCGGCCCGCGCCGTCCACCTGCCCGACAAGGGCCTGCGCCGGCTGATCGACGACATGGTCGTGACGATGCGCAAGGCCAATGGGCTGGGCCTGGCCGCTCCCCAGGTCGGCGAGCCACTCCGGCTGGCCGTGGTCGAGGTCAAGGGCACCCTGACCGTGATCGGCAACCCGGCGGTGGTCAAGACCGGTTTCCCCGCCGTGGACTGGGAAGGCTGCCTGTCCGTCCCCGAGCGGGTCGCCCAGGTCCGACGGGCCGCCGAGATCGTGATCGTGGCCGACGACATCGAAGGGCGACGGATCCGGCACCGGGCGACGGGCCTCCTGGCCCGAGCCTTCCAGCACGAGATGGACCACCTCCTGGGGCGCCTGTACATCGACCTGGTCGATCCTGCCGAGCTGGTCGACACCCGGCTCCACCCCACGGCCCCGGGCTGAGCGGACCGATGGCCGTCCAGATCGTGCTCGGCCATGGTGCTTCGGGCACGGCCGCGAGCATGGCCCCGTACGTCGATGGGCTGCGCGCCCACGGCCTGGCGGCTGCCGCGATCGACCTCCGGCGGGGCAAGGCCGAGGACGCCGTGGCCGGCTTCTGGAGCGCGACCCAGGCGCTGCTCAGGTCGGGCCGGCCCGACCTGCTCGTCCTCGGCGGTCAGTCCTTCGGCGGCCGGGTGGCCAGCCTGGTCGCGGCCGAGCACCCAGACGACCCGGCGGCCAGCGTCCGTGGGCTCGTCTGCTTCTCATACCCCCTCCATCGGCCCGGGGCGCCCGAGACCTGGGATGCCCGGACAGCCCACTGGCCCCGGATCGAATGCCCGGTCCTGCTGCTCTCGGGCGAGTCCGACCCATTCGCCCGGCTGGAGCTCCTCCAGGCGGCGATCGGTCGCCTGCCGAGCGCCGAGCTGGTCACCTATCCCCGCCTCGGCCATGGCCTCAAGCCGGTCCTGGCCGATGTCCTCGATCGTGTCGCGGCGTTCGTCGAGCGTCTGGGGCAGGCCTGATCGGCGATGATGGCCCGATGAAGCCCTGGTCGAGTCCGGTCCGCGGCCGGCTCGAGGAGCACACCTTCGAGAGCACGGTCCTGCGCGGCAACCTGCCCGGCGACCCGGTCGAGCGGCCGCTGTGGGTCTACCTGCCGCCGGCCTACCAGGCCGAGTCCGCCCGGCGCTTCCCGTCGATCTACCTGATCCAGGGCATGACCGGCCAGATCGACATGTGGCGCAACCGGTCGGCCTTTCGGCCAACCGTTCCCGAGCTGGTCGACGAGCTGTTCGCCGGCCTGGACGCGGCGCCCCCGGCGATCGTCGTGTTCGTCGACTGCTGGACCTCGTTTGGCGGCAGCCAGTTCATCGACTCGCCAGCGACCGGCCGCTACGGGACGTACCTGGCCGATGAGGTCGTGGCCTGGGTCGACGCCCACTACCGGACCCTGGCCGAACCGGCCCATCGGGGCATCACCGGCAAGTCCAGCGGCGGCTACGGGGCGATGATCAACGGCCTCCTCCGGCCCGACCGATTCGGGGCCCTCGCGACCCACGCCGGCGATTCCCTGTTCGAGGTCTGCTACCAGCCTGAGTTCGCGGCGGTGGCCCGCGCCCTGCGCGAGGGCTACGACGGGTCCTACGAGCGCTGGTGGGCGGACTTCCGGAGCCGGCCCGCGTTCAGCAAGCCGGCCGACGCCGACCTCATCGATGCCTACGCCATGGCCGCCTGCTACTCGGCCGATCTGGATGGCAACGTCCAGCTGCCGTTCGATCCGGCGACCGGCGAGCTTCGGCCCGACGTCTGGGCACGCTGGCTGGCCTGGGATCCCGTCCGGGTCGCCCGGACGGAGCGCGGGATCGCCGCCCTGCGCACGCTCCGGGCGATCTACATCGACGCCGGCACGCGGGACGAATACCACCTGGACCTGGGCGCCGAGGCATTCCGGCAGGCGTGCGCCGCGGCCGGCTCGGTCGAGCCGTTCTTCGAGCTGTTCGACGCCCGCCACGGCGGGATCGAATATCGCTACCCGATCGCGCTGCGCTACCTGGCCGAACGGCTGGGCTGAAGCGCCGCTCGGCCGATGTCGGCAGCGGCGGTCCGTGCAGGCTCGCATCGGTTCCGCCACTTCGGCCGGTCGGGGCGGCTACCCTTAGCCGGCGGAGCGTGCGGCGCCCGGCCTTCGGGCGCATCCCGTCTTGCCCGATTCGGTGCGCAGATGTCCTACTACGACGAACGCGGCCTGCTGATTGAGCTCGAGCCGGAGGCCGGTCGCCTGTACGACCGCCACGACAAGGTCGCCCAGGAATGGTTCCCCCACGACTTCATCCCGTACCGGCTCGGGCGCGACTTCGAGAAGGACCCGTGGACGCCTGAGCAGCCCCGCCTCACCGGCGTGGCCCAGACGGCCTTCGAGGTCAACCTGCTGACCGAGGACAACCTGCCCAGCTACCACCGCCTCATCCACGGCATGTTCGGCGCCGGCGATGGGGCCTGGATCAACTGGATCGGGCGCTGGACGGCGGAGGAGGGTCGCCATGCGATCGTCCTGCGCGACTACCTCATCGTGACCCGCAACATCGATCCCATCGCGCTGGAGCGGGGCCGGATGAGCCAGCTCCAGAAGGGCTACGACCTGGCCGCCCCGGACACGCTCCACGGCCTGGCCTATGTCGCGTTCCAGGAGCTCGCAACCCGGATCTCGCATCGCAACACGGGCCGCTTCTCGGATGATCCGGTGGCCGACCGGATCATGATCCGGATCGCGGCCGACGAGAACCTGCACATGGTCTTCTACCGCGACATCATGGCAGCCGCCCTGGCCATCGAACCGTCGGCGGCGGTCTGCGCGATCGTCGACGAGGTCATCGCATTCCAGATGCCCGGCGCGGGGATTCCTGGCTTCGTGCGCAAGGCCGCCCAGATCGCCCGGGCGGGGATCTACGATATCCGGGTCCACCGCGACGAGGTCGTCCTGCCGATCCTGCGCCACTGGCGGATCTTCGAGCTGACCAACCTCAACGCGGCGGCGGAGGAGGCGCGCAACCGCCTGACCGAACACCTCGACAAGCTCGAGGCAATGGCCCGGCGGCTGGAGGAGCGCGTCAGCAAGTCATCCAATCCGCGGCTCACCGCCGCCGGCTGACCGGAGCCGGCCGGCGCTGCCCGAAGAGTCCAAGCCCCGATCAGCCCCTCCCGATCAGCCTCGAAGGAGAGCCCCGCGATGAGCAGCCCGGCCGGCGACGATCGCCAGACGAAGTACGTCCTGTCAGAGGATCGCATCCCCCGGACCTGGTACAACATCGCGGCCGACCTGCCGGTTCCGCCCGCACCGGTCCTCCACCCGGGCACCGGCCAGCCGATCGGCCCAGCCGACCTCGCGCCGCTCTTCCCCATGGCCCTGATCGGCCAGGAGGTCAGCGCCGAGCGTGACATCGAGATCCCCGAGCCCGTTCGGGATGCCTACCGGCTCTACCGGCCGAGCCCGCTCTTCCGGGCCCATCGGCTCGAGGCCGTCCTCGATACCCCCGCCCACATCTATTACAAGTACGAGGGCGGCAGCCCGGCCGGCAGCCACAAGCCGAACACGGCGATCGCCCAGGCCTTCTACAACAAGCAGGAAGGCACAAAGCGGATCGCGACCGAGACCGGCGCCGGCCAGTGGGGCAGCGCCCTGGCCTTTGCCGGCGCCCTGTTCGACCTCGAGGTCAAGGTCTACATGGTCCGGGCGAGCTACGACCAGAAGCCGTACCGGCGGATCCTGATGGAGACTTACGGCGCCTCGGTCGTGGCCAGCCCGAGCCCCGACACGAACTACGGCCGGGCCGTCCTGGCCGAGCACGCCGACAGCCCCGGGTCGCTGGGCATGGCGATCAGCGAGGCGGTCGAGGACGCGGCCACCCGCGACGACACCAAGTACAGCCTGGGCTCGGTCCTCAACCACGTGCTCCTCCACCAGACGGTGGTCGGCCAGGAGGCGATCGAGCAGATGGCCATGGCCGGCGAGGAGCCCGACCTGATCATCGCATGCGCCGGCGGTGGCTCGAACTTCGCCGGGCTGACCTTCCCGTTCCTCGGCCAGACGTTCCGGGGCGGGCGCAAGTACCGGGTCATCGCGGTCGAGCCCGAGGCGGCCCCGTCACTGACCCGGGGCGTGTACGCCTACGACTTCGGCGATACCGGCAAGCTGACCCCGCTGGTCAAGATGTTCACCCTCGGCTCGGACTTCATTCCTGAGCCGATCCATGCCGGCGGCCTGCGCTACCACGGCATGGCCCCGCTGGTCAGCCTGCTCAAGGACCACGGCGACATCGAAGCGCAGGCGGTCCACCAGGGCCGGGCCTTCGCGGCGGCGGTCGCGTTCGCGCGGGCCGAGGGCATCGTGCCCGCACCCGAGTCGTCGCATGCGATCCGGGTCGCGATCGACGAGGCCACTGCGGCCAAGGCGACGGGCGAGAAGAAGGTGATCCTGTTCAACCTCTCCGGCCACGGTCACTTCGACCTGACCGCCTACGAGCGCTACCTGTCAGGCGACCTCGAGGACTACGAGTACACCCCCGACGAGGCGGCCCTGGCGAGCCTGCCCAAGGTGGGCTGACCAGGCAGCGGGGCGGCCTAGCTGCCGGGCGGCGAAGGCGGCCAGGGAGGGACGGTCCCACCATCGAGGAGCATTCGAGCGCCCAAGGGGCCAGCCAGGCGCAGGCTGGCCGGAGTGCCTGGTCCGAGCGGACAGGTTTGCGCGCCTTCCAGCGGCCGGACCCCGATCGTGATCGTGACGGTCGAGCCGCCGTAGTCGATGACCGGGGCGGACATCCGCCCCGACACGGGCGTGCCGCTCGAGCAGGCCTGTTCCGAGACCAGGATCTCGAGCACCGTCGATCCGGTGCCCGGCGCCGGGAAGGCCGGATTGAGGGCCCAGCTGGCGGGACCGTAGTCGGCCGAGAGGACCGCATGCATGGTGCACTCGCCGATGCTCCCCGGTGACCATGGGCCGGGCGCAGCCGTCACCTCGACCGACAGCCACTGGTTTGATCCGGCCGGGACCTCGGCCAGGAAGATCGCCCCCTCGGAATCGCGGCCGGCCAGGCGCCACATTGCCTTGTCGGCCCCAGGGAACGCGGTCGCCGCACCGACCAGGGTCGCTCGCAGGGCATCGAACTCTGGCCCGGCGGCCGCCAAGGCGGTAGCCGGAGCGGCCAGTCCGCTGGCCGGGAAGATCCGACCGCCGCAGGTGAGGCCGGAGCCGTCTCCCGGCGATGTCGCGTCAGGCAGCGGTTCGGGTGACACGGGCCAGGCCGACGAGGCACTCGTGGCCTCAGCGCTCCCGAGCTCGGCCGTCCCGACGGGTCCACTGGCCCCCGGGGAGCACGCCCCCAGCCCGACGAGGACGAACGCCGCGATGAACAGCCGCCCTTGCTCGGCGATCTGACTCCGAACTCGGTGGCGGACCACCCTATGCCGGCCTGGCGCGCCGGATCGCCATCTCGCGACCGGCCAGGCCCGGGATGATCCCCCGCCCGGCGGCGACCCGCAGCAGGAAGCAGGCCCACATGCGGTACGGGGCATAGCTCGCGGTCAGCTCGGCGACGACGGCCGGATCGGGTCGATCGCCCAGGCCGTGGAGGTGGCCGAGCGCTGCAATTGACAGTGGCTCGTCCGGGAATACGTCGGCGATCCCGCAGCCGCGCAGGTAGATCCCGGACGACCAGAACGGCCCGATGCCCCGGATCGCCAGGAGCGACTCCGGCCCGGCCTCGTCGCCGAGCGAGCGCAGGCGTTCGACGTCCAGCAGGCCGTCGAGCGCGGCCCGGGCTACGCCGCGCAGACGGCTGGCCTTCTCGGCCGGGAGGCCGGGCAGCTCGCCCAGCCCGAGCAGTCTCTCCGGCGTCGGGAAGCTTCGGACCTCGCTGCCGGCGACCATCAGCCGCTGGCCGTACTCGGCGATCAGCTGGTCCTGCAGCCGGGCCGCCTGGGCCATCGAGATCCGGGCGCTCAGGATCGCCCAGGCCGCCGTCTCGTACGGAGAGGTGAAGCACACCGGTCGAAGGCCTGGCAGGGCGGCCATGACCTCGCCCAGCGCCGGGTCCTGCCGGCCCAGCTCCGGATAGCCCGATCCGTCGACGTCCAGCGAGAAGATCCGGCCGACCTGGATCGCGACGGCCTCGGTCGGTGCCGTGCCCGCCACCTCGCCTTCGAGACGGCCGTCGGCGAAACGGAGGGCCACCCCGACCGGCGTGAAGTCGCCATCGAGCGGGAAGGCCAGACGGACCGTGCCCTCGTCCGAACCGTCCCTGGGTGCGTGGCGGCTGGTTGGCCCGAAGTTGCCGAGGACCCCGACGGCCAATGGCCACGAGAACGGTCCGCGCGGCTCGATCGAGAAGGTTGGGGCGCTGGGTGCGGGCATCGAAGTCTCTCCTGCAGCTGGACCAGTGCCAACACTACCGCGAGGCCGTGAAGACCTCGGCGGTGGAGTTGACGAACGTCGACTGATAGCCCGCCGCGATGATCATCGCCCGAGTTCCGAGCGGCAGCCCGGCCGGCTCAAGGACGACCGTGTCGAAGCCGGCCCTGAGCATGGCCGGCAGGCTGGCCAGGGGATAGATTCGGCCGCCGGCCGTAAAGATGTTCGTGGTCGCGTCGGCCGACACCATCGTCTCGTTGAGTCCGGTGAACACGCCGATCGGCAGGCTGGCCGACTCCTGGTAGCTGGCGGCGACATGGAGCAAACGGCTTTCGGAATCGAGCTCGCCGACCTTGACCTCGAGGCGCAGGAGATCGAGCACCGCGTCGCCCGAGGAGTCGACGACCAGGCGCACATCCGGATAGCCCTGCCAATAGCCCCGCTCGGCCGTCTGGAGGTCCTGGGCGAGCACGTCCGCGCCCGGGTGGGAAGCCTGGGCACTGTTGGGTTGGGGCGGGCCGAGCGGGATGAGGACGACCGCCAGGAATGCCCCGAGGACGCTCGCCCGGATCGGCCAGGGCCCTCGCCATCGGGTGGCCGCGGCAACCAGCCCGGCCGCTGCGGGCACGCAGGCCCACGGCAGCCAGTAGCCGACCGCCTTCGGGACCTCGTAGCGGAGCGAAGCGCCGACGACCGATGTGTCGGGCACGAAGGCCACCGCCAGCAGGGCTCCCGCTCCGACGGCCAGGGCGGCCAGGAGCAGCCGACGGCCACCTCGTCGGGTTGGGGCGAGCCCAGCCGTGGCCAGGAGCGCCGCGCCGAACAGGATCGGAAAGGCCGGATTTAACGACTGCCAGGCCGACCCGATCGCGGCCGGGTCCAGGAGCACGGCGAGGACGATGCAGCTCGCACCAACCACGGTCAGTCCAACCGTGGCCCGTCCCGCCGGGATCCGGAGCGGACCGACACGCCCGAGCAGCCATGCCACCAGGAGCGCGGCCAGGGCGGCCCCACCGAAGGCGACGATCCCCCACCATGGCGCCGGCTCGAGCCCGATCATGACCGCCAGCTGGGGCAGGACCGCGATCGCCGTCGCGACCAGAGCCGGAACGGCCCGAGCGACGTGTCGCTGCGGGTCGGCGAGGGTCCCAACTGCGATCGTGCCCACGGTCAGAGCCCCGACGAGGGGATGAACGAGGGTCGTGGCGGTCAGCGCCACGGCGAGCAGCCAGTCGGGTCGAAGTGCGGTCTGAGTCGGCGGCTGACTCGCTGATTGGGCTGCCCCCGTCCGTTCAAATCGCTCCTGCTCGGGCCGGGTCATGAGGGCCAAAGCGAGCGTCGCCAGGGGCAGGGCGACAACGCTGTCACGGACATCCGGCAGCCGCACGAAGGTGAACGACAGGCCGAACGCGACCAGCGCCCACCAGCCGGCCTGGTGGCCGAACGCGGCAGAGGTCAGTCGCCGGATGCCCACGGCGGACAGGGCGAGCAACGGGCTCGTGAACGCGGCCGCGGTCAGCCCGGCCGGCAGGCTGCTCAGGGTCGCCAGGATCGCCATCAGCGACGAATAGCCCAGGAACAGGCGTGACGGGCCGTAGATCGGCGACGGGTAGGTCGCCAGGGACGCAATTGACCCGAATACGCGCAGGTGCTCCGCCGGGGCGACGTGATTGGGCAGGACATCAGCCGCCGGAACCACCGGCGAGGCCAGCGCCAGGATCAGTGGCCCGCACCAGACCAGCCCAACGATGAGCCAGCGGGCGACGCGCCGCCCGGCGAGCCTGCCCGGCCTGTCCCGGCCGAACGGGTGGAACGGGCGGAATCGGAATCCGGTCCCGCGCACGATCGGGCGGCCAAGCATTCCCGTCCCGATCAGGAGCGCGAGCGCGACCGCAAGCATCCCCTGGTAGAACAGGCCCAGCCCGCCCAGCCCGAAGACGAGCAGGCAATCCAACAGGATCGCGCCGGCAAAGCCGCCCAGGCACGCATCCGACCATGAGTCGAACGGCTGGCGCCGGGCGAGTCGAACGCCGATGGCGCCAGCCGCGATGTTGGCCACGGCCGCGATCGACACGAGGATCGCCGCCGGCAGGGTGACGGCCAGCTGCCCGCCGATCGCCGTGAGGGCCGCGACCGGCGAGAATCCAACCAGCGGATCGGACCGCCGGACGAAGGTGGCAACGAGCAGGGCAATCGCGGCCAGAAGGAGCAGCCAGGTCTCGAGCCGGGCAGCCTCGAGCCCGGCCGCCCGGCGGCTGCCCAGGCCGCCCCGGGCGCTAGCGTCCGAGGGCGTCGAGGAGCTCGTTCCAGGCCGACAGGTAGGCGTCGACGTCCGCGTCGACGGCCGGCACCGCGGCAACCGGCCCCGCCCCCACGATCGCCTCCCAGACTCCCCGGTTGACCAGCCAGATCCGGATCAGGCGGGTGAGCAGGTCGCCCTGGCAGGCTCGGGCTTCGTCGGCGTTGTGGATGGGCTCCGGCCGGAAGGTGTACCCCGACCGTGGCCCGAGGTGATGGATGTGCCAGGGCAGCCCGACCCGGGTCACCGCCGCGGCCATGCCCTCGGCCAGGCGCGCGCCGAGTCGCTGGGTCGAGGCGTACGCGTCGGGGGTCAGGATCTCGAGCATCGTCGCCCGGGCCGCGGCCAGCGACAGCGCGCTGCCGAACAACGTGCCGCCGATCGCAACCAGGTCCGAGCGTTCGCCGTCGCGGCCCTTGACCTGGGTCAGCACCGCGCCGATCTCGTCGGTCATCCCCCAGGCGCCGAAGGGCACCCCGCCGGCGATCGACTTGCCGCAGGTGATCAGGTCCGGATCGAGGCCCCAGGCCGCGCTCAGACCGCCCGGCCCGACCACCTGGGTGTGGGTCTCGTCGAGGGCCAGCAGCGTGCCCGCCTCGCGGCTCAGGCGGCGCAGGGCGGCATGAAAGCCTGGGTCGGGCAGGATCAGGCCGAAGTTGTTGGTCAGGGCAGGCTCGGTCAGGACGAGGGCGATGTCCCGCCGCTCGAGGGCCGCCGCCAGTGCCTCGGGGTCGTTGAACGGCACCAGGACGGTACCCTCGACGGTGGCCCGGGCCACGCCTCGCTCCTCGGCCACGAGCGCGCCGTCCGGACCGACCTCGACCAGGGCCTCCGACAGGTGGCCGAGGTACTTGCCGTCGAACATGAGCACCCTTTCCCGGCCGGTGACCACCCGGGCCACCCGGATCGCCTCGGTATTGGCCTGGCTTGCCGACAGGGTGTACTGCCATTTCGGCAGCCCGTAACGGCGGACCAGCTCCTCGGACACGACGATCGCGTCCTCGACTGGCAGCAGGAACTGGTGGCCGAGGGCCATCCGGGCACTGACCGCCCGGACCAGGGGCTCGGGCGCGTAGCCGCAGAACATCGACATGTCGGCGATGTTGAAGTCGCTGCAGGTATGGCCGTCGGCGTCGGTGAAGCGCGCCCCGTGGCCTTCGACGGCCCACGGCGGCGGATGGTGGTAGCTGCCGACCTGCCAGGCCATGGGCACCCCGTTGGGCATCACCCGCCGGCCGCGTTCGAGCAGCTCCAGCGCCCGGGGATGCTCGCGGCCGAACCGGGCGTCCTCGCGATCCTTGAGCTCGCGGACGAGGGCCTGGTCAACCGTCGGCATATCGGCAGCGTACATGTGCGACGATCCAACGATGTGGACCCTTGGCCTGCCGCCACTCGAGCTCGTGGCCCGGACGATCCTCGTCTACCTGATGTTCCTGGCCGCACTGCGGATCTTCGGCAAACGCGAGATCGGCCAGTTCACCCTGTTCGACCTGGCCCTGGTCCTGCTCGCCGCGAACGCCCTCCAGCCGGCCTTGACCGGACCCGACCAGTCGATCCCGGGCGCGCTGATCATCCTCCTGACGATCTTCATCCTGAACCGGGTCATCGCCATCCTCCGCCGGCGGGTGCCGTTCATCCGCCGGATCCTCGAGTTCCAGCCGACCATCGTCGGCCAGGACGGCGCCTGGCTGACCAAGGCCGTCAACGCCGAGGAGCTCGACCAGGATGACCTCGAGGAGGCGCTCCGCGAGCACGGCCTCGACTCGGTCAAGCAGGTCAAGCAAGCGGTCCTGGAGGACGACGGATCGCTGAGCATCGTGCCGGTCCAGGGCCAGCCGGTGCGGATCCGGCCGCGTCGGCGTCGCTACAAGCGGCCCAACCCCGGCTGAGCCTCAGACGAGGAGCGGATCGAAGCCGGCTGTCCAGCTTGGCCGGAGGCCCGGATCGATGGCGTAGCCTTCGTAGCCGGGCAGGCCGGCCAGCCAGGCCAGGCCGACACGGCCCATGGCGAAGGCCGCCGTCGCATACGCATCGGCCTGGGCCAGGCTCGGCCCGGCGACACTGAGACTGAGCCAGCTAATGGCGGCGAGGCCGGTTTGGGGGTCGACGATATGGTCGACCCGTTCGTACATGCCCGAGGTCGCCAGCGCGTGGCGGCCCTCGGTCGCGGGCAGCGCGACCCGGGCCACGACCTGGTCCGGCTCGAGCGGGTGGCGGATGCCCACGATCCAGGGGCGCCCGGCCTCTGGCGCGCCGCGGACGAGCACGTCGCCGCCCGCATTGATCACGTAGTTGCGCGCTCCGGCCGCCTCGAGAACGTGGGCCGCCTCCTCCACCGCCCAGCCCTTGACGTAGCCGGATGGATCGAGCCCGCCCCGCAGTCCCTCCGCCCGGATGTCAAACGAACCGTGGCTGGCAACCCGGAGCTCCTCGCACCGGGTCAACACGTAGCGGACGTCCGGCGCGCACGCCTCAGGCTCGATCTCGCCCCGTGCCAGCCGGCTGATCTCGCTGGTCGGCCGGAACGGGCTGAAGCGGGCATCGACCTCGACCAGCCAGGCTTCGGCTGCGTCGAGCGCGCCTGAGGGGACAGCCGGATCCCGGAGATCGATTCCGATGATCGTGCCCATCGTGCTGACGATCCGCAGCCGGCGCTCGATTTGCTCGTCCAACTGGCTGCCCAACCCGAGCTCAGCCCTTTGCATGGTCCAGGGCGGACTGGAGGGACTGGGCATACGCCTCGCTGGTGTAGGTCGCTCCGGACACGGAGTCGATGCTGGCGCTCTGGGCCGCGATCGCCTCACTCTCGAGGATCGGGGCGGCATCCGCCGAGATGAACCCGGATCGGCCCCGGGTGGGCATCTGGACCACGGTCACGGCCGTCAGCTTGCCACCGGTCATCGTTGCCTGGACCTGAATCACCCCGAACTGCTCCTGGACGGCATCGCCCGTGAAGGTCCCGCTGCCCTTGGCCGTGACCTTCGTGGGAGCCGGGGTCGTTCCCGGTGGGCGAGTTCCGGGAGGGGTCGGCGAATCGCCCGCTCCAGGCCCGCCGGCCAGCGGGCCGCTGGATGAAGCGGGTCCGATGGAACTCCCTGGGCCGATCGAAACGAGCGCCGGCGCCCCGCCTGCCGCGCCGCTGTCGGCGGGCGTCTTGAAGCTCAGCAAGAGGACGAGTGCGATGACGGTGGTAATCAGGGCGGTAATGGCACGCTTAGGCACGGCGTTCTCGATTCAGAATTCGAAGCGTTCGAAGTGGATGTGTCCTGGCGGCAGGCCGCTCGCCCGGAGGCCGTCACGCACAGCCTCCATCATCGGCGTTGGGCCGCACAGGTAGACCTCGCGCTGGCGCAGGTCGGGCACGAGCTGGCGCAGCGCCGCGGCGGTCAGCGGGTCAGCCGGCATCGCCCGCGAACCGCGCGCGCCGATGAGGTAGTGGACCACCGCGCCTCGGGCCCGAGCAAGGTGATCGAGCTCGTCCCGGAAGACGATGTCTGTGGGGCGGCTGGCTCGATAGACGAGGGTCAGGTCGCCCGGGCCCGCCGGCAGCTCCTCGAACAGGGCCCGGAGCGGGGCGATCCCAATCCCCCCGGCGATCAGCAGGACTCGCCGGCGGACCCGCCGGGCGCCAGTCAGGAGCCCATATGGACCCTCGAGGTACACCCGCGTGTCAATCGCCAGGGACGCCATCGACATCGTGTCCCCGCCGAGGTCCTTGACCGTCAACCGCAGCCAGCGTCCGTTGGGAGCAGCCGAGATCGAGAAGGGATGCCCACGCCACCAGCCGTCGCGGACGAGGAACCGGACGATGACGAACTGGCCGGCCCGGATCGCAAACTGGTCCAGGTCGCGGCCGCCCAGGTAGATCGAGATGACGCCCGGGCCTTCGTCCTCGACGTTCACCACCCGGAACTGGTGGCGGACCGAGACGACCAGCGGCTCGACGAAGCGAAAGGCGACGATCAAGCCGGCGGCGATGACGTACAGCCCCGCCCAGTAGTCCCAGGCGAGGGGATCGTGGGCAAAGTCGGAGCCCGTCACCAGCTGGTGGCCGAGGCCCAGGGCGATGGCCAGGTACGCGTAGAGGTGCAGTCCATGCCATGTCTCGTAGGCCAGGTGCCGCCGGGCGACCCGCACGGAGCTGACCGCAACGCCGATGAACAGGACCAGGGAGACGCCCGCCATCAGCATGAACTCGTAGGTGGTCAGCAGCGTCCAGGCCTCGACGACCAGGTTCTGGCCGTCGGCGATCGCGAAGCCGATCGTGGTCAGGAGGACGTGGCCGACGATCAGCCAGACGCACACGAACCCGACCCAGCGGTGGGCCGCCGCCAGGCTGTCCATGCCGACGACCTGCTCCAGCCACGGGCTGCGCGACATGAGCACGAGCTGGATCAGGGCGAGGTAGCCGCCGTACAAGCCGACCAGCTCGCCCAGAGCGATGAACCAGCCACTCGGATCCGCGAGCTGGTCGAGGCCGCCATGGCGGATCCACATCGCGCCGATGAGCAGCCCGTTGAGGATGAGGACCGCCACGATTTCGCGCGTGCGAATGGACCATCGCCGGGGGACGGGGAGGGCGCGCCGATTGCTGGTCATCGTGGTCACGGGCTCCGATGCTGGACGCCGACTCTGAGACGCGTCTGACAGCCAGGTCGCGGGATCCGCCTCGGCCGGCGCTCAGCCACGGCGCACCGGATCCGGTGTCAGCGGCAGGTGCGCCTCGAAGCGGGCGCCCCCGCCCGGGACATTGGCCACCTCGATCCGGCCGCCATGACGCTCGACGATCCACTGTGCGATGGCGAGGCCCAGGCCCGTGCCCCCCGACGGCGCGCCAGGAGCGCGCCAAAAGCGGTCGAAGACGCGGGGCAGGTCCTCTGGCCGGATGCCCGGTCCCTGGTCCGCAACGGTCAGAACCGCGGTCCGGTCATCGGCGGCGACCGATACCCGCACATCGCCGGCCGGTGGACTGTGATGGATCGCATTGTCGACCAGGATCAGGACGAGCTGGCGCAGCCGGACGGGGTCGCCGACGAGGCTGGCGGGGCCCGGCTCCACGAAGATCCTGACGTTCCGATCGGCGGCCGGCTGCCCGAGCGAGAGGGCCGCGGAGGCCGCAATGTCGCCGAGATCCAACGGCTGCCGGTCGAGCTCAACCGTTCCGGAATCGGACCGAGCCAGCAGGAGCAAGTCGTCGACCATGTTCGACATCTGGCTCACTTCGGCGCTGATGTCATCGAGCGCGTCGCCAACCTCACCGACCGGTTCGGACCGATGCCGGGCGAGGTAGTCGACCGAGCTGCGGATCACGGTTAGCGGGGTGCGCAGCTCGTGGCTTGCGTCGGCGGCAAATTCGCGCTGGCGTCGAAGGGCCTGGCGTCGGAGGACGAGGGACGAACGGATCGGCGCGAGCGCCCGGCGGGCGTAGAGCGCGCCGAAGCCACCAGCCACGATCACCGCAAGCAAGCCTCCGAACACGAGCACATCGACCATCACGTCAAGGATTCGCTGCTCCTGGGTCCGGTCCTCGACCACCTGGATCACGACCGTTCCGACCCGGCTTGGTGCGGTCACGCTCAGGATCCGAACGGGGACGTTCAGCAGGTCGCTGTTGCGCACGTCGCGGCCACTGATTCGGGCGGCGGCCAGGGAGGCCTGGTTGGGCAGGCCGGCCGGGATCACGTCGTCAGCGTCGACCATGGGCTGCCCATCAGGGCCAATGATCACCGCGAATGTTCCCGATGAGCCGCCGCCAAAGACGATCCCGGTCTGCGCTCCGTCGCCCGGATCGTCGCTCGTATCCAGGAACTGCCGAAGCGTTGCCGCCCGGGCGTCGAGCTGGACGACGCCGGTCGTCTCGAGTGAGCTCGTAACCCGCAGGTAGAGCAGCGAGCCCAGGACGAGCAGGATCAGCAGGGTCGTGCCACCACTGAACAGGACGAGGCGCCAGCGCACGCTGCGCAGCAGGCGGCTGTCGTCTCGACGGGCCTGCAGATCCTCGGGCGACTCCGCCGGTCGTGATTCAGCCACGGGCCAGCCGATACCCGACGCCCCGCACGGTCTCCAACTGGCCGGCGGCCGAGCCGAGCTTCGTCCGGAGGTAGTGGACGTAGGCATCCACCGCGTTCGGGGTCACCGCCACGCTGAACGGCCAGGCCTGGTCAAGCAGCTGGTCGCGACTGAGCGTCTGGCCGGCATGGCGCAGCAGACACTCGAGGAGCGAGAACTCGCGTGGGCTGAGGTCCACCTGGTGGCCCGCGACAAGCACGTCCCGGCTGACCTCGTCGAGCTCGATCGAGCCCGCTCGGAGGCGTGGTTGACCACGCCGGCCGACGGCGGAGCCACGCCGTGACAGGGCTCTCAGGCGGGCCGACAGCTCCTCGAAGGCGAAGGGCTTGACGAGGTAGTCGTCGGCCCCGGCATCGAGGCCGCCGACCCGATCGCCGACAGAATCTCTGGCCGTCAGCATCAGGATCGCGACGTCGATGCCCCCTTGCCGAATCTGGCGGGCGACATCGAGCCCGCTGATGTCGGGCAGGCCGATATCCAGGATGACGATCTCGATGCCCGGGGTGCCCATCGCCAACTCGACGCCCGAGAGCCCGTCCTCGGCCACCTCGACCACGTGACGATCCTCTTCGAGCAGCCGCCGCAGCAGCCGCCGCAGCCGGTCGTCGTCTTCAATAATCAGGAGATGCATGCCCGCCTGTGGTCTGCGTTTCAGCCCGCCATTCCCCGGACGCTCCTCGAATCTACGCTCCGATCCTGAGAATCTCCTGAGAGCCGCCGCCGGGCCGCGCGAGTCTAGATGGCAGGCACCACTCCCGGCGGGCCACGCCGCGGTATCGTGTGCCGGGCATTCGCGGCGTCGCTCGACGCCGGCAGCACCCGCACATCCCGGAGGTCCACGATGGGTGACAAGACGCCAAAGCGACCGCCCAAGCAGAAGAAGCCGAAGGCCCCCAAGGCCTGACGTCGAAGCGTTCGACGAGGAGGGTTGAAGAGTCGCATGAGCTGGCTACCTGATCGGGCAAGGGTCGTGGTGATCGGCGCCGGAATCGTCGGCAACAGCATGGCCTACCACCTGGCCAGGCAGGGCTGGCGCGACATCGTGCTGGTCGACAAGGGCGCGCTTCCGAACCCGGGCGGCTCGACCGGGCATGCCTCGAACTTCATCTTCACGACCGACCACAGCAAGGAGATGACGGCGTTCACGCTCGACAGCGTGCGCCAGTACAAGGAGCTGGGGGTCTTCACCGAGAGCGGTGGGATCGAGGTCGCCCGGACGCCGGCTCGAATGGAGGAGTTCAAGCGCCGCCTGGCCTCCGCCCATTCGTGGGCAATCGAGGCCGAGTTGATCAGCCCCGAACGGATCAAGGAGCTCGTGCCGTACATCGAGCCATCGATCCTCCTGGGCGGCTTCTACACGCCGGGCGTGGGCGTGGTCGACTCGCTTCGAGCCGGCACGCTCATGCGTGAAGCCGCCACCGAGACCGGCGCCCTGACCGTCTCGGCCCTGACCGAGACCACCGGGATCGACGTGGTCGACGGGCGGGTCGCCGCCGTCCACACCGATCGAGGCACGATCCAGACCGAAACGGTCGTGATCGCCTGTGGCATCTGGAGCCCCCGGATCGCCCGGATGGCGGGCGCCTCGATCCCGCTCACGCCGGCCGTCCACCAGATGATCAGCGTCGGGCCCGTGCCCGCCTTCGCCGACACCGTGGGCGAGATCACCTTCCCGATCGTGCGCGACATGGACACCAACATGTACGAGCGCCAACACGGCGGGGACCTCGAGGTCGGCTCGTACGCCCACCGGGCGATCCTGATGTCGCCCGATGACATCCCCTCGATTGCGGAGTCGGCCCAGTCACCCAGCGAGCTGCCCTTCACCGACGACGACTTTGACCTCCAGATGGAGCAGGCCCTGGAGCTCGTCCCGGAGATCCTGCGCGACGAGCGGGTCGGCGTGCGCTACGCGATCAACGGCCTGCTCTCCCTGACCCCCGACGGCATGCCGATCCTGGGCGAGACGCCCGAGGTCAAGGGCCTCTGGTCGGTGGCCGCCGTCTGGATCAAGGAAGCGCCGGGGATCGCCAAGACGGTGGCGGAGTGGATGACCCACGGCACTCCCGAGATCGACCCCCACGCCTCGGACATCGCCCGCTTCTACGACCACCACCGGACCGCCGCCCATGTCGACGCCCGGAGTGCGGAGGGCTTCAACAAGACCTACGGCATCGTCCACCCGATGGAGCAGTGGGACTCGAATCGGAACGTCCGGCTGAGCCCGATCCATATCCGCCAGCGAGAGCTCGACGCGGTGTTCTTCGAGGCTGCCGGCTGGGAGCGGCCATTCTGGTACGGCGCCAACGAGCGGCTCTTGGCCGAATACGGGGATCGGGTCATGCCCCGGGCGGCCGAGTGGGAGTCGCGCTGGTGGTCGCCGATCATCAACGCGGAGCACCTGGCCATGCGCGACCGGGTGGCCATGGTCGACCTGGCCGCCTTCGCGATCTTCGATGTCAGCGGGCCGGGGGCGGTGGCCTATCTCCAGGGCCTGGTGGTCAACCAGGTCGACGTCAAGGTCGGCCGGGTGGTCTACACGCCGCTGCTCAACGAGGCCGGCGGGATCGTGGCCGACCTGACGATCATCCGGCTGGCCCACGACCGCTTCCGGGTGGTGACCGGCGGCGGGATGGGCATGCGCGACAAGAAGTGGTTCAGCGACCACCTGCCGGCCGACGGATCGGTCCAGATCCACGACCAGACCTCGGCCCTGTACACCCTGGGGGTCTGGGGACCCCGGGCCCGCGACCTGGTCCAGTCGGTGACCACGGCCGACCTGTCGGCGACTGCCTTCCCGTTCGGTACCGCCCGGACGGTCGACATCGGCGGGGTCCGGACCCTGATGTCTCGGATCTCGTACGTGGGCGAGCTGGGCTGGGAGATCTACGCTCCTATGGAGGAGGGCCTCCGCCTGTGGGACATCCTGTGGGCCGCCGGCCAGCCGTTCGGCGTGATCGCGGCGGGCATCGGTGTGTACGCCACGACCGGCCGGCTCGAGAAGGGCTATCGGGCCCACGGCAACGAGCTCGAGCTCGACTTCAACCTGGTCGAGGCGGGCATGGGCCGGCCCACCGTCAAGGACGCCGATTTCGTGGGCAAGACGGCCTACCTGGCCCAGCGGGCCAGCCCGCCCGACACAATCCTGTCCACCCTGACGCTCGACGATCCGACCTCGTCGAGCGGCGTCCGCCGCTACATGCTCGGGCGCGAGCCGATCACTACCCCGGACGGCGAGTTCCTGGTCGACGCTCGCGGGCGCCGCTCCTACGTCACGAGCGCCGGCTCCGCGCCGTCGGTCGGCAAGCACGTCCTGATGGCCTACCTGCCGCCGGCCTATGCCGTCGAGGGCACGAAGCTGGCCGTCGAATACTTCGGCGAGCGCTACCCGGTGACCGTGGCGGTGGTCGGCAGCAGCCCGATCTTCGATCCGGAGAACGCCCGGATCCGGGCCTGACGCCGGTATGAACGTGCTCGTTTGCGTCAAGCGCGTGCCCGAGACCGGCGGCCGGGTCAGCCTCACCTCCGACGAGCGGGACATCGACACCCGCTACCTCGGATTCACGGTCAGTCCGCACGAGGAGTGCGCGGCCGAGGAGGCCGTCCGCCTGATCGAGGCCAACGGCGGCAGCTCGACCGTCCTGACCCTCGGCCCCGAGGCCGCGTCGGACCAGCTGCGGGCGGCGATGGCCATCGGCATCGACCGGGCGATCCTGCTCGAGACCGACGGCCAGGATTGGGACCCGGTGGCCACGGCGGCGGCCATCGCCGACGCGATTCGGGTCGAGGCGGCCGCCGGCGTGAGCTACGACCTCATCCTGTTCGGCAACGAAGCCGCCGATTCGGGCGACTTCCAGGTCGCGATCCGGGTCGCCCTGGCACTCGGCCTGCCCTGCATCAGCGGGGTCAAATCGCTCGATGTTCGGGACGGGATGGCCTCCGCCCGGCGCGAGTCCGGCGGCGGCTGGGAGGTGTTCGAGGTGCCACTGCCGGCCGTGGTCTCCGTGCGCGAAGGGATCAACCTGCCGCGTTACCCGTCAGTGCCGGGCCGGCTGCGAGCCAAGAAGAAGGAAATCGAGCGATCTGTGCCCATGGCCCGGCCCAGCGGCCCGACCAAGCTGCGCCTGCGCCTGCCGGCCGAGACCGAGGGCAAGGTCGAGATCCTGGGCTCGGGCGCCGATGCCGCGCCGGCCGTGGTCGACCTGCTCGAGCGGATCGGCGTGCTCGCCCGATGATCCTCGTCTTCGTCGAGCAGGACCAGGGCCGCGCCGAGCGCTCCTCGCTCGAGGCGATCAGCGCTGCTCGTCGTATTGCGTCGGCCGCTGGCTCGGCCGAGCCGGTCGCGGCCGTCCTCATCGGTCCGGGTGCGACCATGGCAGCTGCCGGCCTGGCTGATTACGGCGTGTCCGAGGCGCACGTCGTCGAGGACGAGGCGCTGTCGGCCTACGCGCCGGCAGCGTGGGGCCGGACCGTGGCCCAGCTGGCCGCGAGCCTGGCCCCGTCGATCGTGCTGGCCGCCGGCACGGATCGGGGCCACGAGGTGCTCGCCTACGCGGCGGCCCTGAGCGACGCCCCGATGGCCGCCAACTGCCTCGAGGTCCGGCCCGGTTCGCCGTTCGAGGTCACCCGCCAGCGCTGGGGCGGCAGCCTGCTCGAAGAGGCCGCCCTGGACGCTGCGGCCGGCCCCGGGACGGCCCGCTTCCTGACCGTGGCCGAGCACGCCTTCCAGCCGGAGCCGGCGAGCGAGTCCTCGCCCCTCGCCGTCCACCCGTTCGTGCCCACGCTGAGCGAGCCCGACCTGCGGGTGCGGGTTGTCTCGAAGGTGGCGCCGGAGGTGGGCAAGGTCTCGCTGGCCGATGCCCGGGTCGTCGTCGGCGGGGGCCGAGGCGTAGGCGGGGCCGAGGCCTTCAGTGAGCTCGAGGAGCTGGCCCGCTTGCTCCACGGAGCCGTGGGCGTGTCGCGCGTCGTGACCAGCGCCGGCTGGCGTCCGCACAGCCAGCAGGTCGGCCAGACCGGGACGCGGATCGCCCCGGACATCTACATCGCCTGCGGGATCAGCGGCGCCATCCAGCACATCGTCGGCTGCAAGGCGGCCAAGTCGATCCTCGTGATCAACACCGACCGCGAGGCGCCGATCATGTCCCGGGCGGCCTACGCCGTGATCGGCGACCTGCACGCGGTCGTCCCGGCGATCAGCGCCGAGATCCGGCGGCGCCAGGCGTCGTAGCCCGTTGGCGGTTTCCGCGGCCAGAGTCTTTCGGCACGCGGCGGCCTCGGGGCCTCGCGCCTCTCGCCGGCGGGGCGCCCAAATTGTCAAATCCTCTCGCCTGAGCGGCTTAGGCAATGGACCGCCGGGATTGAACCGCCAAGGGCCCGTACCGAAGCTCGGACGAGAAGGATTTGTGCTCCACTTCGGGCGTCCGAGCTCCAGATCGAGCGAGGAGCGGCCGGATCCGTTGCGTAAGACGCGATCCGCCACCGATTTGGCAACAGCCAAGGCCGACGTTCCGGCATCAGCCCGTCGGCCGTGACTCTTTGTCAAATAATCCCTGTAGCGACCCTTATGGCGAGTCGCGCCGCCGCGCTAGCCATCTCGCGGGTTCGGATGCCGTCGATCACGAATGATTCGTGCCCACGCATCGGCACCTGGAGGACGACCGCGGGTCGCCGCCGGCTCCGCGACGGCCGTGAATGACCATAAGGATCCCTACAGCGCACGTTTGACAGGAACCAGGACCGCGGCGCCCGTCCACCTTCGCCACGCCGGGCATCGGCAGTCAGTCGTTCAGCGGGAGCAGGGCCTTCTCGAACCAGTGGTCGGCGTAGGGCTCGTCATTGAAGGCCGCGACCTCGGTGTAGCCGCCCGAGCGGTACAGCGCGATCGCCTCGGTCAGCGTGGCGTTCGTCTCCAGGTGAAGCGTCGACACGCGATGGACGCCCGCCTGCTGCTCGAGCTCGCGCAGCATCCGCCGGCCAAGGCCGAGCCCGCGCGCGTCGGGCGCGACCCACATCCGTTTGAGCTCGGCCGGCGCATCGCCGTGAAGCTTGAGCGCGCCGCACCCGACGGCCCGGCCGTCGAGCCGGGCGATCAGCAGGAGGCCGGCCGGCAGCCTGAGCTGGTCGTCGTCGGCTGGGATGCTCCGGGACGAATCGAAGCCGGCCGGAAAACGCCGGTCGAGCTCCTCGAAATACTGGCCCAGGCACCAGCGCGCGGCGGCTGTGGCCGGATCCTCGATGTCCATCCGGACCATGCTCGCTCGGAGCAGGGTCTCAACCTCGCCCATCGCGGCGACCAGGCGGGCCCGCTGGCCGCTGCTGAGCGGTCCCAGGATTCCGGCCGCGACGTCGTCGGAGCGTCGATCCAGCTCAGCGCGCTCGGCCAGGCCGGCGCGAGTCAGCCGGGCGAGCCTCACCCGCCGGTCGTCTGCGCCCGGGCTGACCCTGACCAGGCCCTGGCCCTCCAGCGAGCGCAGGATCCGGCTCAGGTAGCCCGAGTCAAGGGATAGCCTCGCCCGAAGCTCCCGGACTTCGACACCTTCGGAACCGACTTCCCACAGGATTCGCGACTCGGCCATGGGCCGGTCACGGCCCAGGAACTGGTCGGTCAGCGCACCGATCTCGCGGGCCACGATCCGGTTGAACCGGCGGACCCCGCGGATCTCGACCTGCCCCGCCTCGTCGACCATCCTCTGACTTTAGTCAGAGATCAGGCCCGAGGTCAAGGAGCTACTTGCACGGGCTCAAGGCCACGGTTCCCACCGGACAGTCGTGCACCGGAGTCGGCCCCTAGGTGGAAACGTACATGATGATTACCAGCACCCCGACCGCCGCGAGAAACAGGACCAGGCTGCGCACCATCGTCACCTGCGTGTCCCGTTGTGCCTGTCCATGACTGTTGGAGCGGGAGACGAGGTTCGAACTCGCGACATTCAGCTTGGAAGGCTGACGCTCTGCCAACTGAGCTACTCCCGCCCGGCTTTGTGCTCATCTACAGCGGATAACCGTCGATTCTGCCCTTCGTGAGTTGACCATACTGCTCGAACAGCGCATAATCACGCCGGAATCGTTCGGTTCTGAGCGTGAGACAGCGTCAAAGTATGCGCTATCCGCTCCCCCGCTGAGTTCGGGCAGAGAGGCAAACTTTTCGATGGCCAGAACGTCTCGCACGCTCAGTATCGTAGCCGAAGAGGGCCCGCGGGCAACGGACCTCACGATCGACGCGGCGATCGATTCGTACCGGCTCAGCCTCCGAGCCGGTAACAAGAGCCCAGCGACGATCAAGACCTACCTCGCGGCGCTGGCCCGGTTCAGCCGGTTCCTGACCGAACAGGGCATGCGCCCGACGCTCCGGGCGATCCGGCGCGAGCACGTCGAGGCCTTCATCGTCGCCCTCCAAGATGCGGGCCAACGCCCCGCGACGGTGTCGATCGCCTATCGGAGCCTCCAGCCGTTCTTCAAGTGGGCCCTCGGCGAGGACGAGATCGCGGCCTCCCCGATGGAGCGGATGACCCCGCCGATCGTGCCCGAGGAACCGCCCGCGATCCTGCGCGACGAGGAGCTCAAGGCGATCCTCGACGCGTGCGCAGGCGCCGACTTCGATGCCCGCCGCGACACGGCGATCATCCGGCTCCTGCTCGACACTGGGATGCGCCGGGCGGAGCTCGCCGGGCTCAAGGTCGACGACATCGAAATGGACCATCAGGTCGCTATCGTGATGGGCAAGGGCCGCCGACCGCGGGCCTGCCCATTCGGCAACAAGACCGCCCAGGCGATCGACCGCTACCTGCGGCTGCGGTTGGCCCACCCGTTCGCCGACCGACCGGAGCTTTGGCTCGCTAGGAAGGGCGTCCTCACCGATAGCGGCGTGTTGCAGGTGCTGCGGCGCCGTGGGGCGACCGCCGGACTTCCCAAGCTCCACCCGCATCAATTCCGCCATACGTATGCCCACATGTGGCTCGCCGACGGGGGCAACGAGGGCGACCTGATGCGCCTCGCGGGCTGGAAGAGCCGCCAAATGCTCAGCCGCTACGGTGCCTCAGCGGCAGACGAGAGGGCGCGAGATGCATACCGGCGGCGGAGCCCAGGGGATCGGATCTGACCGTCTAGGACGCGAGAAAATCGTCGCTGGACGGGCCACTCAGACCCCAAGTGACCACGCGTCGGTCACCCTGTGCCTTCGCAGCTTCCTTGTTGAACTTATACCATCGTGGACTCATATACCACGGTGGTATAGTTGCTTCAAATGGCACAACCAGTCACCGAGCGCGACCTTCGGCAGTCCCTGTTGGCAGGCCTTCAGGAGACCCTGCCCACAGGGTGGCGGGCTGCCTTCTCTCCGGGACGCCGGTCGGACGATCCGGAGATCAACGGCGTCCTCGACCTGGTGGCTCCGACCGGTGCGAGAAGCCAGGCTCGGGTAGAATTCAAGGCTCGGCTGGAACCAGCGCAGCTGGCGCGAGAGATGCCGTGGCTGACGAAGTCCGCAGCGTCGCTGGTCGTGGCGCCCCGGATCAGCGCCCGGGCCCGAAGCCTCCTGAATGAAGCCGGCGTGAGCTGGTACGTGCCGGACGGTGACTACCGGATCGCCATCGGCGGGTTGTTCATCGAGCGGCTCGTCGACCAATCCAAGCGACGGTCGGTCGAGACCCCGCACACGAGGTTCGTGGCCGATCCATTCGCTGGCGGAGCGCTGAAGGTGGTGCGTTGGCTCCTCATCGACCCTGGCCGATCCTGGTCCATTGCCAACATGGCGGAACGAACCGGGCTTACCCTCGGCTTCGTCAGTCGAACCTTCAAGACCCTCGCTCGGGATGCCTACGTCGAGCGAGTCCGCGGCGCGACCCGGCTGACCGACCGGAATGCCCTGCTGGACGCATGGGCAGCGGCGCCGACGCCTAAGGATTCGGCCTTCGAGCGGGTCGCGACCGTGGAAGGCCCGGAGGCACTCCTCCGAACGATCCGAGCCATCACGGCTCCACGACGATATGCCATCACCGCAGAAGCCGCGGCCGAAAGGATCGCTCCCTTCGCCCGATTCAGCCGTGTCGAGATATATGTCGACGACGTCGCAAGCTGGGATCGTGCGCTGGATCTGACGGCCGTCCCGCGCGGCGGGAACCTAGTGCTGATCAAGCCCGTGAATGCCGGCGTGTTCGACGGCTCGTTCGAGCGTGACGCAGTGCTCTTGACGAGTCGACCGCAGCTGTACGTCGACCTCGTTCGCCGCGGCGGTGCGGCCGCTGAGGCCGCCACGTTCATGCGCGAGAGAGGCGAGCTGTGGCGGCAGTAGATCCCCGCGACGACCCGGCCGCGGTAGTCGCCGCAGAGCGGGTGTTGCTCGAGCTCTGGACGATCCTGGCCGGCTTCTCCGACGCCCTGACGATCGTCGGCGGCAGCGCGCCGCCCCTCCTGACCGGCAATCGGCCCGACGATCCCTACGTCGGGACCCTGGACGTCGATCTCGTCATCGACCCGATCGGCGTGCCAGATGAGGTCTACCGAACGATCGCCGAGCTCCTCCGTGAGCGGGGCTATGTCCAGCTCGACCAACCCTTCCGCTGGCTCCGGTCGGTGACCGTCGACCGCCGAATCGTCGAAGTCGAGGTGGATCTGCTCGCCCCGGTCACGCCGCGACGCGGATCGGACCATCGACACGAGAGGATCGGCGGCGAGGCACTGGCCCGTCGCACGGAGGGTGCCGAGCTTGTCCGGATCGCCAGCGTCAAGCGCGAACTTGACGGCGTTCTTCCAGACGGACGCCGGAACCGAGTCGCCGTCCGCGTCGCCGCACCGGCTACCCTCGTGATCCTCAAGGCGCTGGCGATGACCCAACGGGACAAGCCGAAGGACGCCTACGACATCGACTACGTCCTGCGCCACGTCGGCGTCGAGGAAGTTGCCGCCGAGATCGCCGAGTTTGGCGTCGTCGAACCCGTGGCGAAAGCTCTGGGCATCCTGGCTGAGAAGTTCAACTCAATCGATGCGATCGGGCCCACGAGCGTGGCTCTGTACCGTCGCACTGCACTCGGCAGCTCTGAGGCCGATCAGATCCAGGCGCTCGCCTACACCCGGGTCGACCAACTCCTGCGACGCATCCGCAGCCGGGCGTCCTCAACGTGACCGACGGCCGGCCGGGCGGTCCAGATGGTACCGGCCCGCGTGGAGCGTAGTGAGTCGGGTTTCGGGTCATTCTGGGTCTGCGCACGATCGGGTGTCGTGCTCATCGTCACCCTGCTGTCACGTATGGTGTTACGGAGCGCGTTACGGAGCGCGTTGCGTGGCGCGACAGTGTCGTGACCCTCAACACTCACTCCCCGGCGGGCCTGGCCGTTCGCGCTCGTCGCGTGGTCGAATCGGTGGCCTTCCCGAGGCATGTGTTCGAGAATCGGGCGGTCCGGGCACAGGCTCAGTCGGCCTTCATCTATTCTCGCGACGCTTCCGAGCCGACAGGTATGCGAGTCGCGTGAAGTAGGCGCGGCGGGCAGCTCCGGCACGACGGTGGCGCTCGGCTTCGGGCAGGCGGCCCTCGGGGTCGACCTGATCGAGGAAGCGCTGGTTGAACGCGCGCCGGGCGGCCTTCGTGGTCTCGCGCGGGTCGTAGCGGGCGTGGAGCATGTAGGCGGCCATCCGGGCGCGCATGACGCGCTCCGAGGGCGTGAGTGATTCGCGTCTCACCGCAACGCCTCGGTGAGGTCTTCGTTGCCGCCGAGGCCGAGGACCTGGAGCCAAGCGTGGGTCCCGACTGGGGTCGGGCAGCGCCGGGACGTCGGATCGGCGAGGAGGGCCCCGAGGGTCGTCGACGCCAAATTCGCGTTGAGGGCGACGACGCGCGCGTCGAGGCCGCGGGTCCGCAACTCCGGCAGGTCGAGCGCCCAGGCTTGACCGGCGAGTCCCGGGTAGCCGCCCCTGTGACTTGCGTGCCTCGCGAGGGAGGCCGCCCGCTCGGCCGACGGGACGACGAACAAGAGGTGCCAGCCGGTCTTGGAGCGGAGCGCGGTCTCGTACCGGCCGAGCTTGTCCCGGATGACCGGACAGCGCTCAGTGTTTTGGTCGATCTCGAGGCACAGGACCGCCGAGCCCGTCGCCGCCTGGAGGACGACGACCGCATCGGGGTAGACCTTGGGCAGGAGATCGTGGGCCATCACCTCGGTCAGCCATGCCTGCACGAGCGGCTCGGCCAGCCCGCCGCCAGAGGCTGCCACGAGCGCACAGACCGTCTCGACCCCGTTGAGGCTATGGCGAAGTTGGGTGCCGGCGCGGGATCGGGTGAGTGGGTCGTAGCCCAGACGTCGACGGCCCCGGGGCGAGACGCGAAAGGCGAAGGGAGCACCACCGCGAGAAGATGGCGGCAGGATCGCCCGTTCGAGATAGCCCGCGCGATAGAGGCGGCCGAGCCGTTCTTGAGCCGTTTGACGTCGAGCGTAAGCGAGGACGGTGAGCTGAGCGGTGGTGGCGACGTCGGCGCGATAGAGGATCCGCAGCGCGGCGCGCTCGCGGTAGGGCAGGAAGCCTGGATCAACGATGACCCGACGGGTTGGTGCGGGTGCCGAGCTGAACGCGCCGATCATGGGCCTGTAGGGTCTCGGCGCCGATCGTCCATTCCCCCGCACGGACCCGGGGGCAGGAAACTGGGCCTCGAAGCCCCGGTCGTGGGCCCCATCCCTGCCCTCGGGCGCTGGCGGAGTGAGGGCGTATCGATCTGGTATCGGTTGTGATGCTGCTGAACCATCTGGAGGGCGACCTCAAGCTAGGACTTCTGCGTACCGGTTTTTCGACGACTGGCCACGTTCAGCCCGATGGAGCGCTCAGTCTCGGGAGCCGTCACGCCTGGGACGACCAGCCTGAGCTCGAGCCGCTCCAGCGGAGCAGTCGCGACGCGGACGCTTCGGAGATCGACCCGAGGACCGTCAGCGACCACCGGAGCATGACTCCGACCACGGTCGCCGCGGCAGACCGCAGCGCATGCTGCTCAGCCCACCGAGACGGCACCGGGCGACCGACCGAGGCGTCAGTCGCCGAGGCTCGATGCTAGAACAGAGGATTGGCGAGCGACAAGGCCATCCGTGTACGAGATTGTGTACGGTTGAATCCGCTCGGGAGCCGAGCTAGCCTCAGGACGTGTGGAAACGGCCGTCGAGCTCGCTGCGTGTCAAGGGACATCAGGATCTGAACGCTGGCGGCCACGAGAACTGAACAGGCACGGCCACGAGAACTGAACGCTGGCGGCCACGAGATCTGCACGCCAGCCGGCATCGTCGGTCGGCGAGCTGCG
>JBBSFD010000020.1:0-54363 GCA_038239115.1 Candidatus Limnocylindrales bacterium | reverse complement strand
CGACGAGCTCAAGGTCCGGATCCTGAAGGGCATCGACGAGTTCAACGAGGCGCCCGTCGTGTTCCGCTGGAACAAGTTCGACCTGGGACTGGTCTGATGTGTAAGCATCCGAACGGAACGCTCTACTAGTATCCACGGGAGCGCGGGATCGGGGTGGGTCGAACGGGTCGTACCCACGCTGCGGGTACGATGCGGACGTGCCCGCGGATGAATCAACGGTCGCCAGCCTGCCGCGCCCGACGGTGTTCGAACGGCTGGGGCGCTTCGCCCACCGGCGGCGCTGGCTGGTGGTGGGCCTGTGGGCGTTGCTCCTGCTGATTGCGCTGCCGCTCGCCCCGCGGGCATCTGGGGTCCTCCACGCCGGCGGCTTCAACCTGGCCGATCTCGAGTCGTCGCGGGCCAGGACGGTCCTCCACGACGAGCTCGGGCTGCCCGAATCGGCGCTCGTCCTGGTCTACTCGAGCAGTACCAGCCAGGCCGGCCAGGCCAGCTTCGACTCGGCCACGGCGGCCGCCCGGGCGGCGATCAGCGGCGCGCCGTACGTCGCCCAGGTCCTGTCCTATCCGTTTGCGCCGAGCCAGGTCTCGAGCGACGGACGGACGGCCTATGACGTCGTCCTGCTGAACATCGGTCCGGACGATTCGCCGGCGGCGCTGCCCGCGATCCAGGACCGGATCGCCGCCCTGGTCGCCGGTCCGGTCGAGATCGAGCTGGCCGGCGGCCCGGCCTTCTACGGCGACATCCAGGCGGTCTCCGAGAGCGACCTGCGCCGGAGCGAGTTCGTGTCGCTGCCGCTGGCCGGGCTGGCCCTGCTGCTCGTGTTTGCATCGCTGATCGCGGCCGGGGTGCCCCTGGCCGTCGGCGGGGCGGCGGTCGTCGTGTCGCTGGCGGCGATCTTCGTCGTGGCCAGCTTCACCGAGATGAGCATCTTCGTGCTCAACCTGGCCACCTTGCTGGGCCTCGGCCTGGGGGTCGACTACTCGCTCCTGATGACCAGCCGGTTCCGCGAGGAGCTGCGCCGGCGTCCGCCCGGTCAGGGCCCCGACGACGCGGTGGGCGAGGCGATCGAGCGGGCGATGGCCACGGCTGGTCGGGCCGTGTTCTTCTCGGGCCTGACCGTCCTGCTCGGCCTGCTCGGTCTGGTCCTCTTTGAGTTCACGATCCTGCGCTCGGTGGGCATTGCCGGGGCGATCGTGGTCGGCGTGGCCGTCCTGGCGGCTCTCACCCTGCTCCCGGCGATCCTGTCGATCCTGGGTCGCCGGATCGACCGGCTGGCGGTCCGCCGGCTCAACGGCCCGCCCTCGGCCAGTGAGCCGTGGGCGCGCCTGGCTCGGGCGGTCATGCGCCGGCCGGTGCCGGTCTTCGCGGCCACGCTGGGCCTGCTGCTCCTGCTCGGAACGCCGTTCCTGCACGTCCGGCTGAACGCGCCCGATGCCACGATCCTGCCGCCCAGCGTGCCCTCGCGGCTGGCCTTCGACCGGCTGGATTCAGCCTTCGGGGCGGGCCGCTTCGCGCCGCTGTCGCTGGCGATCCGGACAACCGGCCCGGCCACCAGCCCGGCCAACATCGCGGCCCTCTATGACTATTCGCGGCGCCTGGCCGCCGATCCGCGAATCATCTCGGTCGGCGGTTATGTCGACCTGGATCCACGGCTCAGCCTGGCCCAGTACCAGCTGCTCTACGGCGCGCCGGCGGGTCCGCCCGATCGATACGTCGCGGCGACCCTCGCGGCGACCACCAAGGGCGACCTGACGGCCTTCACCCTGACCACGACCTACGGCCCGAATGCCGACCAGGGCCGCGACCTGGTCAAGGCCCTGCGCTCGACGAGTGGCCCGCTGGCCCCGCCGCCGGGCGTGAGCGTGCTCGTTGCCGGTGGCGCGGCCGACGTCACCGACGTCGTCGACCGGGTAGCAGCCGACTTCCCGCGGACGGCCCTGTTCATCGTGGTCACGACCTACCTGGTCCTGCTCGTCCTGCTCCGCTCGGCCGTCCTGCCGGCCAAGGCCCTGATCATGAACAGCCTGTCGATCCTGGCCTCGTTCGGGGCCCTCGTCTGGATCTTCCAGGATGGCAACCTGTCGAGCCTGCTCGGCTTCCAGCCGCTGGGCTACGTCGAGACGACCCTGCCGGTCATCCTGTTCTGCGTCCTGTTCGGTCTGTCGATGGACTACGAGGTGTTCCTGCTGACCCGGATGAAGGAGGTCTGGGATCGGACCCACGACAATACCGAGGCGGTCGCCGCCGGCCTCGAGCGCAGCGGCCGGATCATCACCTCGGCCGCCCTGATCGTGGTCGTGGTAGCCGGCTCGTTCGCCTTCGCCGACGTGGTCCTGATCAAGGCGGTGGGCCTGGGCGTGGCGATCGCGGTCGCGATCGACGCCACGATCGTCCGGGCCCTGCTCGTGCCGGCCACGATGCGCCTGTTGGGGGTCTGGAACTGGTGGCTGCCGGAGCGCCTGCGACGCTGGCTCGAGCGAGTCCCGCTGCCCGAACCCGAGCCGGCGGCATGATCGCCCGGCCGGCTTATCGGCGGCGGCCCGGGCGGGCGGCCTGGGCGGTCACGGCGGCCGTCCTGGGCGTCCTCGTGGCCGGTTGCCTGGGCGGATGCACGGGCGGCCCGATCCTGGCCAATCAGCCGGCCTCCCTGCGGCCGGAACCGAGCGCCTCACCGCCCCCGGCCGCGACCGTTGACCCGGTCCCGATCGTGCTGCCCCGGGACGATGGCGCCCATCAGCGGCTGACCGAGTGGTGGTACTACACCGGCCACTTGCGGGATTCCGCCAGCGGCGCGCACTACGGCTTCGAGTACGTGATCTTCCGGGCCGAACGGGGTGGCTTTCCAGTGACCTGGGCGTCCCACCTGGCGATCACCGATGAGACCGGCGCTGCCTTCCGTTACGCCCAGCGGAGCGTGGTCGGCCCGGGCGTCGACCGCCTGCCGGCCGGTTCGCCCGCGTTCTCGCTGTCCGTCGGACCGGACCCGACCGATCCGCGGACCGCGGGCCGGCCGGCCTGGACGATGGTCGGCGCGGGCGGCCACGACCATCTCGTCGCCAGCCTCTCGAGCGGCGAGGCGGCCAGTGCCGGCTCGCCCCGCGGGCTGGGCCTCGACCTGAGCCTCGAGGCGGCCAAGCCGGCGGTCCTCCAGGGCGGGGACGGCTGGATCGACTTCGGGCCGGCCGGCGGCTCCTACTACTACTCGCGGACCGACCTGGCGGCGCGAGGCTCGATCGAGCTCGGCGGCCAGAACCTGCAGGTCGACGGGACGGCCTGGTTCGACCACCAATGGGGTGATTTCATCGCCGTCGGCGGAGGTGGCTGGGACTGGTTCGCGGTCAACCTGGCCGACGGTACCGACCTGACCCTGTCGCTCGTTCGCGCCGCCGACGGCAGCTATCCCCTGATCTACGGGACCCTGGTCGATCGCTCGGGCAGCGCCAGCCACCTTGACCGGTCGGCCTTCCAGGTGGCGGTGACCAGCCACTGGACCTCGCCCGCCAGCGGGGCCACCTATCCCGCCGCCTGGACGATCACGATCCCCGGCCAGGGCCTGACGATCCAGCTCCGGCCGACCGTGGCCAACCAGGAGCTGGACACCCGGGCGACGACCGGGGTCGTCTACTGGGAGGGCTCGCAGGTCGTGAGCGCGACCCGCCACGGCGAGGCCGAGGGCGGCCAGGGCTATGTCGAGCTGACCGGCTACGGCCCGGGCTTGTAGCTCGGCAGGGCCACGGCGGCGACCGGCGCCTGTTGCGCTTCGGCGCCTCGAGACGCCTGCCAGCTGATTATTACCTGCACTACTAACGAGCAGCCAGATCGCCCGATTCGGACCGAATCGTCTGCTTTACTGATCGCCCGACCCGAGATTCGTGCTTGGCCAGAGCTCCGATGAACGTTATCGCCTGGCCTGGCGAGGCCGATTCGGCGGCTTTTCGACCGCCAACCTCGTCAGCCAGTAATGGTGTTGATGTTTCGAGCCGCCCAGGCGCCTTGATGGCGACGGCTAGGTCGAGCCAGGTGCACGGCGGAGCGCGACGGCCGCGACCAGCCAGCCGGTCACGATCGTGACCGCGTACGCGGCGCACCAGACGCACACCGCCCCGATCACGAACAGCTCGAGGTAGGTCAGGTAGGCCACGAACAGGACGCCCAACAGGCCGAGGCCGTAGAGGAGGAGCAGCGCCCGCCGATCGCGGAGGCGCCACCAGGCCGCGGTCAGGATCGTCAGGACGATCGAGAAGCCCACCCCGAGGTAGGCCACGGGCACGCCAAGAATCAGGCTGTACGGGCTGGTCGCCACCGTCTCGCAGCCACGCAGCGGGCCGCACACCGGCAGGCCGCCGGCCAACCGGGTCCAGGCCAGATAGCCCGCGATGAACAGGCCGATCAATGCGATCCCGGTGGCCAGTCCGCCGCCGGGCCGGACGCTCACGGCGAGCTGGAAGGGCTGGCCGAGCTGGGCGACGCGGTCGAGCCCGGCGAGGCGCCGGCTGGCGCGCTTGAGGCGGGTCCGGCGAGGGAGCGAATCAGGGCTGACAGGTCGGCGTAGGTCGTCAGGGTCACCTGCTTGCCGTTGACGAAGATCGAGGGCGTGCCCTGGACCCCGAGGGCCGTGCCGGCCGTCCGCTCGGCCTGCACCGCCGTCGCCTTGGCCGGGTCGGCCCGGCACGTGTCGAACGTTGGCTGGTCGAGGCCGACCTTCTGGGCCAGGGCGTCGAGGGTGGCCTGGACGAACCAGCCGCGGTTCTCGCCGTTGGGGTTCTGGTTGGCGTACAGCCAGTCGTGGTACTCCCAGAACTTGCCCTGATCGCCGGCGCACAGCGCGGCGACCGCCGCATTCAGCGATTCATTGGGGTCATGGCCATCGCCCAGGAAGGCGTAGTTGTTGAACTTGTACTGGACGATCCCGGGGGCCACGAAGTCCTGGATCACGTGGGGCTCCCACTGCTCCGTCCAGATATCGCAGAACGGGCACTGGAAGTCCTCCCAGGCGTCCACCGTGACCGCGGCCGAGGGGGCGCCGAGGAGGGTGCCATCGCGCGGGATCGAGGCCGGCACGGGACTGGCCGGCGGGGTGAGCGAACTCAGGGACGGATTCGGCTTGTTGTTGAGGACGTAGATCAAGACGAGCGTGGCGATGATCGCTGCGGCGGTTACCAGGAAGGTGGGTGACTGCCAGAACGCCAGCTTGTCAGGCCTCTGGGCGGCCCTGCTGGCGGCTTTAGGGCCGGCTTTCTGGCTGCCCGGACTCGACGCGGCCTGCTCGCGTCGGAGCTCCTGGCGCCGGCGACGCCGCGCAGCTTCGCCCGGGGTCTTCTCTTTGCGAGCCACGGCCGTCGGGTCGCTGGCCTAGCCGCGTCGGCTCGCGGCGGCCTGGCAATCGGGGCAGACGCCGAAGAGCTCGAGGCGATGGGACTGGATCCGGAAACCGGTCCGGCGGGCCACGTCGCGAGCAACCGCGGGCATGCCGCAGGCTTCGATCTCGGTCGTCCGCTGGCACAGCGAGCAGATCACGTGATGGTGGTGGATCGGCTCGCATTCGACATAGGCGTGGTCGCCGCTGGGGAGGTCGACCCGCTCGACGGCATTGAGCTCGGTGAACAGCTCGAGGGTCCGGAAGATCGTGGCCCGACCGACGTCGAGCCGCTGGCGGCGGGCGTCGTCGACCAGGTCGGCGGCGGTGAAATGGCCGTCCCGCTCGGCGATCAGGCCGGCCACGACGCGCCGCGGCTCGGTCAGCCGGTAGCCCGCCCGGTCGAGGCTGGAGACGATCCCTGAAGCGTCGGTCATCGCCCGACGATACCACGGATCCGGCCGAATCCAGGTTCGGCCTTGACGATACTGAGTCTCATTAGGTACGGTGTTCCAACCAGATCATAGGGAGAGCTGCCATGCCCCGACTGCTGCGCGCGCTGGCCATCGCGATCGTGGTCGGCGGCTGCGCGGCGCCGGCCAGCCAGGCACCTTCCGTCGCCCCGTCGCTGGTCGTGACGGGCGGCCCCAGTCCGGTCGGGAACGCGACTCCGATCGCGGTCGTCGGCACGGAGAACTTCTACGCCGACCTGCTCAACCAGGTCGGCGGTTCTAGGGTCAGCTCGACCAGCCTCCTCAACGACCCGAATGCCGATCCGCACGCCTTCGAGAGCAGCCCCCAGGATGCCGCGGTCGTGGCCGACGCCCAGCTCGTCATCGTCAATGGCCTCGGCTACGACTCGTTCATGGACAAGCTCCTGGCGGCATCGCCCAAGCCGGACCGGGTCGTGATCAACGTCCAGCAGCTGCTGGGCGAGGCCGATGGCGCCAACGCGCACATCTGGTACGACCCGCCGACGATGCCCCGGCTGGCCGCGGCGGTTGCCGCTGCGCTGGCCTCGATCGACCCGGCCAATGCCTCCTACTTCAGCGCCCGGGCCACCTTGTACGCCGCCTCGCTGGCGCCGGTGGCGGCTAAGATCGCGGCGATGAGGACCCGGTTCAGCGGACTGCCAGTCGCCTTTACCGAGCCGGTGGCCGTCTACCTGGCCAGCGCGATCGGCCTCCAGGTGCTGACCCCCGAGGGCTTCCAGAAGTCGATCGAGGATGGGACCGATCCGGCCCCTGTCGATGTCGCCGGTGAGACGGACCTGCTCACAAAAGAGCTGGTTCGTGTGCTGGTCTATAACAACCAGGTCAGCACCCCGATCACCAGCCAGATGCACGACCTGGCGGTCGCCAACGGGATTCCGGTGGTGGGCGTCGCCGAGACGATCCCGGCCGACTACGGCGACTTCCAGGACTGGCAGCTCGGCCAGCTGAACGAGCTCGAACAGGCCCTGGGCAGCGGTGGCTGAGGCCGGCCGGCGGGCCTCCGTCCGTTTCGACGCCGCCACCCTCGATTACCACGATCGGCGAGTCTGGAGCGACCTGTCCCTGGAATTCGACGAGCCCTCGTTCGTGGCCATCCTGGGCCCCAATGGCTCCGGCAAGACGTCCCTGCTCCGGGTGATCCTGGGTCTCACTCCCCTGGCCGCCGGAACGGTCGAGGTCCTGGGCCAGGCCCCACGCCGCGGCAATCCCGGTATCGGCTACGTGCCGCAACACCAGTCGTTCGACCAGGACCTCCCGCTGCGCGGCCGCGACCTGGTCCAGATGGGCATCGACGGCCATCGCTGGGGGGTCGGCCGCCCGTCGGCCGCGGACCGGCGCCGGGTGAGCGAGGTGATCGAGGCCGTCGAGGCCACGCCCTACGCCGATGCCGCGATCGGACGACTGTCGGGCGGTGAGCAGCAGCGCCTCCGGATCGCCCAGGCGATCGTGGGCGACCCGCGCCTGCTCCTGTGCGACGAGCCGCTGGCCAGCCTCGACCTGCACCACCAGCAGGAGATCACCGACCTGATCGGCGGCTGGCAACGGCGGACCGGGCGGACGGTCCTGTTCGTCACCCATGACGTCAATCCGATCCTCCAGCTGGTCGACCGGGTCCTGTTCGTGGTCAACGGCCGATGGGCCGCGGGGACGCCCGACGAGGTGCTCACTTCGGAGCGGATGTCCGAGCTGTATGGCTCGCACGTCGACGTGCTCCGGGTCCATGGCCGGATCCTGGTCGTGAGCGAGTCGACCGGCTCGGGCTTCGAGCTGGAGGAGCCCCATCACCTGCCCGAGATCCATCCCGGCGGTCCGCCGCCCTCGCCCCGCCAGGCACCCTGATGAACCAGCTGGTCCACCTGCTGGGCTACTCGTTTGCCCAGAACGCGATCGCGGCGGGCGTGGTCATCGCAATCGTGTCCGGGATCGTCAGCCGGTTCGTGGTCGCCCGCAACATGGCCTTTGCCGTGCATGCCCTGGCCGAGCTGGGCTTCACCGGCTCGGCTGCCGCGATCCTCATCGGGATCTCGCCGGTGATCGGGCTGATGACCGGCTCGATGATCACCGCCGTGTTCATCGGCACGCTGGGCGTCCGGGTGCGCGAGCGGGATGCGGTCGTGGGCGTGGTCATGGCCTTCGGCCTGGGCCTGGGCGTCCTGTTCCTGACCCTCTACCCGCACTACGCCAATGTAGCCCTGTCGATCCTGTTCGGCACGATCGTGGGGGTCACTCAGTCCGACGTCGTGCTCCTGGTCGTGATCGGGGCGTTGACCCTGGCGGCACTCGCGGTTGTCTATCGCCCCCTGACGTTCGCGACGGTCGATCCCGAGGTGGCCGAGGCCCGCGGCGTGCCCGTCCGGGGCCTGGCCATTGCGTTCCTGCTGATCCTGGCCGCGGCCGTGGCCGAGGCGGTCCAGGTCGTGGGCGTGCTGCTCATCCTGACGTTGCTGATCACGCCCGGAGCCTCGGCCGAGCGACTGACCGCGCGGCCCGGCCGGGCAGCCGTCTACAGCGTGGCGATCGCCCTGTTCTGTGTGATCGCCGGGATCCTGCTGGCCCTCGAGACGAACGTCGCAGTGAGCGTCTATGTGACCTCGCTCAGCTTCATCCTGTATCTCGGCTCGCGCTTCCTCGTCGGGCCAATCCTGCTCGGCCGCGAGCAGCATCGCGGGCCGTAGCCGGGGCCCAAGGGCGGCGGCCTGTGGTTCCGGCGAGGTTGCGTCAGGCGCTCATAACTGACCTCACTCGAGCCCGGGGTGCCAATTGGGTGCCTGGGACGCACGAGAACGACCGAAATGGACCGCAACTTGTCGTGCTGTTGCGTCCCGCGCGCGGAACTCACGAAAGCAGCCGGATTTCGGTCAGCTACGCTCGTCTGACGCAACTGGCCCCGAAAACAGCGTGGCCTCGGACGACGACTGTCGGGCCGCTCGCCGGGTCGCGGAACGGCGGTACGGTCACATCGGCGCGGGCTCGCGGGTCAATGACATGACTCGACCAACCGCAGGACGTGACCCATGGATCGCCAGGATTTGCTCGCCGATCGCTTCGAGGCCAACCGCGCCCACCTGCGCGGCGTCGCCTTCCGCATGCTCGGCTCGCTGACCGAGGCCGACGACGCCGTCCAGGAGGCGTGGATCCGCCTGAGTCGCACCGACACGAGCGAGGTCGACAACCTGCGGGCCTGGTTGACGACAGTCGTGGCGCGCGTCTGCCTCAACGTGCTGCGATCCCGCCGGACCCGCCACGAAACGTCCCTGGAAACCCACCTCCCGGATCCGATCGTGAGCCCGGAGCAGGGTCTCGATCCTGAGCAGGAGGCCTTGCTGGGCGATTCCATCGGGCTGGCCATGCTCGTCGTGCTCGACTCGCTCACGCCGGCCGAACGGGTGGCCTTCGTGCTGCACGACGTCTTCGCCCTGCCGTTCGACGAGATCGCGCCAATCCTCGGCCGGACGCCGGCGGCGGCGAGGCAGCTGGCCAGCCGCGGCCGTCGGCGCGTCCAGGGTGCGCCCATACCGGATGTCGACCTTGATGGCCAATGGGCCGTCGTCGATGCCTTCCTGGCCGCTTCCCGTGACGGCGACTTCGGCCGCCTGATCGCGGTCCTCGATCCGGAGGTCGTCTTGCGCTCCGACGGTGGGCCGGCCCAGCCGAGCCTGGTCTCCCTGATCCGCGGCGCGCAGGTCGTGGCCGAGCAGGCCATGTCCTTCCGGCGGTTCGCCGAGACGTCGACCCGGATCCTCGTGAACGGGATCCCGGGAAGCGTCGCCTGGGCGCCCGACGGGACGCCATTTGCGGTGGCGGCCCTGACCGTCAAAGGCGGGCGAATCCTCGCGATCGACATCCTCGCGAATCCGGATCGGCTGGCCCACTTGGATCTCACCATGGTCGCCGGCCCGCGGCCGTCTAGACACACGAAGGAGTCCCTACCGTGACCGACCAAACCAGAAGCGCCGCCCGGGTACCGCGGCGGGTCACGCTCTTCAGCCCGATCCTCGAGTTCCTGTTGACCCACGGCGTTCCGCTCGGTCCCAACGGTTTGATCACCATTCGCGGCCGCAAGAGCGGCCTGCCCCGGACGACCCCGCTCGCGATCGTCGAATTCTCAGGCCGCCGTTTTGTCTGGGCTCCCTGGGGCGAGGTCCAGTGGGTGCGCAACCTGCGGGCGGCCGGTCGGGCGACGATCACCCACCATGGCCGCAAGGAAGAGGTCCAAGCGACCGAGCTGGACGCGACCGAACGAATCACCTTCTTTCGCGAGACGCTCGGGCCCCTGGCACACAGCATCCCGTTCGGGGTCCAGTTCATGCGCTTCGTCGACGGCGTCGACATCAATCAGCCCCTCGAGGCCGCCGAGGGTCGGCGCGTCTTCGAGCTGCATCCCCTCGACGCGGTTGCCTAGCTCCGCTGCTAGCCTCGTGTGCGAATGGAAGCCACGATCCGCCTCAGGTGCTGGCGATCATCCGATGCGACCTGGTACGCCGAGGCCGTCCGTGACCCGGAGATCCTTCGTTGGACAACTGAGGATCCGGGTACCACGGCGGCAGACGTTCGGGTGGCAATCGCCCTGCTGCCCCTGGACGCCGACGCCTGGCTAGTGCTCGATCACCGAGGCCGTCGTGTTGGGAACGCCTCGATCGCCAGGGCCGACGGACGTTCCGAACCGGCGTACTGGGTGGCAGCGGCTGCGCGCGGACGGGGGATCGCCACGGCCGTTCTGCGCGAGCTTACCGTTCGGGCGCTCGGCCCGGGCGCGACCGCGGTCGAAGTCGTCGTCGCCGCCGGCAACGTCGCGTCGCGCCGGGTCGCCGAGAAGGCCGGCTACGTCGCTATTGGTGTCGAAGACCATCCGCGGCTCGGCGAGAGCGTCCGATACCGTTTCGTCGACGGACACATCGAGGCTTAGCCGAGGACTGCCGCCAGCTCAGCGGTGGTGGGCATCCCCTCGCGGGCGCCCACCCGGGTTGTGGCCAGGCCGCCGGCCGCGACGGCGCGCCGGACAGCTTCCTCGAATGACCGACCCTCGGCCAGTGCAGCCGCCAACGCCCCGTTGAAGGCGTCGCCGGCACCGGTCGTGTCGATCGCCTCGACCGGGGTGGCAGCCACGGAACGCGCTGGTCCGTCGCGAGGCACGACGAGGGCGCCGCCGGAGCCGAGGGTCACGATCACGGCCTCGCCGACGGCCAGCGATCGAGCCGCCTCGACCGGGTCCATGCGGGCCAAACCGGAGCCGGCCAAACCGGAGCCGGCTAGATCCGAGCCGGCCAGGAGCGCCAGCTCGACCCGGTTGGGCGTGAGGATGTCGACCATCTCGAGCAGGGAGCGGTCGAATCCGTCCGCCGGCGCCGGGTTGAGGATCGTCCGCGCACCGGCGGCCCGGGCCGAGCGGAGCGCGGCAGCCACGGCGGCCGGCGCGAGCTCGTTGGCGACGAGGACGACGTCGCCGGCCAGCGACCCGAGCCTGTTCAGGGCGTCCTCGACAGCATCAGCTCCAAGGGCCCAGTTGGCGCCTGAGGCCACCGCGATCAGGTTCTCGCCGGCACGGTCGACCAGGATGAGGGCGATGCCGGTGACCGCCCCGTCCGACGCCAAGCCGGCGACATCGACCCCGGAGGCGGCCAGGCTGGCCCGCGCCTCCGACCCGAACGAATCGGCCCCGACCGCCCCGATGAACCGGACGTCGGCCCCGAGCCGGGCCGCGGCCACGGCCTGATTGGCGCCCTTGCCGCCGTGATGTTGCTCGAACGTCCCGCCGGTGGTCGTCTCGCCCGGCCCCGGCAAACGGGGGCTGCGCACGACCAGGTCGACGTTGACGCTGCCGACGACGATGACCCGGCCGCTCATCGCCCGAACCGGCTCAGGCGCCGGTGATGAACTCGCCGCCGTCGACCCCGATCGTCTCGCCGTTGATGAAGTCGGTCCCCTCTCCGCTCAGGGCGAGGATCGCCTTGGCGACATCCTGGGGCGTGGTCATCCGGCCGGTCGGGTTGCGCCGGGTGGCTGCCGCGATGATCGCGTCGTGCTCCGGGATCTTCATCAGCGCCGGGGTCCTCGTCACGCCGGCCCGAATCGTGTTGGCCGTGATCCCATCGCCCAGCCGGGCCAGCTCCATGGCCAGCTGCCGGACATGCGATTCGAGGGCGGCCTTGGCCGACGACACGACGCCGTAGCTGGGGACAACCCGGGACGAGCCTTCGGAGGTCATCGCGTAGATCTTCGAGCCGGACTCGAGGAAGCCGCCCCGGTACAGGTCCTGGACCCAGTACACGAGGCTGTTGGCCATCACGTCCTGGGTCATCTCCATCTTCTTGCGATCGACCGCGCCCTTGGGGTCCTCGGCGATGAACGGCACGAGCGAGCCGAAGGCCAGCGAATGCATCACGACCCGGACGTAGGGATGGCCGCCCTGGGCCCGGCTCTGGTCGAAGCGGGCGCCGAGGGTGGCCAGGGCGGCCGCGCGCTTCTCGTCGTCGGCGGCGTTCATGTTGATGAAGAGGGCCTCGGACCCGGCGCCGGCGATCGCCGCCTTGACCTCATCGACGTGCGCGAGGGCGGCCCGGAAATCGAGATGGATCCCGCAGATCCGGTAGCCGTTGGCGGCCAGCAGGCGGGAGGTGGCCTCGCCCATGCCGCTCGAGGCCCCCAGGATCAGCGCCCAGCGTTCGCGGTCGTCGCTCATTCGGTCGTCATCTCCTAGGTCTGAACGCCCCTGCGTCGACGGGCGCCGGCCACCCGCCCGGCGAGTCTAGCCTGCCCAACCGGAGCCGAACGAGGCACGCCTGCAGTCTTGCACGTGGTTCCTCGCAGGGGGTTCAGATCACTCCCTGCTGGCGTAGCCCCTCGATCGCGGCGGCCGACCAGCCGAGCTCGGCCAGGATCTCGGCCGAGTGCTCGCCCAGGAGCGGCGGCGCCGTCCGCACCGTGGCCGGCGTGGCGGCCAGCTTGAACGGGACGCCGACCTGGCGGAGCGTGCCCAGCACGGGGTGCTCCACCTCGACCGTCATCTGGCGGGCCAGGGCCTGGTCCGACTCGAGGGCCTCGAGGACACCCCGGATCGGGCCGCAGGGAATCTCGGCCGCCTCGAGCCGCTCGAGCCAGTCGGCGCTCGATCGAGCGGCGAAGCGGGCGGCCAGGATCGGCCGGAGCTGGTCGCGATGGGCGACCCGCTGGCCGTTCGATGCGTACTCCGGCTGGTCGGCCAACCCCTCGAGCTCGAGCGCGCTGCACAGGCGGCGCCACTGGCGCTCGCTGCCGGCGGCCAGGGCGAGCTGGCCGTCGGCCGTGGCAAATGTCTCGTAGGGCACGATGTTCGGATGGGCATTGCCCCGCCGGCCGGGCGAAACACCGGCAACGAACGCGTTCTGGGCCTGGTTGACCAGCAGGGCCAGGGTTGACTCGAGAATTGACAGGTCGATCCGCTGGCCCCGGTCAAAGGCGGGCGAGCCCGGCCGGCCCCGGCCCTCGAGGGCGGCCAGGACGGCGACACAGCCGAGCAGGCCGGTGGTCACGTCGGCGATGGCCACGCCGACCTTGGTTGGCGCCCCGCCCTCGCCGTCGGGGAAACCGGTGATCGACATGAGGCCGGCCACCGCCTGGATGACGAAGTCGTAGCCAGGCAGGCTCGATTCCGGGCCGGTCCGGCCGTAGCCGCTGATCGACAGCCGGACCAGGCGCGGGTTCAGCTCGTCGAGGGTCGCGTCGGCAAAGCCGAGGCGCTCGAAGCCGCCGACCCGGAAATTCTCGACCAGCACGTCGGCTCGCCGGATCAGGCTGGCCAGGATCTCGACGCCCGGAGCCGAGCGCAGATCGAGCCGGATGCTGCGCTTGTTGCGGTTGATGGCCAGGTAGTAGGCGGCCACGCCGGGATCGTCTGGGCCCTGACGGCCCGCGCCCACCCAGGGCGGGCCCCAGGCCCGGGTCCCGTCGCCCTCCGGTGGCTCGACCTTGATGACCTCGGCTCCCAGGTCGGCCAGGAGCATCGTGCAGTACGGGCCGGCCAGGACGGTCGAGCAGTCGACGACGACGATTCCGGCGAGGGGTCCGGGCGGGCGATCCTGGGTGACTCGTTCGGCCATCGGCTGACGATACAGGAGCCCCTGACCGGCAGGACGCAGTGGGCCACGGGTTCCGATTCTCAACTACGATGGGATCATGAGCACTGACCACCGCCTGACCCTGATGACCGTCCATGCCCACCCCGACGACGAGACGATCGGGACCGGGGGGTCGATGGCCAAAGCCGTGGCCGAGGGCCACCGGGTCGTCCTCGTGACCGGTACCCGGGGCGAGCTTGGCGAGATCGTCGTGCCCGACATGGACACACCCGACAATCACCGCCGGCTGGGCGAGATCCGGGCGGGCGAGCTCGAGGCCGCGATGGGCGAGCTGGGCGTGACCGAGTGGGAGAACCTCGGCTACCGCGACTCGGGGATGATGGGCGAGCCGGGCAACCGCGACCCGCGCAACTACTGGCAGGCCAACCTGGACGAGGCGATCGGCCGCCTGGTCTGGCTCGTGCGCAAGGTCCGGCCCGACGTCATGACCACCTACAACGACTTCGGCGGCTACGGCCATCCCGACCACATCCGGACCCACCTGGTCGCCGTAGGGGCGTTCGAGCGAGCCGGCGATGCCCTCGCCTATACGGAGCAGCTGGGCGATGGCCTCGAGCCGTGGGCACCCAGCAAGCTCTACGAGCAGGCCTTCTCGCTGGGCCAGCGCGAGGCAATGAACGAGCGGATGAAGGAGCTCGGCCGGCGCAGCTTCTGGCTGCCGCCCGAGGACGCCACGCCGGAGCAGCTGGCCGAGCACGAAGCGTTCCTGGCCAAGGCGACCGTGGCCGAGGAGGCGATCACCACCCGGATCGACGTGTCGGCCCAGCTCGACCAGAAGTGGGCAGCGATCGGCCGGCACGTGACCCAGATCAGCATGGAATCGCCGTTCATGCTCATGGGCCTCGAAGGCTGGCGCGAGTTCTGGGCCACCGAGTCGTACGTCCTGCGCGAGTCGCGCATCCCCGCGTCGGCCCCCGAAACGGACCTCTTCGCCGGCCTCTAGTCGGGGTTCGTGACGCGCGGGCCGGCGGCTGGCCTGTCGCGGCGGTTCCTTGCGGCGGTTCCAGCGGCTCGCGACGGTCTCTTGTCGCACTGAAGCCGGTGCGATATCACCACTATTCTTATCCGACGCGTTTCGGTGGGCGTTCGCGTAGCCCGCCTAGTTCGAGGCCTGTTCGAGGGCCGATTTACGAATAGTGGTGATATTTCGGACCGAATCGGCGTCCCTGGCATCAACGGGGCCGAAAGGATCACCCGGAAGCCCTTTCTTAAGCTTAGTGGTGATAATTGCCGGCCCGACAGCCGCGGGCCTGGCCAGCCAAGCGGGCGAGCCTAGCGCCGTCCCGTCACCAGGGCAGCATCTTGCCCGACGCGTCGTACAGCTGGCCGAGGACGACCCGGCCGTCGGTCGCGGGGTCGAGCAGGTTGGGCTGGGCACCGTCGAGGATGACCGTGGGCTGCAACCCGACCTGCATCAGCTTCGTGCCCTGGAAGGTCATCTGGAGCAGCAGGCCCTCGCTCGTTGGCTCGGACCAGGTCTGGTCGAACACGAAGTTGCCCAGGGCGTACCAGATCGGATGGCCCTTGTAGATCTCCATCGCGCCGACCCAGTGGGCGTGGTTGCCGATGATCATGTCGGCCCCCGCGTCGATCACGGCGTGGGCCAGCTTCTGCTCGGCCGAGAACGGTCGGGGCGAATACTCGGTGCCCCAATGGGGATAGACGATCACGAGCTGGGCACCGGCCTTGCGCGCCGCGGCGACGTCCACCTTCACCCCTGCCGCCGTCAGCTGGGCGCTGCCCGGCTTGTTCGTGCCGGCCGCGTAGTACTTGGCGATCGTGTCGTACGAAAGGATCGCCACCTTGATTCCGTCGACCGTCAGAATCGCCGGGGTGTGAGCTGCGGCCAGGTTCTTGCCGGCGCCGCTGTGCTTGATCCCGTAGTGGTCGAGGTTGGCCAGGGTCTGCAGCAATCCCCTCGGGCCCGCGTCACCGATGTGGTTGTTGCCGAGCGAGACGTAGTCGATGCCGGCGTCCTTCAGACCCGCGATCAGACGCGGGTTGGCCGAGAAGATCGTGCCCTCGGTGTGATAGCGAAAGGCGTCCGGGGCGGGGTTCTCGAAGTTGGCGACGGCCAGGTCCGCGTCGCTCAGGAATGACCGGACGGCTCCGGCATTGCCGGTTCGGACCGCCACCACTGTCGGCCAGCCGAGCGACGAGCAGCAGTGCCGGCCGGTGATCCGGGCGGTGCCTCCACTGAACGGGAAATCGACTCCCTTCTTCTGGACCGTGACCGCCTTGGCCACTCCCCGGTCGAGCATGATGTCGCCGCCGGCAACCATGGTCCAGACGACCGCCGGGTCGAAGGCGGGCGCGGTCCCGAGCGTGGTCGGCAGGGCAGCGTTGAGCTTCCAGGCGCCGGCCACCTTGACCCGCTCGACCCCGAACAGCGACTGGCTGCCCCAGGCCACGGCCCGGATTGCCGGGCTGACCTCATCGGCCCGGAGGAAGGCCAGCCGGTCCGAGTGGGCGGCCAGGTCCTTGTCGAGGATGGCCGGGGTCGCAGCCAGGATCAGCCGCGAGGGGACATCCGGACGGTCGACGCCGATTCCGGCCAGGATCGGATTGGCCTCGGACGAGACGAGCTCGAGGCTGGTGAACGTGGCGTGATGGCCGTTCAGGATCGCCCGGACGTCGGCCAGGCTGACCGACTTGAGGGTCGAGCGGAAGTCGACCACCGGCACGATCGGCACAGACCCGATCGGGCCGTCGCCCAGAGCGGACGCTCCAGGTCCGGTCGAGCCGAAGCTGGTGATCGGTCCAACGCTGGCTCCGGCGCCGCCGGACTGACCGGCGAGTGGGCCGCCGTTCGACGTGGCGCCCGACCCACCTGCCGAGCCCAGGGAGCCGCTCGAGGGTGATGCCCTCGGCGATCCGAGCAGGATCGCGATCGTGGCCAGGCTGCCCAGGGCCACCGTGATCACGGCCACGACCAGCAGCGACGGCCCGCCCCAGCCTCCGCGCCGGCCACTTCCGACGGGTCGCGCTCGGACCGCCGGCTTGATCTGGCGAGCCTGGTCCTTGCGTCGCGGCCGCATCGTCATCGCCGCGCATTCTGCCACTTCGAGCTGGAAGCTCCGGATTGACCGCGATTGCTCCAGGGATCAGCCAAGGAGGCCGCCGTACACCCGGCTCGGCCGGCCCGACCTGCTCGTGGTCTCGCGCTCGAAGCGCAGTCCGATCTTCTCGGCGACCCGCTGCGAGGCGACGTTGTCGGGATGGATCAGGGCGATCAGCTGGTCAAGGCCGAGCACGTCCCGAGCGTAGGCGCGAGCGGCGGCCGCCCCTTCCGTGGCGAAGCCCTGGCGTTGCGCGCTGGCTCGGACGTGATAGCCGACCTCGATCTCGGTCGCACCGTCGACCTCCTGCGGGGTCAGGCCACAGTCACCGACAAACTGGCCCGATTCGCGCTCCTCCACGATCCACAGGCCGAAGCCATGCTCGCGGTAGAGGCGCTGGTTCCACTCGATCCAGGCCAGGGCCTCGGCCCGGTCCTTCGGCCGCGCGTAATAGGCCATGACGACGGGGTCGCCGAGCAGGGCGGCCATGGCGTCGAGGTCATTCACGGTCATCTCGCGGAATGACAGCCGAGCAGTCGGATCGGGCGGTGGCATTGCTGGCCAGTATCGGCGCAGCGCGGCCGGCCGAACGGGTCGCCGGGCAGAGATAACGCCCCGTCCGGGCGGAGGACGGGGCGTCGGTGTATGCGAGGTTGGCGGACCCGACCGGATTCGAACCGGCGATCTCCAGCGTGACAGGCTGGCATGTTGGGCCGCTACACCACGGGTCCGCGGCGAGCCGGAAGGATAGCACCTCGCCGCGGCGAACGACCCACGGCCCAGCCAATTCGGGCCTCCGGGCCAGTCGCACCCAAGGCCACGGCCGCCTCCGGTAGACTCGCCGGCATGTCCTTGCTCGACCTTCGCTCCGATACCGTGACCCGGCCGACCCAGGCGATGCGCCGGGCGATGGCCTCGGCCGAGGTCGGCGACGACGTCTTCGGCGACGACCCAACCGTGATCAAGCTCGAAGAGCGCGCCGCGGACCTGCTGGGCAAGGAAGCCGGCCTGTTCGTGACCTCCGGGACCCAGGGCAACCTGGTCGCCCAGCTGGCCCACCTGGCCCGTGGCCAGGAGACGATCGCCGGGTCCGAGAGCCACATCATCCAGGACGAGGCGGCCGGCCACGCGGTCATCGTCGGCACCTCGATCCGGGCCTTGCGCGAGCGACCCGACGGGACCCTCGATCCAGTCGAGGTGGCCGAGGCATTCCGCGATCCGCTCGACCCCCACGAACCGATCACCGGCCTGGTCACGATCGAGAACACCCACGCCCACTCGATGGGCCAGCCCCTCAGCGTCGACTACACCGCGGCGATCGCGGCCGTGGCTCACGAGCGCGGGGTCCCGCTCCACGTGGACGGGGCCCGCTTCTTCAACGCCGTCGTGGCCCAGGGGGTCACGGCGCGGGATCTGGCCGAACCGGCCGATTCGGTCTCGTTCTGCCTGTCGAAGGCGCTCGCCTGCCCGGTCGGCTCGGTCGTGGTTGGCTGCCGCGACTTCATCTGGCGGGCGCGCCGCGGGCGCAAGCTCGTAGGTGGCGGCCTGCGCCAGGTGGGCATCCTGGCCGCGGCCGGCCTGGTCGCCCTGGGCGATGGGCCGGACGGCACGATCGACCGCCTGGCCGAGGATCACGCCAACGCCCGCCGGCTGGCCGAGGAGCTGGCCGACCTGGACGGGATCGAGTCCGCCGGCGGACTGGCCCAGACCGAGCCGGGTCGCCTCGATCCGGGCCGGGTGGCGACCAACTTCATCCTGTTCCGGGTCCGGGGCGACCGGGCCGCCTTCCTGGACGGCCTCCGGGGCCGGGACATCCTGATGGTCGAGTATCCCCACGGCACGGTTCGAGCGACCACCCATATCGACGTCGCGGCCACGGACATTGAGCGGATCGTGGGGGCCGTCCGGGACACTCTGGCCGAGACGGCCGGCCGGCGGCCCGGCACGACGCGCCAACCGGATCAGGCCCTGGCCGCTCGGTGAGCAGCGCCCTCGACGCGTTCCCGCTGACCCGTCCGGCGCCGGCGCCGGTCAAGGGCCCCCTCGACGACGCGTTCTACGACCTGGTCGAGGCCCATTTCCGACGGGCCGTGGCCGCCCATCCCGATCTGGCCACGTTCCTGGGCATCCACACCGAGGATGAGCGCCTGCCTGACGGCAGCCGTGAGGCCGTGGCCGAGGACATCCAGCGGGCCCGCGGGCAGCTGACGGCGATCGAGGCGATCGATCCGGCCGACCTGTCGCCCGAGGTCCGCTTCGAACGAGACGTCGAGCTGCACAACCTGCGCCTGGAGCTGTTCAGGCTCGAGGACCAGCGCCAGTGGGAGCAGCGCTCGAGCGCGATCGACGGACTGGGCGACCCCCTATTCGGGTTGTTTGCCCGGAACTTCGCACCGCTCGATGTGCGCCTCGGATCGATTGCCGGCCGGCTGGAGGCGGTGCCCCGCTTCCTGGCCGAGCACCGCGCCCGGGCCCGCGGCCCGCAGGTTCGCCTGTGGCAGCAGCTCGAGCTCGAGTCGGCCGAGACGCTACCCGCGTTCATGGACGAGATCGTGGCCGCCGGCGAGGACCTGCCGCCGGTCGAGCGCCGCCGCCTGCAGGCCGCCGCCGATAGGGCCAAGGCCGCCCTGGCCGACTACGAATCGTTCCTGCAGGGCACCCTCGAGACGGCCGTAGATGGCTGGCCGCTGGGCCGCGAGCTGTACGACGAGCTCGTCCGCCGGCGGGCCTTCGATGGCCTTGATGCCGACCAGATCCTGGAGATCGGCTGGAAGCAGCTGGCCGAGCACCACGCCGCCCGGGCGGCGATCGCCCACCAGATCGATCCGACGATCGACGAGGCCGGCGTCATCGACCGGATCAAGGAGGACCATCCGCCCACCTTCGAGAAGGCCCTCGACGGCTATCGCGAGGCGATGCTCCGGGCGCGCGCCCACCTCATCGAGCACTCGATCGTGAGCGTGCCCGACGACGAGCGGATCGAGGTCATGCCCACCCCCGACTACCTGCGCAACGTGATGCCCTTCGCGGCCTACTTCGACGCCCCCAAGTTCGATCGCGATCCCACGGGGCTATACATCGTCACGCCGTCGGTCGACGGCGACCCGGCGGCGATGCGCGAGCACAACTGGAGCTCGATCAGCAACACCAGCATCCACGAGGCCTACCCCGGCCACCACCTCCAGCTGGCCGTTGCCGGACGCCATCCGAGCCTCAGCCGGCTGGCCGTCCAGGCCCCCGAGTTCGTCGAGGGCTGGGGCATGTACTCCGAGCAGATGATGCGCGAGGAGCACTTCGACGACGCCCTGAACTTCCGCTTGAGCATGCACACAGACGCGATCTGGCGGGCCTGCCGGATCATCCTGGACGTGCGCATGCATCGGGGCGAGATCGGCGTGGACGAGGCCATCGCCTGGCTGGTCGGGGAAACCGCCTTCGAGACCGCCAACGCCCGGGCCGAGGTTCGGCGCTACACCCACACCCCGACCTACCAGCTGTCGTACCTGCTGGGCAAGGTCCTCCTCCTGCAGCTGCGCGAGGACGAGCGCGGCCGGAAGGGCGAGGCATTCAGCCTGCGCGGCTTCCACGACACGCTCCTGCGCAACGGCAGCCTGCCGATCAGCTTCCATCGCCGGCTGCTGGCCGGTGAGGGCAGCAGCTCGGGCGCCTGACCAAGGCGTGCAGGTCATTCCGTCGATCGACCTCGAGGCGGGTCGCTCCAGGATCGTGTTCTGGCCCGGCGCCGCGACCGGAATCGGGGCGCCCACCGACCGTCCCGAACGGATCGCGGCCCATTTCGTCGAGCTCGGCGCGCCACTCATCCACCTGGTTGACTTCGACGGCGCCCGGAGCGGCCAGCCGGTGAACCTCGAGGCGGTCGGCCTGGTTGCAGCCCGGATCGCCACGCCCCTCCAGCTGGCCGGTGGCGTTGAAGGTCCCGACCGGATCCAGCTGGCGTTCGCCGCCGGCGCCACCCGGGTGGTCCTGGCCATGAGCGTCGTCGAGGAGCGCGAGCTGTTGCGTGAATCGCTGGCCGTGGCCGGCGACTGGCTGGCCGTCGGGCTGGATCCCCGTCCCGAGCGGTTCGCCGCCTTTCCATGGCGGCGGCCAGTGCCGCCCACCCTGCCCGGACTCGTCGCCGAGCTGGTCGAGCAGGGCGTCCGGCGCTTCGTCCTGGCCCACGGTGGGGCGGAGCCGGACCTGGCCCTGCTGGCCGGCCTGATCGGGGCCCACGACATCGACCTGTTCGTGGCCGGTGGAGCGCGCGACCCGGTCGGGATTGGCCGGCTGCGCGATGTGGGGGTCCGGGGCATCATTCTGGGCGAGGCGCTCCTGTCCGGGGCGATCGACTACCCCGCCGCGCTCGAGGCCGCCGCCTGATGAACCCCCGCCCCGCTGGCCGCCTGGTCGGCCTTCCGGCATTGGCGCTGGTCGCGATCGTCCTGGCCGGCTGCATCAGCTCGGCCGGCCTGCCCGGCGCCGTCGCCCCCGCCAGCCGCGTTCCGGTGGGCACGAACTGCCCGACGAGCCAGCCACCGGCCCTGGCCGCCGGCCTGACCCGGACGGTCACGATCGCCACGCCCAAGGGCACGATCGTGGTCGCCGTGGTCGCCGATCCGGCGCCCATTGCGGCCGGCAACTTCGTGGCCCTGGCCAGTTGCGGCTACTACAACGGGGTCGTCTTCAGCCGGCTCGTGCCCTCGTTCGTGATCCAGGGCGGCGACGGCCAGTTCGGCCGGGTCGGGGCCGACGGCAAGCTGTCGGCCAGCGACGCGGCCCTGGTCGGATCGGGCACGCCGGGCTATACAATCGCCGACGACCCGCCCAGCACGAGCTACGTCCGGGGCACGGTGGCCATGGCCCGGACCGGAGATCCGCACTCCGAGGCGTCGCAGTTCTTCATCGTCCTGTCCGACGGCCCGCTCGTCCAGACGCTTGCGACCTCGAACCCGTACGGTTACGCAATCATTGGCAGCGTCACGTCGGGCATGGATGTTGTCGACGCCATCGCCGCCATGCCCAACACCGGTGACCCCGATAACGCCGCCGTCGACCCCGTCCCGATGACCAGCGTGACCGTCGGACCCTAGCGAGGAACATAGATGACCACCGCCACCATCACCACCGATCTCGGCGACATCGTCGTTGAGCTGTACGACGAGAGCGCGCCCAAGGCCAGCGCGAACTTCCTGAAGCTGGCCGGGAGCGGCTTCTACGACGGCGTGATCTTCCACCGGGTGATCCCCGGCTTCGTGATCCAGGTCGGCGACGGCCAGTACGGCAAGAAGGCCAGCCTCGACCAGGGCCGGGTGGGCACGGGCGGGCCGGGCTACACCTTCGAGGACGAGAAGGTCCAGGGCGACTACGTCCGGGGAGCGCTGGCCATGGCCAATGCCGGGCCGAACACGAACGGCTCGCAATTCTTCATCTGCGTCGCCGACCTGACCGGCAAGCTGCCCAAGAACTACACCCTGTTCGGGCTGGTCACCAAGGGCATGGACGTCGCCGACAAGATCGTTTCCGCGCCGCGCAACAGCCGCGACCTGCCCAACGAACCCGTCGCGATCACCTCCATCGCCATCGCCCCGGCCCAAGGTTAAGGAATTTTCACCCGGGTTTGTGACGAAACTATTGGCCGCGCGGCCCGATTCGGGTATGCTTCACTCGTTGCGAAAGCAGCCAGCTGCCCCAGCTGCAAGGTCATGGGTAGGTAGGGTCAGGGTAGTCGGTACAGCCGACGTGATAGATGCCCTTGTAGCGTGGCAGAAGAGTCCGCCTCGGCGGACACCTTCACCGGGACAGCATCGGAGCGGTTCTCTTCGGAGGGCCGCTCCGAACTTTTAGGCCCAGGCGATCTCGCTCAGACGCAGGTGATCCCGCCGTCCACGATGAGCTCGACGCCATTGGCCGACCGATTCTCGAGCAGGAACACGCAGGCGTCGACGATGTCGGCCATGGCCACCAGGCGTCCGGTCGGACGACTTCCGCCTTAAGGCGTCGCTCACCGGCCCGCGCAAGGCCGTGGAGTCCTCACGCGACTACCTCGTCGAGAGTTCGGCGAGCCCGAGCCCGGCTGGGTGGTCCGGGCTGGCGCCTGAGGCCTGCCCCGGGCCGGCGGCCCGGGATTCGAGTCAGCTCCCTCCTCTCCGCCGAGCGGCCGTCTTCGGACGGCCGCTCAGTTCGTTTGCCTGGCCCGTCGCGGCCGGCTCGTCTGGTGTCTCGGGCGACGCGATCGGCGGCAGGAATGGCTGGCCCGTGATCAGGCGCGAGCCGCGTCCGCGGGTGAAGAAGCTCCAGCCCCAGCGCAGGACGACCACGATCCGGTTGGTGAACCCGATCAGGTACAGGATGTGGATCGACAGCCACAGCACCCAGGCAGGAAAGCCGCTCTGCCGGCCGAGCGGGCCGAGCCAGGGGATGTCGGTTACGCCGGCCAGCCGACCGATCACGGCCACGTCGCCGCGGTTGCTGTAGCGGAACGGCGGCACAGTCTCGCCGGACAGTCGGGCCTGGATCACCCGGGCAGCGTAGCGACCGCCCTGGATGCCGCCCTGGGCCACACCCGGTACCGGCAGGACCTTCTTCCAGGGCTGGACCGCGGCGTCGCCCACGGCGAAGACCTCGGGATGGCCGGGCACGGTCAGGTCGGGCTCGACCTTGATCCGGCCGTTCCGATCGGTTGGAGCGCCGGTTGCCTGGGCTACCGCCCCGACGAAGCTCGAGGCCAGGATCCCGGCTGCCCACAGAACCGTCCGGGCGGGCAGCACCTCGCGCTTCCCGTCGGGGGCCTCGACCGTGACCGATTCGGTCGTCACGTCGACGACCCGGGTCGCCGTCCTGACCGTCGCCCCGAGCCGCCGGAGCTGGCGGGCGGCAGCCGCCGAGCGGCCGGCCGGGTAGGTCGGCAGGATCCGGGGCAGGGCTTCGACCAGGATGATTCGGGCCGACGCCGTGTCGATCGATCGGAAGTCGCGGCGCAGCGTGTCGCGGGCGATCTCGGCCAGCGAGCCCGCCAGCTCGACGCCCGTGGGACCGCCGCCGACCAGGACGAACGTCAACCAGGCGGCCTGGCGCTGGGGGTCCTGCTCGCGCTCGGCGGCCTCGAACGCGATCAGGATGCGGCGCCGAATCTCGAGGGCATCATCGAGCGACTTGAGACCCGGCGCTGCGCCCGCCCAGGCGTCGTGCCCGAAGTACGAGAACCGGGCGCCGGAGGCGACGATCAGCGAGTCGTAGCCGAAGGCGCCACCATCGGCCAGCTGCACCTCGCGCAGCTCGGGATCCAGCCCGACCGCCTCGCCCAGCAGGACCGTGGTGTTCGGCTTGTGGCGCAGGATCGATCGGAGCGGCTGGGCGATGTCGGCTGGCGACAGGGCGCCCGTTGCCACCTGGTAGAGCAGGGGCGTGAACAGGTGGAAGTTGCGCCGGTCGATCAGGGTCACGCTGACCCGCTCGTCCCCGCCCAGGGCCCGGGCGGCGTACAGGCCGCCGAATCCGCCGCCGACGATCAGGACCCGGTGGCGGTCTCGGGACTGACTGGACATGGCTCGATTCTACGTCCACTTCTGGCCGGCCCTGCCCTCGCTGGCCGATTGCTGACAGGATCCGGCAGGACCAGGGAGTACCTTGCCTGGATGACCGAACCGACGATCCGCCCCGCCTACAGCATGTGGCCCGAGTACAACCGCCGCTTCCGTGATGCGGTCGCGGCCCTGACCGAGGAGCAGCTGGCGCTTCGGCCGAGGCCGGATCAATGGCCGCTGTGGGCGGCGATCGGCCACACGGCCTGCCAGCGGGTGTTCTGGCTATGCGATTTCGCCGGCGAGCCGGGTGCCGCCAGCACCCGCTTCACGAATGCCGCCAACGACTGTCCCGGCGACGACGACCTCGAGCATGTCCTGAGCGCTGCCGAGCTGGCCGACGCGCTCGACTCGACCTTCCGGATCGTGGAGGCCTGCCTGGATCGCTGGAGCCTGCCCATGCTCGATCAGGTCCTGCGTCGTCCGGAATGGGACGATTCCTGGGTCCACACCCGCGGCGCGGTGATCCAGCGGGTCTTCAGTCACGACGTCTACCACCTCGCCCAGCTGAACGACACGCTGGGCGGCCTCGACCTGGCCCAGGTCGACCTCTGGGACTAGGGCCTCGGGGCAGATCCTGTGCGGCCTACCGTCTTGCGCTCGGCGGTCTTGCGGCCGACGGGTCCGGGTCGGATTGGCCGGGCGTGGTGTTCGGCCTTGACCCGGAGCATCTCGGCATCGGCCCGCTCAGTCAGCTGATCGAGCGTGTCGCCAGCCGCGAGCGCGATCAGCCCGACGCTGATCCCGACGTGGGCGCGGGCCTCGATCGCACTGGCGATTGAGGCGAAGCGGCGGGCCGCTTCGGTGAGGTCCGTTCCTCCCAGGCCGCACACGAACTCGTCGCCGCCGTAGCGCACGATCGGGTCGAACGATCGAAGGTTCTCGCGGATCTCATCGGCCACCGTCTGCAGCACGCGGTCGCCGGCAGCATGGCCCTTTCGATCGTTGACGACCTTGAGTCGGTCGACATCGACGAAGGCCAGGACGAAGCGCCCTTCCGCGCGGCGGGCCCGATCGATCTCGTTGGCGAGAGCCTGTCGACCGGCCTCGCGGCGATAGGCGCCGGTGAGGTCATCGATATGGGCGGACTCCAACTCAGCCTCCAGCCGGGCACGCTCGCTCGCAGCCGTGGCCCGATCCTTGGTCGCCCGGGCGCGGTCCGTCGCGGCGCGGGCCCGATCTGCGGAGGCCTTGGCGCGCAGCTCCTGAAGCTGCCGAAGGAGGTCTGCCTCGGGTCCGCTCGATACCGTCGCGAGGTCCAGGCTGCTCGTGGGCAACCGCGTTGCGAGCACTCGCGGCTCGATCGCGCAGATTCGCCGTCGCCAAGCGATCGGCGGTCGTGTTCGAGCGTGTCAGTCGGGCCCAGCGGCGCTGGAACGACCCGTTCTCGCGATCATGGCGGGCGCTGTCGTAGGCGCGCTCCTGCGCAGCAGTCAGGTCGGCATGGGTCGCGTATTCGCGGTCGGCCGTCTCCTGATCGTGATCGGAGGCGCGCTGCTCTCGATCTGCGCTCGCCTGGTCCGTCGCCGAGATGGACTGGTCGGCATCAGACGACGTCTGGTCGGCGTCGGACGACGATTGATCGAGATCGGCCGATGCCTGGTCGTCGTTGAGCGCTCGGAGACCGTCCACGTCCCCTCCGGCCCCATCATCCCGCTCGCGATAGTCTGAAATTGGCTGCCCCTTCCACTGCAGCGTTGCGTCTGTGCACCACGTTTGTCTGCCACCTTGATTGCACAGTTGATTTATAGTTTTCCCGTGGGGAGCGCGCGATATACGGAGAACCACCTCCTCGCCGCCTTATCACTTGACGAGGCAGGCGCGTTGGTTCCCTGGCTGGAGCCAGTTGAGATGCCGCGCGGCGCGGTCATCGCCCGTCCCGGTCAATCGATCGAGTACGGCTTTTTCCCGACCAGCGGCATGATCTCTGTCGTCGCCCTGATGTCGGAGGGTCTCGGCGCCGAAGTAGCGACGGTGGGCAACGAGGGCATGATCGGCCTGCCGATCTTTCTCGGTGCCGACAGCTCGCCCTTTACGGTCATGGCCCAGCTCGATGGGGAAGCGCTGCGGATCAAGGCCAGCCAGCTCGAGGCGGCTGTGGCGAACGAGCCTCGCCTGGCGACCCTGCTCCGGACCTACTCGCAGGCATTCTTCGTTCATACCGCCCAGAACGTGGCGTGCAACGGCCTGCACTCGGTCTCACAACGCGGCGCGCGCTGGCTCCTGGCGACCCAGGACCGGGCCCAGAGCGACACGTTCTTCCTTACCCAGGAGTTCCTTGCGTTCATGTTGGGTGTGGCTCGGCAGAGCGTCGGAATCGCCGTCGCCGAGCTCCAGGACCAGGGCCTGGTCGAATATCACCGGGGCGATATGCACATCCTGGATCGCTACGCCCTCGAAGCTGCGTCGTGCGAGTGCTACGAGATCATTCGAGCCGAGTTCTCCCGTCTGCTGGGGATTGCCAGGGCGTAGCGGGCGGGGCCCGCGCGTGCAGGCGCAAGAGGCTATGCCGCGTACATGGCAGACCGGGGCGGCCACAGGGGTCATGGTAGGTGGGCTCCTCGTCCTGCCTGGCCACGTGGTGGCAGGACCGGGGGACAGGTGCAACAGCGCCGACAGCCCTTTTTAAGAACTGTCGGCGCTGTCTGTGCGCCACCCACCTGACCTGTCCCGTCGGGTCAAGCATGTTGGCCGACCCGCTGCCGCTGGGCATGTCCCGCCGCCCAGCGTGTGCACTCAGAACCGCAAAATGCCGTTTTCCGTGCTCTGGTTGGCGCGGACGCTGGTGCGGCTCTGGCCAGTGGCAGCTGCCCGAAGGAATTCATCCCGGCGCACGCTCAACTCGGGACAACTTTGGTGGTTGCAGAGCCTCGGGCGGATCGAGCCGAACGCCCAGAGGCCAGCGAAGCCCCAGAAGCGCCCGTTTGCGGTTCTGAGTGCACCTCCCTCTTCATGACGCTGAGGGTGACCAAATCGCTGGCCGCTAAGGGGAAAATCGTCTCTGGCCGTTCACGGACCACGAAGGTCCGGGTTGACTTGGCCAACGTTCCGCAGCATCGTCAAGAAGACGGATCATGGCTGCGGACCTTGGTTAGTTGCACCGGCCGAACCGCGCCGGGTCCGTCCTGCGACACCGGTTACGCCACGTGACCCAGGACATCAGGTTCGCTGGCATGGCCTCGGCTGATCCGCTGCGACCAGCCGGCCAGCGCGGCCAGCCACGTCGACCGGACTCGCTCGATCCGCGATGCAGTGAAGACCTGGTCAGTGCTGGGCTGGCGCCCGGCCCGACGGGCGTCCCGCGCCAGTCGTGCCTCATTGGCCTCGCGCAGCAGGCTGCTGGTCTGGTGGGGAACGAGCATTTGGCGTTCGTATGGATTCATCTGACCCTCCTTGAGGCCGAAACGATCGTCCTCGATCTCAGACGAATTCTCCGGCCGAGGCCGCGCCTGGGACGATCAAAGGCCGGACGGTGGGCGGGTCAATCCGGCGGCGCGTTCGCTGACGCATTGGCGCAGTCCGAGCTGTCGCCCGGACGACCCAAATCGTGCTCAGCGTCGGGCGTCTACGAGTCGATCAGGCCGCGCCGAGCGCGGATCGAGCGCTCCAGGGTGCTGAATACGACCGCGTCAACGAAGATCCCGATCACCAGGATGACGATCATCGTGGCAATGAGCTGGGGGGCGTCGAGCAGGTCGCGCGCGAGCTGGAGGCGAACGCCGATCGACGGCTGGCCGGCCACGATCACCAGCAGCTCGCCGGCCATCAGGCTGCGCCAGGCAAACGCCCAGCCTTGCTTCAGGCCAGCCACGAAGGTCGGCAGGGCGGCCGGCACGATGACGTAGCGGTAGGCGGCGATCCCGCGGGCGCCCAGGACCCGGCCGGCCCGGAGCAGGAGCGGCGGCACCGTATCGATCCCGGAAATGACGCCGTTGGCGATCGCTGGCGCCGCGCCGAGGACGACCACGAACAGGATGGCCGTCTCGCTCAGCTGGAAGAGCAGGATGGCCAGGGGAAACCAGGCGATCGAGGGCATCGTCTGGAGCCCGGTGATGAGCGATCCGACGGCATCACGCAGCAGCCGGGACCTGGAGACCGCCAAGCCGACCAGGATACCGATGATCGCGGCGAGCAGGTAGCCGATGATCGCCCGGCGCATCGTCACGGCAATGGCCAATGGCAGCGTTCCGTCGGCGAACCCTGCTGCCAGCTCGGACAGGACCACGGCCGGCCCGGGCAGCAGGTAATCGGGCCAGATCTTGGCGAGGACGACTGCCTCCCACACGGCCAGCACGATGCCGATGGCCAGCAGCTTGGGCCAGACGGCGCGAGCCAGCCGCCGGCCCAGGGGCTTGGGGCTCGAGGCCTGGAGCTCGAGCGCGTCGAGGCCCCGGAAGTCGGGGCCGAGCGCGTCATTGGGCACGGCCCTGGGGGTCTCAGACAACGCCGTGCCGCCGAACTTCGGCGCCGAGCTGCCGGCCGATCACGATCGCCAGCTCGGACACCTCGGGCGCTTCGATCCGGCGCTCGCCCTCGATCCGGATCGGGAAGTCGCCCACGACGTGGCCCGGCCGGCTCGACAGGAGCACGACCCGCTGGCTCAGCCGGACGGCTTCGCGGACGTTGTGGGTGACGAACAGGATCGTCATCCGGGTCTCGGTCCAGAGCGCCTCGACCTCCTCATGGAGCAGGTCGCGGGTGATCGCGTCGAGCGCCCCGAAGGGCTCGTCCATGAGCAGGGTCTGGACGTCCTGGGCGAGGGCCCGGGCGATCGCGACCCGCTGGCGCATTCCGCCGGACAGCTCGTGCGGCCGCATTCCAGCGAAGCCCGTCAGATGGACCCGTTCGAGCAGGTCAGCCACGCGCTCCCGGCGCTGCGCCCGGGGCACGCCCCGCAGCTTGAGCGGCAGCTCGATGTTCTCGGCCGCGGTGAGCCACGGAAAGAGGGCCGCCTCCTGGAAGATCAGGGCCGGGTGACCGCCCCACACCTTGACCCTGCCCGCCGTGGGCTGGTCGAGACCGGCGATCAGGCTGAGCAGGGTCGACTTGCCGCAGCCGGAGGCACCCACGATCGAGACAAACGAGCCGTCGGCGATCGCCAGGTCGAGGGCATCGAGGGCGACGACCGCCTCCGGACCGCGCCCGTAGACCTTGGTTACGCCCGCCAGCTCGATGGCCAGCGGCAGCCCGGCCGACGCGTCGGCCGGGCTTGCCTGCACTTCAGCCAGCGGGCGGCTCGTCACAGGCCGCCGACGGTCGGTTTACCCGTACTCGTGAGCAATCCGTTGAGAATGGTCAAGTCGGTGATCCCCGTCAGGTCGACAGCTTTGAGCAAGCCGATCTTGACGGCGTTATCGGCTGATGTCTTGATTGACGACGCAATCGGGTCCGGAGTGAAGGCCAGATTCTGCCAGGCAGCCTGGATGACGGCGTCACTGAGGGTCGTGCCGGTGATCGCCTTGATGCCCTGGTTGGTCAGCGTCTGGGCCTGGGCCGGGTCACTGTTGATTAGGTCATTGGCCGCAAGCTCGCCGGTCAGGAGCGCCTTGATGACGTCGGGGTGGGCGCTCAGGTACTCGGCCCGGACGAGCAGGACCGTGGTCGCGAACTGGCTATCGGGCCACAGGTCCTTCTCGTTGACGAGGACCGTGCCGTGGCCTTCGAGGATCAGGCGGCTGGCCCACGGCTCGGGCTCCCAGGCACCGTCGATCGCGCCGGTTTCGAACGCCTGGAGGGTCTGGGCGTTGTCCTGGGGCACGATCGACACGTCGCCGCCGCCCTGCAGGTCGGTCTTGAGGCCCTGGCCCAGGAGCCAGGTCCGAAGGGCCACGTCCTGGGTATTGCCAAGCTGGGGGGTGGCCAGCTTCTTGCCCTTCAAGTCGGCCGCCGAGGTGATCCCCGGCTTGACCACGAGCAGGGCGCCGGCCGAGGTCGCGCCAGACACGATCTTGACCGCGCCCTTCGACTTCGCAAAGGCATTGACCGCCGGACTCGGCCCGATGTAGGTCGCATCGATCGCGTTCGAGAGGAGCGCCTCGGAGGCCGACGAACCCGCGTTGAAGGTCGATGTCTTGAGGGTCACGTTCGGACCCAGGGCCTGGCTGAGGAGACCGCCCTCCACGCCCACCAGGGCGGTCGCGTGGGTGATATTCGGAAAGTAGCCCAGCCGAAGGGTAACCGGGGGGCCCTGGTACTGGCTGGTCAAGCCGGAAGCCGGGGCCTGGGCGGAGCCCGATGGCGCGCCTGGGCTCGACGCGCTGCTGGCTGGAGCCGAGGTCGCGCTCGAGGCGCAACCGGCGAGCGCCAGAGCGAAGACAGCGCCGATCGAGGCGACACGAAACAGGACGGGGCTACGGTGGGACATCAGCGACTCCTGGCAATCAGCGGTGCGACTCGGCCCGCCGGGAGGCGTGAGTATAAGTCCTACTAGTCCACTAGGACTAGTAGGAGTCGCTCGGCAAGCCACCGTTGTGGTGCGCGGGAGCCCCGGATCAGGCCGGGCCGCTCGTAGGCGCCATGACGACCCGTCCGTCGGGCGTGAACTCCGTGTACGCGGAAGGGCTGCCCCCGTTCACGGGTAGTAGCTACGGCCAGACGAGCGCAGCTGCTGGGCGACAGCTTCGATCGCCTTGCCCGCCGAACCCGGGTCGGTGTCGCCCTTCACGAGCGCCTGGACCTGGTTGCTGATCTCGACGTCGATCTCCGGCTCCCAGAGCCAGTTGAGCGACGTGATGGCGTCGTCGAACATGGGCAGGAACTCACGCGCGACCGGGTTGTGGATGCCGCCATTCGATGCGCCCATCGGTGAGTACGACTGCAACCCTTCGACGACGGCCTGGTCGACCTCGGGCCGGCTGGCGTACTCGAGGAAGGCATAGACGCTGTCGCGGCTGGCGGCCGGCTTGGCCGGCAGCGCAAAGCCGGCCCACGAGAGGATCGAGTGAGCCTTGGACCTGTCATCGACCAGGGGCAGCGGAGCCACATGCAGATCGAAGGGAACGGTCGGCGCACCAGCCTGGAGCTGGGACAGGAGCCAGGTGCCGTTGTAGGTCATGGCCGCCTTGCCCTGGAGCATCAGCAACTGCATCGTGGCGTAGTCCGTGGCGCCGGACCCATCAAGCAAGACACCGGAGGTGCGAAGGTCGGCGATCGCCTGGAATGCCTCGGTCCATTCGGGGCTGTCGTAGCTGATCTGGCCTCTGATCGTGCGCTCGACGAAGTCCAGCGGGTCGCCAGTCCGGCCCGCGATCATCGGCAGAAGCCACATGACCAGCAACGGGTTGAACGGAGCGTCCCCGGCGCAATGCACGAGCGGTGCCGCGCCGAGCGCAGCCAAGGGCTTCACCATCGCCTTGAAGTCGGCGATCGTCCTAGGCGGCACGAGACCAGCCGCATCGAGCAACGCCTTGTTGTAGTACAGCCCGGTGGTCTGGACGCCTCCGCTCAGAGCGAGCGGAAGGGCCCTCGTGGTCGCCTCGCCCAGTCCGGCCAGGTGGAAACGCTCGGGCACCCTGGCCAGGACGGCGGCGACGCCGGGATCCGCTCCGAGATCGGCCAGCAGTCCGTCCCGAGTCCACGCTCGGACGAACAAGCCATCAATCAGGATCAGCCCGACGGGCTCGCCGGCCTCAAGGGTTGCCCGCGCCAAGCGATCCCATTCCGGACCCAGGCCCGAAGGTGCCCGGATGTCCCACTCCAGCCCAGGGTGCTGGGTCCTGAAATCGTCGTAGACCTTCGCCAGGGCCGGCTGATTGGCCGGATCGCCACCTTCGACCAGGACGGTGACGGAGCCCGAGAGCGCTGAAGTCGAGGCTGGGGGAGACGCTCCGATCGCGCTCGGACCCGGGGTTGCGCACGCGGCGAGCCACGGTGCAACGGCGCCGCCCGCGGCGATGAGAGCGCCGAGCTTGAGCACGTCCCGGCGACCGATGGCCCGGCTCCAGGCGCTGTCGCGGGTGGCTCGATCGGGCTCCAGAAGGCTGCTCCTCGTTGACCCTGCGATCGTTACCCCGTCGGCCCGCCGGAAGAGCGAGTATGGTTCGGCCGGTCGTATTCCGCTCGCGAGTTGTGATGGCCCAGGCGGATCGCCCACACGGGCCAAAAGCCAGCCGCTGGTTCTCTCTTCGCCGCTCGCAGCGCGAGAGCGCCATTGACCTCCTGTTCCTCGTGCCCACGCTGGCAATCCTGGCGGGCTTCCTCTTCTACCCGCTCGTCTATGGCCTCGTCCTCAGCGTTCACGAGACGAAGGGATTCGATCTCACTGTCTTCGTGGGCCTCGATCACTATGCCCGCGCGATCTTCGGCGACGCGGTCTTCCATCAGGCCTTGCTGCACACCCTCGTGTTCACGGGCGTCGCGGTCGTCCTGCAGACGGGACTCGGACTCGTCCTCGCTGTGCTCGTCCACGATGTGAGGCGGGGTAGGACGTTCTGGCAATTCGCGTTCTTCGCACCGTTCGTGCTCGCCTCGGTGACCGTCGGGGCGGTCTGGAAGTTCATGTACGCGCCGTACTTCGGGATCGTGCCCACCGTGGGCTCGGCAATCGGCATCAACACCCTGACCTTCGCCCCGCTGGGCGACGCCCAATGGGCGTTGTGGGCGATCATGGCCGCCTTCCTGTGGCGGTTCACCGGCTTCAGCATGGTCGTCTACTTGGCTGCCATCCAGGCGCTGCCGCGTGAGTACTACGAGCAGGCGGTCCTGGAAGGTGCGGGACGGCTTCAGCAGCTTCGGCTGATCACCTGGCCGCTCCTCTGGCCACAGACCTTCGTCCTGGTTCTCCTGACCACCATCGGGACCCTGCGGATCTTCGACATGGTGTGGCTGATGACCGAGGGCGGTCCCTCGGGTGCCACCGAGACGGTCGCCACGGACATCTATGTGACCGCGTTCCGGTTCCTGCAGGTGGGCTACGCCCAGGCCATGGCCATGATCCTGCTGGTCGTGATCCTGCTCATGACCCTGGTCGAGTACCGGTTCCTCAATCGCCGCGCAGAGGCTGTCAGCCTGTGACCAGGTCGCGCCGCCTTCGCCCCGCGACGGTGCTGCTCAGCGTGCTCGCCGTCGTCTGGCTGTATCCCGTCGTTTGGACGCTGTCGAACGCGATCAAGTCGAGCGCCGACATCTATCGCGCGCCGTGGGACGTGCCCTGGCCGCCGGCGATCGGGAACATCGCCGAGGCCTGGAGCCGCGGGCAGCTCGGGGTGGCGTTGGCCAACTCGGTCGTGGTCACGGGGCTGACCGTGACCCTGGTCCTTCTGCTCGCGGTCGCCGGGGCCTATTCGCTCACACGGCTGCGCCCGCCGGCCCGGGCCGCACTCTTGATCCTGATCCTGGCTCCCCTGATCATTCCGACCGAGGTCCTCATCGTTCCGCTGTTCTCGATGTTCCGCTCCTTCGGCCTGATCAACAGCCTGCCCGGCTTGGCCCTGACCAACGTCGTCGCGAACGTGGCGCTGGCGACCGTCATCCTGACCGGCTACTTTCGAACGATCCCGCAGGCCCTGGTGGACGCCGCACGGGTTGACGGAGCCGGCCGCCTCGACGTCCTGCTCAGGATCGTGGTCCCCCTTGCCCGGCCGGGGATCCTGGCTGTCGCCGTCCTCGTGGCCGTCCTGACCTGGAACGACTTCTCGGGACCGCTCGTGCTCATCCAGAAACCCGATCAGTTCACGGTCCAGCTCGCACTGACTCGCTTCTCGACGCTCTACGCCACCGACCAGGGCTTGACGTTCGCTGGGATGGCGATCGTCATCCTGCCGCCGTTGCTCCTGTTCCTGGTATTCCAACGGAGCTTCATCCAGGGCTTGACCGCCGGCGTGGTGCGCCACTGACCGAACGGGCCGCCCAAATCGGGAACAGGGCCCGTCCGGGCCCTGTTCGGTGTCCTGGGATGAGGGTCCGGAGCGACGCTCCGAGCTCCCTGATGGTCAGGCGGCGGCGTAGGCCGGCGTGTTCTCGTAGTCCTGGCTGTCGCTTGTTGCGACCGAGACCGCTTTGAAGCCCTTGAAGGTCAGCCACAGGCCCAGGAACAGCTCCCAGATGATCTCCGGAACTGTCAGGATGCCCTGCACCGCGGAGCCCCGTGGGATCACGCCCATGAGCACGGCGACCCCAGAAGTGGCGAGCAGCAATCCACCGACGAGGCCGAGGAGTGCCATCCGGCGTGACACGAGACCGGACCGGTACAAGAGGTAGCCCAGGATCATTCCGGTCCCGATGCCGTCGGTGAGGCCCGGGCCCAGGAGGAAGGTCCAGTCGTGGATCACGTGGAGCGCCTTGCCGATCGTGACGATCGAACCGGCATCCGCGGCCGTAGCCGTCTGGCGCAGGGTCACGATGGCAAGCAGGCTCAGGATGCCAACCAGGATGAACGTGCACTCAACGATGCGAGCGGCGACGTAGCTGAGGGCAAGGCCTTCATTCTGCCGCTTGAGCAGCGGGAAGAGCACGACGGCGCAGCCAATGTTGGTGACGATGAGCATGAGCTCGAGGAACGCACCCAGGAAGACCCGGGTGTCCGAGCCGGCGCCAGTGATGTAGTTGGCATCGCTCAGTACCGGCCCGTAGGCGAGCACTCCTGCGATCGAAGTGACGAACGTGAGGATGAACAGGATTCCCACAGCGAGGGCGGTCTTTCGAAGTGAGGTCATGGAGGTAGTCCTTTCTTTTGTCGAGGGCCAGCCGGCCCCCGCCTAACGAAGTTCGTTGTCGGGTCTCACGGTTGAATCGGCGTCCAGGCGGATGACCGAGACCAGCGGCAAGCCGGTGTCGCGAACCCGCTGGAGCAGGCCATGGAGAGCTGCCTGATCCGGGATGGAACCCTGGAGGGTCGTGCTGCCGTCGCGCTCGCGGCTGAGGTTCAGACCGTCGAACCAGGTGGCCCAGCGGTCATCGAGATGACCCTTGAGGCGGATCTGATAGCGTCCGGCCTGGCGCGGATCGGGGTCGATTGGTCCGCTCATCTGCTCCTTTCCACCGGCCTTGCGATCGGGTTGCCGGTGTGATCACGAAGCTAGGAGCCGATATGGTGAGCGGGCATCACCACGTGTGGTGATTCATCGGGTGATTCAGCGCTGGCGGGCTCGCGACAGCAGGTCGAGCTCGGCCGCCCGGCTAACCGCGGCCCGACGGTTGTTCACGCCGAGCTTGGCGTAGATGTTCTTGGTGTGCGAGCGGACCGTGTTCAACGAGACGACCAGCTCGCGGGCGATCTCCGGGCCGTCCAGGTCGGTTCCCAGGAGCCGGAGCACGTCAAGCTCCCGCTCGCTGAGGGGCTCGATCAGGGCCTGGTCGATCCGCCTTCGGTCCTCGCCCGGTCGCAGACCCGCCAGGAGCGTCCGGAGGTAAGTCGGTGCCACGCCCCGTTTCGCCGCTGCCTGGAGGAGTGCCACCAGGGGCGCGCCTTCATCCGCGAACAGGCGGACGTAGCCCTCTGGCTCGGCCAGGGTCAGGGCCCGTTCCAGCGGCGCGAGCGCGGCCCGCGCGTCTCCGGCTGCCTTGCGGGCGAGCGCCTGCAGGATGAGGATCTCGATCGCGCTGCCCGCTCGCTCGCCGTGCAGGGCCGCCTGCAGGAGGCGCTCGAGGAGCTGCGTCGCCTGGTCCAGCGCGTCCCCGTCCCGGTCGTGCTGGAACCGACCGAGGAGGATCCTGGCCAGCGTGATGTGCTCGTACTCGCGCAGGTAGGCCAGCTCGTCCTCGGCGGACACGCCGCGTTCGCGCACCCAGGCCGCGGCCTCGGCAGACCGACCGAGTGCGACGAGCAGGCGCGCCCGGAGTGCGCCAACCGGGCGGACATTCGGAAAGTAGTCGGCCACGTACAGGCGATCGGCCTCATCGACGAGAGCGAGCGCTCCCGCGAGATCCCGTTCCGCGAGCCGGATCCGAGCCATCGCGACCTGCCAGCGATACGGGTTTTGGGCCAGGCCGAGGTGATCACCAAGTTCAGTGCTGCTCTGCAGATGCCGGCGCGCGTCGTCGAGGTCACCGCGTTCGACCAGGACGGCACTCATGCCGACGTGCATGTCGGCCGCACCCCGGAGCACGGGCCGGTCGGGTTCGGCCAGGTGGCGCAGGCCGCGCTCGTACGTGCTCATGGCGTCGCGGAGGCGACCCTGGGTGATCCGGATGTCGGCCATGGCCAGGGCGGGGCCGGTCATGTCGGCGATGTGGCCGGCCTTCTCCAGGCTCGCGTCGCACTCGGTCCACGAGTGGTGGGCGGCCACCAGGTCACCCAGGGCCCAGTAGGCCAGCGCGAGGAGCCCAGCCGCCGAGCCGCGGGTCAGAGGGTCGTCCGGCCCGGCGAGCTCGAGTGCGCGCTCGGCCTGCCGGATCGTGCCGGCCACGTCACCAGCGGCCATGGCCTGGGCCGCACGGTAGCCGGCGATGGCGCTCGGGAGCCGCCGGAAGTCCGCGACGTCGACGACAATCCGCCCGGTCTGCTCGGCCGACGGTCGCGCCCGCCCATCCGCGGTCGTATCGAGCCAGCGTTCCGCGTCCTGCAGGCGCGCTTCGGCGCCCTCGAGCTGGCCGAGCGAGAGCAACGCACCGGCGTAGTCGACGCTGAGGACCGGCCTGAAGGCGATAACGTCCTCGGGCAATGCCTGCAGCCAGGCGAGCAGGAGGCCTTCCTGGCGGCTGCTCCGCAATGCTGAGCCCGCGCGCTCGATCAGGTCCGCCGCTCGCGGGTAGTCCGCGGCGGCCAGGGCGTGCCGCACGGCCTCGGACGCGTCTCCCTCCTGCTCGAACCAGATGCTCGCCCGGAGCTGGAGCTGCGGCACGACGCCAGGCTGCTCATCGGCCAGGTGGGCCTGCAGCACGTCCCCGAACAGGTGGTGGTACCGATACCAGCGGCGGCGGTCGTCCAGCGGGACCAGGAACAGGTTTGCTCGATCGAGCGCCTCCAGCATCGCCTTGCCGCCTTCGTGGCCGGTCACGGCGTCGCACAGGGGACCGTTCAGCCGATCCAGGATCGACGTCTCCAAGAGGAAGCTGCGGACATCGTCGGGCTGGCGTCGAAGGACCTCTTCGACCAGGTAGTCGACGATGTACCGGTCGTCGCCCGAGAAGCTCGCGATGAAGCCGGCGACGTCGTCCCGGCCCTGCATCGAGAGCGCCGCCAGCTGGAGGGCGGCGATCCAGCCTTCGGTGCGGGCCTCGAGGGCGGCAACATCCCGGGGGGCCAGGTCGAGGCCCATCACCTCGTTGAGGTAGGCGGCGGCCTCATCTGGGCTGAAGCGCAGGTCGGCGGCGCGGATCTCGACGAGCTCGCCGCCGCCGCGCAGGCGACCCAGCGGCAGGGCCGGATCAGCGCGCGTTGCCAGCACGACGTGGATCTGCGGCGGAAGGTGGTCCAGCAAGAAGGCCATCCCGTCGGCGATGTCATGGGCGTCGATCACGTGGTAGTCGTCGAGAACCAGCACGATGTCGTTGGGCACGGCGCCGAGCTCGTTAAGCAGCCCCGCGAGAATTGCCTCGATTGCCGGAGGCTGGGGAGCCGGGAGCAGGGACAGGGCCATGTTGCCGACCCCGGGGGCGACGGTCTGGAGGGCACGGATCAGGTACGTCCAAAACCCGATGGCCTGATTGTCGGCCTCGTCGAGCGACAACCAGGCGACTGTCTGCTCAGGGCCAGGCCCGGACCTTAGCCATTCGGCCAGGAGGGTGGTCTTGCCGAACCCGGCCGGAGCAGAAATGAGCGTCAGCTTCGACTCGAGCCCGCGGCCCAGGCGCTCGCTCAATCGGGGACGTGCCACCAGGCTGCGTCTCGGCCTGGGGACGTAGAGCTTGCTATCGAGCAGTGGGCTTGCCATGCCGGGCCAACGTACCAGCCTGCGACGGACCGCGAGGCACCCTGGCCGATGTGCCCTACCTCAGGCGACGATCACGACGTCGAGCTTGCGCGGGCCGTGGACGCCCTCGACCCGATCGAGCTCGATGTCGCTGGTGGCCGATGGTCCGCTGATCCAGGTCAGCGGCCGGCGCGGCTCGAGTCGGGCAAGGGCCTCGGCGATCTCGCCCACGATCTGGTCGGCCCGGACGACGCAGACATGGCGGTCGGGCAGGAGCGAAAGGGCTCGCCGACCCTGCCCCGGACCCGCGTCGAGCACGATCGTGCCCGTCTCGGCGACCGCTACGGCGCAGCCGGTCACGACGGCGTCGAGCGCGTCGAGCTGGGCGTTGGAGAGCGGCGGATCATCGGCGTGGCGCGCGAACCTCCGATCGAGGTCCGCCAGCCATTCCTCGGGCAGGCCTGCCGGGACGACGAGACTTCGGGCGGCTCGGTCCCCGAGCGCCTTGGCCACGATCCCGGCCAGCGTTGCTGGCGTGGCCCGATGGACATTGGCCCGGTAGTCGGCGACCCGCTCGGCGAAGCGGTCGACGATGTCGATCCCAGGCGCCAGGCTCGTGAGGTAGTCGCGCGGGATCGCGGCCGGCGAGGGAACGGTTGTGGCCCGAATCCGGGCAAGAATGGCGTCGCGCGCCGACTCACCTGTCAGCCTGTCGGTCACGGCCCGCCGCCCGCGCCGGGTCGCTTCCGCCACCAGCGCCGGAACGATGTCCGGGCGGGTGCCGGCAGGTCGCGTCGCTTGAACCAGGCGCCGAGGAGGCCGGGCAGCGGCAACCGACCGATCCGCCCGTTGCGCCCGACCACCCGGCCGCCAACACCGGCCAGGCGCTCAGCGGGGTCGAGCCGCCCCGGGCTCGAGAAGGCCGTCGACAGCGCCCGCATCGCGACTGGCTCCTGACCGAACGTGCGCGCCCGCCAACCGTGCTGCTTGACCACCTGGGTCCGAAGCTGGATCAGGACCTCGGGAATGTCGATCCGGACCGGGCAGACCTCGAAGCACGCCCCACACAGGGATGAGGCGTACGGGAGCGAGGCAGTCTGCTCGTCGACCGGGTGGCGGGCGATCCCGCGCAGCTGCGGCGTGAGGATCGCCCCGATCGGACCGGGGTACGGCGAGCCGTAGGCACGACCGCCAACGCGCTCGTAGACGGGACAGACGTTCAGGCAGGCACTGCACTTGATGCAGCGCAGCGCCTGCCGCCCCACCTCGTCGCGGAGGACGTCGGTGCGGCCGTTGTCGAGCAGGATCAGGTGGAACGCCTGCGGCCCATCGCCGGGCGTCACCCCGGTCCACATCGAGGTGTACGGGTTCATCCGCTCGGCCGTCGATGAGCGTGGCAGGAGCTGCAGGAAGACTTCCAGGTCTCGCCACGTGGGCAGGAGCTTCTCGATGCCCATCACGGTGATCAAGGTCTCGGGCAGGGTCAGGCACATCCGGCCATTGCCTTCGGATTCGACGACCATCACGGTGCCGGTCTCGGCAATCGCGAAGTTCGCGCCTGAGATGGCGACCTTCGCCCGCAGGAACTTCTCGCGCAGGTGAAGCCGGGCGGCCTCGGCCAGGTCGCGCGGGTCGTTCGACAGGTCGGCCGGCGCCGGGCGGCCGGCGGCCGCCATCTCCGCCATGAAGATGGCCTGGATCTCGTCGCGGTTGCGGTGAATCGCGGGCACCAGGATGTGTGAGGGCAGGTCATGGCCGAGCTGCACGATCAGCTCAGCCAGGTCGGTCTCCCAGGCATCGATCCCGGCCTCCGCGAGCGCCTCGTTGAGCTCGATCTCCTGGGTGGTCATCGACTTGACCTTGACGACCTCGGTCGCCCCGGCAGCCTGGACGATCCCGGTCACGAGCGCGTTGGCCTCGGCGGCGTCGCGGGCCCAGTGGACGATCCCGCCGGCCGCAACCACGTTCGCTTCAAGCTGGGCCAGCAGGTCCGGCCAGCGGGCGATCACGTCGTCCTTGATCGCCGCCCCGGCCAGCCGAAGCTCCTCCCAGTCGGGCCGCTCGGCCACCGCCCGGCCCCGCTTGGTCCGAATCGTGCTCGTTGCCTGGCGCAGATTGCGCCGCAGCTGCTCGTCTCCAAGCGCGCTCCGGGCCGCCTCGGGAAACGGGGGCGTGCCTGAGAACGTCGGCAGCGGGTCGCGAATCCCCGGCGAACCGCTCATCGCGCCGCCCCGGTCGAAGCCAGGATCTCGGCCAGGTGCATGACCCGAACCGTGGATCCCCCCCGGGAGAGGAGACCGCCGAGGTGCATCAGGCACGAGGTATCGGCCGAGGCGAGGACCTCGGCGCCGGTGCCCACGATGGCGGCGACCTTGTCCTCGCCCATGGCGACCGACGTGTCGGCGTTCTTGACCGCAAATGTCCCACCGAAGCCGCAGCACTCGGTGGCGCCGGGCAGCTCGACCAGCTCGAGCCCGCGCACCGCCTCGAGGAGCCGCCGCGGCCGATCGCCGATCTGGAGCAGGCGCAGCGAGTGGCAGGTAGGGTGGAACGCGACGCTGTGCGGGAATGAGGCACCTACGTCGGTCAGACCCAGGACGTCAACGAGGAACTCGCTCAGCTCGTAGACCCGCGGCGAGACCTGGGCGACCGACGCGCTGAGGCCCGGGTCGCCGCTGTGGGCGGCAACAGTCGCGTGGTGATGGCGGACCATCGCGGCGCACGATGCGGAGGGCGTGACGATGGCGTCGAATCCGGCGAAGGCGCGATCGAAGCGCCGGACGAGCGGGACGCATTCGTCGCGATACCCGGTGTTGTAGTGAATCTGGCCACAGCAGGTCTGCCCTTCGGGAAAGACGACCTCGTGGCCGAGCCGCTCGAGCACGGCGACGACTGCCTTGCCGACATCGGGATAGAGCAGGTCGTTGAAGCAGGTGATGAACAGGGCGACCTTCATGGCTCAATCAAGGTGGAAGATCTCCGCCAGGTCAAGCCACCACGCGCCCTCGACCCGCTCCAGGAAGGGCTCCTGCATCGCATCGGTCAGCGTCCACCAGGCCTTGACGTCCGGGTCGGCGGCCATGGCCGCCATGTCGCGAGGGTAGTCCTCGCCGGCATATTCGTAATAGGCGAACAGCAGCCCGTCGTGCCTGTAGATCGAGTAGTTCCGAATGTTCGCCCGCCGGATGGCGGCGGCAACCGCCGGCCACGGCTGGGCGTGGAGCTGCTCGTACGCCTCGACCGACTCAGGACGAACCCGGATCAGCTGGCCGAAACGCCGGACGGCAGCCATCGATCTGGACGCCTCAGTCCGCGCTCGCTCGCCAGATCCGGCCGCTCGGGAACTGGTAGTCGGCCAGCGAGGCCGGCTGCATCTCGATGCTGTAGCCGGGCTGCCTGGGGAGCCGGTAGAAGCCGCGCTCGACGACGACCGGATCGCGGAAGTGCTCGTGGAGGTGATCGACGTACTCGATCATCCGACCGTCGAGGCGTCCGCTGACGGCGATGTAATCGAAGGCCGAGAGGTGCTGGACGTACTCGCACAGGCCCACGCCGCCGGCATGCGGGCAGACCGGCACACCGAACTTCGCCGCCAGCAGGAGGACGGCCACGACCTCGTTGACGCCGCCCAACCGGCAGGCGTCGATCTGGCAGACGGAGATCGCTTTGGCCTGGAGGAGCTGCTTGAACATGATCCGGTTGTGGACGTGCTCGCCGGTGGCCACCCGGACCGGGGCAACCGCCCGGGCGATCGCGGCGTGGCCGAGGATGTCGTCCGGGCTGGTGGGCTCCTCGATCCAGTAGGGATCGAACTCGGCCAGGCGGGCCATCCACTCGATCGCCACGCCCACATCCCAGCGCTGGTTGGCGTCGACGGCCAGCATCCGCTCGGGACCGATCTCCTGGCGCACGATCCGGGCGCGCCTGATGTCGTCCTCGACATCGGCGCCTACCTTGAGCTTGAAGCGCGTCCAGCCGTCGGCCAGTGCCTCCCGGCACAGGCGCCGGATCTTGGCGTCGTCGTAGCCCAGCCAGCCGACGGAGGTCGTGTAGGCGGGATAGCCGTCGCGCAGGAGCTCGGCCCGCCGATCGTCGCGACCCGGCAGGGCCTCGCCCAGGATCGCCAGGGCCTCGCCCGGGGTCAGGGCGTCCGTCAGGTACCGGAAATCCACGAGGGCCACGATCTGCTCGGGCGTCATCTCCGAGAGCAGCTCCCAGACGGGCTTGCCGGCTCGCTTGGCAACCAGGTCCCAAACGGCATTGACCACGGCCGCCGTCGCCAGGTGGATGACCCCCTTCTCGGGCCCGATCCAGCGCAGCTGGCTGTCGCCGACCAGGTCACGCCAGAACCCACCGAGGTCGTCTTCGAGCCCCTCGACCGAGCGACCCAGGACGAGCGGCTCAAGGGCGCGCACGCCGGCGACCACGACCTCGGTGCCCCGGCCGGTCGTGAACGTCAGGCCGTGGCCTTCGTGGCCGTCCCGGGCATCCGTCCGCAGGATGACGTAGGCGGCCGAGTAGTCTGGGTCGCGGTTCATCGCGTCGGAGCCGTCGAGGTTGCGCGAGGTCGGAAAGCGGACATCGATGATCTCGAGGCCGGTGATCCGTGACATCCGCTTCAGCCTTTCAGGGCGCCGACAAGGATTCCCCGCGTGATGTAACGCTCGAGCGCGATGGCCATGGCCACCACGGGCGCAATCATGATCAGAATGAGCACCGACATGACCCACCATTGCGGGCCCCGGGTCGCATTTTGGGCAGCCACCTGGAGGGGCATCGTCTGGGCGTTGGCGCTGGTCAGGACCAGGGCGATCAGGAATTCGTTCCAGGCAAAGATGAGCACGATGAGAAAGCTTGCCACCAGGCCGGGGATCGAGATCGGCAGGACGATCGAGCGCACGATTCGGAAGACGGACGCGCCATCGACCGCGGCCGATTCCTCGAGCTCGCGCGGCAGCGAGGCGAAGTAGTCGCGCATCAGCCAGACCACGATCGGCAGGTTCGTCGCGACGTAGGTGATGATCAGGGCTCCGATATTGTCCAGCAGGTGGACTTGCTGGAACAGGACGTAGATCGGGATCGCGACGGCGATCGGCGGCAGGATCCGCTGCGAGATCAACCAGAACGCCACGTCGCTGTTGCCGAACGCGCGCACGAACCTGCGGCCGATGGTCTGGGCCAGGATCAGGAAGATCGCGATTCCCGAGCCGAAGCCAATCAGCGCCGGTGCCCCCAGGATGGTCACGATGAAGGCGAACGCGACCGAGGCGATAAACAGGCCAACGATTCCGACCCGCGGACGGTAGGTGAAGCGGACCAGGGCGTAGGCGGCCAGAGAACCCAGCAAGAGGGCCAGGATCGAGCTGCTGAGGCCGACGATCACCGTGTTCATGTACGGCCGAATCGTGTCGTTGCCGAGGTCGAACAGGATGTACTTCCAGGCGTCGAGGGTGGGCTGGAAGTCGACGAACGGGAGGTAGAACGGGCCCTTGTCCACCTCGTATGGCGTCTTGAACGAGGTCACGAAGAGCCAGTAGATCGGAAACAGCACGACCACGGCCCACAACAGCAGCAGGACGAACGCCCCGAACTTGGCCCGGGGCGACAGGTCGGTGACGGACCGCCGTCGGAAGGGATTGGTCATGCGAAGTCCGTGACCCGACGGCGGACAAAGCTGACATATGTCGTGGCCACGATCGACACGAGGATCAGGAGCAGGTAGGCGATCGCCGCCGAGCGCCCGATGTTCAGCGTGTTCCAGGCGAGGTAGGCCTGGAGGGTCATCGACTCGGTCGCCGTGCCTGGACCGCCGCCCAGCAGGATATTGGGCATGTCGATGATCTTGAAGCCTTCGATCATCCGGATCAGGACGATCGTCGTCGTCACCGGCAGGAGGGCCGGCACGGTGATGTGTCGGAAGCTCTGCCAGCGGCTCGCGCCATCCACCAGGGCGGCCTCCTTGACCTCCTGGTCAAGGCTCTCGAGCGCCGCCAGCAGGACGATGAACACGAACGGCGTCCATTGCCAAGTGTCGCCGATGATCACCGCGATGCGGGCCAGCCAGGGATCGGTCACCCAGGTGAAGTTGCGCAAGCCGAGGGCGACCCAGATCGGCTCGAGCGGGCCCTTCGAGGTGTCGGTCATCATCAGGAACATGTAGCCGATCCCCACCGGCGTGATCGTCAGGGGGATCAGGAACAGGATCCGGAAGAACCGCCGCCACGGTACTTGCTGAACTGCCAGGATCGCCAGGCCCAGGCCGAGGGCGTACTGCAGGGCGATCCCGACGAACACGAAGATGATCGTGACCACGACCGAGCCGGGCCGGCCGCCGTCGCTGAGCAGCGTCCGCACGAGGAGCAGGATCAGCAGGCACAGGAACAGGCCGCCGAGCAGGCGCAGAACCAGGCCAATCGGGCGGACCTGGCCGCCCCGGGCCGCCCGGAGCCAGGCCGCGCCGGTCAGGCCGACAGTTGCCACGAGGACTGCCCAGCCGAGCAGCGTCGGCGTCTTCAGGACGCCGATGAACTCCGATCCCTGCAGGCCGAATAGGAGCTGCTGGTAGTTCGTGAAGCCGGTGAAGTCGAGGTGGACGCCACCCTCGCTGAAGGCCAGCTGGGATACCGACAGTGCGATCGAGGCGACGAGCGGGAAGACGGACAGGGCCAGGATCAGCAAGACGGCGGGCCAGATGAACAGCCATCTGGCGGCGCCGTCGGAGCGCCACGCGCCCAGCGTGTCCGTCGCCCGGCGCGTGGCGGAGCCCCGCTCTGCCGATCCTGTGCGGACCGGCTTGCGGGGCTCCTGTTCGAGCGAGCTAGTGCTGGGTCCCAAGACTCGCGACGTACGCGGCGAGTTGCTTGTCTTTCCCGACCTGGTCGGTGATCTGGTTCCAGCCGTCAGAGATGGCCTGCTCAGTGCCGGCCTCATCCAGCTCCTTGGCCAGGTATTGGGCGATCGCGGTGTCGAGCACGTCCTGCTCGTACTGCTTGGTCTGCGGAATGCGCAGGTCAAGCACGAAGTTCGGGTTGGACAGGCTGTCCTTGATCGCTCCGAGGTAGTTATCCGTGGCGGCCTGGCTCAGTCCGGCAGCGAGCCACGGCCCGCTGTTGGTGAACTGGGACGTCCGGTACGGGTTGAAGCCAGTCTTGCCCAGGGTCACGTCGATGCTCGACTGGGCTGGCGCGCTCATGTACGACAGGAAGTCGTAGGCCGCGTCCTGCTGGGCCGTCGGTGACTTGGCATTGACCGCGCCAGACCAGCCGCCAAACGCGGCAAACGGGGCGTGGTTGACGCCGTTGACAGCATTGGGGCAGGTGGTCGTATCGCACGGCACGAGCTTGCCGCTCGACCGGTCGAGGACCTGCTTCCAGCCGGGCGAGATGACCGCGCCGGTCTTGTCCTGGGCGTAGGTGCCCGGGGCGAGGGTGCCGACGTCGCCCCAGTCGAGGGTCAGCGCACAGCGTCCGGTGGTGAACAGGCCGCGTGAGCCACCGACGTCCATGTTCAGCCCGTCGGGCGGCCCAAGGGTGCCGGCCTTGGCGTAGGTCTGGAGGGCCAGGGTCATGGCGTCATTCTTGCCCAACAACGGGTTCATGTTCGTGGTGTCGAAGAAGGCGCCCTGGCTGGTGCCCTTGCTCTGGAGCAGGCCGGCCGCGATGTTGATGATCCACCAGTAGCTCTGAGCGCCCTTCTTCGCGGCGATGCACGAGCCGTAGTCCGGCGTGCCGTCCGCGTTCAGGTCCTGGCCGTTGTACTTCTGGGCAATCGCCAGGTAGTCATCCCAGGTCTCGGGCGGCTTGAGGCCATCCTTGGCCAGCAGGTCGCTGCGGTAGTAGACCATCAGGAAGTCGCCGTCGAGCGGGACCGTGTAGTTCTTGCCGTTGTAGCTGGAGTTGAAGTCCCGGAAGAACGGCACGATGTCCGACTGCTGGAGCTGCGGGTCGTTCTTTTCCCGGTCGGTCAGGTCGGCCAGGTAGCCGGGGGCGACGAAGTCGCCCATCCACTGGGGATTGAAGACGTACCCGTCGAACGAGTTCGTGCCGGTCGAGGCATCGAGGAGGGCCTTGTCATAGATGGTCTGGAAGCCCACCGCCACGATGTTGACGTGGCCGCCGGTGGCCGCCTCCCAGTCGGGCGCGCGGCGCTGGAGGGGCTCCGCGATCTGCGGGCCGTTGAAGGTCAGGATGTTGATGTTCACGCCGGCAAACTTGGTGCCGGGGCTGGCGGCCGTGGCGGCGCTGGCGCTTGCGCCGGCCACGGCCGACGGGCTGGCGGCTGCGGTCGGGCTCGTGCTGGCCGGCGGGGCGACGCTCGGTGATGGTGTCGCAGCCGGGCTGCAACCTGCCAGAATGACGATCAAGCCGATCGCAGGTGCGATGGATCTGAACCGCGACACGGGCTTCCTTCCTCCTGCTTGACCTCGACTCGTCCGTTCAGCATACTGAACGTCCGGCCGCAGGTTGAACAGTATGTAGAGCGGCTCGGACGAAAGTCAATATGTTGGACGGCCGCCATCCTGCTGTCCGGCCAGAAGGAGCCGGACGGCCTCCTGGAAACGTCCATTTGCGAATGGTGAGGACGATGGCAAGTGCCGTGCACAGCTTGCGGCCTGAGAGCGATCCGGAAGGTCGCGCGGCTGACGATGAGCCTGAGTCGCTGGCCCCGGCGGTAACCCGGGCGGCCCTGATCCTCGACCTCCTGGCCGGTACCGGCGGTGAGCCAGTCGGACCGAGCGAGATCGCCCGGACGCTGAGCCTCCCGAAGTCGTCGATCGCCAATATCTGCGGCGCCCTGGCTGAGGCCGGCTTTGTCCGACGCGTCGGAACCGGGTTTGCCCTCGGCCGGCGACTGGCCGAGCTGGGCGGCGCCTACCTGTCCACCGTCGACCAGGTCCAGGAGTTTTACGAGGCCTCCCGGCAGCTCCCGACGGGCTCGGAGGAGACGATCCAGCTGGCCGTCCTCGATGGGCTCGAAGTCGTCTACCTGGCCCGGCACGACGGCCGCCAACCCGTGCGTCTGACCTCGGGCATCGGCCGCCGGCTGCCCGCCTTCTCGACGGCGACGGGTAAGGTCGCGCTCGCATCGCTGGACGACGCCGAGCTCCAACGGCGCCTGGCCGGCCTCACGATCCTGCCCCGTCCGACGCGCAAGGCGCACGGCACCGTCGACGAGCTGATGGGCGACATCGCCCAGATCCGGGCACGTGGCTACGCGATGGACGATGAGGAGACGGTCGAAGGCGTGGTCTGCTACGGCGTGCTCGTGCCCAGCCGCCAGTCCGGCGACGCGCCCGGAGCGGCGAGCGTGACCCTGCTCAAGGTCCGGGCCACGGCCGAGCGCGTGCCGGCCCTGCTGGCCGACCTGCGCCGGCTCGCCGCAGACCTCTCCGACCCGCTCCAGCGAGGCTAGTCGCACTCAGCCCAGGTTGCGGGCCGCGGGCGGTGCCGCCCATCAGCCTGGCGTCGGCGCCTCGGCCGGGAGGAGGCCCTGGGCGCGCAGGTCAGCCCACAGGTCCACGGGAATCTGGAGGCGCAGGCCGGCCGGGTAGTCGTCGAGATGGGCCGGCGTACGGACCCCGGCGATCAGTCCGGTCACCGCCGGATGGGCCAGCGGGAACTGGATGGCGGCGGCCCGGACGGGGACGCCGTGGCGTGCGCACACGGCTGCGATCCGACGCGCCCGGACGACCATCTCGCTCGGTGCCGGACCATAGTCGAAATGACCGCCCCGAGCCGGGTCGACCATCAGGCCGCTGTTCATCAGCCCGGCCACGAGGACCGCGATTCCACGCTCCAGGCAGCGCGGCAGGAGTTCCCCGAGGGCGCCCGGGTCAAGCAGGGTGTAGCGGTTCGCCACGAGCAGGACGTCGACATCGGTCTCCGAGGCAAAGCGGGCCAGCATCTGCCACTGGTTCATGCCGACCCCGATCGCGCCGACGACGCCCTCGGCCCGGAGACGTTCGAGGGCCGGATAGGCACCATCGAGCGCCTGCCGCCAGTGCTGATCCGGATCGTGGATGTAGAGGATGTCAATCCGCTCGAGTCCGAGCCGCTCGAGGCTCGCCTCGACCGACCGGCGCACCCCATCCACCGAGTAGTCGAAGACGATCCGGCGATCACCGACCCCGGGGTAGTAGGCGTCGTCGCGGCCTCCGATCGCCTGGTGATCGAGGTCATCGCCCGCTCTGATCTCGGCGAGTGGGCGGACCAGCCGGCCCACCTTCGTCGACAGCACGAACTCGTCCCGTGGCCGACTCGCGAGGACGGATCCCATCCGGCGCTCGGCGGCGCCGTAGCCGTATAGCGGGGCGACGTCGAAGTGCCGAACTCCGATCCCCCAGGCATGCTCAACCACGCCCGCCGCATCGGCGTCGCCCACCGGCTCGAACAGGCCGCCAATCGAGGCGCCGCCGAGACCCAGGCGAGTGACCGTCAGGCCGGTCCGACCTAACCGCAAGCGCTCGAAGGGTTCGTAGGACATCGGGCCCTCAGCATCGCGTTGGCGGTTGACGCCGCCGACCGGGCTCGCGTATCGTTCATTCCGCCGTCCGCAGGCCAGTATACTGAACGTTGAGGAGCAGGTGGCTTTGTCCAGGGTCCCGGTCCCCAGCCGAAGTCTGGAGTGATGAAGCCCCGATGCGCCTGATTTCCTATCGAGCGGATGGTGGCGACTGCCTTGGCATTGTATCGGGCGACCGCTGGTTGCCCTTCGAGGGCCTGGACCCGGGGGCCCCGCGAACCATGGCCGGGCTCTTGTCGGCCGGGACTGCTGGTGATCTGCTGCGCGCGGCGGCTGGCGACCGAATCGCGACTGACGGTCGACCGCTCTCGGAGATCGAGCTGCTGGCACCGGTCCCGCGGCCGGGCAAGGTGGTCGCTATCGGGCGCAATTACCGCGATCACACGACCGAGGAGGGGGTCGAGCCGCCCAAGGCGCCCCTCATCTTCAGCAAGTGGCCGAGCTGCGTGATCGGGCCCGACGACGAGATCCGCTGGAATCCGCAGCTCACCGAGCAGGTTGACTACGAGGCCGAGCTGGCCGTCGTGATCGGCCGGACGGCACGCCGAGTGAGCCCGGCCGATGCCCTCGATTTCGTGCTGGGCTATACCTGCTTGAACGACGTTTCGGCGCGCGACCTCCAGTTCGGCGATGGCCAATGGGTCCGCGGGAAGTCACTGGACACGTTCTGCCCGATGGGCCCCGCCCTGGTCACGGCGGATGAGATCCCGGATCCGCAGAATCTGGCGATCTCCTGTCGGGTCGACGGCCGGATCATGCAGGAGGCGAGCACCGCCGACATGTACTTCGGGGTCGCCGAGATCATCAGCTTCTGCTCCCAGGCATTCCGGCTCGATCCCGGTGATGTGATCGCGACCGGGACGCCCGGCGGCGTCGGGATCTTCCGCGATCCGCCGATCCTGCTCGGGGATGGCGATGAGGTCGTTGTCGAGATCGAGCGGATCGGCCGGCTGCGCAACACCTGCCGGGTCGAGCGGGTGGCGGTGGCCTCGTGAGCGCAACCGGCAGCCGCTTCCTGGTCACCGGTGCCCTCGGCTGCATCGGCGCGTGGACGGTTCGGATGCTCGTTCGGGAAGGCGCCCAGGTCACCACCTTCGACCTCGGCTCGGACAATCGGCGACTGCGCCTGTTGATGACCCCCGACGAGCTCGGCCGAGTCCGTTTCGAGACGGGTGACATCACCGACCTTGAGGCACTGGGCGAGGCGATCGATCGGAGCGACAGCACGAATGTCATCCACCTGGCCGCGCTCCAGGTGCCATTCTGCCGGGCGGATCCACCCCTCGGCGCGAAGGTCAATGTGCTCGGCACCGTCAACGTATTCGAAGCGGTCCGGCGACGGGCAGCCTCCGTTCCGATGGCGCACGTCGTCTACACCAGCTCGATCGGGATGTACGCCGCCGGGGATGCCGATCCCCTGACGGGTCGGCTGCGAACCGACGCAACAGCGCATCCGCTCAACCACTACGGGGTCTACAAGCTGGCCAACGAGGGCACGGCCCGCGTGTACTACCTGGACAATGGCATCTCGAGCATCGGCCTTCGACCGATGACGGTCTACGGGGTGGGCCGCGACCAGGGCATGACCAGCGGTCCCACGAAGGCGATCGTGGCGGCCGTCCTGCGCCAGCCCTACACAGTTCCGTTCCGCGGCCCGACCCTGTACCAGTACGCGGAGGACGTGGCGCGCACCCTGATCGCCGCGAGTCGGAACACGACGGAAGGCAACCATGTCTTCAACCTGCCGGGCGAGGTAGCCGACGGCCCGGCAATCGTGCGGGCGATCGAGGCTGCCGTGCCGGGCGCCTCGGACCTGATCAGCTTCGAGCCGGTCGATCTGCCGTTCCCATCCGAGATCGATCACGACGGGATCGAGATGCTCGGGCCACTGCCCGTGACCCCACTGGCCGACGGGGTCCAGGCGAGTGTCGAGACCTACCAGGCACTGGCGAAGGCAGGCCGCCTCGATCCGGCCGAGCATGGGCTCGAGCCCGCCCTCGCCGGACGATAGGACCAGCCGACCGGTCGACCAGACCCGCACTGCCCGCTACCCACCTCGATCTCGCCGTCGGCTCTTGCTCCTCCAAGGCTGGCGGCGAGACCGCGTGAGGACCGGTCCGGGATAAGATGGCGGCCGCGGCCAGCTGCCGCCTCGTGCGCCTGTAGCTCAGTGGATAGAGCGTCGGCCTCCGGAGCCGAAGGTCGCAGGTTCGAATCCTGTCGGGCGCGCCAGTACCCACTCTTGTGCGGGACGGACCTGGTCCGGTAATGCGAGAGCGAGTCCGATCGCGTAGGCGTCCGGGGTCAGACGGACCGAAACAAACTCTGAGCCCCTCACGACGATGCGTTCGTAGATCGCGTTCAGCAGCTCTGCGCGGCCGTCTGGCGTTGCCATTGCCCATGTCTCGGGCAGCGCTCGAAGCCTCTCCGCTACCCTGTCGGTCGAAACCACGGCGTGGGTCGGCTCGTCTTCGGCGGCGGATGCGAGTTCCGTCCTGAGGGTAGCCATCCGTGCCAGGTAAATCGCATCGTCAAGCCGACCCGCTGCGTGCTCGAGCGCAAGCACCCGCTTCATCCTCTCGACTCGAGCGCGGTTCGCGTTGCTCGGCTTGATATCGGGAGCCGCCAGGACTCGCACGATCCGCTCGATCGTTGCGTCGTCGACTCGGATTCCGGTGACCTGACCCACAATCCACGGCTCGTAGGTGTCGGAGCCGTACGACGCCTTCGGACCCCAATCAGGGCACGAATCATGGTGGGGGTGCATCTTGCGCTGGCGTGGCGGCGTGCCCATCGTTCCGTCCGTCCGGATCCGCTGACCGCAGACGCACTGAAGCAGCCCCTTGAGCAGGTCCGGTCGTACCGTGCGTCGGCTACCGCCATGACGAGCTCGCAGACCTCGCAGCGCGGCCACGCGCTCCCAAAGGTCGTCGGAAATCGGCGGATCGGCGCGCCACGGTGCGGGGGCCAGCTCGCCCTTTCGTCCGACCCAGCCGTTGTACGCGGGGTTCTTGAGCATGTCGTTGACGCGCCGATCGTTGAGACCGAACTTCCCCGCGACCTCCTCGATGGAACGGGTGCCGACCGCGTACTGCTCAAAGATCCGCACAGCCACGCCGATCGTGTCTGTGTCGATCGAGAGGACGTGGGATGGTGGTAATCGCACGAACCCGAGGGGAGCGTGGCCACCCGGATCGGCGAGGTGACGGAACTTCGCGGCATAGCCGTCGGTGATCCGCTCGCCAAGTCGACGGCTGTACCGCTCCGCCTCATGGGCCTCGGTGACCATCTGATCCCAATCCCGCGGATCGGAGCTCAGGAGGCGACGATCGCACATGACCCATGTGACACCGGATGGGTGGAGGGTGTCTTCGACCAACTCGAGCGTCCGCCGCAGATTGCGCTGCCATCGGTCGAAGTAACCGGTTAGCAGGACGTCAAATGACCCGGCTCGAGCGGCAGTGAGCATCTCGGCCATCGTGGTCGAGCGCCACACCGTTCGGCCGCTCTGAGCAACGTTGTACACGATCCCGGTGTCCACGAGGCCGTAGCGCTCCGCGAAGCGATCCATCTGCTCGTGTTGAGACTCGGGCCCGTAGCGGTCGTATTGGCCCGCCGTCGACTCACGAATCCAGCGAGCAGCCCGCAGCCCTCGCAGCTCATCAAGCGAGCCAGGCGGCCTACGCCGCTGGGTCGCCCGCATGGGCAGGTTTGGAACGACTCCGTCGATCATGGTCGGGCGATTCTAGCGGATGATCGGCTACAGACACCCCTTCGAGCTCGATGGCCTCACGGACGAGCCGAGCAAAGGCGAAGACCACCAGATTCGCCCTTCTGGGCTCGCGCTTTCGCGGGGCTCGTCGTCGCGGCGTTCTCGGCGCCCTGACCATGGCGTCCTCGGACAACACGTGCCCGCGAGGTCCGCGCTCGGCGACGGGCCGTCGTAAAGAGAGGGCGGCTCGGACAGCCGGCTCAGTCGCCACCGCATGCTTCGATCGAGCCCGACGCTGTCGTCGATCACCCGCTCGTGCAAGGACCCGGCCGGACCGAGCCGTCATCGACAACTAACCTCGCCCCGTTAGTTCGGTTAGTTCCGTCCGCCGCCGCAGGTAGGAACCGAACAGCGGGAGCGCGAAATCGTACGTGCCGCGGGTCGGGCGGTAGACGAAGCCTCGGTCCACCAGCCGGCGGACGACGACATCGACGTTCGGTAGATCGACGAGACCGCGTCGGAGGCTCAAAGCGCTGACACGGCCGCCCGAAAGCGACATAGCCTCGAGGACTCGCTGACCCGCTACCCCAGCACCCAGGTAACGATCCTCGAAGAACGCGAGATGGAGCTCGTGGATGAGACTTGGCTCGAGCGCGGTGTAGTCCACGAGCCGAACGTCAGGTCGAGCAAGTCGGCTGCACAAAAACCCGCCGAAGAACTGGAGGAAGTAGGGATAACCGCCGGTCTGCTCAACGATCTCATTGATCAATGGCAGATCGAGCGTCCGGCCACTGCCGACGAGCGGGAACCCGAGCGCATCCCAGGCGTCTCCGGGCTGAAGGTGGCCGACCACGACGTGGCGGAACATCCGCTCCGCATAGGTGCGAGCACGTTTCAAGTTCAGGCTGAGGGTGGGTAGGCCGCATAAGACCACCCGCACGTGACTCGACGTCCGCTGAGTCCGCCCCAGGCTGGCCAGCAGCGCCGAGAGCGGAAACTGCTCCCGAGGGCGATCGTCGCTGAGGAGATGGGCCTCGTCGTAGAGGAGCAGTGCGCCGACCGCCCGGGTATGCGCCAGGGCGGCATCTAGCGCGGCGAGTGACGCACCGATTGAGTCAGCCGCCTCGTCGGACTCGGTTTCGTAGGTCGGCTCGTACCCCACTTCGCCGAGGGTCAAACGGCGCGGGCGCACGTACTGCCAGGCCCGCTCAAACGCCTCACCTACCCCGGTGAGTGCCCTACATCGTCGGGCGAGAGTCGCGCAGTCGGCGGCGATCGCATCGGCCAGTCGCACCTCGTCCCGATGACGTTCGCCGAGTTCGCGTTCGAGACACAACCAGCCCGCCCGCTCCCCGCGCGTCGCGAACTCACCCAGCAACACCGTCTTACCGGTTCCCCGGATGCCGGTCAGCGTCCAGTTCGAATGTGGTGGGTGGGACTCGCCGAGATAGCGCTCGAATTCGACGAGGAGTGCGTCACGGCCTGCGAGGTACGGCGGAGCCACCCCATTGCCCGGTCGGAAGGGGTTTGTGAGTGGTTCGCTTCGCAGCATCTGGTCGTCGTTGGTCACATTGAGATCCTTGACTGTGAGTTGAGTGGGCCGGGGAGCGCCGCGTGGGCGCTCCCCCGCCAGGTTGTGCCCCTGGTATCCACACACCCCTACCGCGTGCCGGCCGGGCCGCGCAACCACGAGCCGCTGCGGGCCGCGGTGTGGACCACGTCGAGGTAGACCTCGCT
>JBBSFD010000019.1:0-55976 GCA_038239115.1 Candidatus Limnocylindrales bacterium | reverse complement strand
CCGGCCGCGCACGCCGCCGGGCGAGGTGCTCATGGCCGAAGCGGGCCGCTGGCAGGTGGTCGGCGGCGAGCACACCGAGCTGCTCGAGTCGCCCGGTGCCGGGATCGTCCGCGAGGTCGTGCCGGGGCGGGGGATCGGCCTGTCGCTGGCCGGCTACGGCGTGCCCGGTGCGTTTGCCGCCGGAGGCCCGACTCGCGGCCGGCTGGAGCTCGTGACCGGGGAGTCGGGCCTGCGCGGCAAGCTCGATGTCGGCCGCGCCGGCGCGATCCTGGTGGTCGGTGGCCGGCTCGACTCAGAGACGATCGGGCGGGCCCGGGCCATGGGCGTCCGGGGCATCGTCGTGCCCGGGCTGGCCGGCAAGGACCTGCGCGACCTGGTGGCCTCGGAGGCTCGCCAGCGGGCCAGCCTGCAGGCGATCGCGCCGTTCGCCGTGCTCGTCCTGGATGGCACGTTCCGTCGACCGATCGCGGGTCCCCTGCTGGGTCTGTTCGAGGGGCTCGTCGGGCGCGAGGTCGGCATCGTGGCCGATCCGCCCATGCTCGTGATCGACCCGCCCCTGGACTCGCCGGCCGTGCCGGCTGAGTGGGTCCGGATCCGCCATGGCGAGCTGGCCGGACGCGAGGGCCGCTGGCGCGGGCCGGCCGGACGACGACGCTTCGGGGCGAGCGTCCAGCTCGAGGCGGGCACGGTTCTGCTCGACGACGGCTCGATCGTGGTCGTGCCGATCCCCGACCTCGAGCGCTTCGCCTGATCGGTCTGGTCTGACCTGCCTGGCCGGATCGAGTCGGCCTGATCCGTCTGGCCCGACCCGCTTCGGGTACCCTCCGCCCATGCCGACAACACAGGCGGGCAGCACCCGCCGCCGGATCGAATCGCGCTCGCCCCAGGCCACCCACGACCTCGCCCGGGCGCTTGCCTCGGCCGCCCGGGCGGGCGACCTGATCGCGCTCCACGGCGAGCTCGGGGCGGGCAAGACCGAGCTGGCCAAGGGCTTCGGGGCGGGCCTGGGCGTGAGCGCCACGATCAACTCGCCGAGCTACGTCCTGATGGCCGAGTACGAGGGCCGCCTGCCCCTGTTCCACATCGACCTGTACCGCCTCGAGGCGGGCGTCGATGCCCTCGCGGCCGGCCTCCTGGACGAGCGCCAGGCCGCCGGCGTCAGCCTGATCGAGTGGGCCGAGCGGCTGGGTGCGGGCCTGCCCGCCGAGCGCCTCGACATCGTGATCAGCGGCAGCGCCGACGAGCCGCGCACGATCGAGCTGAGCGCGACGAGCCCCGACCTGGTCCGCTACCTGGAGGCCATCGGATGACCGGGGCCGAGGCCGGGGTCGGGCCGGTGCTGGCCATCGATACCGCGACGAGCCGGACGGTCGTGGCCGTCGAGCGCGCGGACACCAGCCTGGCCGAGGCGAGCTGGCCGGCCGGCCAGCGCCATGGCGAGGAGCTCCTGGCCGGCCTGGACCGACTGCTCGCGGCCGAAGGGCTGGCCCTCGCTTCGATCCGGGCGATCGTGGTCGGCACCGGGCCGGGCGGATTCACCGGCTTGCGGGTGGGCCTGGCCACGGCCAAGGGCCTGGCCCACGCCCTGGCCATCCCGATCGTCGGCATTCCCACCTCGGCGGCCCTGCTCGCCGCGGCCAAGGTGGCCGGTCAGCCGGCCGGGCAGGCGGACAGCCAGGCGAGCCCATCAGGCTGGGCCTTGCTCCTGCCCGCCGGGCCGCGCGACCGGGTGCTGGTCGATCCGGCCGGGCCGCGCCTGCTGCCGGTCGGAACTGAGCCCGAGCTGCCGCCGGGGGTCCTCGTCGTGGCGGTCGACCTCGACGGCCGCGCCCCGGCCGAGGCCGTCGAGCGAGGCGGCGCCGCCCTGGCCGGGCTCGGGCCGAGCCTGCTCCGCCTGGGCCGGGCCCGGTTGGCCACGGGCGAGGTCGATGACCTGGCCCGCCTCGTCCCGGAATACGTCAGCCTGCCCCGCGGCGTGACCGCCAGCGGCGGGTCGATCGAATGGTCGCGCGACCCCCGGTAAGGGTTGCCGTCGAGGCGATGGGCCTCGATGACATCCCGGCCGTGCAGGTGATCGAGCGTGCCTCCTTCTCGGCGCCCTGGCCGGCCAATGCCTACCGGACCGAGCTGGAGACGAACAAGCTGGCCCACTACCTGGTGGTCCGGGTGGGCTCCGAGATCGCCGGCTTTGCCGGCCTGTGGCTGATGGTCGACGAGGCCCACGTCACGACCTTCGCCATCGCTCCGGCCTGGCGCCGCAACCATCTCGGCGAGCGCCTGCTGGTCTCGGTCATGGATGCCGCGATCGAGCGTCGGGCGGCCGAGGCAACGCTCGAGGTCCGGCTGTCGAACCTGCCCGCCCGCCGCCTCTACGAAAAGTTCGGCTTCCGACCGGTGGGCATCCGGCCGGGCTACTACAGCGACAACAACGAGGACGCCCTGATCATGACGACCGAGCCCCTGCGCTCGCCCGAGATGGTCGCCCGGCTGGCCCAGCGCCGAGCCGAGCTCGAGTCCTGGCCGGAGCCGGTGAAGGTCCTCATCCCGCCGCCGGGCCTGGGCGGCCGACCGTGAGCGGGCCCCTGCTCCTGGCCGTCGAATCGAGCTGTGACGAGACCGGTATCGCCCTGGTCGAGGGCGGTCGCCGGATCCTGGCCAACGTCGTGGCCAGCCAGGTTGCCCTGCACGCGGTCACCGGCGGGATCGTGCCCGAGGTCGCGGCCCGTGCCCACCTGCGCTGGATCGTGCCGGTCCTCGATGCGGCCTGGGCCGACGCCGGCGTGGACTGGTCCGATGTCGACGGGGTCGCGGTGACCTATGGCCCGGGCCTGGCCGGCTCGCTCCTGGTCGGGCTCAACTTCGCCAAGGCGATCGCCTATGTCCGGGGCAAGCCGCTGATCGGGGTCAACCACCTGGACGGGCACGTCGAAGCGGCCTGGCTGCTCGACCCGGGCGAGGCCGAGCGGGCCGAGCCGGAGTTCCCGCTGGTGGCCCTGGTCGTGTCCGGCGGGCACACCTTCCTGGTCGAGATGCGCGACCACGGCGACTACCGGCTCCTGGGCGAGACGGTCGACGACGCCGCCGGCGAGGCCTTCGACAAGGTCGGCCGGTTGCTTGGCCTGGGCTATCCGGGCGGCCCTGAGATCATGCGGGCGGCCGCCGGCGCCATCCGGCACGACGTTGTCTTCCCCCGCGCCTGGCTGGGCGACTCGTACGACTTCAGCTTCAGCGGCCTCAAGACGGCCGCCCGACGGATCGTGGACCGCGCCTGGCTCGACGCCGGGCTGGCCCGGGACGAGCCCGGCGCCGCCCTGCCCGGGCCGGTCGTGGCCGAGCTGGCCTGGGGCTTCCAGGACGCGGTCATCGACGTCCTCGCCCGCAAGACGGCCCGGGCGGCCCGGGCGATCGGCGCGCGCTCGATCGTCGTCGGCGGTGGCGTCGCCGCCAACCGCGTCCTGGCCGAACGGCTGGCGGCCGAGGCGGACGCCCTGGGCCTGCCCCTCCACATTCCGCGGCCCGGCCTGTGCACGGACAACGGGGCGATGATCGGGGCGGCCGGTGGCCGCCGGCTGGTGGCCGGCGAGCGCTCCGGCCTGGACCTGGACGCCCGGCCCAACCTGCCCCTCGCCTTTCGCTCCCCGGCCATTGCGGCCGGCCGGTGAGCCAGGCCGTCCCGGCCGGCCGATGAGCCAGGCCAGCTCGGTCCGGCTGGATCCGGCCGCGATCCGACGGACCCTCCAACGGGCCGGTCTCCACGCCCGCCATTCGATGAGCCAGAACTTCCTGGCCGACATCGATGTCCTCGAGGCCATCCTGGCTGAGGCCGATCCGCGGCCGGGCACGAACGTGCTCGAGATCGGACCGGGCCTGGGGCTGCTGACCGGCGGCCTCCTGGCGGCCGGAGCCGCGGTCACGGCGGTCGAGCTGGATCGCGGCCTGGCCGGCTTCCTGCGGACTGAGTTCGCCGACGCGCTGGCCTCGACCGGCGCGCCTGGGACGCTCAATCTGATCGAAGGCGACGCCCTCGACCAGCCGCTCGGCCGGCTGTTGCCCGAGCCGTACGACGTCGTGGCCAACCTGCCCTATCACATCACCAGCCCGATCCTCCATCGGTTGCTGGGTGAGCCACCGAGGCCGCGCCGGTTGGTGCTCATGGTCCAGCGCGAGGTGGCCGAGCGGATCGTGGCCCGGCCGGGCGGCCTGTCCTACCTGTCCGTCTTCGTCCAGTACCACGCGACGGTCCGGATCGCGCTGCGGGTGCCCCCGGCGGCCTTCGAGCCGGCGCCGGCGGTCGACTCGGCGGTCATCGTGGTCGAGCCGTATGCCGAGGACGATCGGCTCGACCCGGCCGCCGAGGACGCGCTCTGGCGACTGGTCCAGGCCGCCTTCCGCGAACGCCGCAAGATGCTCCACAACGTGCTGGTCCGGCAGCTGCCGCTGCCCGGCGAGCAGGTCCTGGCCGCCCTGGCCAGCGCCGGCATCGATCCCGATCGGCGGCCCCAGACCGTGGCCGTGGGGGAGTGGATCCGGCTGCTCGAAGCGCTCGGGCCGATCGGGTCCGACGAGCGCGGCCGGAAAGCTGCCGGCCGGACCGCCGGCCGGTCCGCCGGCCAGGCCACCCCGGCGACCCGCCCGGACGGGACGGAATGAGCGACCCGAACCGGCTCGGCCTCGTCGTCCGGATCGCCCCAGCTAAGCTCAACCTGACCCTCGCGATCATCGGCCGGCGACCCGATGGCTACCACGCGATCCACTCGGTCATGGCTCCCCTCGAGCTGGCCGACCGCCTGTCGCTCGCCCTGGCGGCTGGCCCGATCGACACCCTTTACGTGGTCTCCGACCGGGACCTCACCGACCTCGGGCCGGCCGCCGACAACCTGGTCCTGCGCGCGATCGGAGCGACCCGCTCGGCGTTGGGCGGGGCGCTGCCCACACCGCCCGTGGCCGCCCGCCTCGACAAGCGCATCCCGGTCGCGGCCGGCCTGGGTGGCGGAAGCAGCGACGCGGCGGCCGCCCTCGATGGCGTGCTCGAGCTGTGGGGTGCGCCGGGCGACGCCGTCCTGTCGTCCGACGAGCGCCGCCGGCTCGCTGCCCGGCTGGGCTCGGACGTGCCGTTCTTCCAGGCCGGCGGGCTGGCCCTGGTCGAGGGCCGGGGCGAGCAAGTCAGCCCGCTCGACGGGGCGATCAAGGGCGCACCGCCCGGGATCCTGCTCGTCACGCCCGCCCTGGCCGTGTCCAGTGGGGCGGTCTTCGCCGCCCTGGCGGCCGCTGCCGGCGCCCCGAACGGAGCCACCCGCACGTCGTCGGAGCACCTCGCCGGCGAGCTCCAGCGAGGCTTGACCGGCCAGGCCCTGCACGATCGGGCGGGCGTCCTGGCCGCGGCCAACGACCTCCTGCCGGCCAGCGCCGTGGTCGTGCCCGGGCTGGTCTCGCTGCGGCGCGCCCTGACCAGGCTCACCGGTCGGCCGGTCGGCCTGTCGGGCTCGGGTCCGACCCTGTGGATCCTGTATCCCGGCCCGGCCGAGGCGCAGGCGGCCGCGGACGCTGTGAACTCGGCCCTCGAGGCGGGGGTCCTCGTGCCACCCGGCGACGGTCCGCCGTTCGTGGCCGCCACGACGATCGCAGGTTCGTCCGGGGCCGACCCGGCGGTGCCAAGATAGGCGGGCGTTCCCCGCTCGCCCAGCAGGAGACAGCCATGGATCGGCACGCTATCGCAACCACCAATGCCCCGGCCGCGGTCGGGCCGTACAGCCAGGCGATCGCGGCCGGCGAGCTGCTGTTCTGTTCGGGCCAGATCCATCTCGAGCCGGCCAGCGGCAACCTGATCGAGGGCGACATCGCGACCCAGACGGCCCGTGTGCTGGACAACCTCGGGGCGGTCCTGGCGGCGGCCGGCGCGTCCCTGGACGACGTGCTCAAGACGACCGTCTTCCTGGTCGACATCAATGACTTTGCCGAGATGAACGCGGTCTACGGCCGGTACATGCCCGACCCGCCGCCGGCCCGCTCGACGATCGGGGTGGCCGCCCTGCCCAAGGGCGCCCGGGTCGAGATCGAGCTGATCGCCCGCCGGCCCGCCTGATCGCCGGCGGCTCGCTCGGTTGACACCCTCGAGCGGGCGCCCCTACGCTCCGCCCAACGCATGACACCCCAACCGAAGCTCGCGCGCACACGAGCAATCGTCCTCGCCGCGGGGCTCGGCACGCGCATGAAGTCGCGCCTGCCCAAGGTCCTCCACCCGATCTGCGGCCGGCCCATGATCGACTACGTCCTCGACGCCGCCGACGCCGTCACCGGCAGCCGGCCGATCGTGGTCTGGTCGCCGCCGGTCGGGGCGGTCCAGGCGGCCGTGGCCGGACGGGCCGACACCGCTCGCCAGGACGAGCCGCGGGGCACCGGCGACGCCCTGGCGGCCGCCCTGCTGGCCCTCGCCGGTGCGTCCCCGGCGGCCGGGCCAAGCGAGCTGCAGGGCGAGCTGCTGGTCCTGTCCGGCGACGTGCCCCTGGTCGAGGTCGACCAGCTCGACGGGCTGCTCGAGGCCCATCGTGAGGCCGGCGCCGTGGTCTCGCTGATCACGGTGATCACGCCCGAGCCTGGCCGGCTCGGGCGGGTGGTCCGGGACGACGAAGGCGAGGTCGAGCGGATCGTCGAGGCGCGCGATGCCGACGAGGACGAGCTCGAGATCGACGAGGTCAACAGCGGCATCTACGCCTTCGATGCCGCCTGGCTTCTCGACCGGATCGCCGACCTGACCCCGTCGGCGGCCACCGGCGAGCTGTACCTGACCCAGCTGATCGCGCTTGCCCGGTCCGACGGCCGGCCGATCGGATCGGTCCAGGTCGGCGACGACGGGTCGCTCGACGGGATCAACGACCGGAGCCAGCTGGCCGAGGCCACCTTTGCCCTGCAGGCCCGGATCAATGAGCGGCACCTCCTGGCCGGGGTCACCCTGCTCGACCCCACCACGGCCCACATCGAGGCGTCGGTGGTGATCGAGGCGGACGTGACCCTGGAGCCCAATGTGATCCTGCGCGGCACGACCAGGATCGGCGCCGGCAGCCGGATCGGGTCGGGCAGCCAGCTCATCGACACGATCGTCGGCCGGGACTGCCTCGTCTGGGCCAGCGTGCTGGAGTCGTCCGAGGTCGAGGACGACGTCCGGATCGGACCGTTCGCCCACCTCCGGCCGGGCAGCTCGATCGGCCGGGGCGCCCGGCTGGGCAACTACGCCGAGGTCAAGAACAGCCGCCTCGAGGCGGGCGTCCAGCAGCACCACATGAGCTACCTCGGCGATGCCACGGTCGGTGCCCGGACGAACATCGGGGCGGGCACGATCACGGCCAACTACGACGGCAGGCACAAGCAGCGGACGACGATCGGAGCCGACGCCTTCATCGGCGTCGACACGATGCTGATCGCCCCGGTCGAGATCGGCCGGGGCGCCCGGACCGGGGCCGGGGCCGTGGTCAACCGGGACGTCCCGGCGGGCAAGCTGGCGGTCGGCGTGCCGGCCCGGCTGCGCGACCCGCGACCGGAGCCCGAGGAAGCACCGCCCGGGTGACCGAGCTGCCCACGCTCCTGGTCATCGTCGTCCTGACCCTCCTCGAGGGTTTCTTCGTGTCGGCCGAGATCGCGATCATCTCGATCCGCCGGAGCCGGCTCGACCAGCTCGCCGAGGACGGCAATCGGCGGGCCCGCCGGGTCCGCCGGCTGAAGGACGATCCGGGCCGCTTCCTGGCCGTGGTGCAGCTGGGGCTGACCGTGCTCGGCTTCTTCGCCTCGGCCTATGCCGCGGTCAACCTGAGCAACAAGCTTGCGGACGCCCTCCGGACGATCCCGGCCGTGGGCGGTAGCGCCGATGGGCTGGCCCTGCTGATCGTGACCGTCCTGCTGGCCCTGTTCACGATCGTCTTCGGCGAGCTCGTGCCCAAGTCGATCGGGCTGGCCTATGCCGAGCGCCTGGCCATGCTCGTCGCCGGGCCGGTCGAATGGATCGCCCGGGTGCTCGGCCCCATCGTGTGGTTCCTGACCCGGGTCACCAGCGGCATCACCCGGCTGCTCGGGGTGAGCATGTCGAGCGAGGCCCAGATGACCGCCGAGGAACTCAAGCTGATCGTCGAGCGCGGCGGCGAGCAGGGCATCCTCGAGGCCGAAGAAGAACAGATGATCAACGCCGTGATCGAGCTCGGCGACCGGCGCCTGCACGAGGTCATGGTCCCCCGGATCGCGATCGTGGCCATGCCCGTGTCGGCCACCCTGGACGAGGCGATCGACCTGATCGTCGAGGAGGGCCACAGCCGGGTCCCGGTCTATGACGAATCGGTCGACGAGATCCTCGGGATCCTGTACGCCAAGGACCTGCTGCCGGTGCTCAAGATCGGGGCGGAGAGCCGGCCCACCGTCCGCTCGCTCCTGCGGGCGCCGCTGTTCGTGCCCGAATCGATGTCGATCGACGACCTCCTGCACGAGTTCCAGCGGCGCAAGGTCCACATCGCCATCGTTCTCGACGAATACGGCGGGACGGCCGGCCTGCTCACGATCGAGGACCTGCTCGAGGAGATCGTGGGCGAGATCCAGGACGAGTACGACGTCGAGGAGCCGCTCATCGTGCGCCTGTCGCCGGACGAGGCCCGGATCGACGGCCGGGTCGACGTCGACGAGCTGTCCGAGATCTTCGAGATCTCGATCGCCCTGGAAGACGCCGACGAATACGACACCGTCGGCGGGCTCATCTTCCACCGCCTCGGCCACGTCCCGCGGCCGGGCGACGAGGTCCGCCTCGACGGGCTCAAGCTGACCGTCGAGACGACCGATGGGCGGCGGGTGGGCAAGGTCCTGGCCGTCCGCCAGCGCGACCCCGACGACGACCAGTCAGACGACGATCGCTAGGCCATCAGGCGTTGGTCACCGGGTGAGGTCCAGCCTGAGCACGATCTCGCCGTGGTCGAGCGTCCCGGTCGGCCGGAAGCCGAAGCGCTCGTAGAACGGCCACGGCTCACCTTCGCCCGGCTGGTAGCTCGTGAGCAGCTCGGTCGCGCCGTTGGCCCGGATCAGCTCCACGACCTGTCCCAGGGCGGCCCGGCCAATGCCGCGCCCCTGGTGGTCCTGGTCGATGAGCAGGCGCCACAGGAACCACGGCCCGATGATCCCCGGCGCGGGCGTCACGGCCCAGCTGAGCATCACGAAGCCCACCGGCTCGTCGCCGGCGTAGATCGCCCGGTACCAGGGGTTGCCCTCGGGCGTTGACGCTGCCTCAGCGAGCGACTCGGCGACCGAGGCCACGAAGACCTCCTGGCTGGGCGTGACGCTGAGGGCGCTGACCAAAGCACGATTCGCGTCGCTGATCTCGCGCAGCGTGACCGGGCCAGGACCGCTCGATTCGGCCACCCGGGACCTAGGCGCTGATGACCCGAAGCATGATCCCCTCGAGGGCGGCCCGGGCCTCGGGCAGGACCACCCCGGCGGCGTCCAGCTCGGCCAGCGCCTCGTCCCGGTAGCGCCGGGCCTGGTCGCGGGTATAGGCCCGAGCGCCGGTCCGCTCCAGGATGGCCACCACGTCGGCGACCGCCTCGGCCGATGGATCCGGGTCGCGATAGACCTCGCCCAGGCGCTGCCGGTCGCTGGGTCCGGCCTGCTCGAAGGCGTACACGATCGGCAGGGTCTTCTTGTGCTTGGCGATGTCCGAGGGGGCCTTGCCGGTGGCCGATTCCTCGCCCCAGATGCCGAGCAGGTCGTCGTTCAGCTGGAAGGCCAGGCCGAGGGCCCAGCCGAAGGCCCGATAGCGGCTGATGACCGCCTCGTCGTCAGTGGCCAGCAGGGCGCCGGCCTCGATCGCCGCCGAGATCAGGGCAGCCGTCTTGCGCCCGATCATGTCGAAGTACAGCCCGACGGTCATCGGATCGTCGTGGCCCGAGGTCCAGATGTCGATGTACTGACCCTCGCACAGGGCCAGGCAGGTCTCGTCGTACAGGCGCATCAGCCGCAGGACCTTGCGGTCGCTGAAGCCGAGCTCGGTCAGCCGGTGGAGGGCGATCCGGCTGAGCACGAAGACAGCGTCGCCGGTGTTGATCGCCTGGGGAATGCCATGGAGCGACCAGAGGGTCGGCCGATGGCGTCGTTCCAGGTCGGCATCTTCGATATCGTCGTGGATCAGGCTGAAGTTGTGGCCCAGCTCGACCGCCGCGGCGCCGGGCAGGGCCGGCTCATAGCGACCGGTGATCGAGGCGTAGGCCAGCAGCCCGAGGAGCGGCCGCATCCGCTTGCCGGCCGGGCCGCTGCCATCGAGGCCGAGGTGGTAGCGGACCATCTCGTACATGCCCCGGGTGGACGGATCGCGGTCGCCGACCAGGCTGAGGATCTCGTCCTCCGTCGCGGCAATCAGGCTGGGCAGATCGAGATCTGGGCTGGTCACGGTCATTGGCCTGAGTGTACACGCGAACCTGTACGTCCCCGGTAGCGGGTTGACCCCAGGGCGACTCCCACGCCCCCTCCGCGGCCGGCTCGGGCCGAGCGCCGACCGTCGTCCGATCGTCACCGATGCTACCGTGAGGACATGCCCGTGAAGCGCCTGTGGTCGACCGATGCGATCGTCCTGTCCCGGTTCGACCTGGGCGAAGCGGACCGGGTGCTGACCCTGATGACGCCCCACGACGGCAAGCTCAAGGCGATCGCCAAGGGCGTCCGCCGGCCGACCAGCCGGCTGGGCGGCAGCGTCGAGCCGTTCGCCGAGCTGCGCGTGCAGCTGGCCCACGGCCGGACCTTCGAGGTGGTCACCCAGGTCAGTGTCGGCCATGCCTGGCTGGCCCTGCGCGATTCGCTCGAGTCGACCGCCACGGCCTGGTACCTGGCCGAGCTGGCCGACCGCTCGCTGGAGGAACGCCACCCGGCCGAGCCGCTGTACACGCTCCTCAAGCGGGCCTACGAGCTGCTCGATGCCGGGATGCAGCCGGGCCGGGTCGCCCGCTGGTACGAGATGCGCCTGACCGACGAGCTGGGCATGCGGCCCGAGGTCGATCGCTGCGTCGAATGCGACAGGATGCTGGAGCCGGGCGACACGTTCCGCTGGGTGCCGCCGCTTGGCGGCGTCCTGTGTGGCCGGGATCCGGGACCGCCGGCCGAGCGGACCAGGCTCAGCCTCGATGGGCTCAAGCTGCTCAAGGCCTATCAACGACTGGACATCGCGGCGATTGCCGCCCTGCGCGTGCCCGCCCCGGCCGAACGGGAGGTCGAGGCGGCGATGCGCGACTTCGTCCGCTTCAGCCTGGAACGTGACGCCCGCTCGCTGCCGTTCCTGGACATGGTCCGGGCAGGGCCCGGCCCCCGCCCGGCCGGCCGGGTCCCCCGCGCGCCGCAGCCCGTGGAGAGCCACCTATGACCACGCCCGGCCCACTGCCCGATCCGGCGACCGAGGCCGGCCGCGCCGTCATCGCCCGGCTCGGGGCCGACCTGATCGCCTGGCTCACGACGGTGACCGCCGACGGACGGCTGCAGAGCTCGGCGGTCTGGTTCCTGTGGGCCGACGACGAGTTCCTGGTCTTCAGCCACGCCGGCGCACCGCGGGCCCGCAACATTGCGGCGAACAGCCACGTCTCGATCCACCTCAACAGCGACGACCAGGGCGACGGCATCATCACCTTCGAAGCCGAGGCGCGGCTGGAGTCCGGCGCGCCGCCCGCCTCGGCGACCCCGGCCTACGTGGCCAAGTACGGCGGCAAGATCAAGGCCTATGGCTGGACGCCCGAATCGTTCTCGCGCGACTACCCCGACCCGATCCGCATCCGGCCGACCCGCCTGCGGCTCGGCTAGACTCCAAACGTGACCGCCCCGCGAGTGACCACGCCGCGCAGCGCCGCGTCGCCCGACCCCAACGCCGTCGCCCCGGCCCTGGCCAGCCTCGACACGATCGTCTCGCTCAGCAAGCGCCGCGGCTTCGTATTCCCCAGCTCGGAGATCTACGGCGGGATCAACGCCGTGTGGGACTACGGGCCGCTGGGGGTCGAGCTCAAGAACAACGTCAAGCGAGCCTGGTGGCGGGCGATGGTCCAGGAGCGGGACGACATCGTGGGCCTGGATGCCGGGATCCTGATGCACCCCCAGGTGTGGGTCACCTCGGGCCACGTCGGCTCGTTCTCCGATCCGCTGGTCGAATGTGCCACCTGCCATCGGCGCTATCGTCTCGACGAGCTGCCCGGGGCCGAGGGCCTGTCGGTGGCCGAGCTGGCCGACCCGGCCGTGATCGGGCGCTACCACCTGGTCTGCCCCAACGACGGCGGGCCGCTCTCGGCGCCGCGCCAGTTCAACCTGATGTTCCAGACGAACATGGGTCCGGTCCAGGACGAGTCGTCGGTCATCTACTTCCGGCCAGAGACCGCCCAGGGCTCCTACGTCAACTTCAAGAACGTACGCGAGTCGAGCCGCAAGAAGATCCCGTTTGGGATCGCCCAGATCGGCAAGAGCTTCCGCAACGAGATCAGCCCGGGCAACTTCGTCTTCCGGATGCGTGAGTTCGAGCAGATGGAGATGCAGTACTTCGTCCAGCCGGGCGGTCCCTCCGCCGCCCAGGCCTTTGACGAGTGGCTGCCGCGCCGCCGGGCGTGGTACGAGGCCTACGGCGTGGACCCGGCCCGGCTGCGCCTGCGCGAGCACGCCCCCGACGAGCTGGCCCACTACGCCAAGAAAGCAGTCGACATCGAGTACCGCTTCCCGTTCGGCTGGAAGGAGCTCGAGGGGGTCCACAATCGGGGCGATTTCGACCTGTCCCGGCATGCCGCGGCCTCGGGCCAGAACCTCGAGTACTTCGACCCGGCGACCGAGGAGCACTTCATCCCGTGGATCGTCGAGACGGCCGCCGGCGCGGACCGGGCCGCCTTCACCTTCCTGATCGACGCCTATCGTGAGGAGGAGGTCAAGGCCGAGACGCGCGTGTCGCTGGCCCTCCACCCCGAGCTGGCGCCGTACAAGGTCGCGGTCCTGCCCCTGCTCAAGAAGCGACCCGAGATCGTGGCCCTGTGCCATCGGATCAAGGACGACCTCAAGCGCGACGTCATGGCCGTGTATGACGACACGGCCGCGATCGGCAAGCTGTATCGGCGCCAGGACGAGATCGGCACGCCCTGGTGCGTGACCGTCGACGTCGACTCGCTCGAAGACGGGGCGGTCACGATCCGGGATCGCGATTCGATGACCCAGGAGCGGGTCAGCGTGGACCAGGTCCGGCGAGTGATCCTCGATCGCCTGGCGGCCGCCCGGCCGTGACCGGGCTCCTCGGCCGATGACGGCCGCGCGCTCGGCCACGCCCTGGCTGGCCGTCGCCGCCTACCTCGTCGGGATGGCCGGGATCGCCCTGGCCCTGACCGTGACGTTCCTGGCCATGCGGGGCGTCCTCGACGTGGGCGGCCAGTGCGCTAGCGGCGGTCCCTATGTCATCGCCACGCCCTGTCCGGACGGGACCTGGCTGCTGCCGCTGGCCATCCTGCTCGGCATCCTGTTCGTCTTCCTGGCTGTCGCCACCGGCAGCCGGATCGGCGGGATCTACGGCTCGCTGCCGGGCCTGGCCTGGGTGGCCCTGTTCTGCAGCCTGGGCTTCAACTTCCTGCAGTACGGCGTCGCCGCGTTGGGCGATCCCGAGGCCGATGGCGGCGGGATCATCTTCGTCCTGCTGGGCGTGATGTTCGAGGTCATGGGCCTCGTCCCGCTGGTCACGACCATGATCGGGCTGCGCGCCGGGCGGGGCCTGCCGCTGGCCGCCGGCTCGAGCTCAGTCGAGCCCCCCGGGCGGTTGGATGCTGAGGACCCCTTATCGACGTCGGGCCTGTTCGGCTCGGTCGGCCGGGCTGACTTCGTTGGCATGGCCGGGCCATCTGGCCCGGGCGGGCCGTCGGGCAGTGCCATGGTCGACGCGATCGAGCGCCTGACCGCGCTGCACCAGCAGGGCAACCTGTCCGACGAGGAGTTTGCCGCGGCCAAGCACGCCCTGATCGAGGGCAAGGGATGATCGAGGGCAGGCGATGAGCATCCGGCCGGCCTGGCTCATGGGCGCCAGCCTGATCGCTGTGCTGGCCGGGATCGCCCTCGGCGTGTGGCTGTACACGAGCGCCGCCGGTGGCTGACCTGATCACCGCCGTCGACGCCCGCCAGGTCGAGCCCGACGCCACCCAGTACAACGCGAGCCTGGTGGCCCGCTCCGACGAGACCTCCAGCCTGGCCTACTTCACGATCCGGATGGACGCCGAGCCGCTGCCCTTCGAGCCTGGCCAATACATGACGATCGGGGTGATCGCCGACGGCCGGATGGTCCAGCGGCCCTATTCGGTCGCCTCCTCGCCACGCACCGCGGCCGATGGCTACGAGCTGTATGTGCGCCTGGTCGAGGGCGGCCAGTTCACGCCGCTGCTGTGGCGCCTGCCAATTGGCCACCGGATGCGCCTGATCGGGCCCAAAGGCAAGTTCACCCTCCAGCCGGACGACGAGCGGACCCACCTGTTCATCTCGTCGGGCACCGGCAACGCCCCGTTCGTGTCGATGATCCGGACGCTGCTGGTGGATGGTGCAACCCGCCGGGCACTGTTCCTGAACGGCGTCTCGTACCAGGACGAGCTGGGCTACCGCTCGCTCGTCGAAGGCTGGCAGGGCGCCGGCCAGTTCCCGGTGACCTACATCCCGACGGTGTCGCGCACGAGCGATCCGCGCAACGCCAGCTGGGCCGGCCGGACCGGCCGAGTCGAGGCCATCGTCGAGGCGATCTGCGCCGAGCACGGGCTCACACCCGACAACGCCGTGGCCTACATCTGCGGCAACCCCGACATGATCCTCAACGCGGACGCCACCCTCCAGTCGCTCGGCTTCGAGGACGCTTCGGTCCACAAGGAGCTGTACTGGCCCAAGGGCAAGGAGCCCAAGCTGGCCGCCGCCGAGGGCATCGATCCGGCCGTCAACGACGACGAGTAGCGGCCCAGGCGTCGCTCGCATCGCCGAGCGTGAGCGCCCGGGCTCACATCGTCGAAGGCACAACGATCGCCCCGATTCTTAGCTGACCGATAGAACCGCGGGAAGCGGGGTTGTTGGGGGAAAATCCGGGTCACGGCGGGGCCGCTCAGCGGTTTTCGTGCTCAGCGCCGAGCTCATCACAGTTCGACGTGGCTCAAACACCCCGTTTCAGAGCGGCCAGCACGCAAGCTAAGAATAGTGGTGATAGTTGGTCGCCCCAACCGCCGTTCGGCTTCCAACGCGCGGGCTGTTTAGGCCTCCTTATAGTCGCCCGATGCATTACGCGATCTATGGCAGGTGCGATCACGGTCTCTCGATAGACGATTTGACGCTGGAGCGTCTGGATGTTGCGTTCCGTCCCGATAACCCCGAGGCATGCGTTTGGATTGAGTCCGACGCACCGAGCGTGCTGCGCGTCTCTTTCGATGTTGATGCCGTCAGCGACGAGGATGCGATTTCCCAGGGCCTGCAGGAACTGGAGTCACTGACCAAAGCAGCGGAGGTCAGGGGCCACTCGATCGAGATCACGGTCATGACCGACGATCATTGGGCCGCCTGGTCGCCTGATCGCGGGCCGTCCCTATGACGCCAGGATGAACCGTTCGTAGCGGCGCTCCAGCCGGACGGGATCGGGCCGCTCCGATGGCCGACGGGGCAGTCCGATCAGCTGGCCGTGTGCCTGTTGTAGTCCGACAACCAACATCGGGCCGTCCGACTCGCCCATGATCGATGGTCGGACCTCCACTCGATAATCGGGCCGCACGGTGAGCAAATCGCTGTCGAAGGCGGCGTGGTGAAGCTTGCACATGGCCAGCCCGTTCGAGATGAGCGGCTCGCCGTGCTCACTCGAGTCTTCGTCGATGTGTGCAGCGTCGAGCAGCTCTGCATGCCGCAGATGACACAGGGCACAGGCGCCGGTGTATGCGCGCAAGACTCGTTCGCGGAAAACGGCCTGGTGGAGGCGGCGCTGGACCGTGGTTGTGATGTATCTGCGGCGGGCATCACCGGGATCATCGGCCAGGGCGACCCGTGGCTCGCGCGCGAGCAGGGTCAAGTCGACATCGTCGGCCTGGACAGTAAACGTCAAGCGATTGCGGTCGTCGCCCACGATGAACGCAGGCAGCACAACCGCGTATCGTCCCGGCTCGAGCCCCACGAAATAGATGAGCGGCGTCTGGGCCGCCATGGCCCGCCGCAATCCCTCGTTGTCCGGATGCGCCGGATCGACGCCCCGATAGCGATACTCGATCAGTCCGTCCGCTCCAGCCATGTCGCTGTACGGCCCGTTCGGCGAGGTCGTGATCGACAGTGGCAAATCGCACAGCCGGGGCTTGAAGATTCCCTGGGGACCAAGCAGGGGAACGCGAACGCGCTCGAAGACAAAGCCCTCGGCGAGGATCGCGCGGGGCAGGACCTCCCCATGTTCTGAGATTCGGTCGCGGAGCCAGCCGAAGGCCTGGAGTCGAACCTGCGCGTCGAGGCTCACACCAACCAGGATAGCCGGCCCCGGTGGGGTCCGATACCGCCACTAAGCTTAGGAGGAAGCCACGGCGCGCCGGCGCAGGCCTGCGCAGCTCGGAATCGACAGGCCTGCCCTCAAGCCGCTGCCGGATTCGTGCTCGGATCGCGGCGCCGCCCGGCCCGAGGGTTCGTCCAAGCCTGGGTACGAGGCCTTCCGGACGATGCCTAAGCTTAGTAGCGGTATGTGCGGGACTTGGGCCCCTGTTGCTCCGGCGTGGCCCTCGGGGACCCGCAACCGATCCACAATCGGAGGGTGCGCGGGGTCGCGGGTACAATCGAGCCGCCACGCCCCGCACGACCCTGAGCGTCGATCGAAGGAGCATCCCGCCGCGATGACCGAGACTGCCACGTCCGAGCGTCCCCACGTTGCCGCCAAGCGCTACATCTACGCCTGGGGTGACGGCCACGCCGAAGGCAGCGCGGCGATGCGCGACCTGCTCGGTGGCAAGGGTGCGGGCCTGGCCGAGATGACCACGGCGGGCCTGCCCGTGCCGCCCGGCTTCACGATCACGACCGAGGCCTGCAACGACTTCTTCGCGGCCGGTGAGCGACTGCCCGACGGCCTCTGGCAGGACGTCCTCGACGCGGTCAAGGATGTCGAGCGGCAGACCGGCAAGAGCTTCGGCAATCCGGCCAATCCGCTCCTCGTGTCGGTCCGCTCGGGTGCCCGCTTCTCCATGCCCGGGATGATGGACACGGTCCTCAACCTCGGTTTGAACGAGCGCACCCTGCTCGGCCTGATCGCTCTGACCGGCAACGAGCGCTTCGGCCGGGACGCTTACCGCCGGTTCATCCAGATGTTCGGCCGGATCGTGCTGGGCGTCGACGCCGAGAAGTTCGACGAGGCGCTCGACCACGCCAAGGCGATCCACGGCGCCCGCCAGGACACCGATCTCGACGCAGCGGCGCTCGAGCAGGTCAGCGAGGCGTTCAAGGGGATCGTCAAGGCCGAGACCGGCCACGACTTCCCCAGCGATCCGTTCGATCAGCTCGACCTGGCGATCAAGGCGGTCTTCGCCTCCTGGTTCGGCAAGCGCGCCCATGACTACCGCGAGAACCAGAAGATCCGGCACGACCTGGGCACGGCCGTCAACGTCGTCACGATGGTCTTCGGCAACATGGGCGACGACTCGGGCACCGGGGTCGCCTTCACCCGCGACCCGAACACCGGCGAGAAGGTCCTCTACGGCGAGTACCTGACCAACGCCCAGGGCGAGGACGTGGTGGCCGGCATCCGCACGCCGCTCAAGATCAGCAACCTCCAGCGCGACCTGCCCGAGGCCTACGCCGAGTTCCAGCGGATCGCGGAGCGGCTCGAGCGCCACTATCGCGACGTCCAGGACCTCGAGTTCACGATCGAGCGGGGCCACCTGTTCATGCTCCAGACCCGGAGCGCCAAGCGGACCGCGGCCGCGGCCGTGAAGATCGCCGTCGACATGGTCGGCGAGAACGTGATCACCAAGGAAGAGGCCGTCGGCCGGATCGAGCCGACCCAGATCGACCAGCTCCTGCGCGACCAGTACGACCCCGAGGCGCGCAAGTCCGCGACCCGCATCGCCCGCGGCCTGAACGCGTCGCCGGGCGCGGCCGTCGGCCGAGCCGTCTTCTCGGCCGACGACGCGGTCGCCTGGGTCGGCCGGGGCGAGCGCGTCGTCCTGGTCCGGATCGAGACCTCGCCCGACGACTTCCATGGCATGGCTGTCGCCCAGGGGATCCTCACCGCCCGGGGTGGGGCGACCTCGCACGCCGCCGTGGTCGCCCGCCAGATCGGCAAGCCCTGCGTGGCCGGCTGCGCCGAGCTGGTCGTGGACTATGCCGCCCGGACGGCCCGCAGCATCGAGTCGGGGGTCACCTTTGCCGAGGGCGACTGGCTGAGCGTGGACGGCTCCACCGGCGAGGTCTTCCTGGGCGCGATGGCCACCGTCTCGGCCCGCTTCGAGGACCAGCCCGACCTGCGCACGATCCTGGGCTGGGCCGACGGCATCCGCCGGATGGGTGTGTGGACCAACGCCGACAAGCCCGAGGAGGCGGCCCTGGCCCGGACCTATGGCGCCCAGGGAATCGGCCTGTGCCGGACCGAGCACATGTTCCGTGAAGGGGAGCGCCTGGAGATCGTGCGTGACGCGATCCTGGTCGCCACGGCCGCCACCAGGGCCAAGGCCCGCCGCGACGCCGGCGAGGCGCTCGACGCTGAGGAGCTCGCGATCGTCGCCCGCTTCGATGCGGCCATGGGCAAGCTCGAGGTCCTCCAGCAGGGAGACTTCGAGGGGATCTTCCGGGCCATGGACGGCCTGCCGGTCGTGGTCCGCCTGATCGACCCGCCCCTCCACGAGTTCCTGCCCAACCATGACGACCTGCTCGTCGAGGTGACCGAGCTGCGCGAACGAGGCACGCCCGAGAGCGATCCCGAGTACGCCCGGGCGCGCGAGGTCCTGGCCGTGGTCGAGTCGATGCGCGAGCAGAACCCGATGCTCGGCCTGCGCGGCTGCCGGCTGGGCCTGATGATCCCCGACTTCGTGAAGATCCAGACCCGGGCGATCCTGAACGCCCAGATTGCGGTCACCCGGACCGGTGGTCATCCCATCGCCAAGATCATGATCCCGCTCGTCGGCCACGTGAACGAGCTGTCGGCCACGAAGCGGATCCTCGAGGCGGAGGCAAACGCCGTTGCCGGCGCGGCCGGGGTGGCCCTCGACTACAAGTTCGGCACGATGATCGAGGTGCCTCGGGGTGCCCTGACCGCCGACCTGATCGCGGCCGATGCCGCCTTCTTCAGCTTCGGCACGAACGACCTGACCCAGATGACGTTCGGCTACAGCCGGGACGACGCCGAGGGCGGATTCCTGCTCAAGTACGTCGAGGACCACATCCTGCCGGTCAACCCCTTCCAGACCCTGGACGACGCGGTCGCCGGCCTGATGAAGATCGCGGTCGACAAGGGTCGGGCGACCCGGCCCGACCTCGAGCTGGGCATCTGTGGCGAGCACGGCGGCGATCCCGAGTCGATCACCAAGTGCGAGCGGATCGGGCTCGACTACGTGTCCTGCTCACCGTTCCGGGTGCCGGTCGCGCGGCTGGCCGCCGCCCAGGCCACCCTGGCCGTGGCCGCCGAGCGCGATCAGTAGGGCCAGCTGACCCGACGATGGGCCGCTAGACTGCGGCCGATGACCAGCCAGCCGACCGGGACCAGCTCGCCGGTCGGGCGCCCGCCGGGCCGGGTCCGGGGGCTGTTCCTGGACACTGCGCCCCTGCGCTTTCACCGCGAATACCGCGCCCTGTGGATCGGCCAGGTCGTGTCCGGGACCGGCAACCAGATCACCCGGATCGTGCTGCCCTTCCAGGTCTTCGTCCTGACCGGCTCGACCCTGGCGATCGGCGTGCTCGTCCTGGTCCAGCTCATCCCGATCCTGGTCTTCTCGCTGGGGGCCGGCTCGGTCGCCGACGCCGTCGACCGGCGCAAGATCCTGTTCGTCACCCTGACCGGCTCGGCCCTGATGAGCCTCGCCCTCGTCTTCCTGGCAATGATCCCGACCCCACCCCTCGTCGCGATCTATGTCGTTGCCTTCCTGGCCGCCGGCTTCGGCTCCGTCGATAGCCCGACCCGCTCGGCCGCGATTCCCCGGCTGGTCAGCCGGGACCGCCTGCCGGCTGCCATCGCCCTGAATCAGCTGAACTTCCAGACCGCCTCGATCGTCGGGCCGGCCCTCGGCGGGGTCCTCCTGGCGACGGTCGGCGTGGCCGGCGCCTACGCCGTCGACGTCCTCAGCTTCGGGGCCTCGCTGGCGGCCCTCCTCGTGATCGGCCCGTTGCCGCCGATCGGCCAGGCCGCCAAGCCGGGCATCGACGCGATCGTCGAGGGCCTGCGCTTTGCCCGGCAGCATCGGATCATCCTGTCGACCTTCGCGATCGACCTGGTGGCGATGATCTTCGGGATGCCCACGGCCCTCTTCCCGGTCCTGGCCCTGGACGTGTTCAAGGTGGGCCCGATCGGTGTCGGCCTGCTGGCGGCGGCGCCGGGGGTGGGTGCGTTCGCCGGGGCCCTCCTGTCGGGCTGGGTCTCGCGCGTCCGGCGGGCCGGCCGGGCGGTGGTCGTGGCGGTGGTCGTATGGGGTGCCGCGATCGCCGCGTTCGGCCTGGCTACGTTCTCGTTTCCGCTGGCCCTCCTGTTCCTGGCCATCGCCGGTGGCGCCGACGTCCTGTCGGCTGTGTTCCGCTCGACGATCGTCCAGCTCGAGGCTCCCGACCAGCTGCGCGGCCGGGTCCAGTCAATCCACGCTCTGGTGGTGACCAGCGGACCGCGCCTGGGCGACCTCGAGGCGACCGGTGTCGCGGCCATCTGGGGCGCCCAGCTCTCGGTCGTGTCGGGCGGCCTCCTGTGCCTGCTCGGGGTGGGCGTCGTGGCCCGGGCGTTCCCGGAGCTGTGGCAGAGCGTCCTGCCCGGTCGGGGACGGGCGCCGTCAGAAGGTGACGACGCTGCGTAGGCCCAGCCCGCCGCGGAGTCGCTCGAAGGCAGCTTCGACGTCGTCCAGGCCAATCCGCTGCTCGACCAGCCGCTCGATCGGCAGCCGGCCGTCCAGCTGCAGCTGGGCGTAGCGCGGGAAGTCGACCGAGGCCACCGCGAAGCCGTAGTTGCTGCCCAGGATCGACCGGCTGCCGTCGACGAACGGGAAGACATCGAAGCTCGCCCGGACCCCGAACGGGGTCATCCCGACCAGGACGGCCGTGCCGCCCGGCGGCAGCAGCCGGATCGCCTGGTCGATGGTCGCGGCCAGGCCGATCGCCTCGAACGTGAAATCGGGCCCGGGCCCGGCCTCCGCCCGGATCGCCTCGTCGGTGGCTGCCTCGTCCGGCCCGGCCAGGACGAGCGCCGTCGCACCCAGCGAGCCGGCCAGGTCGAGCTTGGCCGGGACGCGGTCGACGGCCACGATCGGATCGGCCCCGGCCAGGTGCGCCCCCATGACCACCGACAGGCCGACCCCGCCCAGGCCGATGACCACGACGCTCGCCCCGGCCGGGACGTGGGCGGTCTTGGTCACGGCGCCGACCCCGGTCGAGACGCAGCAGCCGATCAGGGCGGCGACGTCGGGCGTCGTGCCCGGCGGCATCGGGATGGCAGCGCTGGCCGGGACGACCGCCGCCTCGGCCAGGGTTCCGATCCCGCAGTACGGGTAGACCTCCGAGCCGTCGATCCGATGGATCCGGGTCGTGCCATCGGACATCCGGTGACGGCTCGAGCCGGAGCCCGAGCACAGCCATTCCCGGCCAGAGCGGCAGGCCGGGCAGTGGCCGCAGGGCGCGTACCAGCTGAGAGCGATGAGGGCGCCAACGTGCAGGCCCGAGGCTACCGCGTCCACGCCGGGCCCGAGTGCTTCGACGATGCCGGCTCCTTCGTGCCCGATCACGAACGGACCCGGACGTGGCCATTCGCCGTCGCGCAGGTGGAGATCGGAGTGGCACACGCCGCTGGCCTTGATCCGGACCTGGACCTCGCCCTGGCCGGGCGCGTCCAGGCTCAGCTCCTCGATCGCGATTGGCTGGCCGGGCTGCTGGAGGACGGCGGCACGCACCCCCAGAGTGTGCCGGACATGACGAGGCCCGGTGCCGTCCTGGCGCCGGGCCTCGAGATATTGCGAGGTGGGAGGCTAGCCGACCGTGTTGGTCGCCTTGACCACCATCGTGTGGGCGAAGATGTCGTGCCAGCCTTGCTTGGTCGGGCTCGAGTACGTGGTGTAGACGAGGAAGATGAACCAGGCCAGCGCCGCCAGGGCGATCAGGAGCCCAAGTAGCGGAAATGGGTTGAATGCCTGGGCGAGCGTGAACGGCGCGCCCAGGGCGAGCCAGCGCCGGATCGCCTGGTCCTGGGTCAGGGTCGTGCCGTTGCCGGCGTCGCCGATCTGCATCCCCAGGACCTGCATCCCGACCGTCGCCCGCCGCTTCGTCCACGTGTAGACGAAGTAGACGCCGCTGATGGCCAGGCCAATGATCGCCGCGACGACCGAGAAGACCGGGTTGTAATCGAGAACCGTGGAGTGGAGCCCGATCGCCCCGAGGATGATCGCCACGATGATGCCGATGATTCCCAGAATGATCGCGTCGATGATGTAGGCGATGGCGCGATTGGGGACGTCGGCGTAGACGAAGCCCTTCGGTCCCGCCTGAGCGGGAGGGGGCGGGGGCGCACTCCAGCCCGTAGGCGGTTCCGTCGGCGCGCCCTGGCCGCCGGTTGATCCACTCTGGTCCATCGTGCCTCCCTGTTGGGGATCTGACGCAACCGGGGACCATCCTCGGTCGCCGTCTAGAGCATACGCACTCTGCAATCGCCAGACCAGACCCAATTCGAACGGCGCGGGTGCGCCAGCGGGATCGTCAGGCCGCGACGACCTGATTGCGGCCGGCCCCCTTGGCCATGGCCAGGCCCACATCGCAGGCCCCCAGGAGCTCCCTCAGCCCATCGTCCGGACCAAGCTCGGCGCAGCCGGCCGACACGGTGGCGGCCAGGCGCTCGCCGTTCGCGCCCCGGAACGACTGCCGGGCGAACGCCGTCCGGACTTCCTCGGCGATCCGGAAGGCCTCATCCCGGCCGCTACCGTCGAGGATGACCACGAACTCCTCGCCGCCGTAGCGGGCGACCAGGTCGCTCGCCCGGAAGCGCTCGAGGAGCAGCTGGCCGAAGGCGCGCAGCACGGCATCCCCGGTCTGATGCCCGTGCAGCTTGTTGAACGAACCGAACAGGTCCAGGTCGAACAGGATCGCGCCCAGGGCCGGTCGATCGTCGAAGGGCAGCCTCCGCCGCGAGGCGATCATGCGCTCGAGGCTCGGCTCGAAATGGCGTCGATTGAATGTGCCGGTGAGTGAGTCCCGGATCGAGGCCTCCATCACCTCGGCGTGGAGCTGGGCGTTGGTGATGGCTAGGGCCACCTTGGAGGCGACCATCTGGAGGACCTCCAGCTCGAGGTCGCTGAAGGGCCGGGCGTCGAACCGGATGAGGGCGATCGCGCCGAGCACGACCTGGTCGCGGATGAGGGGCACGCCGACGCTGGCCACCACGTCCGGGATCGGGGCCTCGGTCGTGCCGACCGGGAAGCGCCGCCGGTCGAAGTGATCGTCGACGACGGCTGCCCGATCGCGAATCGCCCGGCCCGCCGTGCCCTCGCCGGAGCGGATCTCGAGGCCCACGAAGTCCGGGTCCCCGCCCTGGATGGCGACCATCCGATAGGTCCCATCGCGCCGATCGAGGAGGGTCAGGCCGGCCACGTCGGTCCGAACCAGGTTGCCCAGGCCGACCACGATCTTGTCGTACAGGATGCCGCTGTCCAGGCTCGAGGTGACCTCCCCGCCGAATTGGACCACTCCCTGGAAGAGCTGGGCCCGCTCGGCCAGGCGGCGACGCTCGCGGGCCAGGGTCAGGGCCGAGGCCAGGCGATCGGCCACTAGCCGGACGACGTCGAGGTCGTGCTCGTCGAGCACCTCCCGATCGGACTCCACGTTGACGATGCCGAGCAGCTCGGATCCGGCCAGCAGCGGCGCGCAGACCTCGCTCCGCAGTCCGGTCGCCGCGCCGATGTAGTCGGGGTCGACATGGACATCGGGCACGAGCGCCGGCTCGAGCGTCCGGATCACCCGGCCGATCACGCCGGCAGTCCCGTCGAAGACCGGGATCGGCAGGTCGTAGCCGTGCTGGGCCCCCATGCGCAGCTCGCGCGGCGAGCCGCCCAGCTCCTCGCCCAGGTAGATCGAACCGTGGCTGTAGCCGAACGGGCCGGTCAGCAGGTCCATCACGGCATCGAGCGCGCGGGGGACAGGGCCTTCGGCGGCCAGCGTCCGGCCGACGGCGTCGATGCCCGCGATCTGGCGCGTACGGCGACGCTCGGACGCATTCGTCGAGCGCAGTCGGTCGACGGCCACGTTCAGCGACGCCACCGTCCGACGGGTGCTGATGGCCACGACGATGGCGACTGCGCCGAGCACCAGTGCCTGCTCGGTCAGGGCCGAAGGCCGGACCGGACCCTCGATGATCGGCACGAAACGAGCCACGAAGACCAGCCCGAAGATCGCGATCGCCTCGCCCGACCCGATCGCGGCGGCCAGGGCGACGATCGGAATGTACAGGGGAGCCAGGGGCACGGTCGTTGGGTCTGCCGTGGCAAAGGCGGCCGAGGCGACGAAGGCCACGGCCAGGGTCAGGCGGGCGAGGGCCCAGGCATCCACCCGGGGCTGGTTCGCCCGAGGTCGTAGCGAGGTCAGGCCGGAGGTCGCCGGGCCGATCAAGGCCAGGCTCGCCTGGCCGGCCAGGAACGCGACGGCGAGGGCGGCCACGACCGCTTCGTTAGGTCCCTGTTCGATCAGGTTGACGACCGTCATCGGGATGATCAGGGCAATCGCCAGCATGACGTGGGGGTCGCCGGCCAGGCGCCGGACGAGCCGGTAGGCGGTCACGTCGCCGTTCGTTCGCGAGGCATGCGGGACCCGAACGACTTTGGCCATCGCCGGAAGTGTTGCGCCGCGACACCGCGACCTCCATGGGCCGACGGTCCCAGCGGGCGCGGCCAAACGTTCCGGCTAGCCGATCTCGTGGTGCTTGCGGCAGCGCGCCTCGTAGCGCTCGTCGCCCATCCCGCCGATCACGACCAGGGGATCGCTGGCCGAGGCGGGCCGGCCGTCGACGATGCGCTGGGTCCGGGTGGCAGCCTCGCCGCAGACCATGCAGATCGCACTCAGCATGAGAATCTCGTCGGCGATCGCCAGCAGGTCCGGGACCGGTCCGAAGGGCCGGCCCAGGAAGTCCCGGTTCAGCCCGTTGACGATCACCGAGCGATCCCGATCGGCCAACCGCTCAGCGACGTCGACCAGGCCGGCGTCGAAGAACTGGGCCTCCTCGATGGCCACGACGTCGGCCCGCGTCTCCGTGACGACCGCCTCGATCTGGGTCGAGTCGGCGACCGGCCGGGCCGGAAAGGCCACCCCGAACCGGCTGCGGACCGTCTCGGGCTCGGTCCGGTTGTCGAGGGCGGGTCGAATCAGGACGACCTTCCGGCGGGCGATCCGGGCCCGCTCGCACAGCCGGATCAGCTCCGCGGTCTTGCCGCTGAACATCGGTCCGCTGATGACCGTGATCGAGCCCCGAGGGTTGAACATCGTGCTCGTCAGGGTAGTCCAACGACCAGCGCCGAGCGGCCAGGGCCAACGACTAGGCCTGGCGACTGGCCCTGAGCGTCACTCGCTCGATGATCCCGGCCGGAGGCGGGTCCGGCCAGCGTGACTTGAGGGTTCCGATGGCGAAGCCGAGTGCATCCCGGGCCGCCAGCAGCCCAGCGCCGCGCGTCTCGGTCACCAGGATCCGGGGCCGGACGGGGGCCAGCTCCGTGCCGTATTCGGCCCGGAAACGGGCTTGCCAGGTCCGGCAGGCGCCCTCGACCAGCACCTGCAGGCCGCCGGCCGTGGGTGCCCCAAGGACGACGAACTCGTCGCCGCCCTCACGGGTCGAGACGGTTCCTGGAATCTCGGCCAGGACCTGAGCGAAGGAGCGCAGGACGCGGTCGCCCAGGGCCTGGCCAAACCGGGTGTTCCACTCTCCGAAGCCGGCCAGGTCGATGAAGGCCAGCTCGATCGGCGCTCGGGACAGGCCGGCCACCTCGCTCATGAGCCGGCCCAGGTCGGCCAGCCAGGTGCCCCAGGCCAGGCCGGTTCGCCGGTCGCGGTGCTCGATCGCCAGCTGCGGCCAGCGCCAGCGCCCGGCAAACGGCTGCTCGAGGCTGGCCAGCAGGCCGGCCACGGCCCGGGTCGTCCAGACGGTGTCGGGTCCGGCTGCCCGCCACCAGCCATCGGCCGACTGGAGCCGGGTCAGGGCCACGGCCGTTCGGGTCGGATCAAACTCCGGATCTGTCTGGGCCAGCAGCTCGGCCGCGACGAGGGTGGTCAGGACGTCGACCGGACCGCCGCCGTCTCCCCAGCCGCCCAGAGCATCCTCGGCCCGCTTGACGAAGCCGATGAGCGAGGCGGCCAGCTTCGGCCGGAGGCCCAGCGAGATCAGACCGCCCGCCAGCTGGGCGCTGACCGAGGCCAGGGCGAGGTTCTCGAAGGGCGGCTCGGAGCCCCGCCCGATGCCTTCGTCGACGAGCGCGCTGGCGGCATAGCCGTCGGCGATCGCCAGGGCGAAGGGGTGCACCCGGCGGAGGAGGCGCGGGCGCCGGGTCAGGGCCCACAGGGCGAACGTGTCGGCCCAGGCATGGCGATGGGCGGCATGGGACGCCATGGCCCGCCGGATCCCCGGCAGGGCCCGGGCCAGGAGCTCCTCGGCCAGCTCGGTTGCCGGCCCTTCGACCGCGATCAGCGACTCGAGGAACTCGGCCGACTCGGTGATCACGAGGGGTTCCAGCAGGCCGGCGAAGAACCGGGCCGGATCGGCGCTGCGGAGTGGCTCGTCGGCCGGTCGCCAGGCCCGCCAGCCCTCGTTGGCGCCGATGTAGTCGGGCCGGCTGGTCGCCGGGTTGAGGGCGAGCGGCCAGGGATAGCCGGATGGGCCCTGGCCGGTCCGGGCCGGCGTCGATGCCCGGCCCAGCCAGGTCGACAGCAGCCAGCCGATATCGATCGCTTCGCCGGCCGAGATCTGGAGCTCGAGCAGGACCGTCGGGAAGAGCGGCTCCAGGCGCGGATCGGCCGCCAGCAGCCGATGGAGCGCCTGTCGACCGATCGTGCCTGGCTGGACCGGCACGCGCGAATCTGCTCGGCGTACGATCGTCACACCAGGGGGCGTCAACGTGGCTCTCCGGTCGTCGGATCGAGCCCTTCGCGCCTGGCACTGGCCGCGATCCGGGCTCGTCTCCGTGCCTGGCAGTACAACACCTTTGGTCGGGGCGCCCAACAGTACCAAAGTACTACCGCTTGACGTGGCTGACGCTCAGGCGGTGCGCGGCCACACCGACGCTCCCAGACGGCCCGCGGCCTGGTCAGCCGGCCGGGTCGTCGCCGATGGCCAGGCTGAACCGGATGATCGTTCCACCCGCGGGCCGGGCCTCGGCCCCGATCGAGCCGCCGTGGGCCTCGACCAGGTTCCGGGCGATGGCCAGGCCGAGTCCGGAACCGCGCGAATCGCCCGTCTTGGCGAAGCGCTCGAACAGGTGAGCCCGGATCTCCGGGGCGATCCCCGAGCCGGTGTCGCTGACGGAAACGTTCACGCTGCGCCCGGCCGGGGCCCGGCCGGCAACGATCGCGACCGTGCCCCCGGCCGGGGTATAGCGCAGGGCGTTGGCGATCAGGTTGTCGAGCACCTCCCGGAGCCGGACCGGGTCGATGTCGAGCGCCGGCAGGTCGGCCGCGTCGGTCTCCGGCGTGACCTCGACGGCGACGCCCGTCGCGGCGGCCATCGTCTCGAACGACCGGGCGGCCTCATGGATCAACAGGACCAGGTCGGTCGGCTCGCGGTGGAGGGGCAATGTGCCCGCCTCCGACAGGGCCACCGTCCGGAGGTCCTCGACGAGTCGGCCCAGGACCAGGGTCTCGTCGAGGATCGAGGCCAGATGGGCCTGATCGGCCGGGTGGACGCCGTCGATGATCGCCTCCAGGTTGCCCCGCACGACGGCCAGCGGGTTGCGCAGCTCGTGGCTCACATCGGCCAGCAGGGAGCGCCGCTGGCGTTCGTCGACCTCCAGCCGCTCGGCCATCGTGTTGAAGCCGGCAGCCAGCTCACCCAGCTCGCGCGGACCGCGGCGAGGCTGGCGAACGCGCACGGCGTAGTCGCCCGAGCCGACCCGCCGGGTCGCCTCGACCATCTCGTCGATCGGTCCGGCCACGGTCCGAATCCGGCTTACGACGACGGCCAGGCCAAGGACCACCAGGGCCACCCCGCCCAGCCGGATGACGACCGTTGCGCCCTCCTGGCCCGGCCGGTCCGGACCAAGCAGCCCGAAGATTGAGGCGAAGACGAATCCGCCGACGGCGGCCAGAAGCACGACGAACAGGAGCAGGCCGATGACCAGCCCGGCGAAGCGGCGCAGGAACCAGCGCCGGGGTGGCCCGTTCCAGCCCGGCCCGCCCCAGGGTCCGTTGGCCGCCCAGGGTGGCCCGCCGGCCCAGGGCCCGTCGGGCCCCGGGGCGCCATCCGGCGGTCCCCACCAGCCCTGACCGCCGTCGGCGCGCCGGCGCCGGCGTCGTGGCCGGCCCCAGTCGGGCTGGCCGTCGGTCGCGGGCCTGCCTGGCTCCCGGCCGGCCGGCTCCTGGCCTACTGGCTCGTCGGTCACTCGAGCCGCTCGTCGGCGAAGCGGTAGCCGACGCCATAGACGGTCAGGATGAAGCGAGGCGAGCGAGGGTCCGGCTCGATCTTGCGGCGCAGGTTCTTAATGTGGCTGTCGATCGTCCGCTCGTACGATTCGATCGTGACGCCGCGGACGGCATCAAGGAGCTGGCTCCGGGTGAAGATCCGGCCGGGCCGCCGGGCCAGGGTCGCCAGCAGCTCGAACTCGGTCGGGGTCAGCTCGACCAGGCGGCCCTCGACCTCGACCCGCATGCGCGGCAGGTCGAGGCTCACCTCGCCGGCCCGGATCATCTCGCTCGAGACGTCTGCTGGTTCCATCCGGCGGAGGACCGCCTTGACCCGGGCGACCAGCTCTCGGGGGCTGAACGGCTTGGTTACGTAATCGTCGGCTCCGAGCTCCAGCCCGAGCAGCTTATCGAGCTCGTCATCGCGGGCCGACAAGACCACGATCGGCAGGTTCGAATCGCGGCGGATGGCCCGAATGACGTCGAGGCCGTCCAGCTCGGGCATGCCCAGGTCCAGGACCAGCAGGTCGGGCGAGCGGGTCCGGGCCAGGCTCAGGCCGGCCCGGCCATCGGCCGCCGTCAGGACCGCGAAGCCGGCGTGCTCCAGGTAGTCCCGGGCGAGGTCGACGATCCGGGCTTCATCGTCGACAACGAGGACGGTCTTCATGGCTGAGCATCGTAGAGCCGACCACGGCCGAATGGGTTCCCGGAGGAGCCCATTCGATGATCAGGCCGGCGGCTGGGCGTCTGGCCCCCGAGGCGGAACCGCATCGGTCGGTCCGCTGGCCGGGCTGGCACCTGGACTCGAGGCTGGGCCTGCGTGGGCAGTCTTGTGCCAGTCTTCCAGCCGGCCCCGGATCCAGGCCTCGCGCGGATCGCCGCTCGGCTGGCCGTTCTCGCCGGGACCGGTTCCGCCCGGACCGCGCCCGGAGCCGGGGCCGAAGCCGCTGCCATAACCGCCGTGGCCTCCATAGGGTCCCCATCCGCCGTGGCCGCCCCAGCCACGCCGACCGCCGAATGCCAGCCGGAGCAGGGCGAACAGCAGGAACACGAACAACAGGAAGCCCAGGAAGTGGAACAGGCCGAAGCCGAAGAAGCCCCAGCCGACGCCATAGACCGCCGGATGGACGGCCACCCCCGAGGCCGACACGCCGGCCGAATAGGCCGCGCCGGCGACAAGGCCGATCAGGGCCAGGATTCCGAGGACTGCCAGGATCCTCACGAAGAAGCGCATCAAAGTGACCTCCCAGGCCAGCATCGTGGCCGCGACCCAGGTGGATCGCCGGCCGATGAGCTCAGCCTGGCGCCCGGATGTGGAGCGATTGTGGTGACCTCACGGAGGAGTGTCCCTGGCCGAGCAGGGTGCTTGGCTGGTCCGCCGGCCAGCGGCCCCAGTGCTCTTGGGTGCGATTCCATGACCGTCCCCGCAGACGAGGCCGCGATCGTGCCAGATTTCACCATTGGCGAGCTTATGGTCACTCGAGGCCCGCATCCAGCTCGCGGGTGCCTGAAGGCGCTACCTCATGAGCACGAATCCGCAGGGCGGGACGGGCGAGAGGGCACGAACCTCGCCGTCGAGCGACCATAAGCCTCGGGTCAGTGAAATCTGACAGGAACAGTCGGCACTCACCGGATACCGAAGGGGAGACCTCGACCGATCGGCGGAGATTTGCCTCCCTGTCGGCTGGGCCCGCCTAGGAGGATCGGCCCGGGGCGGCGTTCCGTCGGAAGTGCTCGCCGGGCAGCGCGTTGAACGTGCCGCCGCCACGATTGCCCTGGGCCGGGCGCCTCTGTGCTGGTCGAGCCTGGGCCGGCTGGTACTGGCCCAGCGGCGTGCCGGTAGGCCGCCCCGACTGGGGTCGCCCCTGCTGCGGCCGGCCCGACGGCGGCCGGCCGCCGAGTGGGTTGCTGGGGCGGGTCATCCCATCGCGGCTGGGCCGATGGACCTGACCGTTGCGCGGCCGGCCGGCGGCACCCTGGCCGAACTGGGCCGCCTGGCCCGGGTGGCTCGGCCGTCCGGCCGGCAGGGGTCCTCCCGCCGGCTGCGAGCGTCGAGCCGGGGCGAAGCCGCGGGCAGGTCGCCCGCCGGACTGGATGCCCTGGCTCCGCAGGCGGATCGGCTCGGGTCGGATGTTCCGGTCGGGCTCGAAGCCTGCGATCGCCTCGGTCGGGATGCGATGGCCAAGGACCTGCTCGATGTCCCGCAGCATCTTGTGCTCGTCGACGCACACCAGCGAGATCGCGTCGCCTTCCACGCCGGCCCGGCCGGTCCGGCCGATCCGATGGACGTAGTCCTCGGCGACCATCGGCAGCTCGTAGTTCACGACGTGGGGCAGGGCGTCGATGTCGATCCCGCGGGCGGCCAGGTCGGTCGCCACCAGGATCGCGACGCGTCCGGACTTGAAGTCGTTGAGGGCCCGGATCCGCTGCGGCTGGCTCTTGTTGCCGTGGATCGCAGTGGCCACGATCCCGTCGCGTTCGAGCTGCTCGGCCAGGCGATTGGCCCCGTGCTTGGTCCGGGCGAAGACGAGCGCCTGGTCGATCCGGCCGGACTTGACCAGGTGGGCCAGGAGCTCACGCTTGCGCTCGCGATCGACCGGCAGCACGAGCTGGCGAACGAGCTCGGCGGCGGTGTTGCGGCGAGCCACCTGGACCATCGCAGGATCGCGCAGGATGTCGGCCGCAAGGCGGCGCACGTCGTCCGAGAACGTCGCCGAGAAGAGCAGCGTCTGGCGCTCGCGCGGCAAGGTCCCGATGATCTTGCGGATGTCCCGGATGAAGCCCATGTCGAGCAATCGGTCGGCTTCGTCCAGGACCAGGATCTCGACGTGGCTCAGGTCGATCGTGCCCTGGCCGAGATGGTCGAGCAGCCGGCCGGGCGTGGCCACGACGATCTCCGGGCCGGATCGCAGCGCCCGGACCTGCGGGTCGAAGCCGACTCCGCCGTAGATGGTGGTCGAGCGAACCGGCCGCCGCGCGCCGTAGGTGCGGACGCTCTCCTCGACCTGCAGGGCCAGCTCCCGGGTCGGGGCCAGGACCAGGGTCCGAATCCGGACGGGCGTCGCGTTGCGGCGGTCGCGGCTGGTCGGGATGTAGGCCGGCAGGCCCTGGGTCGAGCGCGCGGGCGGCGCCGCCGCCGGCTCCATCGCTGGTCGCCCGGCATTGAGCAGCTGCAGGATGGGCAGGACGAAGGCGGCCGTCTTGCCGGTGCCGGTCTGGGCCCCGGCCAGGACATCGCGGCCGGCCAGGACGAGCGGAATCGCCTCGGCCTGGACGGGGGTGGGCTCGGTGTAGCCCTGGTCCGCGACGACGCGGACGAGCTCGGGCGCAAGCCCAAGATGATCAAAGGACACGGTCTATTGCTCCTGAGGGCCCTCCCGCTTCGTGCGGGGCCCGGTCAGGGCACTGGTGTTGAGTTCGCTGATCTCACGGTAAGAAACCGGGGCGCCGACCGGAGCGCCCATCGAGGTACGACCCCCCAAGCCTAGCATGCCCGCCGTTCTTGCCATCGCCGGGGCTTGCGCGGCGGGTGTACAAGAGGGCCGTAACTCTGCCAGCACGAGGTGGACCATGCCTGGGCTCGATACCGGCAACACCGGGTTCATGCTGGTCTGCACCAGCCTGGTCATGCTCATGACGCCCGGACTGGCGTTCTTCTATGGCGGCCTGGTCGGCCGCCGGAATGTCCTCGCGATCATGATCCAGAGCTTCGTGTCGATGGGCTGGACCACCGTCATCTGGTTCGCGGTGGGCTACTCGCTGTGCTTCTCAGGCGATGTCGGGGGCGTGATCGGCAACCTGGACAAGGCGTTCCTGAACGGGGTCGCCCTCAACAGCCCGGCTCCCCAGAACCCCTCGATCCCCGAGTTCGTGTTCATCGCCTACCAGATGATGTTCGCGATCATCACCCCGGCCCTGATCACCGGAGCCTTTGCCAACCGGGTCACCTTCCAGGCCTACCTGGTCTTCCTGACGGCCTGGCTTCTGCTCGTCTACTTCCCGTTCGTCCACATGGTCTGGGGCGGCGGCCTGCTCCAGCGCTGGGGTGTCCTCGACTTCGCCGGTGGGATCGTGGTCCACAACATCGCCGGCCTGGCCGCATTGGCCTCGGTCCTGTACGTCGGCCGGCGTCGGATCCATGATCCCGGGCCGCACAGCATCCCGCTGGTCGCCCTGGGGACGGGCCTGCTGTGGTTCGGCTGGTACGGCTTCAATGCCGGGAGCGAGCTGCGAGTTGACGCCACCACCGCGGTCGCCTTCATCAACACCGATATCGCGGCCTCGTTCGCCGCGGTTGCCTGGTTGTTGACCGCCTGGCGCTTCGAGCGGCGGCCGAGCTTCCTGGGCCTGCTCACGGGTGCTGTCGCCGGCCTGGCCACGATCACGCCGGCGGCCGGCTTCGTCTCACCAACGGCGGCGGCCGTGATCGGGACCGTGTCGGGTGTCGTCTGCTTCGGTGCCGTCGCCCTCAAGAATCGGCTGGGCTGGGACGATGCCCTGGACGTATGGGGCGTGCACGGCGTGGGCGGCTTCCTGGGGATCGTGATGCTCGGCCTCTTCGCCACGACGGCGTTCAACCCCGCCGGCGCGAACGGCCTGGTGGCCGGCAACCCGGCCTTCCTGGGCAAGGAGCTGGTCGCCGTCGCGCTGTCGTCCGTCTGGGCATTCGGATTCACCTTCGGCATGCTCTGGCTGATCGACCGGGTGACCCCGGTCCACGTCGCGCCCGGCGCCGAGGAGCTCGGCCTGGATGAGGCGCTCCACCATGAGGAGGCCTACCTGGGCGCAATCTGAGCGCCCGGCGCCGCCCTCCGCCCCAAACCAGGGATCGAGCCGGGGCTACAGCCAGTCGATCTTGCGCAGGAAGCCGACGGCCACCGCGGCGAGCACGATCGAGGCGACAACCACGATCCAGAACCCGTCCTGCTCCTGGCCGCTGAAGGCCGGACCGGCCTCGCTCATCCCGAACAGGCCGCCAACGGCGGCGATCCCGGCCAGGACGACCGTCACCCCGGTCAGCCGCTTCATGATCACCGACAGATTGTTGTTGATCGTCGAGAGGTAGACCTCGAGGGTACCCGCCACGAGCTCCCGGAAGCTGTCGAACTCGTCGGTCAGCCGGATCAGGTGGTCGTAGACGTCCCGGAAGTAGAAGACCTGGGCGTCCGCGATCAGGTCGAATTCGCGGCTGGTCAGCTGGCTGAAGACCTCCCGGCTGGGGGCGATCACGTGGCGCAGTGAGACGAGCTCGGTCTTGAGCCGGAAGATGTGCTCGAGGGTGGTCGGTACCGCGTTGTTGACGACGTCGTCCTGGAGGCGGTCGATCTCGTCGGCCAGGGCGTCAAAGATCGGGAAGTAGCCGTCCACGATCCCGTCGACCAGGCCCCACAGCAGGAAGTCCGGTCCACGTTCGAGCATCTTCGCCACGCCCTGCTTCATCTGGTGGGCGGACATCGGGTCCCAGGCGGTGGGGTGGACCGACAGGAGGAAGTTCCGGCCGAGGGCGAAATCGATCTCGAGCCGCTCGACCTTCCTCGGCCGGATCAGGGCATACATGACCACATGGATGATCCCGTCCACGAACTCGACCTTCGAGCGCTCGTTGCTCTCGATGATGTCCTCGGCCACGAGAGGATGGAGGCCGACGCAGCGGCCGACCTGCTCGACGGTCTCCGGGCTGGGATCGGTCAGGTCGATCCACAGCCGGGTGCTGCCCGCCTTGATCAGCCGGGTCAGCTCGTCGGGATCATTGACCTCAACCGCCTTGCCGCCCCGCAGGGCGTAGCCCTTGAGCGACTTGGAGATCGTCCGACCGCCCCGGGGCGCCACCTAGCCGGAGATCTCGGCTCGCTCGGTGAAGATGGCGGTCACGGCCAGTCCGATCAGGATCCAGATGCCGACAACGATGACGGCCGTCGTCGGGTCGAGCGCGACCGGCCGCGCGGCGCCGCCGCCGCCGGTCACCGCCGTGTCGGTCTGGATCAGGGAGTTGGCCGCGTTGAACGGCAGGTACTTGACGATGTCGGGCAGGAAGGCCCCGGCGAACATCTCGGCGAAATAGATCCCGATGCCCGCGCCGACGCCGGCCAGCTGGCTGCGGGCCAGGGTGGCGATCGTGAACCCGATGGCGCCAACCTCGATCAGGCCGTACCAGCCGCGCAGGAACTGCTCGGGCAGGTTGCCGAAGATCGAGGTGTCCGAGATCCCGTCGATCGAGATCCCGGCCAGCTTGGCACCGATGACCGCCAGGAGCACCCCCACGCCGAAGGCCACGATCAGGCCGATCCCGGCAAAGAGGGCGATCCCGGCGAACGTCGTCAGCATGTAGCGGCTGCGGCTCTCGCCCCGGGCGACCGCGGTCTTGAGCGTGCCCCAGGTCCATTCGGAGCCGGCGATCGCCGCCGCATAGGCCATCACGAACAGGCCCCCGAGGGCCAGCACGAAGGACAGGATCAGGGCGTAGGCGCCGGGGAAGGTGAGCAGGACCTCGATGGCCTGGCCGTTCGGGCGCTGGAGGGCCTGCCTGGCCGAGGCCCCTGAGGCAATGTAGATCAGGGCCATCAGCAACAGGAGCAGGCCCAGGGTCAGCCAGGTCGCCAGCCGGCTGCGCAGCTTGCCCAGGGTCGAGACGAAGATCCTCACTGCCAGACCCCGGGGACCGCTGGGGCCTCGCCCGCCGCGCTTGCCGCCGGCGCAGCGGCCGTCAGCTCCAGGAACAGTGACTCCAGGTCGCTCCCACTTTCGAGGCCGGAGGCGAAGATGCCGGCCGTGGCCAGCGCCCGATTCACCTCGGCGGCCCGGCTGGCTTCGATTGGGACCACCAGCCAGCCCGCCTCGTTGGCCGGACCGGCCGGCCGGCCGTCATCGGCGCCGTCGGCCCGGGCGGCGACGCCCAGCGGGGCAAGGGCGGCCGTGGCTCGCCCGATCTCGTCCGGCTGGACCCGGACGCGAACGCGGCCCTCGGCGCTGAGCAGGGTCTCGATCGGGCCCTCGCGCACGAGCTTGCCGGCGGCGATGATCCCGATCACGTCGGCCAGCTGGCTGACTTCGGACAGCAGGTGGCTCGAGATGAACACGGTCTTGCCCGTCGACGCCAGGTTGCGCAGCGTGTCGCGCATGGCCACGATCCCGGCTGGATCGAGGCCGTTGGCCGGCTCATCGAGGAGGAGCAGCTTCGGATCGCTCAGCAGGGCCCCGGCGATGCCCAGGCGCTGCTTCATCCCGAGCGAATAGTTGGCGACCTTGTCGTTGCCCCGCTCCTTGAGGCCGACCAGCTCGAGGACCTCCTCGACCCGCGAGTTCGGCGTCGGTGCCCCGTTGGCGGCCAGGCTGCGCAGGTTGGCCCGCCCCGACAGGTACGGGTAGAACGCCGGCGACTCGACCAGCGCCCCGACGTCGAACAGGCGCTTGCGGTCACCCCGTCCGAAGCTCCGGCCGAGCAACTCGATCGTGCCCGCGTCGGGATGGATCAGGCCTGTCAGGAGGCGCATCGTAGTGGTCTTGCCCGCCCCGTTCGGGCCCAGGAAGCCGTACACGACGCCGGCCGGCACGGACAGGTCGAGTCCGGCCAGGGCGACACGCGGGCCATAGCGCTTGCGCAGGCCCCGCGTGGCCAGGGCCAATCCGGCGGTTGATCCGCCGGACGCCGGGGCAGGTGCGGCTGCGCTCAGGGGATCGGCTCGAGATCGATGGTCCGAACCTGGCGGGTCCGACCGGCCTCGGTTCGAACGAGCGCCGTCGGGATGACCCCGCCCGGCAGCTTCTCGATGGTGGCAGCTTCGCCGTTGTACAGGCCACTGCCAATGATTCGGACCTTGTCGCCAACCGTCAGGCCATCGCGGCCCCTGGTGGCTGACAGGTTGATGGATGCGACGGTTGTGCGGACGACGGGTGGCGGCTCGGTGCCCGGGAGTGGGGGCTTGACCGGAGCCGGTGGGCGGCGGTAGACGTTGCGGCGGGGCTTCGTTGCGATGGTAGGCGTACCTCAGGGCTGATTTCGATAATGGCCGGTCGGCCGCAGACACGATAGACCATCCGGCTGGAGGCGGACCATCCCCCGGACGGCAGGGCCGATCGAAGTCGGGCATACTCGCGATCCAGCAGGCTGCCGATTTCCGGTGCCCCGCCTCCAGCCGACGAGGAATGATGACCAAGCACTCGAAGCGAGAGCGTGAGCGGCGCGCCCAGGAGACCGAACGGGTCAACCAGATCCAGGCCGCCTGGATCGGCAGTGTCTCGCCCGCCGTGGCCAAGGCCTTCGCGGCCGGCGTCGAGGCGGCCCGGGCCCGCGGCCCACACGTGGCCGCACCGGACATGGCCCCGGGCACGATGCCCCGGCCGCCCCGCCCTGGCCACGAGCCCAAGGAAAAGCCCGAGCCGGCTCGACCTCGCCGCGGCGGCTGACGACCGCCCCGAGCATGGGCGGCTCGAACCGGGCGGCCGGCGGGGCTGACCCCTCGATGATCCGCTACCCGACCGACTGGCTGCTGGCCGTGATCGATGCGCCAGCCGCGGCCGGCGCGGCGGCCGATGCCCTCCTCGCGGCGGGCTTTGCCGAGGACATGGTCAAGGTCCTGACCGGCGCCACCGCCAGTGGCTCGCTGGCGGACCTGCCCACGAGCCGGGGAGCCGTCGGCCAGCTCATCCGCCTGGTCCAGTTCATGAGCATGGACCAGACCCCGGACCTGCGCCTGTACGAGGCGGCCCTGGACGATGGCCGGGCGATCGTCGCCGTCCATTGCGGGAGCCGGCCCCGCCTGCTCGAGGTGCGCGACATCCTGGCCGCCCACGGGGCCCATTTCCAGAACCACTTCGGCCGCTATGCGACCGAGGAGTTCTCGCGCTGGGAGGGCCCCGAGCTCCATCCCCGCTGGTAGGGGAGGCACACGGTCGGCGCGCGGCCGGCACGCGGCCGGCAACACGCCGCTGGTTCTGGGTGCGTGCGTCAGGCGGGCACAACTCACACGACGACCGCCGAATCCGAGGTTTCTGTGCGTCACGCCCACGCATTCGGCGAGTTCGAGGCGCGGACCGGTCGAGCTGGTCCCTCTCACGCACAGAATCGACCACCGATCGGGTCGGGCGGTCAGTTGTGCCCGCCTGACGCACGCGGCCATTTCCAGGCCGGCGAGGCAGGCCGGCGAGGCAGGCCAGCCAGGCAGGCCGGTAGGCGGTTTGCCGACGCACCGCTTTGGGCCACAGGGCCTCGATCCGGGGCCGATCCCGGGGTACAGTCGGCGGCGTGACCCCAGTACTTTCGGCCCATGACCGGCCGCGCTCATCGATCCGGCGGGCGATCTACGCCATGGGCTTCGTGGGCATCGCCAGCGCCGCGCTCGCCTGGGCCGCCGTCCAGGAGCTGCGCGGCCTGAGCCTGCTCGACCAGTCCCATATTGTCTCGACCCTCGACCTCGACCAATGGGAGCTGGCCGTGGGCAAGGCCAACGAGCTGCACCTGGGCACCCTGATCGCGGCCGCCATCGCCGTCCTGGCCTGGCTGTCCAGGGTGGTCGAGAACACGCCCCGGTTGGGCGGCGGCGAGCCGGCCGCCTCGCCGCGGGCCTCGATCATGTGGTGGTTCGTGCCCGTTGCCAGCCAGATCAAGCCGTACCAGATCGTGGCCGACGTCTGGCGGCGCCTCTCGAGCAGCCCGGCTGAGCTGCGCGTCTCGGTCGTCCGGGCCTGGTGGATCCTGTGGGTCGTGGGCGGGCTGGTCGACTACGTGATCCTGTGGCTGCCCGCTCCGACCAGCCTGGCCGACGCCCGGTTCGAGCTCGAGGGCGATGCCCTCGCCCTGGGCATGCAGGCCGTCGCCGGGGTCCTCCTCGTGGCCATCGTCCGCGAGGTCGAGCGACGGGCAGACCTGCGGGCAAACCTGCGCGCCGAGGCCATGGATGGCTCGAGCCAGCCGCTCGGCCGGCTCCAGCCCGAGGTTCCCGCCGCGGAAGCCTGAGCTGCGGAAGCCTGAGCCGCGGAAGCCTGACCGGCAGGCCTTGACAAGTTTGGGCCCAAGGATCTTGTCAAGGCCTTGACAATCTGCTATAGTTCCCTCCTAAGCGGCGTGTCAAGACTTGACACGCCGGTACGCATGTCCGGAACCGGACAGGCAGGCTCAAGGAGGGTCCGTGGCCGTCGGAATTGCCGCGGAAGTGAAGAACCGGCTGTCGGTCGTCGATGTCATCGGCGAGACCGTCCAGCTGAAGAAATCGGGCGCGTCGTTCAAGGGGCTGTGCCCGTTCCACGGTGAGAAGACCGCCTCGTTCTACGTCACTCCCAATCGCGAGAGCTGGAAGTGCTTCGGCTGCGGCCTGGGTGGCGATGTCTTCAGCTTCGTCATGCAACGCGATTCGGTCACCTTTCCCGAAGCGCTCAAGACGCTCGCAGCCCGGGCCGGGGTCGAGCTCGACGAGCGCTCGAGCCGCGAGGACGCCCGCAAGGCGCGCCTGCGCGAGGTGCTCGACAGCGCGATTGCCTGGTATCACAGCGTCCTGACGGCCCATGTCTCGGGCGCCCCGGCGCTCGATTACCTGCACGGCCGGGGCTTCAGCGACGAGACGATCGCGACCCACCAGCTGGGCTGGGCGCCGGCCGGTTGGGACGCCATGTCGCGCCAGCTCATCGCCAAGCGGGGGGTCCAGCCGGCGGACCTGGCCGAGGTCGGGCTGACCCAGGCCCGAACGTCCGGGCGGGGCGCCTACGACCGGTTCCGTGAGCGGATCATCTTCCCGATCCGGGACGCCAACGGCCATGCCGTGGGCCTCGGCGGGCGCTACCTGGTTGCCGACGGCGACGGCCGCGACCACGGCCCCAAATACCTCAACTCGCCGGCGACGCCCCTCTTCGACAAGAGCCGGACGCTGTACCTCATCGACCGGGCCAAGTCGACCATCCGCAAGTCTGGCCAGGCGGTCATCGTCGAGGGCTATACGGACGCCCTGATGGCCCACCAGGCCGGCTTCAGCAATGTCGTGGCCAGCCTGGGCACGGCCCTGACGCCCGGCCAGGTCGCAGTCCTGACCCGCTACGCCCGCAAGGTGGCCCTGGCCTACGACGTCGATCCGGCCGGACAATCGGCCGGCAGCTTCGGGGTCACCGAGCTGAACAACCTGATCAGCGAGGTCCAGCAGGACGGCGGCGTCGGCCTGACCGACGTCGGTGTCGTCCGGCTGCCCGAGGGCAAGGATCCCGACGAGGTCATCCGCTCATCGCCGGATCTCTGGCGCGAGGCGGTCCGCACGCCCGATCCGATCCTGGCCTACCTCATCGACTACCACGCCGGCCGGATCGACACGCGCACCGCCGACGGCAAGCGTCGCCTGGTCGACGCCGTCATGCCGACTCTGCGCAAGGTCTCGGATCCCGTCGTCCGCGACTCCTACCTGCAGCTGCTCGCCCGGCGATCCGGGGTGGAGGAGCGGACGCTGCTCGAGTCGCTCCATCGCCGGCCCGATCCCAGCCGGCCCGGCGCCCTGGGCGGGGGAGGGTCTGCCGGCGACGATCACGCCGGGGCGCGGATCACCCTGGACGCCGTTCGGGCGGCCGCCGAGAGCGTCAGCCCGGACGAGGTGGTCAAGTCGATCACCCCGGTCGAGGTCGAGCTGCTGCGCCTGCTCCTGCTCGTGCCCGAGCAGCAGGAACGGGTGGTGGAGCTGTTGAAGTCAGCTGACCTGCCGAGCACGGTCGCTCGCGAGCTGTACAGCGCGATCATCGCTGACCGGCAGCTGGCCCAGCCCAGCGGCGGCCAATTCGAGCGGGGCCGGATGCTGGACAGCCTGGATCCGGAGACGCGGGCCCTGGCCATCGCCCTGTATGCCCATCGCGGGCCCGATCCGAGCCGCCTCTCGGCGGCCCGGCTGACGTACGCCATTGACAAATGCCTGCTGACTCTCGAGGCAGATCGCCTCGAGGAACGCGGGACCTGGAATCAGGCCGAGCAGGCCGATGCCGAACGCCGCGGCGACGCGGACGAGATCCGGCGCCTGCTCGACGAGGAACGACAGATCAACGAGGCGCGTCGATCACTCGATCGCAGGATCGAGCAGACGCACCTGCTCACCCGTCCGGCCGTGGCCGGGCACGCATAGCTGGAGGCACACATGGCACAGGATCCAATGGACAAGCAACTGGTCGAGGCCGTCCTCGCCGGCCGCCCACGGCGGACCCGCGTGGAGCAGGAAGAGGCGAAGCTCGCCTCCAAGCGGCCGGCCCGCGCCGGCGTGGCGGTCCTGCCGCCTCCGGGCGACCCGGACCTCGAAGACGACGACGATGACGACGACCTGGACCTGTCGCTGGGCGCGCCGGTCGATCCCGCCGCGGCCGTCGAGATCGGGGTCGAGGTCGTCGGCGACAACGGCGAGGTCGTCGCCGAGAAGCTGCCAGCCGACGCGCCGGCCAAGCTCGACGCCAAGGAGCTCGAGGAGCCCACCCCGGAGGAGCTCGAGGCCCTCTCGGCCGACATGATCGGGATCGACGACCCGGTCCGGATGTACCTCAAGGAGATCGGCAAGGTCGCCCTGCTGACCGCCGAGGAAGAGGTGGTCCTGGCCAAGGCCATCGAGCTCGGGGAGTGGCTGGTCGAGGCGCCCTGGAAGGGTGTCGTGTCACTCCACGAGTGGACCACCCATGACACCGAGCGCAAGACCCGGACGGCCAAGCCGCAGCATCGCCTGCCGCTCGGCGACGAGGCCCACATGCTCGTCCACAAGGCGATCGGCGCCGAGGCGGCCGCTGACCTGCTCGTGGCCACGCCCGACTTCCACCTGGTCAAGGCCGGCAAGGACGTCCAGTCCGACGGGACGAAGACGCTCCTGCGCGAGGCCAAGGGCCTGCTCCACACCTACAACGAGACGCTCGCTGCCGAGGACTTCATCAAGCTCCTCGACTGGGCCTACTTCGCCGTCCATAACGGCGATCTCGACTCGCGCGACAACATCGGCCTGCGGGCGATCTATGACTGGACCCGGGAGGGTGTCGCGTTCCCGGCCCTCGAGCGCTGGATCACTGCCGGCAACGATGCCGAGCTCCTCAAGCGGATGGGCTTCGATCCCGAGGTCCCCCTCAATACCAAGCTGCGCGACCGCAAGGGCGAGCTGGTCAAGATCGGCCGGGATGCCCGCGAGCAGCTGACCAGCGCCAACCTGCGCCTGGTCGTGTCGATTGCCAAGAAGTACATCGGGCGGGGGATGAGCTTCCTCGACCTGATCCAGGAAGGCAACATCGGCCTGATCCGGGCGGTCGAGAAGTTCGACTACGAGAAGGGCTACAAGTTCTCGACCTACGCCACCTGGTGGATCCGGCAGGCCATCACCCGGGCGATCGCCGACCAGGCCCGGACGATCCGGATCCCGGTCCACATGGTGGAGACGATCAACCGCCTGATCCGGGTCTCGCGCAACCTCCTCCAGGAGCTTGGCCGCGAGCCGACCGTGGAGGAGATCGCCGAGGCGATGTCCAAGGGCCAGGAGGTCGTGGTCACGCCCGACAAGGTGCGCGAAATCATCAAGGTCAGCCAGGAGCCGGTCTCGCTCGAGACTCCGATCGGCGAGGAGGAGGACTCCCACCTCGGTGACTTCATCGAGGATCGGGGTGCCCTGGCTCCGGCCGAGGCTGCCTCGCACCAGCTCCTCAAGGAGCAGGTCGAAGCCGTCCTCGACTCGCTGACCGGCCGCGAGCGGCGCGTCCTCCAGCTCCGCTTCGGCCTCGAGGACGGCCGGGCCAGGACCCTCGAGGAGGTGGGCAAGGAGTTCAACGTGACCCGCGAGCGGATCCGCCAGATCGAGGCCAAGGCCCTGCGCAAGCTGCGCCACCCGTCGCGCAGCCGCAAGCTCAAGGACTACCTCGAGTAGATTCCGGGCTCTGTCCGGTCTGGGGAGAGGCAGCCGAGCGTGCACCCGGGCCGCGTGCCTGCCTGACCGCGGCACGGCCACCTTGGCGGCGTGCGTCAGGCGGGCACAACTGACCGTCCGATCGGGTCGTCGGTCGATTCTGTGCGTCGGACGCGCCGAACCGACCGATTCGCCGACCCATCTGGCGGATGCGTGTGCGTGACGCACAGAAACCACGGATTCGTCGGTCATCGAGTAAGTTGTGCTCGTCTCACGCAACTCGCCCTGAACCAACGACGCGTGAGCCAGGTCACAGAAGGATCACCGAGCTTCCGCTGGGGAGCCTGCCCATTCGAAGGTCCCGCAGGGCCTCGGACCCCGGCGCGGGGAACGAATCTCTGAGCGCGTCCTCGAAGAGACGGAGGTGGTGCGGTTCGTCCGGCTCGCCGCGAGCAGGAGGATGACCGTGGTGATCCCGCTGTCTCGGGATTTGAGCGCAATGCGCCGTTGGACGGCCTGCAGGTCCGAGAGGCGCGTCTCGGCCTCGACCGCGACTCGATCCCGCCCGTTTGAGATCACCAGATCCCATGCCCGCGGGTCGCCGGCGCCTCCGATCGGAACCTCGGCCCGCCAGGTCAGGGGCGGGGAGACCTGCCCCGTGAGCCGTCCGAGCAAGTTGATCTGGCCTCGATCACGCAGCGGTGCGCCGCTCGGATAGGCACGCGCCGAGAGCTCCAGGCCGACGACGCTCATTGGCCGGCGAGGTTGTGTAGCGAGACCGCCGGCACCTGGCCCCGCTCAATTCGGCTGACCGCCGATCGCGATAGGCCGACGGCCCGCCCGACGAACCTCTGGCTCAAGCCGTGCTCCATACGGGTCTCGCGAAGCTGGCGGCCGAGGTCGCCGACGAGCGCCGCTCCCCGACGGCTGCCTCGATCGACCGTACGTTCCTGGCTGGGCATGCCTGGATCCTGGGCCGTGCCGCTTGGCGGAGCGTTACGCGACGGTCAATCCGGACGTGCGCGGGCGATCGCCAGGCCAATTCCCGACCCGGGCCTCGCGGCACAATACGGCGGTGAACGGGACCGCCCTGCCCCCGGACGTCGAAGCCGTGCTGCGCCGGTTCTACACCTGCGAGTTCACGACCGTTGCCCGTGATGGCCAGCCGATGACCTGGCCGTCGGTGCCTTATTTCAACCCCGAGACCGGGATGATCGTGTGCGCCGTCTCGATCGCCTTTGCGGCCAAGGCGTACAACGCCCGGCGCCACCCCCAGGTCTCGCTCCTCTTCTCCGACCCGACCGGCTCGAAGCTGAGCGATCCGCCCGCGGTCCTGGTCCAGGGCGAGGCCCAGGTCGACGAGGTGCTCGAATACGGCCCGGACATCATCGGCCTGTTCAAGACCGTCGCCGCACGCCAGCCCGACAGCCGCCGGTTCACCACCAACCCGATCGTGCGCCGGCTGTTCATCTGGTACCTCTTCCAACGCATCTCGCTGACCGTGACCCCGCGCCGGATCCTGGTCTGGCCAAAGGGTGACTTCACGAGCGAGCCCATCGAGATCGAGCCGGGCCATGTGGTCTGAGCCACTGGCGGCCGACATCGCCGAGTACGGCTCGGCGGTCCTGAGCTGGGTCGAGCCATCCGGCGCGCCGATCAGCATCCGCTGTCGGGTCCGGCTGCAGCCCGGGACGCACACGATCACGTTCGAGGGCCTGGCGCCGATCGCCGGAGCGTGGCGTGGCAAGGCCTGCCTCCTCTTCCACATGCATGACGCCCGGCTCGAGGGGCTGCGCCAGATGGTCGTCAAAGGCGAACTTGCGCCTGCGGCGGACGGGAGCCTCGAATTCAGGGCGACGGAGTTCGTCACGGCCAACGGCCGGCCGGGCACGGACCGCATGCCCCACGCCGGCGCCCCGCTCCACATGTTCCAGTTCTACCGGCTGGGACGGAGCAAGGCGAAGGCCTACCTGGCCAAGCGCAGCGCGCCCTGGCCACCGATCCCATTCGAGCAGATCGCGCGCGACGTCGGCCGGGCCCAGGAAGCCGATCAGGCCCAGGAAGCCGATCAAGCCAACAAAGCCGGTCAGGCCAACGAGGCCGATCGCGACTGATCGCCGGCGCGCGGCTCAGCCGAGATCAGCGGGCAGTCGCACCGGCAGACGGCCGCGGAACTTGATCCGTCCGGCCAGGACGCCAGCCAGCGCCTGGAGACTCGGGGCCTGCTGGCCATAGGTCGCGACCGCCGTGCCGATGGTGGGGTAGGCCAGCAGGTCGACCGGGGTCCGCAGGGCAACGGCGACCGTCGGGACGCCCGCGGCCTCGAGGCTCTCGACGAGGCGGGCCTGGCCCGGGTGGACGAGGGCATCGATCGTGCCCACGACGACGACCGGATCGCCCTCCTGCGCGTCGCGCAGCCCGGCGACGGCCGCCAGCACGGACCGGATCTCGTCATCGAGCGGATCGAGCGACCCGCCCAGCTCGTTGACCACGAAGCCTTCGGCCGGGAGCGCCTCGGCCGGGCCGAGCGCGAGGTAGGACGAGGTATCGGCCGGCGTCAGGTCGGTCGGGCGGGGCGAGATGACCACCAGGCGCCGGCCCGCTGACAGCGGCAGGAGCCGACGCCGGTCGCGGAGCAGGGTGATCGAACGCTCGGCCGTCACTCGGGCGAGGGTCTGGTGGGCCGGGGAGCCAACGACCGAGAGTGGGGGCTGAGCCGGCCGACTTGCCAACCACTGGCGGAGCGCCGCGATCCGGGCTGCCCCCTCGATCGCCCCGCCCAGCTCGATCTGGCCGGCGCGAATCGCTGCGGCGACGGCGGCCAAGGCCTCCTCCTCGGCGTCGAACACGTCGTTCGACAGGAGCAGGTCGCTGCCGGCCAAGGCGGCGCGGACGGCCCGACTGGGCAGGCCGCCGTACGACGCCAGGGCGCCCATATCCAGCGCGTCTGTGACCGTTACCCCGGCGAAGGCCAGCTCGCCTCGGAGCAGGGCCCCGACCTCAGGCGCGAAGGTCGCCGGGATCGCCCGGCTACCAGTGAGGGCCGGCACGGCCAGGTGGGCCGGCATGACCAGGCGCGCGCCGGCGCCCAGCCCGGCCCGGAAGGGGACGAGCTCGCGCGATCCGAGCAGCTCGCGATCCGCCTCGAGGACCGGTAGCCCCACGTGCGAGTCGCCGGCCACCGCGCCGTGGCCGGGGAAGTGCTTGAGGGTCGCGGCGACACCCGCCGACTGGAGGCCCCGGACGAACCCAGCGACGAGCCGGCCGGCGAGGCCCGGATCGTCGCCGAACGTGCGCGTGCCCATGACCGGATTGCGCGGGTCATCGAGGAGGTCGGCCACTGGGGCGAAGTTGACGTTGACACCCATCGCGGCGAGCTCGGTTCCGATCGCCGCCCCCGTCCGCCGGGCGAAGTCGACCGAGCCGGTTGCCGCCAGGGCGAGATTGCCCGGCCAGGCGGTCGCCGGGTCGCCGATCGCCTGGAGCTGGCCACCCTCCTGATCGAGCGCGATCAGGAGCGGCGGGTCGCCGGCCGGCCGGGCAGCCTGGAGGGCGGCGGCCAGCGCCCGGACTTGCCCCGGCGAGGCGATGTTCCGGGCTCGATACAGGCTGACCCCGGCGGCCCGCCGCCCGGCGACCGCGGCCAGGATGTCGGGGCCCGGCTCGGTCCCGTCGAAGCTGCGCAGCAGCCGCGCTGCAGCCAGCTCCAGGGCCGGATCGGCGCTGCCCATCAGCCCTTGACGGCGCCCGACAGGCCCCGCACGAAGTAGCGCTGCAGGGCGATGAAGAAGATCAGGATGGGCACGACGGTCATCGTCACCCCGGCTGCGATCGACCGGAAGTCGGAGCTGAAGTAGCTCTGCAGCGCGGCCAGGCCAACAGGCAGGGTCTTGTTGGTCATCGTGGGCAACATCAGCGACGGCCACAGGAAGTCGTTCCAGGACGTGACGAAGGTGAAGATCGCGACCGTGGCCAGGGTCGGTCGGACCAGCGGCATGGCGATCTGCCACCAGATCCGCCAGTCGCGAGCGCCATCGACCCGGGCCGCGTCGATCAGCTCGTTGGGCACGCCTTTGAAGGCCTGGCGCATCAGGAAGATGTTGAACGCGCTGGCCAGGCCCGGCCAGATGATCGCCGGCAGCGAGTCGTAATAGCCGAAGAACCGGGACAGCAGATAGCTCGGAATGAAGGTCAGCTGGAGGGGCACGATCAGGGTGGCCAGCAGCAGGTAGAAGATCGGCTCCCGGAACCGGAAGCGCATCTTGGCCAGGGGATAGGCCGCCAGCGACGCGATCAGAACGTTGAGGACCGTCGTCGCGGTCGAGGCGACGATGCTGTTCAGGAAGAACTTGGGGATCGGCAGCGCATCGAGGACCTTGCCATAGGTCGCCAGGGTCGGCGAGGCGGGCAGGAACTGGGGCGGCGTGGAGAACAGCAGGTCGGTCGGACCCTTGATCGACGTGAGCAGGATCCACAGGAACGGGAAGACGGTCACGATCGAGATCAGGATGAGCACGATGTACCAGGCCAGGGTCTTGACCGGCTGGCGCTGGGTGCGAGGGCCGTGGACGGGCGCCTCGGCCGGTGGGGCGACGGCCCTGATCACGCCCATCAGACGCGCTCCTGCCCGCGCTCGAGCAGGCGCACGTTGACGATCGAGAAGAGCAGGGTCAGGACGAGCAGGACCATCGCGATCGCCGCGGCGTAGCCGGCGTGCTCGTTCACGAAGGCCTCCTTCCAGAGGTAGAAGACGATCGTGGTGGCCGAGTCGAGGACGCCGCCGGTCCGGTTGGTGAGGACGTAGATCTCGTCGAAGACCTTCAGGGCGGCCAGGCTCGAGATCACGGTCACGAACGCGATCTGCGGTCGCAGGCCGGGCAGGCTGACGTGCCAGTGCTTCTGGAAGTCGGTGCAGCCGTCGATCAGGGCCGCGTCATACAGCTCTTCGGGAATGTTCTGCAGGCCGGCCACGAAGATCACCGCGTAGTAGCCGACCCCCGCCCAGATCGTCAGGAGCATCGCGACCGGCAGGACCAGGTTGGGATCCGACAGCCAGGCGATCGGCTCGTGGATCACGCCGAGGGTGATCAGGATGCTGTTGATGATGCCGTTCCGGTCGAACAGGAAGCGCCAGGCGATGCCGATGGCGATGCTGCCACTGACCGCCGGCACGAAGTACAGCGCCCGGAAGATGTGGATTCCCCGGAGCTTGCGATTGACGATGATCGCCAGGACGATCGACATGGCGATGATCGTGGGCGTGACCAGCAGGTACACGACCGAATGGGTGAGCGCCTTCCAGAAGGTCTCATCGCCCAGCAGCTGCTGGTAGTTGTCGAGCCCGACGAAGACCGGTGGCCGGACGATGTCCCAGCTGGTGAAGCTGTAATAGACGACGGCGCCGATCGGGTAGAGGACGAACACGGCGATGAGCAGGAGCGCCGGAGCGAGGAACAGGTAGGGCGTCGCCGAGAAGCGCTTGGTCATCGCCGTCCTCAGGAGCGAGGCCGCGTGCGGCCCTTGGATTCCGGCCCCCGCCGGATCGTCTCCGACGGGGGCCGCTGGCTACTGCCCGGTGCAGGTAACCCGATTACTTGATGAGCGCGTTGGCCTTGGCCACTGCGTCCGACAGCGCCTTCTGCGGGTCGATCCCGTTGAACAGCGCACTCTCGACGGCCTTGAGCACAATGTCATTGACGTCGGCCTGGCTCACGCCGGTCGGCAGGCTGGGGACGATGTCGGCGTAGTGGGAGACCACGTCCTTGGCCGTGCCCCGGGCACTGTCCTCGATGGCGGTCGCGGTCGAGGAGAAGAAGGGATCATCGTAGGAGGCGATGACCGAGGGGTAGATCGCCACGGTCTTGGAGAATTCAACCATGCTCCTGGCATTGGTGAAGTACTGGGCCAGGGCCATCGACGCGTTGGGGAACTTGGTGTCGGCCTTGACCGAGATGCCCATCAGGCCCTTGCCCACGACGCCCGATAGTCCGAGCGGCGTCGGCGCCACGCCCAGGTTCTGGTAGAGCTGCGAGTTGTTGGCCTTCACGTCGCGGATCAGGTTGAGGCCGGTCGCGTAGAACGGCGCCTGGCCGGACGAGAAGAGGAGCAGGCCGACGCGGTCGTCGGTGGTGGTCAGGATGTCGGTGTCGACCGTCCCGGCCTTGACCATGTTGACGTACATCTGAAGCCATTTGACGCCCTCGGGCGAGTCGAAGGTGAACTTCTTGCCGTCCGCGCTGAGCGGCTTGACGTTGCCTTCGTAGACCATCTGCGAGATCAGGTCGTTGACCGTCAGGCGAATGTCGCAGACGGTGCTGGCCTTGTCCTTGAGGGCCTGGCACAGGGTAGGCACGCCATCGATCGTCTTGGGGAAGGTTGTGGGGTCGATGCCGGCCTTGGCAAAGAGCTGCTTGTTGATCAGGTCAACGTTGATTCCCTGGTACCACGGGAACTGGAAGTTCTTGCCGCCGACTTCCTGCTCCTTCCAGAGGCCCGGGAAGTAGGTGCTCTGGACAGCCGCCGGGACCTTGTCGTCGAGGGGCAGCAGGAGGCCCTTGGTGGCGTAGTCGGAGACCCAGCCTTCGCTGACCGACAGGTTGATCACGTCGGGCGCCTGGCCGGCCGCGAAGGCCGCCTTGAGGTCGTCCTGGAACGTCGCCTGGTGGTCTTCCCAGTCGACCTTGACGCCGGGATAGGTGGCCTCGAAGCGGGCGATCGTGGCCTTGATGTAGTTGTCGAATGTCGGCGACAGGTAGTAAGTCCAGAAATGGATCTCGGCATTCGCCTCGACGTTCGGGATGACCGCCTCGGCCGGATCAGCGGCGAGCGGCGCGGCGCTGGCGCTGGCCGCCGGCGCGGCACTGGCGCTCGGCCCTGCGCTCTGGGCCGCGGTGGGGGCGGCGGTCGGTGCCTGGCTGGCAACCGAGGGGACCGCGGTGGCCGAGCTCGAGCAGGCAGAGAAGACCAGGATCGCTGCAAACCCGAGTGCCAGTGTTCGATGTATCCGCATGGTTGTTGGTGCTCCTCTCATTCGATGGTTGTGGTTGTTGCTGGCGCACGGGGCGTCCGGGCCCCGGCGCTGGGACCTCAGGCCAGGGACTCTCGTGCGACCACCTCCTCCTCGATTCCTCCGTGCAGCGGGGCCGGGTTGCCGGCCTGGACAAGGCTTCGCGCCAGGGCAACACCGCCCCAGGCGACGGGATCGAAGTGCGCGGGCAGGGCCCGGACCGAGCCGGGCGGGATCATGGCCGCCACCAGCGGAGAGGCGGCGCGCATGCGCTCCAGCTCGGTCAGGATCGGGTCGAGGAACGGGGCTCCGGCCGCGGAAACCCCGCCGCCGAGCAGGACGAGGTCGAGGTCGCAGGTCAGCATCAGGGCCTCGACCGCGCGGGCCAGGCAGCGGCCGACGTCGTCCGCGACGGCCAGGCCAATGGCGTCACCGGCGGCGGCCGCTTCGTACACGGTCCGGGCGGTGATCGGCTGGGCCGCTTCGAGGATCGGGTGGCTACCGGCGGTAGCGGCGCCACCTGCCTTGGCTGCGGCGAGCGCGGCGGCGGCGCGGCGGGCAATGAACGGCCCGGATGCCACCGTCTCGAGACAGCCGCGCTGGCCACAGCGGCAGGGCGCCCCGTCCGGCTCGACGATCACGTGGCCAATCTCGCCGGCCATGCCCCGGTCGCCCTGGTGGAGCCGGCCGTTCAACACGAGCCCGGCCCCGATCCCGGTGCCGACCGCAACATAGGCCAGGCTTCGAGCGCCCCGCGCGACCTCGTGGCTGGCCAGGCCCGCGGCGGCCAGCCCGACATCGTTCTCGACCGCGCAGCGGACCGCGAACGCCTCCTCGATGAGGTGGGCCAGGGGCAGGTCGCGCCAGCCCAGGTTGGTCGCCAGGCCGACGACTCCCGCGACGGTATCGACGCGGCCTGGGACCCCGACACCGATCGCACCGAGATCGGCGCCGGTTGCCCCGGCGGCCTCCACGGCGGCACGGATCGCTCCGATGATCGGCTCGATCCCGTCGTCCGTCCGACCGGCCATTGGTCGAACGGCGCGGCCGCGAGTGACCCCGGCCTCGTCGGTGACGATCGCCGCGACCTTCGTGCCACCCACGTCGACGCCGACCACGAGCGGTCCGCTCATGCCGGGATTTCGAGCACGGTCGGCCCGTCAGCGCCTGGGGCGTCGTCCGATTCCTCGGCCAGATCATCGTCAAGGGGCAGCCCGCCCAGGCTCAGGCCCAGCTCGTGGGTCATCAGCAGGGCTGACGCGCCGAGGACCACGCCGTCGGCATGCAGACGGCCGATCTCGACCGTGGTCTGATCGGCCAGCAGGCCCAGCGCGCTCTGCTGCATCGCGGTGCGCACGGCAGCCAGCCAGGGCTGGCCGAACTCGGCGGCGCTGCCGACCAGGACGACCCGCTCGATGTTGAGCGCCCCGACCAGCCAGGCGACCGCGATTCCGAGCTCACGGCCCGCGGCCAGGACAACGTCACGGACGACCGGGTCGCCAGCCTCGAAGGCCGCCACCGCATCCGCCAGGTGGTCGATGCCAACACCGGACAGCTGAGCCAGAACCGCCCGCGTGCTGGCCACGGTCTCGAGGCAGCCCAGACGCCCGCAGCGGCACTCGTCGCCACCCGGCCGGACAGTCGTGTGGCCGATCTCGCCGGCTCCGAAGCCGTCGCCCTGGAACAGGCGACCATTGAGGACGATACCGGCGCCGATGCCCTCGCCGACCTTGACAACCACGAGGTTCGATGTCCTCGGCCCGCCGAAGACATGCTCGGCCAGGGCCGTTGCCTGGCTGTCGTTGGCGACGTAGACGGGCAGGCCGGTCCGCGCCCGCAGGAGGGCGCCCAGGGGAACGCCATGCCAGTCGAGGTTGACTGCCTCGAGAACCGTCCCGACCGTCGTGTCGATCAGGCCGGCCGTGCCGATGCCGATGCCCAGGATCGGTCGATCCGTGCGGGCGAGGAGCCGATCGACCAGGCCGAAGACCCGCTCCAACGCTTCATCGCCGTCCCGATCGGCAACGCCGACCTCGATGGCCGACACGATCTCGCCGCGCAGGTCGACGATCGCCCCGCGAAAGACCTTCTCGCCGAGGTCGAGCCCGACCAGGTGGCGGGCGTCGTCGGTGACCTCGAGCATGATCGGGGCCTTGCCGCCGGTGGAGGGGCCCCGTCCGATCTCGCGGGCGAGGCCGTCCCGGAGCAGGTCGCTGACGACGTCCGAGACGGTGGTGCGGGTGAGTCCGGTGGCCCTGGCGACGGCCGCCCGGCTGATCGGACCGCGGTCGTAAATGGTGCCCAGGACGAGGCGTGCGTTATGGGCCCGCGTCTCTTGATGGGTCGCCTTGCCGAACCGCTCGATCACGCGAAAGTCGCTCCTCAGCTGGCGCCGCCGTCTTTGTCAAGACTCTGGACAAAGGGATCATACGATCTTTGTCAAGACCCCTTACATAGTCCCTGTTGGCGGCTCCGGCGAGGGTGTTCGCGGCCTCCGCTCGGCGGGCTCGCGTTTGCCCAGGGCGGGACTGCGAGCCTCCTGGCCCGTCCAATCCGCGGTAGGCACCACATGCGCATTTGCGACCAGCTGGGGAGCGGCCGGGTCGGAATCAGGCATCCGATGCATGAACTCGACCGAATCTGGCCGGTTCAGGTCGTCATCGGGCACCCGGTGCCGAAGACCGACCTGCTGAGGCGCCGGCTGGTCGCGAACGAGCACCACGTACCGACCGGCCACGCTGGTCCGAACGCCCAGGTCAGATGAGGATGAGGGCGCTGCCCTCCAGGGCTCGGCCCGACCGAAGCCGGCTCAGTGCGTCTGCGCCGCCCAGCGGAAACGAACCGCGCAGCGAATCCTGAAGAGCTCGGACTGCGGCCCGATTCGTGCGCGTGTTGGCCAGGAGCAGGATGACGTTCGAGATCGAGCTGTCACGACACTTGAGAGCAATCCGGCGCTCCACTGCCTGAAGGTCGGTCAGCCGTGTTTCGGCCTCGACGCCGATCTGGCCCGGTCCTTCACCGATGACCAGGTCCCAGGCCCGGAGGTCGCCCATTGGTCCGATCGGGACTTCGGTCCGCCAGCTGGGCATGATCACCTGAACTGGCCCCACTTCCGGCCAGTTTGATCATCAGAACTGGCCCCACCCCCGACCCCACGTCCGTACGCTCGACTGGTCTTGCGAGGCCATCACGAGCAACGGAGGAAGGAGTTGTCGAGAGTGGAGCAGTTCGAGCGTATCCGCCAGGAGAACCGGGAGGAAGAGGTGTCGATCCGTGAGCTTGCGCGTCGGCACAACGTGCACCGGCGAGCGGTCCGTCAGGCGCTGGCGTCCGCGGTCCCGCCGCCGCGCAAGCCTGTCGAGTCGCGGGCGCAGCCGGCGATCGGCCCCCACGCCGCGACGATCCGGGGCTGGCTCACCGACGACAAGGACGCGCCCCGCAAGCAGCGCCACACCGCGCGCAGGATCTGGGAGCGCCTCGTCGACGAGCACGGCGCCGATGTGGCCGAGTCGACCGTCTGCCGATATGTGCGCGAGTGTCGCCGGGAGTTGCACCTCGACCACGTCGACGTCGCGATCGTTGCCCATTACGAGCCCGGCGAGGAAGCCCAGGTCGACTTCGGCCTCTCGGACGTGTTCATTGCCGGCGAGCGGACCACCGTCGCGGTGTTCGAGCTGCGCCTCAGCCATTCGGGTGTCGCGGTCCACGTCGCGTTCGGCTCGGAAGGCCAGGAGGCGTTCCTCGAGGGCCACGTGAGCGCGTTCGGGCGCCTCGGCGGCGTGCCCGTGCAGATTCGCTATGACAACGCCCGGGCGCTCGTCGCCCGGGTCCTGCGCGGACGCGACCGGATCGAGACCGAGCGCTTCATCGCCCTGCGCTCCCACTACGGCTTCGCGTCCAGCTACTGCGAGCCGGGCGAGCGCGGTGCCCATGAGAAGGGTGGCATCGAGGGCGAGGTCGGCCGGCAGCGCCGCCGGTTCTTCGTGCCGATCCCGCGGGTGAAGAGCCTGGCCGATCTCAACGGGCGCCTGGAGCTGGCCGACCGGCGCGATCTCGCCCGCCACATCGGCACGCGCCGGCAGACCGTCGGCGCGATGGGTGAGGCCGACCGGGCGGCCCTGGCACCGCTGCCTGGCGAGCCGTTCGACTTCGCGCGAGTCACGTCGGTCCGGGTCGACCGCAAGGCCCGGGTGTGCATCCGCCAGTGCTTCTATTCGGTCCCGGCCAGGTTTGCCGGCCGACAGCTCAGCGCCCGCATCGGCGGCACCCGGATCGAGCTCACCGAGGGCGGCACCCTCGTGGCCTCCCACGAGCGGAGCACCATCCGGGGCAGCCAGACCCTCGTGCTCGACCACTATCTCGAGATCCTCGCCCGTAAGCCCGGCGCGATGCCCGGGGCGCTCGCCACCCGCCAGGCCCGGGAGCGGGGCGTCCTGACCACGGCGCACGAGCAGTTCTGGGCACAGGCCCGCCGCAAGTGGGGTGACGCCGCCGGGACGCGGGCGCTGGTCGAGGTGCTCCTCCTCCACCGGGGATTGCCGTTCCCGGCGGTCCACGCGGCGCTCGAGGCCGTGAACGGTGCCGGCTCCTCGGACGCCAACCTCGTCGCGATCGAGGCCCGCCGGATCAGCGAGGGTCGCCGGCCCACCGGCTCGACCACGACCGCGGCAGCGCACCTGCGCCGGTTCGACCGGGATGTCCCGGTCCTCACCGTCTATGACGGCCTCCTGTCCGGGACCGTCCGATGAGGGGCCTGACCGAGGAGGCGGCGACGGTCGCGATCGATGTCGCCAGCCGGGTGCTCCACCTGCCGACCGTCCGAGCCTCGGCCGACGAGCTTGCGGCGGCGGCGGTCCGCGATCGGGTCACCCACCGGGCGTACCTCGCCGAGCTGCTGTCGGCCGAAGTCGACGACCGGGAGGGCCGGCGCCGGGAGCGCCGGATCGCCGAGGCTCGCTTCCCGCGCATCAAACGGCTCGCCGAGTTCGAGCTCGGCGCCACGCCCTCGATCGCACCGGGCACTCTGGCTGCCCTCGCGACAGGCGACTGGATCACGGCCGGCGAGCCTGTCGTGCTCGTCGGCGATTCCGGGACCGGCAAGACGCACCTCCTGATCGGTCTCGGGATCGCCGCCTGCGAGCGCGGTCTGCGGGTCCGCTACGTGACCGCGGCCGCCCTGGTCAACGAGCTCGTCGAGGCCGAGGACGAGCGCGAGCTGTCCAAGGTCGTCGGGCGGTATGGCCGGCTCGACCTGCTCTGTCTCGACGAGCTCGGCTACCTGCACCTCGACCGGCGCGGTGCGGAGCTCCTGTTCCAGGTCCTGACCGAGCGCGACGAGCGGGCCTCGATCGCGGTCGCCTCCAATGCGCCCTTCTCCGAGTGGGGCCAGACGTTCACCGACCCGCGCCTGGCCGGCGCGGTCGTCGACCGGCTGACCTTCCGGGCCCACATCCTCGAGACCGGAGCGTCGTCCTACCGGCTCCGAACCAGCCAGGGCAAGCGCAAGGAGGGACCGCCAGCGGCCTGATCAGCACCGCGTCAGGAGGTCCCACAACGGTCGCGGGTGGGGCCAGTTCTGATGATCACGGTGGGGCCACTTGACGTGATCATTCCCAGCCAGCGCAGGCCGGTTGGCAGCTGGGCCCGGAATCGGCCGATCAGCGCGATCTGCCCGGAATCCCGCAGCGATGTCCCGGTCGGATAAGCACGTGCCGTCAAGTCAAGGCCGACCACGGACAGCAGGCGAGTCAGGGTCACGAGGGCGACAGCCGGGATGTTGCCACGCTCGATCCGTCCGACCTCCGAGCTGGACAGGCCTGCCGCGATGGCGACGGCCTCTTGACTGAACCCGCGTTCGAGGCGGGCTCGCCTGAGCTCGCGGGTCAGCTCGGCGACGAGGGCGCGCCCCCGCCGGGTTCCTCGGTCGGCTGCGCGTTCCCTCGGTGGCACGCCCGCATCCTGCCAGGCCCCGCTTATCCCAGGATTGCGCGAGGCTATTCCGGCAGGGATCCCGGATCGGGCCCGACCGCGACCGGGTAGCCGGCGCTGCTCCAGTCGCTCCAGGAGCCGGGGTAGAGGATCGGGTCGGGCAGCCCGGCGAGGCGCATCGCCAGGGCATCGTGGCAGGCCGACACGCCGCTGCCGCACGAGGTGACGACGTCGCCCGAGTCGGCGCCGAGGCTGCGATACCGCTCGCGCAGGGCCTCGGGCGACAGGAAGCGGCCATCCGGCCCAAGGTTGTCGGCGGTCGGCGCGCTGACGGCTGTAGGGATGTGGCCGGCCGCCAGATCGATCGGCTCGACCTCACCCCGGTAGCGGGGGGGGGGCCCCCCGGCGCGCGCGGGCGGGGGGGGCCGGGCCCCCCGCCCGCCGCCCCCGGCCGCGGG
>JBBSFD010000018.1:0-56112 GCA_038239115.1 Candidatus Limnocylindrales bacterium | reverse complement strand
TGCTCGACCTGGACGCCGCCTATCGGATCGCGCAGGACTTCACGGCCCCCACGGTGGCCATCGTCAAGCACACCGACCCGGTCGGCATGGCTTCTCACGACGAGCTGGTCGAGGCCTACCGGCACGCCCTCGAGACCGATCCGGTGGCCTCCTTCGGCGGGATCGTCGGGGTCAACCGGGAGCTCGACGGAGCCACGGCCCGGGAGATCGCGGCGAACTCGTACGAGGCCGTCATTGCGCCGGGCTTCTCCGAGTCGGCCCTGGGCATCCTGCGCCAGAAGTCGGGCCTCGAGCTGCTGGCCGTGCCGCCCGATCCGGCCGAGGGCCTGCGTGATTACGGGATCGCCAACCTCGACTTCAAGCGGGTCAGCGGCGGGCTGCTGGTCGAGAGCCAGGACTCGCTCGAGCTCGACAAGCGCCAGCTCCAGGTCGTGACCAGGCGCCGGCCCACGCTCGAGGAGCTGACCGACCTGCTCTTCGCCTGGCGCTCCGTCCGGCACGTCCGCTCGAATGCGATCATCCTGGCCCGCAACGGCTCGACGGTCGGAATCGGGGCCGCCCAGGCCAGCCGGCTGGTCTCGGTCGAGGTCGCCCTGCGGCGGGCCGGCGACCGGGCCCGGATGTCGGTCATGGCCAGTGATGCCTACTTCCCGTTCCCGGACGGGATCGCCCTGGCCGCCAATTCGGGCGTGAGCGCCATCATCCAGCCGGGCGGCTCGATCCGCGACGAGATGGCGATCGAGGTCGCCGACCGCCACCACCTGGCAATGGTCTTCACCGGCCGGCGCCACTTCCGCCACTGACCAGCACGCCGAACCAACCGGAGGACCCCGCCATGGAGCCCCTGCTCGCTCTCGAGATGGTCCGGGTCACCGAGGCCGCGGCAATCGCGTCAGCCCGGTTCATGGGCCGGGGCGCCAAGGATGACGCCGACCGGGCCGCCACTGAGGCCATGCGCCGGACGATGGACGAGATCGACATGGCCGGCACGATCGTGATCGGCGAGGGCGAGCGGGACCAGGCTCCGATGCTGTACATCGGCGAGGAGGTCGGCCGCAAGGGCGCCGCCGCGCGCCGGGCGGCCACCGCGATCGACATCGCGGTCGACCCCCTCGAGGGCACCAACCTGGTCGCCCACGGCCAGGCCAACGCGATCACCGTCCTGGCTGCGGCCGAGCGGGGCGGCCTGCTCCACGCTCCCGACACCTACCTCGAGAAGCTGTGTGTCGGCCCGGTCGTGGCCGGCAAGGTCGACATCCGCAAGACGCCCACCGAGAACTGTCATTTGATCGCGGAGGCCCTCGGCCGGCGGGTGGCTGACATCACCATCGTGATCCTCGAGCGCGACCGCCACGCGGACCTCATCGCTGAGGTCCGGGCGGCCGGCGCCCGGATCAAGCTCATCTCCGACGGCGACCTGTCGGCGGCCATCAGCACGGCCGTGTCGGGCACCGGCGTCCACGCCGTCATGGGCACCGGCGGTGCGCCCGAAGGCGTGATCACCGCAGCCGCCCTGCGCTGCCTGGGCGGCGAGATCCAGGCCCGCTTCCGGTTCCGCAACGACGAGGAGCGCGCCCGGGCGCGGCGGATGGGTAATGACGACGACGAGGGCCGGGTGTACTTCACGGCCGACCTGGCCTCGGGCGACAACCTCGTCTTCGCGGCCACCGGGGTGACCGGCGGCGATCTGCTCGATGGCGTCCGCTTCTTCGGCGGCGGCGCCCGGACTCACTCGCTGGTGATGTCCTTCCGGGAAGCCCACGTCCGGTTCGTGGACACGGTCCAGATGTTCGATCGGTCACGGCCGCCGAGCGTGCGCCTCTAGCTCGCCGCGAACGGCCGCCAGGCCCGCCCGAGCGGGTCCCAGGTCGCGATCGGCCGAACTGCGGTCGCTCCTTCGGCGATCTCACGCCGGAGCCGGGCCGTCGAGATGCTCTCGTGCCAGCCGGGCGGCACGAGGCCGGCGGCAAGGTCTGCCAGCGGGGCGAGCACGAACAGCCGGTCGGCCGCCTCGGGATGTGGGACGACAAGCAATCGAGCTGCCTTCGCGGGGTCGGGACCGGTCGGCCGAGCCGCCGCAGGCCGGTCAACGGCCAGCCGGTTGCGGCCGAAGACGAGCAGGTCGAGGTCGAGCTCGCGCGGACCCCAGCGCGCACGGGCCTGACGGCCGAAGGCGGCCTCAAGGCTCTTCAGCCCGATCAGCAGGGCGATCGCACCGCTCGCCGGGTCGGGCCCGGCCGGGACGTCCAGGGCGACCACCGCGTTGCGGAACTCGGGTTGGTCGGTGACGCCCACGGGATCCGTCGCGTACAGCCGCGAGACGCCGGCCAGGTGGGCGCCGGGCAGGGTGGCCAGGGCGTGGACCGCGGCCATCAGGGTCGCCTCTGGCTGGCCGACATTGGCACCCAGCCCGACGTACGCCCGGACCCGCCGTCCTGCCATGCCCACCTCCTCGCCCATACACTCCCAGCCATGCGCCAGGTGACGGTCCTCATCTTCCACCCGCAAAGCGGCCCCGGTGCCGGGCCGCTGGAGCGCCGCCTCAGCGCCGCCCGGGCTCGACTCGCCCGGGTCCATGAGCTGGGCTTCGAGCGGGCCGGGGCGAACCTGGTGCGCCTGATCTCGGGGCCGCCCGATCAACAGCCGTTCGGCGCCCGGCTCATCGCCGCCCTCCGGGACGTGCCGGCCGGTGGGCTCATCGTGCTCGGCTCGGGCGCCGTTCCGCTGGCCAGCCTGGCCGATCGACGCTCGTTCGTGACCTGTGCCGGCGGCAGCGGTCCATTGGCGATCACCAACAACCGCTTCTCCTCGGACATCGTGGCCGTGGCCGATGTCACACTGCTGAACGGCCTGCCGGCGAGCTTCGCGGCCGATAACGCGCTGCCCCGCTGGCTAGCCGAGCACGCCGGCGTCCCGGTCGCCGATCTCCGAGGGCGGCATCGGCTGGGGGTCGATCTCGATTCGCCGCTCGACCTGATCCTCCTCGGGGCGCACGGAGCGGCGATCGACCCGGGGCCGCATCCCCAGGATCGCCCGGTGGCCGAGCGGCTGGAGGGGATCCGGCAAGTGCTGGCCGACCCGGCGGCTGAGCTCGTCGTCGCCGGCCGGACCTCGGCTGCCGCCCTGGCCTGGCTCGAGGGATTCGCCCGCTGCCGTGTGCGGGCGCTCGTTGAGGAGCGCGGCCTGCGGGCGTCGAGCCTGCCACCCCGGGAACGACCCCAGGATCGACCCATCGCACGGCCCCAGCGTCCGCCCCGTTCGCTCCTGGGCTCGATCCTCGACCGCGACGGACCGGCGGCCCTCGGGGCTCGACTGGCCGAGCTGGGTGATGCGGCCCTCGTCGACAGCCGCGTCCTGCTCGCCCATCGGCTGGGCGCGGACGAGGCCGGTTGGCCGGTCGCCGAGGATCGCTTCGCGTCGGACCTGCTCAGCCCCGCCTCGATCTCCGATCCGTGGCTCGCCGCCCTGACCACTTCGGCTGCCTCGGCGCCGATCCCGGTCCTCCTCGGTGGGCACTCGCTCGTCGGTCCGGGCATCCGGCTCCTGGCGGCGGGATGAGCCCCCAGGGATGAATCGCCAAGCATGAATCACCAAGGATCGCTCGAGGCGGGCCTGCGCCGATCCGAGCCGGCCGGCCCGCTGCCGATCGACAGTGAGCCCGCCCTGATCGAGCTGATCCGGGCAGAGATCGCCGCAAGCGGACCGCTGACCTTCGCGCGGTTCATGGAGATCGCCCTGTACGACCCAGGACACGGCTACTACCGGGTCGCCCCAGACCGGCCCACCCGCTCGGGCGACTTCCTGACCGCGCCCGAGACCCACCCGCTGTTCGGCGCGGCCGTCAGCCGCCAGGTCGACGAGGTCTGGCGACGGCTCGAGCGGCCGGCTCCGTTCGTCCTGCGTGAGTACGGCGCCGGGTCGGGCACCCTTGCCGCGACGATCCTGGCCGGCCTGCGGGCCGACGGCTCGGCCCTGGCCGGGGCGCTCGTCTATGAGCCCGTCGAAGTCAACGTCCACCGCTGGGCCGAGCTGGCGGGACGCTCGGACCTGCCCGCCCTTGCCCCGCCCCGCCGCACGAGCGACCCTCCGACTAAATTCGACGGCGTCGTCCTGGCCAACGAGTTCCTCGACGCCCTGCCCGTCCGTCGGATCGAGTGGCGGGGCGGCCGCCTGCTCGAGCGCTTCGTCGATTGGGACGAGCCGGGCGGGCGGCCGGTGGAACGAGCCGGCGAGCCGTCGACGCCGGCCCTCGCCGAGCGCCTGGCGGCGGATGGGATCAGCCTGGTCGAAGGCCAGGTCGGGGAGGTCTGCCTGGGCCTCGATCCGTGGCTGGCCGAGGTCGCCGGGGGGCTCGACCGGGGCCTCGTCCTCGTCCTCGACTACGGCCACCCGGCAGCGGCGCTGTATGCCCCCGAGCGAGGGGCTGGCAGGCTGCGGGCCTATGCAGGCCAGCGAGCTCATGCCGATCCGTTCATCGCGGTCGGCCGGCAGGACCTGACGAGCCACGTCGATCTCACGGCGCTCGAGACCGGCGCCGAAGCCCGCGGCCTGACCCTGCTCGGCGACGTGAGCCAGGCCGATTTCCTGATCGGCTGCGGGCTCGAGGAGCTGGTCGAGCGGATCCGGTCGGACCCTGCCACGACGATGGCCGAGTGGCTGGCGGCTCGGTCGGCGATCGGGCGCTTCCTGGACCCGGCCGCCCTGGGCGGATTCCGGGCCGTCCTGCTCGGGCGCGGCATCGAGGCACCCCTGCGTGGCCTCGGTCGGGTACGTCATTCGCCCTATTGATCGGGCCAACGGCCGGCGGGCAGTCTGTGCTGGGCGCTGGGCACGGCGCCATCATCGAGGGATCGGCCGCGAACTGCACGCGCGCTCGACGTGGCCGGTCCCTCGATCCACTCCCCTCTCGGAACCCGGGCCCTGGCGCGTCCGCGCCCGGCGCCGCCCCGTCCCGCGCGGGGCCTGCTCGTGGGGCCCCGCTCCGGCGCGCCGCGCTAGAATGGCCGGGCGGGGCCGTGCTGCCAGGCCTGCCACGTCCCTGCCGCGTCCCTGCCCCCCCGACGAGCACACGAGGATCAGTTGACCGGGCTCTGGTACATCATCGGGTTCGCCTTCGCCGGGATCACGTTCGTGTTCGGCACGATCGGGGCGGCCTGGCTGATCTCGCACCGCAACCGGGGCGACGTCCACAAGGGCCTGCCCTACGAGTCGGGCATCGACACCTACGGCGACACCCACGGCCGATTCGGCCTGTCGTTCTACCTGTACGCCCTGCTGTTCGTGGCCTTCGACATCGAGGTCATCTTTATCTACCTCTGGGCGATCGCGTTCCGCAGCCTGCTCCTGGGTGGCTTCGTGTCGATGCTGCTGTTCGTGGGGATCCTGCTGCTCGGGCTGGCCTACGCCTGGCGCAAGGGGGTCCTGACGTGGCATTGAAGCCGGACTCGGCCGGCGCGAGCCTGCCGGCCGTGATCAGCGACTCGCACGAGCTGGTCGAGCCGATCATCGTGCCCAATACGCTCTGGCAGTCGACCAATCCGCTCGCCTACAACGGCGGCCTCGAATCGGACATCAGCCACCTGCGTGAGTTCGAGGAATCGGGCCTCGGCCGGCGCGACAACGCGCGCTGGGCCGGGCCGCTCGAGGTCATCCCGACCAAGGCCGACATCGTCCTGGACCTGATCCGGGCCAACAGCCTGTGGCCGCTCCTGTCCGGCCTGGCCTGCTGCGCGATCGAGATGATGTCGGCGGCCACCAGCAAGAACGACATGGACCGCTGGGGCATGTTCCCCTTCCGGGCGTCGCCCCGCCAGGCCGACGTCCTGATCGTGGCCGGCACCTGCACGACCAAGATGGCCGGGCCGCTGGTCCGGCTGTGGGAGCAGATGCCCGAGCCGAAGTGGTGCGTGGCCATGGGCGACTGCACCTGCTCGGGCGGCCGCTACAAGCGCAGCTACAGCACCATCCAGGGGATCGACCGGATCATGCCCGTCGACGTCTACGTGCCCGGCTGCCCGCCCCGGCCCGAGGGCCTGATCTATGGCCTGATGAAGCTCCAGCAGCTGATCAAGGACCGGCGCGGCCACTGGCCCGAGCGGGCCATCGGTCCGACCGTGCCCGAGGACCTGTAGTGGACCGAGCCCTGCGCAAGTGCCTCGAGGCCCATTTCGGCGAGCGCCTGACCGGACCGATCCGGCAGCGCAACGACGAGACCGAGATGCGGATCCAGCCGGGCGACGTGCCCGAGGTCCTGCTGGCCCTGCACGACGACCACGAGCTGCGCTTCCAGATGCTGTCCGACCTGGCCGGCGTCGACACTGGCAGCGCGATGCAGGTGGTCTATCACCTGTGGAGCGACACCACCGGCGACTGGCTGCGGGTCATCGCCGACGGTCTGTCCCGGGACGACCCGCGGGTGCCCTCGGTCACCTTCCTGTGGAAGGGCGCGGAGTGGATGGAGCGTGAGGCCTACGACATGTTCGGGATCGCCTTCGAGGGCAATCGCGACCTGCGCCGGATCTACATGCCGCCCGACTACGCCAGCTTCCCGCTGCGCAAGGACTTCTTCCTGCCGGACGATGCATCGCGCTCGCCGGCCGGCGGCGTCCGGCCGATGGAGCAGACCCACGGCCCGACCAACGCCCAGGACGAGGCCCGCATCCGCCAGGCAACGGCCGGCTGACGATGACCACCGCCCGGAGCCCTTTCGACATCCCGGCCCATGCCTCGTCGGACGACCCGCGGGTCACTCTCGACGAGCAGCTCGGGGTGTTCGAGCCGATCCCGCCGTACCCACCCCGGACCGAGCGGGAGGCCGAGTTCTACACCCTGCGCGACGGCGAGATGTTCCTGAACATGGGCCCCCAGCACCCGTCCACCCACGGCGTGCTTCGGGTCGTGCTCAAGATCGACGGCGAGAAGGTGGTCGATATCGACCCTGTGCTGGGCTATCTCCACCGCGGCGTGGAGAAGCTGTGCGAGAACGCCGACTACCACCAGGCGATCTGCTACATGGACCCGCTCGAGTACATCAGCTCACTGTTCTGCGAGTGGTCGCCGGTGATCGCCTTCGAGAAGCTCCACGAGGTCCAGGTCCCGCGCCGGGCGGAGTACATCCGGGTCCTCTCGGGCGAGCTCAACCGGATCGCCAGCCACGCCCTGTTCATGGGCTGGTTCGCGCTCGACCTGGGCGGCCTGACGCCGATCCTGTGGAGCTTCATCGAGCGCGACGAGATCGTCGAGATGCTGGCCGCCCTGACCGGCCAGCGGATGCTCTTCAACTACTTCCGGATCGGCGGCGTCAACGGTGACCTGAACCACGAGTTCATGAGCCGGCTGGGGACCTGGATGAGCAAGGCCACCAACCAGATCAACTCGAACCAGGCCCTCCTCAACGAGAACGAGATCTTCGTCCGCCGGGCGCGCGGGCTGGGCGTGATGGATACCCAGACCGCCCTCCGGATGTGCCTGACCGGTCCCAACCTGCGGGCGACCGGGGTGCCCTTCGACATTCGCCGGGCACACCCGTACAGCGTCTATCCGGAGCTGGACTTCGACATTCCGACCCGGACCGAGGGCGATTGCCTGGCCCGCTACCTGCTGCGCATGGACGAGGTCAAGCAGAGCCTCCGGATCATCGATCAGTGCCTCCACGAGATGCCCGACGGCCCGGTGATGGCCAAGCTGCCGCGCCTGATCCGGCCCCGGCCGGGCCGGGCCTATGCCGCGATCGAGGGTCCTCGTGGCCAGTACTCGTCGTACGTGATCAGCGACGGCACCGACCAGCCCTACCGGATGCGGATCCACGACCCCAGCTTCATCCACCTCCAGTCGGTCGGCCTGCTCATGCCGGGCAACCTGATCGCCGACACGATGGCGATCATGGCCTCGCTCGACCCGATCATGGGCGGGGTGGACAAGTAGATGACGGTGGTTGGGCGGACCTGGGATCGGCTGACGATTCCGGGCAAGGTCCTGGCAGTCGTCATCCCGCTCGGGGCGATCCTGACGATCGGCCTGGCGATCGTGATCGCCCTGGTCGGCGGGGCGGTCGTCCAGTTCCTGGCCGACAACCTGCCCCTGGTCCGCTTCGTGGTCGCCGTGACGGTCGTCCTGCTAATGACGATTCCGAGCGCCTTCCTGATCATCTTCATGGAAATGAAGGTGATCGCCCTGATGAACCTGCGCTATGGCCCGGACCGGGTTGGCCCGTTCGGCTCGGCCCTGTCGGTGGTGCACGGCCTGAAGGTCCTCATGAAGGAGGACTTCACGCCGACCGGCGCCGACGTGCCGGTGTTCACCCTGGCCCCGGTCGTGGTCTACATGGCCAGCGTCATGGCCCTGCTCGTCCTGCCCTTCGCCCCCGGCCTGTTCGGCCAGGACTTCAACATCAGCCTGCTGTTCTTCTTCGCCATGGGTGGCCTGACCGTGGTCGGACTGCTGATGGCCGGCTGGTCGAGCTTCAACAAGTACTCGCTCCTGGGCGGCCTGCGCTCGGCCGCCCAGGTCGTGAGCTACGAGATCCCGCTGATCCTGTCGGTCGTTGGGGTGATCCTGCTGGCCGGCACGATGAGCCTCAACCAGATCGTCCTGGGCCAGGCCGGCAACCTGTTCGACTGGTATATCTGGCGCCAGCCGCTGGCCTTCGTGATCTTCTTCATCGCGGTCACCGCCGAGGCCAACCGGACGCCGTTCGACCTGACCGAGGCGGACTCGGAGATCGTCGCCGGCTTCGCCACCGAGTACTCGGGCATGCGCTTCGGCTTCTTCTTCTTCGCCGAGTACGTCAACGTGTTCATCGCCTCGGGCCTGACCGTGGCCCTCTTCCTGGGGGGCTGGAACGCGCCGTTCAACTGGCCCTTCCCGGTGACCGTCGCGCTCGACCCGGGCGGCCTGGGCGTCGGCCTGCTCCTCCTGATCGCCCTCGGGCCGCCGCTGGCCGTGTTGATCCTGGGCCTGCCGTTCTACCTCCTCAACAGCCGCCTGCCGTTCTGGCAGGCGCTCGTCATCGGCTTCGTCCTGTTCAACCTGCTGGCCGTGGCGGCCATCCTGGGCCTGGCCTTCCTCAGCTTCGACTGGGTCGTCGGCCTGCTCTGGTTCATGGGCAAGACCTACATCTTCGTGTTCACGTTCGTGTGGATGCGCGGGACCCTGCCCCGGGTCCGGATCGACCAGCTCATGGGCTTCGCCTGGAAATGGCTCCTGCCGGCCTCGCTGGTCAACCTGTTCGTGACCGCCCTGGCCATCCTGGTCCTGGCCAAGTGAGGGCGGCTCGATGAGCTTCATCCCGGGCCTGGGAATCGTGCGCGGCATGAGCCTGACCCTGCGCCGCTTCTTCCAGCCCAAGGTGACCAACCTCTACCCCGAGGTGCCGGCCGAGATCTCGCCCAAGTTCCGGGGCCGCCTCCAGCTCCTGTATGACGAGCACGGGGCGCTCAAGTGCGAGACCTGCTTCCAGTGCGCCCAGGCTTGCCCGATCGAGTGCATCGACATGGGCGGGGTGGACACCAAGGGCCGCTACGCGGTCCATTGGGGCGCCTCGGAGACGTACGGCGAGCGGCGCGAGGAGTCGGCCCTCAGGCGGGCCGGTCGAACCGTGCCCGACGAGGCCTACCAGCACTGGAGTCCGATCGACACCGGCCCGGTCGATGCCATCCTGCACGACGCCGACCACGATCCCAAGCGGATGCTCGAGATCCTCGAGGCGACCCAGGCCGCCTATGGCTACCTGCCGGTGGCCGCCCTCAAGCGAATCAGCTTCGGCACGGGCGCCTGGTACGCGATGGTCTACGGCACCGCTACCTACTACGACCACCTGCGCTTCCAGCCCCTCGCCGCCGCCGGAGCGGCCACCGGGCGGGAGCGCTCGTCAGCGGACTATCTCAGCGGCCTCGACCGGCTGAGCCGATGACCAACCTGCTCAAGACCCCGGCCGCCTGGCCCCGGCCCCTGCTCGGGCACACCGGCGAAGGTGACCCGACCGACCTCGACCGGGCCGTAAAGGCCGGCGCGTTCAAGGGCCTCAAGAGGGCCGTGGGCGACCTCTCGCCGGCCGGCGTCGTGGCCGAGATCCGGGCGGCCTGCCTGCTCGGCCGAGGCGGCGCGGGCTACAGCGCGGCCGATAAGTGGCAGGTCGCCGCGGCGACGCCCGCCGACCGGCGCTACGTCGTGGCCAATGGCTACGGCGCCGACCCCGCCGTGCGCACCGACGCAGTCCTGCTCGAGCTGGATCCGTATGCCGTGATCGAAGGCCTGGCGATCGCAGCCTGGGCGATCGGGGCCGAGCACGGGATCATTGCCGTGCGGGCGACCGAGACCCAGGCCATCCGCGGCCTGGAGGCGGCCCTCGCCGCGGCCGAGGAGGCCGGCTTCGTGGGCGACGAGCTGGTCGACAGCGGGCGGCCGCTGGCGATCGAGATCCGCCCCGTCCAGGGTGCCTACATGCTGGGCGAGGAGACGGTCCTGCTCAAGGCCCTCGAGGGCAAGCGCGGCCAGCCCGAGCAGCGCCCGCCTCATCCCGCGGAACGGGGCCTGTTCGGACGGCCGACGGTGGTCCACAACGTCCAGACACTGGCCCTGGCGGCCTGGATCCTGCGCGAAGGCGCCGCGGCCTTCCGGGCGATCGGCAGCCCCGACGCGCCGGGCACGATCCTGGTCCACGTCCGGGGCGCCGGCGGGTCGGGCGTGGCCGAGGTGCCCCTGGGCACGACCCTCAGGGCGATCCTGGCCCTGGCCGGCACGATCACCCGCTCCGGTCCCGCTCCCAAGGCGATCCTGGTCGGCGGTCCGTCCGGCGGGATCCTGCCGGCCGAGCTGCTCGACACGCCCTATGCCTTCGACGAGCTGCGCGCCGCCGGCGCCCACGTCGGGTCGGGCTCGGTCGTGGCCACCGCGGCCGAGGCCGACGTGCTCGAGCTGGCCGAGCTGCTCACCCGGTTCTGCGCCGGCGAGGCCTGCGGCAAGACGATCCCGTGCCGCATCGGCACGCGCCGGATCGAGGAGATCGCCAGCCGGATCAACGCCGGGACGCCGCGGCCAACCGATGCCGTCCTGCTGGCCGACCTGTCGGCCGACATCGTGGCCAGCGCACTGTGCGACCACGAGCGCCTGGCGACCCTTCCGATGACCAGCGTGATGCGATACTTTCAGGCGGACCTGGACGCCAAGCTCCAGCCCGCAGCGCAGCAGGCAGCCGGCCAGCCCGAGGTCGCCGTGGCCCACGGCGACACGGCGCAATGAGGCCCCACCGCAGATGACCGACCTGATCGTGCGCCCCGCCCCGCTCGCCGTCCAGACGCTGTCTGAGCGCCTGCTCACCAGCCAAGCGCCCCAGAGGCCACAGGCCACGCCGGCCATCCGGGTCGAGGTCGACGGCCGCCTGATCGAGGGCCGCGAGGGCCAGACGATCTTGGAGGTCTGTCGCGACAACGGGATCGAGATCCCGACGCTGTGCTACGAGCCCAAGCTGCCCGGCTTCGGGGCCTGCCGGATGTGCGTGGTCGAGGTCGAAGGCGAGGAGCATCCGCCGATCTCCTGCTCCCGGGCCGCCGAGGAGGGCATGAAGGTCGCCACCCAGACCCAGGCCGTGCGCCGGCTGCGGGCGACCAACCTCGAGCTGATCTTCAGCGACCACAACGCCTACTGCCTGCCGCCCTGCCAGAACAAGTGCCCCAGCCACATCGACATCCCGGGCTTCCTCAAGCAGAATGCCGAGGGCAACTGGCGCGAGTCGAGCCGGATCTTCAAGCGCACGATCCCGTTCCCGTCCGTGCTCGGCCGGGTCTGCCCGGCGCCGTGCGAGGACCATTGCCGGCGAGACGAGGTCGACGAGGCAATCGCCATCCGCGACAGCCATCGCTACGCCGGCGACCAGGTCCTCAAGGCGATGCTCAACGAGGGCATCGACCCGCCGGTGCCGTTCGAGGTCCAGGTCAAGACCGGCCGGCGAGTCGCCGTGATCGGCTCGGGTCCGGCCGGGATGGCCGCCGCCTACTACCTCCTGATCGCAGGTCACGACGTGACCGTCTTCGAGCGCGACGCGGCCCCCGGCGGGATGCTCCGCTACGGCATCCCCCAGTATCGCCTGCCCAAGGTCGAGGTCCTCGAGGCCGAGTACGAGAGCGTGACCCGGCTGGGCGGCCGGATCGAATGCAACCAGGCCCTCGGCCGGGAGTTCAGCCTGGACGACCTCCAGGGCCAGGGCTACGACGCGGTCCTGATCACGATCGGCTGCTATGACACGAACAAGCTGGGCATCCCCAACGAGGATGCCGAGGGCGTCCTGGACGGCCTCGAATACCTCAAGACGGCGACCCTCGGGCTGGCCTACCCCGGCCACGCCGGCAAGCGGATCGTGGTGATCGGCGGCGGCTTCACCTCGATGGACTGCACTCGGACGTCGGTCCGCCAGGGCGCCTCCGAGGTGACCCTGGTCTATCGCCGGGACATGAAGGACATGCCCGCCTCGGACGAGGTCCACGAGGCGATCGAGGAAGGCGCCACGGCCATCTTCCAGGCGGCCCCGGTGCGGGTGCTGGTCGACGCCAAGGGCAAGGTTTCGGGCGTCGAGTTCATCCGCCAGCAGCTTGGCGAGGCGGACGCCTCCGGCCGGCGGCGGCCCGAGCCGGCCCCCGGGACCGAATTCACGATCGAGTGCGACCGGGTCCTACTGGCCATCGGCCAGGGCCCCGACCTGAGCTGGTTCGGGCCGGGCTCGGACGGCCTCGAGGCGACCAAGCAGCGCCGGCTCAAGGCCGACGCGGTCACCTTCGAGACGGGCCGGCCGGGCGTGTTCGGATCGGGCGACGTCCGGATCGGGGCGGCCACGGTCGTGGCCGCGGTCGCCGAGGGCCGGCGCAGCGCCTACGCCGTCGACGCCTTCGTCAAGGGCCTCGACCTGTCGGCCCTCAAGACCCGCCAGACCCTGGCCGAGCCGCAGCCCGAGTTCCTCTCGATCGTGCCCTTCACCAGCGAGGTCAAGGAGCCGCGCTACCGGCTCAAGGCGATGGATCCCGAGCTGCGCAACAAGAGCTACGTCGAGTACGAGATCCCGTACAGCCCCGCCGAGGCCGTGGCCGAGAGCACCCGCTGCCTGCAGTGCACCTGCGAGGCGATCGGTTTCTGTGACCTGCGCCGGCTGGGGATCGAGTACGGCACGACCCTGCCCACCTTGGAACCGGCCTTCCACCAGGGCGCCGGCTACCGGAGCGTCTCCGAGAATCGCTTCACCGGGATCAACCACGACTACATCCGGGACGACAGCCACGCGTTCATCCTGCGCGAGCCATCGCGCTGCATCGACTGCGGCCGGTGTGCCCAGGTCTGCTCCGAGGTCGTCGGCGCGGCCTGCTACGACTTCATGCGGATTGGCTTCGACACGCTGGTCACGACGCCGCTCGACATGAGCCTGAACGACACCCCATGCGTGTCCTGCGGGCGCTGCGCCGAGACCTGCCCGACCGGCGCCCTGATGCCCAAGCCACGGGTCCTCCAGAAGTACGAGGTCGACGAGAGCCGCTGCATCCTGTGCGGCATCTGCGTCGACGCCTGTCCCTACGATGCCCTGCGCGACGGGGCCGACTTCGAGCTCGCCCACGCCAGCCGCGAGGAACCCACGATCGACCTGATCGCGCTGGCCGCAATCAACCGCGAAACCGAGATGACCTACATCCACCGCGAGCGTGACTGGCTCGATCGCGCCCGGGCCGACGGCCGGATCGTCGATCCCGGCCGGCTCCTGCCGGTCCTGCCGCCGTCGGTCATGGCCGAGCTGGGCAGCCCCGCCGGGGGCAACGGACATTCCAACGGACACTCCAATGGACATGGCGGCGGCGGAGCCGGCGCGGGTTCGGGTCACGCCCACACGAAGTAGCTGATCCCGGGTACGAGCGGCTCGGCGGGGCGCCGATCCGGTCGCCCGGTCTAGAGGGAGAGAGGACTCGCGTGGCCATACCGGACGCTGTGCCGTTCATCAACCTGCCGTGGGATGACGTCCTGTTCATCATCCTGAGCGTGGTGATGGTCGGCTCGGCCCTGCTGGTCGTGACCCTCCGGGACATCATCCGGTGCGGCCTGGCGATGATGGTCTGCTTCGGCGCCCTGGCCGGCCTGTATGTCCTGATCGGGGCCCCGCTGGTCGCGGCGGCCCAGGTCCTGGTCTACATCGGCGCGATCAGCGTGCTGGTCCTGTTCGCGATCATGCTGACCCAGACGAAGGCCGCCCCGGCCCGGCTGGTGTTCCAGACCCAGGCCCTGCCGGCGGCGATCGCCGCGGCCATCCTGGCCGTGCTCATTGCCCTGACCGTCCTGGCCACCAACTGGAACGCCGTGTCGGCCCCGATCCGGACGAGCACGGCCGTCCTGGCCTCCGTCCTGTTCAACCAGTTCGTCCTGCCGTTCGAGGTCGTCAGCGTGCTCCTGCTGGCAGCGGTCATCGGGGGCATCTTCCTGGCCAAGCGCGAAGACCGGCCGGAATGAGCCACTCGCTCGACGCCTACCTCATCCTGGCCGGCGTCCTGTTCGCGATCGGCACGTTCGGCTTCCTGGCCCGGCGCAACGCGATCAGCATGCTCATGTCGATCGAGCTGATGCTCAATGCGGTCAACCTCACGATCCTGGCCTTCGGGGCGTTCATCCCGGCGCTCAAGGTCCAGGGCTCGGCCATCGCCCTGATCGTCCTGGCCGTGGCGGCGGCTGAAGCCACGGTCGGCCTGTCGATCGTGATCGCGATCTACCGCAACAAGAAGACGCCCCTCGTCGACGAATACGACACGATGCGCGACTAGGCGCCGACGATGCCCTACGACACGCTGATCCTGTTGATCGCGATCCTGCCGATGGCCGGCTTCGTGTTCAGCGTGGTCTTCGGCCGGCGGCTCCAGGATCGCTGGGGCATGGCCGCCGCCAGCGCCGTCCCGCTGGCCGTGATCGGGCTGTCCTGGCTGGCCGCGATGATCGTGGCCGCCGGGGCGATCAGCGGCGCGGCGCCGTTCGGCGAGCACGGCCACGGCGTGTCGTTCTGGGAGTGGATCCCGGCCGGCCAGTTCACCGTGACCGTCGGCTTCTTCGTCGATTCGCTGACCGCCTGCCTGCTGATCGTGGTGACCACGATCGGCCTCCTGGTCCATGTCTATTCGGTCGGCTACATGAGCCATGACCGGGGCTACTGGCGGTTCTTCGCCTACCTCAACCTGTTCATGTTCTCGATGCTGGTGCTGGTCCTGGCCGACAACTTCCTGGTGATCTTCGTGGCCTGGGAGCTGGTTGGCCTGTGCAGCTACCTGCTCGTCGGGTTCTGGTTTCACCGCCACAGTGCGGCCCTGGCCAGCAAGAAGGCGTTCATCGTCAACCGGGTCGGTGACGTCGGGTTCATCCTTGGGATCGCCCTGATCTGGGTCAACCTGCACACCCTCAACCTGCAGGCCGTGCTGGGCCAGATCGGCAGCCTCGACCACGCCACGATCAGCTGGATCGCCCTGCTGGTCCTGTGCGGCGCCGTGGGCAAGAGCGCCCAGTTCCCGCTCCACGTCTGGCTACCCGATGCGATGGAGGGCCCGACCCCGGTCTCGGCCCTGATCCACGCCGCAACGATGGTCAACGCCGGCGTCTACCTGGTCGCCCGGACCAGCCCGATCTTCGCCCAGGCCCCCGAGATCATGGTGGTGGTCGCCGCGATCGGCACGTTCACGGCCATCCTGGCCGCCTCGATCGCCTTCACCCAGACCGACATCAAGCGGGTCCTGGCCTACTCCACCCTGTCTCAGCTGGGCTACATGTTTGCCGCCCTGGGCGTCGGGGCGTGGACCGCCGCGATCTTCCACCTGATGGCCCATGGCTTCTTCAAGGGCCTCCTGTTCCTCGATTCGGGCTCGGTCATTCACGCCGTCCACGACGAGCAGGACATGCGCAAGATGGGCGGCCTGTCGAAGAAGATCCCGATCACCTACTGGACGATGCTGATCGGCTCGATCGCGATCTCGGGCATCCCGCCCCTGGCTGGCTTCTTCAGCAAGGACGAGATCCTGGGCGAGGCCTTCAAGAACGGCTTCCTGTGGGTCTGGGCGGTCGGCTTCCTCGTCGCCGGGATGACCGCGTTCTACATGTTCCGGCTGATCGGCCTGACCTTCTGGGGCGCGAGCCGGGTCGATCCGGCGGTCGAGCCGGAGATCCACGAGTCGGGCCGGGCGATGACCGTGCCCCTGATCCTGCTGGCGATCCCGACCGTCCTGGTCGGGCTCTTCCTGGGCCTGCCCTTCGGGGCCAGCCGGCTGCAGTCCTGGCTCGAACCGGTCTTCGCCCCGGCGGTCAGCGCGGCCGGCCGAACCGAGCAGCCCTTCGCCCTGTTCGGGCTGGATGGCGTCCTGATCCTGGCCAGCGTCACGATCGCCGCCATCGGGATCGTCCTGGCCTGGCGCTTCTTCGGGGTCGATCTCGGACCGCTCCAGGCGAAGGCCCGGCCGGCCGAGGTCAACGGGCTGGTCGGATCGAGCGGGGCGACCCGCTTCCTGTACCGGGCCTCGCTAAACAAGTGGTGGTTCGATGACCTGAACGACCTGCTCTTCATCCGGATCGGCGGGCGGGTCGCCAACGGCCTGTGGTGGTTCGACCGGAACGTCATCGATGGCACGGTCAACGCGATCGGCGGGGCGGTCATCTCGGCCGGCGGCGGCCTGCGCCGGGTCCAGACCGGCCGGGTCCAGAACTATGCCCTGGGCATCGCCGTCGGCCTGCTGGTCATGACCGTGGCCTACCTCGTGATCGTGGCCGGCCGGTGAACGTGGCCGACATCCCGCTGATCAGCCTGATCACGTTCGTGCCGCTGGTCGGGGCGATCGTGGTCGCCTTCCTGCCGCGCGAGCGGGCCGGCCTGATCCGGGCCACCGCGCTGGTCTTCGCGCTCGTCTCGTTCGGCCTGTCGCTGCTCCTCCTGATCGGCTTCAACCCGACCAACCCGGCCTTCCAGTACCAGGAGGTCCACGACTGGATCCCCGTGTTCGGCATCCAGTACAAGGTCGGCGCCGACGGCCTGTCGACGATCCTGGTGGTCCTGACGACCACCCTCAGCTGGATCAGCATCCTGGCCTCGTTCCGGCCGATCAAGGAACGGCTCAAGGAATACATGATCTCGTTCCTCATCCTCGAGGTCGGCCTGATCGGCGTCTTCGTGGCCCTCGACCTGTTCCTGTTCTACATCTTCTGGGAGGTCGTCCTCGTCCCGATGTACCTGATCATCGGGATCTGGGGCGGCTCGAACCGGATCTATGCCACGATCAAGTTCGTCCTGTACACCCTGGTCGGCTCGCTCCTGATGCTGGTGGCCATCCTGGCCACGGCCTACACCTTCGAGGCGGCGACCGGGACCTGGGTGGGCGCCTTCGACTTCATCACCCTGCGCAACTTCGCGGCCACGACCGGCTTCGTCAGCAACGTCCAGCTGTTCGCCTTCCTGGCCTTCTTCCTGGCCTTCGCGATCAAGGTCCCGATGTTCCCGTTCCACACCTGGCTGCCCGACGCCCACGTCGAGGCGCCCACCGCCGGCTCGGTCATGCTGGCGGCGATCCTGCTCAAGCTGGGCGCCTACGGCTTCATCCGCTTCGCGGTGCCGCTCTTCCCGGCCGCCGCCGAGACCTTTGCGCCGCTGATCATCGTGCTCAGCCTGATCGCGATCGTGTACGGCGCGATCGTGGCCCTGGTCCAACCTGATTGGAAGAAGCTGATCGCCTACTCATCGGTGACCCACATGGGCTTCGTGACCCTGGGCATCTTCATCTTCCAGGAGCAAGGCCTCCAGGGGGCCATCCTCCAGATGATCAACCACGGCCTGATCACCGGCGGCCTGTTCCTGATGATCGGGGTGATGTACGAGCGCACCCATGACCGGACGATCGCCCGGTTCGGCGGCCTGGCCGGTCGGACGCCGGTATACGCGGCGGCCTTCGGCTTCTTCGTCTTCGCCAGTGCCGGCCTGCCTGGCCTGTCCGGCTTTGTCGGCGAGTTCCTGGTCCTGCTCGGCGCGTTTGCCTACAACCCGTGGGTGGCCGCGGTCGCCGCCTCGTGCATGATCTGGGCGGCGGCCTACCTGCTGTTCATGTTCCAGCGGATCTTCACCGGCGAGCTGTCCGACTTCCTGCGCGGCCTGGGCAACCACCTGACCGACATCTCGCCGATCGAGGCGCTGACGATCGTGCCCCTGGGCGCCATGATCGTGGTCTTCGGCCTGTTCCCGGGCCTGATCCTGCACATGGTCCAGGGCACCGTCAGCGCGGTCCTGACCGAGGTCCAGGGGGTCAGCCCGATCCACCTGTTCTTCTGGCAGTGACGGGGCGACCGAGAGCATGAGCTGGGCCGACCTGAGCACGATTGCCCCGTTCGCCGCCGCGATCGTCGTGGCCGGCCTGGTCATCGTGACCGACATCATCGTGCCCGGCCGCCGGGCTCCGGCGCTGGCGGTGGCCCTCGGCGGCCTGGCCGTAGTGGCCGTCCTGGCCATCCTCGTCGGCCGGACGCCGACGACGGCCTTCGACGGTGCCTACCGGGTCGACGACCTGACCACCTACCTGGACGTCCTGTTCGTGGCCGTGGTGGCCGTGACCCTGATGGTCGCTCCCGACTACCTCACCTCGCGCGACCTGCCCGTGCCCGAGTTCGCGGCCGTGCTCCTGTTCGCCCTGAGCGGGGTGATGCTGATCTCGGCGTCGGGCGACCTGCTGGTCCTGTTCCTGGGCCTCGAGCTGATGGTCCTGCCGGGCTACCTGCTGGCCGGCTTCGCCAAGCACGACGCGCTGTCGACCGAGGGTGCCATCAAGTATTTCCTGCTGGGCTCGTTCAGCTCGGCGATCTTCCTGTTCGGGCTGGCCCTTATCTGGGGCATGACCGGCACCACCCGGATCGAGGGCGTGTCAACCGCCCTGGCCGCCATCGTGGCCGGCTCGGCGCCGCTGACCCCCGGCCTGGCCATGGGCCTGGCCTTCCTGACCACCGGGGTCGCCTTCAAGATCGCAGCGGTGCCCTTCCACTATTGGACACCTGACGCCTACCAGGGCTCGCCCACGCCGGTCACCGGCTACCTCTCGATCGTACCCAAGGTCGGCGCGTTCGCCCTGATCCTGCGCCTGTTCGTCGAGGCGCTCGGGCCGCTCAGCGCCGACTGGAACGTGGTGATCATCGTGCTGGCCGCGCTGACGATGACCCTGGGCAACCTGGTGGCCCTCAGCCAGGACAGCGTCAAGCGGATGCTGGCCTACTCCTCGATCGCCCATACCGGCTACATGCTCATCGGGCTGGCCGCCTGGTCGAGTTCGAAGTCGCAGATCCAGGGCCTGGAAGGCCTGCTCTACTACGGCGCGGCCTACGCGGCGATGAACCTGGGCGCGTTCGCGGTCGTGGCCGCGCTCCAGCGTCGGACGGGGATCTCCAGCCAGCTCGAGACGTTCGCCGGCCTGGGCCGGCGCGAGCCGTTGCTGGCGATCCTGATGACCCTCTTCCTGCTGTCCCTGACCGGGATCCCGCCGACGGCCGGCTTCTTCGCCAAGGCCTACGTGATCCTGGCCGCGGTCGAGGCGGGCGGGCCGGCCGGAATCCTGGCGGTCATCGCCGTGCTGAACGCCGCGGCCGCCGCGTTCTACTACCTGCGGGTCGTGGTCTACATGTTCATGCGCGAGCCTAAAGGGGAGCCGGCTCCCGTCGTGATCGGCCGGCTGATGCGGACCGGCCTGATCGTGTCGGCCGTCCTGACCGTCGTGCTGGGCGTCCTGCCCGAGCTTCTCCTGCCGGTCGTGGAGCGAGCCGCCAAGGCCGTCATCCAGTAGGCCGAGCGGCCTCTTAGCCCGCCTCGCGAATCAGCGCCGAGGCCAGGGCAAGCAGCAGGTGGCCGGCGTCGGACGGTCCGGCGAGCATCACGTCGGCGGCCTGGACGACCACGTCCGGCGTCGCCAGGCGATCCTGGATGCCCACGTTCAAGGCGGCCAGCCGGCCGCTGGATCGCTCGCTTCGGAGGACCTCGAAGACCTCGGCGTCCGAGCGGTCGTCGCCCATCGCCAGGACCGAGGCGGGCCGCAGCGCATCGAGCAGGCGGCGCACGGCCGCGCCCTTGCCACCGGCCCCGGTCGGGCGCAGCTCCACGATCAGCCGGCCGTCGAAGCGCTCGAGCTCCAGCCCGTCGGCCTGGAGGGCCGCCGAGACGGCCGCGTCGAGCTGGCTGAACGCCGTGGCGGCCACCGGCGCCTGGCGGTAGTGGAAGGCGACCGAGTCGCCCTTGACCTCCACGAACAGCCAGTCCGGCCGGCCGAGGGCCTCGGCCACGGTTCGGCCCAGGCGGGCCGAGGCCGACCCTGGGTCGTCGGGCGGCCCAGCGGAGCGCAGCCCGGCGAGCCTTCCGTGGCGGGCCAGCCAGGCCTGCTCGAGGCCATGGTTGCCGAGGTAGTGGACGCCGCCGATCCGGACTCGCCCGGCGACGTCGGCCATCGCCCGGCCACTCAGCACAGCCAGGGCCAGCCGGTCAGGCCGGTCCGCGGCGAGGCGGGCCAGGCGACGCAGGCCGCGCCGGGCGCCTGGATCGATCGCGGCGCCCATCGGATCGAGGTTGATCTCGGCGATCGTCCCGTCGAAGTCGGTGACCACCAGGATCCGGCCGGTTGGCGCGCTGACCCGGGCCGCAAGGTCGCCGGGCAGGGTCACGCGGCGGTCGGCGTGGGGCTCGGCGAGGGGAGGTGGCTCGGGCTGGTCGAGGGGTGGGGCGTCGCCGTCGGGGTCGGCGGGGCGGTCGGCCTCGCGGTCGGAGCCGGCGTCCGGGTGGGGGTGGGCTGAGGGCGGGCGGTGGGGGCGGGCGAGCCCGGCGGCGCAGTCGTCGGGCTCGCGCTCGGGCTCGGGCTCGGGCTCGGCGAAGGGGTCGGCGAGGGGCTCGGGCTGGGCGATGGTGACGGGCTGGGCGAGGGACTGGGCGACGGGCTCGGGCTGGGCAGGGCTGGCGTGGCCGCAGCATGGTTCTGGGCGGGCGCGAAGGCGACCACGGCGAAGAACAGGATCATCCCGGTCAACAAGCCGGCTACCAACGCGATCAGGACGATGAGCCGGTTCGACATCGGGCGGAGCGTACCAGTACGACGGGACCGGGGGCGGACTGGCTCGTTCCGCGCTAGGATCGGCCGTCGATGGAGACCTACGCCAGCCTGCGCCGCCGAATCGCATCCGCCCTGCTGACCGCGATCGGGGTTGTCCTGATCGCCGCCGGCCTGCTGACCTACACCCAGCCGGTCACCGCGGCGGGGAGCGACCCGAGCAGCCAGGTCAATCCGGCCAGCCCGGCGCCCAGCCCGGATCCGTCCGGGCTCGAGACGCTCGAACCGCTGGCCACGCCCGGGCCGAGCAGCTCCGCGGCGGCCGTCAGCCGGATCGCGACCCGGGTCGTGGTGGCCGCCCTGGGGATCGACCTGCCGGTGATCCTCCAGCCGGGCAGCGCGGATTCATTCCCGCCCTGCAACGTGGCCATGTACATCCAGCAGCTCCACCAGCCGGGCCAGCCGGGTGCCACCTACATCTACGCCCACGCCCGGACCGGCATGTTCCTGCCGATCCTGACCGCCTCCACGATCAACAACGGCAAGTCGATGATCGGAATGCTGGTCCAGGTCTATACCAGCGACAACATGGAGTTCCTGTACGAGGTGACCGCGGTCAGGCGCCACATCACCGACCTGAACGCGGCGTTTGCCACGACCGATGAGACGCTCTGGCTGCAGACGTCGGAGGGTCCCCGGGGCACGATCCAGAAGGTCCAGGTGATCGCCAAGCCGCTCAGCTCGGGTCCGGCTGATCCAGCGGCCGCCCATCCAACGCCCCACCCGATAACCTGCGGCTAGCCGCTTCCTCGTCGGCACCGGGCAGCGTCGCCCTCGCCCGGGTGCCCGAACCCAGGGCCAGGCCGGGTGGGATGGCCAGGATCACGAGCAGCCCGGCGATCAGGAACAGGCCCACCATGATCTGGGCCGCCTCGCCGGAGGCCCAGGTCTCGAGCGCACCCACGACCAGGGGATCGTGCAGGTCGCGCCCCTGGAGGTCGGCCGGGATGTACTGGAGGTAGCCGCCCGGCGTGTTGTAGATCTGGTCATGGAGCCGGTCGATCACGGTTGAGCCGTAGGCGGTCAGGACGGCCAGGCCGATGGCCATGCCAATCATCCGGGCGACGGTCACGGTGGCCGAGGCGATCCCGAAGGCCGCCTCGCCGGCCCGTTCTACGGCGGCCGTCGAGCGCGGCGTGACGGTCAGGCCGAAGCCCAGTCCGAAGGCCGCCATCGCAGCCGACACCTGGATGAGCGGGGTCGACGCGGTCCAGCGCGACATGATCCCGAGGGCGGCGGCGGCCAGGAGCAGGCCAATCAGGGTGACCAGCCGGAGCGAAACGGCCCGGACCAGGAAGCCCGAGGCCAGGGCACCGATCGCGGTGGCCGCCGCCAGCGCACCGAGGGCCGCCTCCTGCAGGCCGGGCCCGCCGTAGAGGACCCGATCGACGAACACGGCCCCACCAATGATCGCGGTGGCGAAGGCGTAGCCGGTCAGCAGGGACACGATCGCGGCCGAGGCGAAGACCCGGTCGCGGAACAGGCGGACATCGATGAACGGATCCGGCCGGCGCCAGCCCAGGACGATGGCCACGGCCAGGCCGGCCACGCCGCCGGCGACCAGCCCGATCGGCAGCACCTCGAGGCCGCTGCCCACCAGGGTCAGTCCGACCAGCACGGCGCCCAGGCCGGCGGTGAAGGCGATCCCGCCGAGGAGATCGACCCGGGTCGATCGGCGCGGCGTGTCCCAACCGCTGGTGGCCGCCCAGGCCAGGACCAGGGTGGCCAGACCGATCGGCACATTGAGGTAGAACACCCAGCGCCAAGCCGGGGCAAGCAGCTCGACCAGCGGACCGCTGGACACGCCCGCGTTGGCCAGGGCGGTCTCAGGATGGAGCGAGCCGAGGATGGCGGCCCCGGCAAACGGCCCCGCAGCCATGCCCAGGAACGTCAGCCCGCCGACCACGCCGAGCGCCCGCGGGCGTGACGCCGGACCGTACAGGTGGGCCGCGGCGGCGGTCGCGACGGGCACGATGATGCCGCCGCCGAAGGCCTGGACCAGGCGGCCCGCGATCAGCTCGCCGAGGCCCTGGCTGGCGCCGGCCAGGGCCGAGCCGAGGGTGAAGGCGAACAGGCCGATCAAGAGCAGCCGGCGAGCGCCCCACAGGTCGGCCAGCCGACCGGCCAGGGGCATCGTGGCCACGTACACCAGGAGGTAGCCGTTGACGATCCAGGATGCCGTGCGCAGCTGGGTCCAGTCGGCCAGGCTGGTCACGATCGTGGGCAGCGCGACGGCCGTGATCATCAGCTCGAGGCCGGTCAGGAACACGGCGATGCCCAGCACCGCGAGCAGGATGGCCCGATCCCGTCCCGTCATCCTTCGAGTGTAGTCGGCCTGTCAGGCCGGCCGGACCGAGGCGAGAGGTCTTGACAGCGGGCCGAGCCGGGAATAGGATCAACAACGATTTATATAAATGCCCGTTGAAGCGGGCGTCAGCGGAGCACCCGAACCTGAGCCCGTCACCCGCCCGAATCCGGGGAACCGTCGCCTCGGTCGTCGACCAGCCCGACGACCTGCGCCAGATTCGCCTGTTCCACAAGGCCCTCGCCGACGTCAACCGGCTGCGCATCGTGCAGCGCCTGGCCGACGGGCCGGCGACCGTGACCGAGCTGATCGAGCATGTCGGGCTGAGCCAGCCGCTGGTCAGCTGGCATCTGGGCAAGCTCCGCACCTCGGGCATCGTGACCACCGCCCGGGCCGGGCGCGAGACCATCTGCAGCCTGCGCCCGAGCGCCTTCGCCGAGGCCGCCATCCAGGAGCGCGACGTATTGGGCGTCGCACCCAGCCGATGACCATGGTCCAGCTCCGTGACCGGGTCCGCAACGTCGGCCAGCCGGTCGCCCTGTTCTTCGGCCGGCTCGGCCTGACCCCCAACGGACTGACCCTGCTCGGCTTCGGCATCACCGTGGCCGGAGCCGCCCTGGCCGCCTTCGACATCTGGCTCGCGGCCGCCTTCGTCGTGCTCATCGGGGGCGCCTTCGACATGTTCGATGGCTCGCTTGCCCGCGCTACCGGCAAGGCCTCCAACACGGGCGCCTTCCTCGACTCCGTCTTCGATCGGTGGGGCGAGGCGGTGGTCTACATCGGGATCATTGCCGGCTGCCTGTCGGCCGGCGATCGCCTGGGGGCGGGCCTCGCGGCATTCGCCATGGCCTCGGCGTTCATGGTCAGCTATGCCCGGGCCCGGGCCGAGTCCCTGGGCTTCGCGCCGGGCAAGGGCATGGCCGCGGTCGGCCTGGCCCCCCGCGAGATCCGCCTCGTCATCCTGACCCTGGGCCTCCTGGCAGCCGGCCTGACCGGCGGGGTCCAGGGCAGTGACGGTTCGCGGCCGTTGTGGCTGGCCCTGGGCCTCATCGGGGTCCTCGCCACGATCACGGTCATCCAGCGCATCATCCATGTCACGAATCAGGCCGCCCCAACCGACGGCAAGTAGGAGAGCACACGTGCCGAAGAACGACAGCAATGGCAAGACCGGGACGAACGGCAAGTCGGCCGTGACGGCCGCCGGCCCAGTGACCACGACCAAGACCCGAGCCGGCTATGGCCGCAACGACGGCAAGATCCGGGTCGCGATCGTCGGCGTGGGCAACTGCGCCAGCAGCCTGGTCCAGGGCCGCTATTACTACGAGGACGCCAAGAAGGACGACTTCGTGCCCGGCCTGATGCACGTCGACCTGGGCGGCTATCACATCCGCGACATCGAGTTCGTTGCCGCCTTCGATATCGACAAGAACAAGGTCGGCAAGGACCTGTCCGAGGCGATCTACACCAAGCCCAATAATACCTACGTCTTCAAGCAGGTCGGCCACATGGGGGTCAAGGTCGAGCGCGGGATGACCCACGACGGCCTGGGCAAGTACCTCAGCCAGATCATCGAGAAGGCGCCCGGACCCACGGCCGACGTGGTCGGGATCCTCAAGGAGCGCCAGGTCGACGTCGTCGTGTCGTACCTGCCGGTGGGCTCCGAAGAGGCGACCAAGTGGTACGTCGAGCAGGCCCTCAAGGCCGGCGTCGGCTTCGTCAACGCCATTCCCGTGTTCATCGGCCGCGAGCCCTACTGGCAGCGCCGCTTCGCCGAGGAAGGCCTGCCGGTCATCGGCGATGACATCAAGAGCCAGGTGGGCGCGACGATCACCCATCGCGTCCTGACCCGCCTGTTCATGGACCGGGGCGTCCGCCTCGACCGGACCTACCAGCTCAACTTCGGCGGCAACACCGACTTCCTGAACATGCTCGAGCGCGAGCGCCTCGAGAGCAAGAAGATCAGCAAGACCAATGCCGTCACCTCGATGCTCGATTACGAGCTCGACCCCGATGACATCCACGTCGGCCCGAGCGACCACGTGCCGTGGCTGCTCGACCGGAAGTGGTGCTACATCCGGATGGAAGGCACGACCTACGGCGACGTGCCCCTGAACGCCGAGCTCAAGCTCGAGGTCTGGGACAGCCCCAACAGCGCCGGCGTGATCACCGACGCGATCCGCTGCCTGAAGCTCGGCCTCGATCGCGGCCTGAAGGGCACCCTGGTCGCGCCGTCGAGCTACTTCATGAAGAGCCCGCCCATCCAGATCCACGACGACATCGCGTTCAATCGGGTCGAGGCGTTCATCCGGGGCGAGGACAACGAGACCCTGGTCGGGACCGAGGCGCCGATCAAGAAGACGTATCGCCGGATGTCCGGCGCCAAGGCGAAGGTCGCGGCCTCCGCTGGCTGACGACGGAATGACCGACCCTGGGCGGTCGGAGGCCGGCTCGCCGCCGGTCCCCGGCCGCCCCACCACATCCAGCCGCCCGAACCCGGTCCGGACCGACCCGTTCACGACCCGGCCGACGGTCGTGGGCAGCCGGCTGGTGGAGCGCATCGGCGCCCTCCTCTACCGGGGCGGTTCGTGGATCCTCGGCCGCCTGCCGGCCCGGCCGGCCTGGACCGTGATCGGCTGGTTCACCCGCGCCTCGTACCTGCTCTGGCCAACCAAGCGGCGCTACTCGAACATCAACTTCGGGCACGTCCTGGGTACGTCGCCGGACAGCCCGGCCGTGCGCCGGCTGGCCTTGCAGGCCTACGGCACCTACGCCCGCTACCTGGTCGAGCTGATGCGCCTGCCCCGGCTCAACAAGACCGAGGCGGCGGCCCTGGTCGACGGCGTCGGGCTGGACGAGCTCGAGGCGATGTGGCGGGCTGCCAACGGCATGATTCTGGTCGCCTGCCACGTGGGCAACAACGAGGTGGTCGCCGCCGGCGTGGCCGAGCGGGGCTGGCCGATCGCCGTCGTGGCCGACGATTCCACGTTTCCCGAGCTGTTCGAGATCCTCCGCCGCCAGCGCGAATCGTGGGGCGTCCAGGTGATCCCGTGGCGCAACCTGCGCCAGGTTTATGGCGTCCTGCGCCGGCACGAGCTGCTGGCCCTGCTGGTCGATTGGGGCTACCGCGAGGACGGCATCCCGGTGCGCCTGTTCGGGGCGTGGACCAACCTGCCGGCTGGGCCGGCCGCGCTGGCCGCCAAGACCGGCGCCTCGATCCTGCCGATCACCATCCGGCGCAAGGCCAACGACCATTTCCTGGTCCAGCTCGACGAACCATTCACCGTGCCGTCGAGCAGCCCGGCCGATCTCCAGCAGGCGTCGCAGCGAATCGCCACCGCCCTGGAACGAACGATCGGGGCGGCGCCCGAGCAGTGGTACAGCTTCAAGCCGATGTGGCCGGCGACGGAAGCCGAAGCCGAGGCACTGGCGGCCCGGGCCGCGCGCATGGCGGCCAACCTGCGATGAGCTCCGATCCCCAGGCGGCGCAGGCCACCCCGGCCGCGCCGGCCGCCGGATCCTGGCGCGGCCGGCTGGCGGCTCGGCTGCTCGGCGCGGGATCGTGGCTGGCCTGCCACCTGCCCGAGCGGCTGGCCGTTGGGCTGGCCAACGTGGCTGGTGACCTCTGGTATCGCACGGCCGCCGACAAGCGCCGGTTGGCCAGGGCCAACCTCGGCCGGGTGGTCGAATGGATGGCCGCCAACTCGGCTGGCGACCCCAAGGCCTGGCCGGCGGCCGGCGATCCGGCGGCGCTCGACCGGCTCCTCCATTCCGCGTTCCGGCACTACGCCCGGAACTACCTCGAGACGATGCGCGCCCCGATCATGGGCGGCGCCTACGTCCGGGAACGGACGTCGATCGAGAATCCAGGCGACGTCGAGGCGGCCTTTGCCGTCGACGGCCCGATGATCTTCGTGGGCCTCCATTTCGGTGCACTCGAGCTGCCCGGGTTCTACCTCGTCGAACGGGCCGGCCGGCCAGTGACGGCGCCGATGGAGGCCGTGGCCGAGCCGGCAATCCAGGCCTGGTTCGTACGCACTCGGGGGGTCGTCGGCGTTCGCCTGGTCGGCATCCGGGAGGCCCGCCGGGAGCTCAGCGCGGCCCTCGAGAGGGGCGAGATCGCCGGCCTGATCGCGGATCGCGACATCACCGGCGGCGGCGTCGAGCTGCCCTTCTTCGGGATGCCCGCGCCGATCCCGGCCGGTCCCGGCCTGCTGGCCGTCCAGTCGGGCGTGCCGGTCTTCGTGGCCGGTGTCTGGCGGACCGGCCCGGGTCGCTACCGCGGCCGCCTCGAACGAATCGAAGCGGCCGGCGGGGGAAGCCGAAGAGAGCATGTCACGGCCTTCCTGGAAGCCGAGGTGGCAGCGTTCGAGCGGGTGATCGTTCGGGCGCCCGAGCAGTGGTGGGCGATCTTCTTCCCGATCTGGCCCGACCTCGTTGCGGGTCCCGGCGGGTGACCGGCCGGGCCGACCTGCACGTGCATAGCCTGGCCTCCGACGGGACGGCCAGCATCGACCAGATCCTGGGTGCGGCCGCCGCCACTGGCCTGGACGTCCTGGCCATCACCGACCACGACCGGATCGACGCAGCGCAGGCGGCCAGGGCCCTGGCCGGCCGGCGCGGGCTGGCCGTCGATATCGTGATCGGTGAGGAGATCTCGACCCGGGGCGGCCATCTCCTGGGGCTATGGCTGACCGAGCCCATCCGGCCCTGGCAATCGCTCCGGACGTCGATCATCGCCGTCCATGAGCAGGGCGGCCTGGCGATCCCGGCCCATCCCCTGTTCCCCTACCCGCTGTGTGCCCAGGCGGTGATGCTCCGGCGGCTGCTGGCGGACCCCGACCCGCGCTGCCACCCGGATGCGCTCGAGGTGTTCAATCCCACGACCTTCGGCCGGCCGGTCCACCGGCGGGTCGTCCGCTTCGCCGCGACCCACGGCCTTGCGGCGGTCGGCAGCAGCGATGCCCACGCCGTCAGCGCGATCGGCCAGGGCTCGACCACGTTCCCGGGGACCTCGGCCGGCGACCTGCGCACGGCGATCCTGGCCGGCCAGACCGGCTGGCAGGGTACGTTCCACGCCACCGCCGGGCAGCTCGGCACGTTCGGCCGGCAGCTCCGCAAGTACGGCCGGGACATTCGCGACGAGACCCGCGGCCGGGTTCGCAACGATGGGACCGGCCGGGATCACGGCTACCCCGGCGGCCGCCAGCGGCCGCCCCAGCTGGACCTCGGCCCGGAGGACGAGGCGCGATGAAGATCGGCCTGGTCACGCCCTACGTCTACCCGGTGCCGGGCGGCGTCAATGAGCACGTCCGCTACCTCTACGAGAACCTGCGCCTGCGCGGCCACGATGTCCGGATCATCAGCAGCAGCCACGGCCTGCAGCGGGCCTCGGAGGGCGACGTGATCCGGCTGGGCAAGGGCTTCAGCATGCCCACCAACGGCTCGGTCGGCACGATCACGGTGTCGCCCCGCTACGTCAGCCAGGTAGGCCGGATGCTCGACCGGGAGAAGTTCGACCTGCTCCACTTCCACGAGCCGTTCGTGCCCTTCCTGTCGCTCATCCTGCTCCACCAGTCGCGCAGCGTGAACGTGGCCACGTTCCATGCCTACGCGGGCTTCTCGCCTTCGTACGAGTTCGGGCGGCGGTTCATGCAGGGCCATGCCTCCCGCCTGCACGGCCGGATCGCGGTCAGCGCGGCCGCCCGCCACTTCATCGACCGCTACTTTCCGGGCGACTACAAGGTCATCCCCAACGGGGTGGACCTGGCCCGCTTCGACCGGGCCGTGCCCATCGCCCGCTGGCAGGACGGCACTCCCAACCTGCTGTTCGTGGGTCGCCATGAACCACGCAAGGGCCTGCTCGAGCTTCTCAAGGCCTATCGGATCCTGCGCCGGGAGGGCGTCGCCTGCCGCCTGCTGATCGTCGGCTCCGGCCCCCAGGAGCGCGAGGCCCGGCGCTACGTCCTGACTCGGCGCCTGCTCGACGTTGAGTTTCTGGGCCGGGTGAGCGATGCCGAGAAGGTCCAGCTGTACAAGACGGCCGACGTGTTCGTCTCGCCCGCCACCGGACGCGAATCCTTCGGGATCGTCCTGCTCGAGGCGATGGCCGCCGGAGCGCCCATCGTGTGCTCCGACATCCATGGCTACAAGGGTGTCGTCCGGCGCGGCGAGAACGCCGTCCTGGTCGAGCCGCATGAGCCCAAGGAGCTGGCCGGCGGAATCGCCCGGGTCCTGGGTGATCCGGCCTTGAGCGAAGCGATGCGCCTGGCCGGGCCGGCCCGGGCGGCCGAGTTCAGCTGGGAGCGGGTCACGGCCAAGGTCGAGGCGTACTACGGCTTCGTCATCCGGCGCCTGGCCGCTAACGGCGCCCTGCCGGCCGACTTTCGCGCCCCGATTCCGCCCAGCACCATGTTCCCCAGCCCTGACGCGGGCGATTGACGGCGGCTAGCCTCCTACCGAACGCTCGTTAGGCACTTAAGGGTTCTGAATCGCGGCGGCGAGCCGGCATTGAGGCTCCGCAAGGCCGCGGTGTGTACTCAGAACATCAAATCACGCCAAATCACCATAAGAAGGCCCGCCGGGGGACCGTTTTCGCCCTTCGGCTCGGGCGCCGACCAGGATTTCATTCCGAGCCACGCTTGGCTCGGGATGAGTTCTCTGGGCCCGAGCTAGCTCCGCGAGTCAGGATCGTCGTTTTGATGTTCTGAGTACACACCGCGGCAGAGGCCTAACGCGTGTCGAGGTGGTCTCTATCCGGATCGCCGTCAGCCTCGGGACCTGGGCCAGCCGGTGGCCGCACAGGAGCCGGAAGGTCCTGGATGCTCGCGAGCGGCTCGTCGTCGGCCGAATCATCGATGCGCCACGGGCCGGACGGGCCCGACGGGCCGGCCGAGTCGTCCTCGTCCGACGCCGGCTGGAGGGCGACGCGCGGGATCCGGGCGGACCAGGCGCTGTACCCGACGACCACGCACAGGACCGTCAGCATGACCGCCGTCAGGATCGGCACGAGCGAGAGCAATGGCTGGGCCGAGACCGGCGCGTCGGTGTTGTCGGGGAACTGGAACGGGTAGAGCCAGGGCGGAATGATCCCCTGGTAGAAGTTGAAGATCGTGGACGGCAAGGGCAGCGCTGCAATGTTCGGGTAGAACACGATGAAGAAGACGGCCGCGGCCGACAGGATCCCGGCCACGAACCGGCGGGCATCGCGCGCGGTCAGCACGACCCACGCGATCGGGCTGAGGATGGCCAGGATCACTAGGGCGATCGGCGCCGTCGAGAAGCCGGCCTGGTCGATCAGCGGGGTGGTTGGCAGGATGATCCGGACGAGCACGACGCCGACCACGGCACCCACGGCCGTCAGCACGATCAGGGCCAGCTGCCGATCGCCCGCCCCGCCGCGCAGCCGGACGAGCTGGCTGACGAGCAGGATCCCGGCCACGACCATGACCACGGCCAGGCCGGCCGCCTGGATCGTGATCAACAGGTCACCGGGGGTCGAATCCACGCAGGCGCCGGAGCCGGCGTTGGCCGAGTTGACCCGGACGAAGTCGCACAGCGGCCCCTTGAACACCCACAGGAGGCCCGGTCCGAGCACGACCAGGGCGGCCGACACCCGGGCCAGCAGCCAGGTCTTGCGCGAAGCTCCGTTCCACAGCTCGGCCAGGAAGTAGGCCAGGGCGATGACCAGGAACGGCAGGCAGGTGTAGTAGTGGTACTGGAACGTCGCCCGATCGATCCGCATCCAGGGCACCCACTGGAGGACGAACCCGATCGTGATCAAGCCCAGCCCCAGGCTGCCCCGCTTGAACGCCTGCCAGGCGACAAAGGCGATCGCCGGGATCTCCAGCCACCAGGTGATCAGGTTGCCGTTGTCGTAGATCGCCGATGAGGTGTCGCCGGCGAAGCTGCCCTGGTAGAACCAGACCGGCTTGAAGTCGAGCGGCCAGGCCCAGAACGGCGACGAGGCGGGGTGGGTCTGGCGGAGCGTGTTGTGGTAGTCGTACATCGCCTTGGTCAGGTCGACCAGGGTCTGCCCGGTGTGACCGGGTGGCCAACCCGGGAACAGCTGCGGGCCACCCGCGGTCGACACCGCCCAGGGGATGTAGCTGATCACGTAGACCACCAGGGGCAGGATGAGCAGCGTCCCGATCATCCAGATGATCGGGATCCCGAAGCCCCAGCCGAGGCGCAGCCAGCCCGGCGGCGGCACGGCGGCGGGGGCGGCCGTGCTGAGCGGATCCCCGGGGTCGGGCGGCAGCGCCAGCGGGCCCAAGCCGAACGAGCCGGCCAGCCGGAAGATGAGGTAGACGACCCCCGAGCTGACGATCAGGACCGCGGCGATCTCGATCGGCTCGAGGCTGGCGGTGCCCACGCTGTAGGCCTTGGTCGCGACGCCGGCCGCGACCGACAGCAGGAAGAGGAGGATGCCCAGGAGGGCCGGCCCGGCGATGGCCAGGCGGGTCTCGTCGTCGGTCCAGGCCACCGGCCGGAGGGTGGCGTGGAGGACGGCGGCCAGGGTCATGCCGACCATCACGACCACGAACATGTAGTTCGGACCGCTCGTCGTGGCATCGACCGGGACGGCGGTCAGGGCAATGTTGCCGAGCACGACCGTGCCCCCGATCAGGCTCAGGATCAGGATGATCCGGCCCAACGCCGAGCGGCCCAGGATCAGGATGCCAACCCCGGCAATCGCGTACAGGCCGACCCACTTGCTGGCCAGGGCCAGGCCCAGCAGGACGCCCACGATGGGCATGCCCACGACCCACGCCCAGCGCCAGCGCCACCAGCCGGTCCAGATGGCCGCGAACAGGGCGTAGGCGGCCACGATGAACAGCCCGACGTAGACGTCGTTCATGGCGATCCGGGACTGGACGAAGAACATCCCGTCGACCGCTACCAGGAACCCGGCCAGGACGGCAATCGCCCGGCGCCGGAACAGGATCCGGGCCAGCAGGTAGATCAGGACGGCGGTCAACGCCCCGGCGATGACACCCGGGAAGCGCCAGGCGAAGGGATCGCTGCCCACGTCGATCGACGCAATCTCGCCGTTGGCCGAGGCGACCAGGAGGGCCTCGCGGTCGGTGCTCGGGTAATCGTGGTTCGCGTCGAGAGCCCAGCTGACGCTGGTCAGGGGCAGCTGGGCGTCGGCGTAGGTGGCATTCGAATGGGGCTCGACCACGTAGACCGTCTCGGACGATCCGTCGGGGGTCTCGCCCAGGGCGTGGATCATCTTGGTGGTGACGTTGAAGGTCAGCTTGCTGACCGCGCCGGGCATCGTGAACGTGGTCGACTCGACTGGCGGGGAGACCGTCCCCGAGGTGCTGTCGTCGGTCGAGATGACCGCGATCTCGTGGTTGGTCTCGGCCGCGTACAGCTTGGGCGTGTCGATCCCGATCACGTTGGTCAGGCCAGTGGCCGGCGCATCGAGGGCAACCACCTGGACCTGCTCGCCGGTGGTCGCGGCGATGAACGTGACCCCGGCCGTGCCGGCGGCGGCGACTTCCTGGAGCGGAGCCACCTGGTAGCCGGTCAGGCGGCCATCCGCCGTCGCCGCGGCGATCGAATTCGAGATGGCCTGGTTCTTATCGACCGGCAGCGCGCCCAGGACCGGCAGCTGATTGTCGCTGCCGGCGTTGGCGATCGAGCGCAGCCGGCTCTCGATCGGCGCCTGGTCGAGGCCGGTGATCGTGGCGATCGTGGCCGCCTCGGCGGTGGGATCCTTGATCGACGACGGCGTCACGACCAGTCCGTCGACGCTGCCTCCGGACGCCAGGTCGGCCAGGCCATCGACATGAAGCGGGGCGCCGAGGGCCCCGGTACCGGGATCGATCGCCACGGTGTCGGACGCGCTCGTGGCGGCGACCATGGCCGTGCCGTCGTCACTTACCCACAGCTCCTTGATCCCGACGCCCAGGTTGGCCAGGCTCGGCAGGACGGTCCCGTCGGCGGCCGGGGGCGGGTTGGCGCTCCGCAGCGGGTCGAGGTCCTCCGTCGTGTCGATCGTGGCGATGACCCCGCTCGACGAGCCGATGTAGACCCGGTGATTGACCGTGTCCAGGGCCAGGGCCGAGGCGCCCGGCAGGGCGTAGGTCGCGACGAGGGCCCGGCTGGACAGGTCGTACACCCGGACCTCGTCGCCACCGGCCACGTAGAACCGGTCGCCGGCCCGGTGATTGGGCAGGTTCGCATCCTCCCGGCGGGGCTCGACCAGGACGGCCGAGATCGAGCCCCCTAGCTCGGTCGTGGCGGTGACCTTGTTGTCGCCGAAGTAGTCGATCCCTTCGGCGATCGCGTACTTGGCCAGGTGGGGGTGGGTGTACTCGTAGATGTCGTGGGGGATGCCGTAGTTCCAACCCTGCAGGAACTCCATGGCGGTCCGGGCGTGGTAGACCTCGTCGAAATGGAACTCGAACGGATCCGACAGCCGGAACAGGCGCAGGGTCAGCAGGCCCACGAGCAGGACGACCATGATGAGCAGGTCAAGCTTGTCAAGCCGGCCACCCTTCTCGCCCCACAGCGCGCGCGATCGATCGGCCAGGCGCGGCCGGCGGTCGATCAGGGTCCACAGCAGGCTGCGGTCCGCGCGGTAGGGATCGACTGAGGCGACCACGGCCGGCGCCAGCCATTGCGTGCTGCTGGGGCCGGGAGCTGCGGACATCGCGGCTGGGGCCAGCTCGAACGCCCGAGGCAGATCGGGCGCCGGCTCGGCCAGAGGCTCGGGCTCGGGCTCGGGCTCGGGCTCGGGCTCGGCGTCGTATTCCTGGGCGGCTTCGTCCACCTCGGCCTGAGCGTCGGCGGCGGCCTCCCCGGCCAGCCGGGCCCCGGCGCCCGGACGCAGCTCGGTCAAGGCCCACAGGCCCACGGCCAGGTGGATCAAGGCGGCGATCGTGACCCCGGTGGGCGAACGCAGGGTGTCGGCGATGCCCAGCCAGTCGCTCACGCCCGGGTTGTTGTAGAAGGGCGTGGTCAGGATCGCGTACAGGTTGGCGAAGTTGGCCAGGGCCAGGGCCAGGTAGGCGAGGCGCCAGCGGAAGGAGGTGGCGGCCAGGATCGCGCCGAGTGCGAAGAACGGGAACAGGTAGCGCTCGTGGACCCGGGTCGGGACCACGAAGAAGGCGATCGCCAGGAGGGTCAGGCCGATCAGGATCGTGCGCCGGTCGGGCCGTCGGGCAACGACCAGGCAGACCAGCCCGATCACGGCCAGCAGCAGGGCCGTGCCGATGTACACCGCCGGGATCCCCAGGATCGTGACCGGCGTGCCCTGGCTGACCGGGTTGGCGATATCGGGCAGCCACGTGCCGTTCGCGGCGAGGCCATTGCCGGCCTGCTCGATCAGGGCCCACGGGTTATAGGCGTTGACCGTGATGTACGGGTAGCCCCCGGCCGTCTTGCCCACCTGGACGAGCAGGTCGACGATCGACAGCCCGAACGGGGCGCACAGGATGGCCGCCGTGGCCAGGGCCGCCACGCCGGCCGTCACGAGGCGGACGGGGCCGCCGCCCAGGCCCCTCGATCTGGTCGCCGGACCGGCCTCCTCCGAGTCGGACGCGGACGGGTCGGGCGGAGGGGCAGCGCGGGCGTGGAGCCAGTCGACGACGTGCCGCCGGAGCAGCACGGCCACGAGAATCGGGATCAGGATCCCGAGCTGGGGCTTGATCACGGCCGCGACCGTGGCCAGGATCGCGGCCGTTTCGGGATGGTCGCGCCACAGCTCGCGCAGGGCCAGCAGCAGGAAGATCAGGCCGAACGAGTCAACCTGGGCCCAGACCGCGCTGTCGAACCAGGTGACCGGGTTGATCACGAATAGGAGGGCGCCCAGGAGCGCCGCCCGGCGCGAGCCGCCGAGCTCCAGCACCAGCTGGCGGACGAGGTAGGCGACGACGATATCGGCCAGGATGGCCGGTAGCTTGATCAGGTCGCCCAGGCCGCCCAGCCAGTTGCCCACCACGCCCAGCAACCACAGGACGTACAGGTAGCCCGGGGTGTAGTCGATGAACGAAACGCGGCCATAGAAGCCGTTCAGGCCGTGGGCCGCGAGATCCTCCGCCCAGCCGATGAACGAGGCGCGGTCCGTGCCGAAGCCAGACCCTGGGAGAAGGACGTATGCGATGATGAGGCGGAAGGCGAGCCCGAAGGCGAGGATTGCGAGCAGTCCGCGCGCGGCACCGAATGACCGCCACGTCACACTCGGGCCCCGGTCGGACGCACCCATCGCGGGGCCTGCCAACGTCGTTGGCCTCCTGCACGAGCGCTGATGTGGACCGGAGGATAGCACAAGGGCCCGTGACGACGACCCGCCTCGAGGCCCCGGCCGCCGAGCAGGATTCGGATGACACGACCGTCTGGATCGGCCTGCTCATCTTCCTGGCGATGCTGGCGATCTACATCGTGAGCAATCTTGACCGGGTCAACTTCTACAACCACTTCGTGTGGCAGGCATCGGCCTGGCTGGACGGCCAGTTCGGAATCCGCTTCCCGGTCACGGGCACGCCGACCTCGCCCGGCAACGAATACTTCCAGGACGTGTTCCCGATCGCCGGGACGGAACCGTCGCGGGCCTTGATCCCGTTCCCACCGTTGCCCGCGGTCATCCTGCTGCCGTTCGTAGCCGCCCTTGGCCTGACCACCAATGCCCAGCTCATCGCCACGTTCATCGGCGCGATCGACGTGGCCATCGCCTTCTGGATGCTCGGCCGCCTGCGCCTCGATCGTTCGGTCCGCATCGCGGCCACGATCTTCCTGGGCCTGGGCACGGTCCTGTGGTATGCCGCCGAGCTCGGCTCGACCTGGTTCTTCGCCCATGTCGTCGCCGTCGGGCTGACCCTGGCGGCGATCGGCCTGGCGCTCGAGGCCGACCCACGGGCGGCCAACGGGGACGACGAGGCGGAGGTCGGTCGGCCCACGGGCCGGCGCTGGCCGTTCGGCCTCGACGGACGCCAGTTCGTGGCCGGGCTCCTGTTCGGCCTGGCCTGCACCTCGCGGCTCACCGTGATCTTCGGGGCGCCCTTCTTCGTCCTCGTCGGCGGTGGTGGCTCGTGGCCCAGGCGGGCGATCGCGGCCGGCCTCGGTACGGCCATCCCGGTTGGCGTCTTCCTGGTCTACAACCTGGCCTCGACCGGCCACCTGATGACGCCGGTCTACGACTACCTGTACGGCCTCGAGACGGGCGCTTACCCGCAGCTGAACTACCACGAAGGGTGGGCGATCGAGGATCCCCGCTACCTCATCCAGAACCTGCCGCTGATGCTGGCGGGGCTGCCCGATATTCTTCGGCCGTGCACCGACCCGAACGCGGTTCGCGGCCTGTTCGAGGCCACCTGCCCGACCATCGCGCCGAACGAAGTGGGGATGGGCCTGTTCGTGACCAGCCCGGCCTGGCTGCTTGGCTTCCTGTCGTTGCGCTGGTGGGGCGTCGACCGGCTGGTCTCCGGCGCAGCGATCGCGGTGGCGGCGATCGCGGTGGTCAACCTGATGCACTTCAGCCAGGGCTGGGTCCAATTCGGCTATCGCTTCAGCAACGACTTCGCACCGTTCGCCCTGATCCTGTTCGCCCTGGCCCTCCAGGCGATGCGCCGGCGCTGGATCGGCTACAGCCTGATCGGGCTGTCGGTGGCGATCAACCTGTGGGGGGTGATCTGGGGTCACCTGTTCGGCTGGTGAGCCGGCCGAGCCGGGTGATCGCGAGCCAGGTGGCCGCGGGACGGGTGATCGCGGTCATGGCCCTGGGCGCGGGGGCCGTCGCCTTCCTGCTTGCCTTGCGGACGCTCCTGCCCGGCCTGTACCTCTGGGACACCGGCGAGCTCCAGACGATCGGGCCGACCCTCGGCACGGGTCATCCGAACGGCTTTCCGGCCTGGGTCATCCTGGGCTGGCTGGCCTCGATCGTGCTCCAGCCGTTCGGTGATCCGGCGTTCCGGATGAACCTGCTCTCGGCCATCCTGGGCGGCGTGGCCGCCGGGACCACGGTCGTCCTGGCCTTCCGGCTGACCGACCGGCGCTGGATCGGCCTGGCCGCCGGCCTCCTCCTGGCCACAACCCCGATCGCCTGGCAGATCGCCACCCGGGCCGATGTCCACGCCCTGCACCTCGCCCTCCTGGCCATCCTGCTCACCCTCCTCGTCGACTGGGAGCGCCGTCGGAGTGCGACCGGCCGAGACGGCCTGGACCATCGGGCCGATCGAAGCCTGCAGCTCGCCGCCGTCGTGTTCGGGGTGGCCCTGGCCAACCACACCCTGACCGTGCTCCTGATCCCGGGCATCGCCCTGTACGTGCTGGCGGTCGAACGGGAGATCCTCCAGCGCCGACGGTTCGTGCTGCGCTGCCTGGCGATCGCCGGCCTCACGGCCGGCCTGCTCTACCTGGAGCTGCCCCTGCGGGCCGGGCCATTCCCCGCGCCGCTGGTGTATGGCTACCCGGACACGCTGGCCGGCTTCCTGTACGTGGTCCTGGGGGCCCAGTTCGCCGGCAGCATCGGCGGCCCGCTGGCCAACGTCGGGCCCAAGGTGGCCGACCTCCTGGCGACGGCCGGCGCGCAGTTCGGCCCGCTGGCCTTGCTCATCCCCCTCGCCCTGGTCATGACCGCGATCCGGCGGCCGCGCTACGCCCTGCTGACCGTGCCCTGCGTGCTGCTGACCTGCTGGTTTGCCGAGTCCTATCAGAACGCGGAGATCTGGCGCTACCTCCTGGGTCCGGCCCTGATCGTGGTCAGCTGGCTGGCGATCCTGGCCGCTGAGCTGGTCGGCGCGCTCGAGCGGGCCGTCGACCGGGCGCCCAGGGGCTCGCTGGCCTGGTCTTTGGGAGCAGATACGGTCGACGGCCAGCCCGGCCCGGCCAGCCCGGCGATCGAGCTGGGCCTCGCCCTGCTCCTCGTGATCTCCAGCCTGAGTGCCATCCCGGCCACCTGGCGGAGCGTGGATCGAAGCGCCGATCGGACCGCCCCGGAGTGGCTCGACGAGGTCCTGCCCAAGCTGGATCCGCACGGGGTCGTGATCAGCTGGTGGAGCTACTCGACCCCGCTATGGTACGCACAGGTTGTCGAAGGCAAGATCCCGGGAATCGCGATCGTCGATGATCGGACCCGGCTCGATGAAGGATTAGGCAGTGTTGAGGACGTGATCAACTCCAACCTCGGCCACCGCGCGGTCTACCTCGTGCGCGAGCCCGCCGACCTCGCGCCGCTGGCGGCCGCCTACGCCCTGACCCTGGTCGATTCGACCGATCCAGGGCAGCCCGTCTACGAGGTGACCGGCCGGCTGGGGACGACCCCATGACCAGCCTGGTGGCGACCGAGCCCGTGGCCGGCGGCCCGGCTGACGGGCCGGCCCAGCTGCCCGAGCTGTCGTACTTCTTTCCCGCTCACAACGAGGAGGGCAACCTCGAGGTGCTGGTCGCCGACGCCCTGGCCGCCTTGCCCAGCCTGGCCGAGCGCTTCGAGATCATCGTGGTCGATGACGGGTCCAGCGATCGCACGCCGGAGCTCGCCGACGGGCTGGCCCAGGCCAATCCCGGCATCGTCCAGGTGGTCCACCACCCGATCAACCTGGGCTATGGGGCCGCCCTCCGCTCGGGCTTCCGGGCGGCCCGTTTCGACTGGGTCGGCTTCACCGACGGCGACCGCCAGTTCGCCGTCGCCGATCTGGGCCGGCTGACTGCCCGGATGGCCGAGCCCGACCGGCCCGACGTGGTGGTCGGCTTCCGGATCCAGCGGGCCGATCCGTTGATCAGGACGCTCTACGCCAAGTCGTACCGGCTGGCCAACCGGATCTTCTTCGGGCTGCGGGTGACCGACGTCGACTGCGCCTGCAAGCTCTTCCGGCGCGATGCGCTGCGCGGCCTGCGGGTAGAATCGGGCGGCGCATTCTTCTCGGCCGAGCTGCTGATCAAGCTGCACGCCGCCAAGCGCTCGATCGTCGAGGTCGGCGTGCCCCACTACGCCCGCACCGTCGGCTCGGCCACCGGCGCCCGGCCGTCGGTCGTCTTTCGAGCGGTACGCGACTTCTGGAACCTGCGCCTGCGACTGTGGGTCAACGCGGCCCGGGCAATCCGGCGGGGCGAACCGATCCTGGCCGACGACGGGGACTGAGCCAGGTTCGTGGTCCGCGGCGTGGCCGCGCTTTGATCGCCCCTATTGCCAAATCGTTTCTTGGCGAAGGCCTAGGCAACGGCGCGCCGGCTACGGGTGCCGATCCGATGCCTATTGGCCCGATCACGAGCACGATTCTTGCGCCGATGAAGAGTGAGGCCCGCACTCAGGTGCCCGAATCCTGGCTAGGCTGCGATCGATGAACGTTCTGGCACGTGGTCGCGGTTCGGTGCGCCAGTTCTATACCTAGTCCTCCTTTCGCGGCCCTGGCCGTGGCCCTGGCCCTGGCCCTGGCGGGGATCGTGACAAATTTCAGCACCGACGGGCTTATGGTCGTTGGCCGCCGCGAATCTGCGCCGCCCGACGCGCTCCGGCCCAGCCCAAGCACGTCCTGGTGCCATATGGGAGCGAGACGAGACGAGAATCGGGCCGCCACCAGCCATAAGCGCGCCCTGGGTGAAATCTGGCACGAACCCGCGGCCACGAACCCCGCGGGCCGCGACCCACGGAACCGGACACGGAACCGCCGCGGCCCGGGTGATCCAGGTCGCGGCGGTCGAGGCTGCGCAGTAGCGACAAGGGCTAGGGCAGGAAGTAGTTCGGGTTCGGCATCTTGAAGGTCTGGTCGGCGAAGCCGCCCTTGAGGTCGCTGAACTGGTCGCCGAAGTTGGCCACGATGTCGTAGCCCAGCGACTCGATGTGGGCCCGGACCGCGGTCTTGTAGTGGGTCGTGGTGCAGGCGCCATTCGGATCGGCCGCGCAGGCGGTCTTGAGATAGGCCGGGTAGTCGGCCAGGGCCGGCTTGGTGAACAGGCCGTCCTCGCCGTCGTTGAGGGTCGTGGGGGTCGGGTAGCCGGCATCCAGCCCGATCGCGTCGGACCCGGTGAGGTTGCCCAGCGTGGCGGCCTCCTGGAGCGCCGGCCGGCCGGTCAGGAAGAAGATGGCGTAGCCCTCGGCTTTGGCCCTGTTGACCATCGCGACCATGCCCGGCGTGGCCGGGAAGAGCTCGCCGGTCACGTAGGTGGCGTTCGTGGTCGGGTTGAACGCCCAGTTGCTGAAGATCTCGTAGTTCCAGGTGGTCAGGGTGGTGTCATCGACATCGAGCACGATCGCCTTCTGGCCGACGGACGGCTTGTGCCGGAAGGTGTTGAGCGCCAGCCACCACGTCCCCCGGGCGGCGACGCCGCGGGCCTCCCTGGCGTAGTTGCTGGTGTCACTGAACGTGCCCGAGCCGAGTGGATCGCCGTAGTAGTTGCGGATCTGCTGGCGGAGCACGTCCAGGTTGGTGATGTCGTTGGCCGAGCGGGGGGTGATCGTGCTGATCGCCGGTTGGACCGCAGCGGCCACGGCCATCCCGCCGGCGACCATCGACAGGACCATCAGGAGCGCGGTCGCGGCCAGCAGGCGGGGCCGGCCCCAGAGCGTGATTCGATGCATCACTTCCTCCTTCGCCGGGGGCCCTCGCCCCCGTTCGCCCGACCGTACCATCCGATCCGGGATCCGGTGCTGGGGCGGCGGGACCACTGACGGCGACTGCTGGAAGGGCGCGCTCGGCGGCGGGCCGGAGCTGGGCAAGAGAATGCAGAAGTGGTGCGGCCGAGCACCGGCCGGCCTATTCCGGGCTGGGCCCTTCGCGGTTCTCGGGGTCGACCTCGAGCGAGTTGACGAACTCGCGGAAGACGGCCAGGCGGGGGTCGGTGGAGGCTTCGCCCTCCTCGAGCTCGCCGCCCAGGGAGCCCACGACGGCCGCATCTGGGCTGACACCGGCCCGGTCGAGGACCGCCTCGGAGGCAAAGATCCGGGCACCCGCCCGGACGGCCAGGGCGATCGCATCGGATGGCCGCGAGTCGACCTCGAGGGTGGTGCCATTGGCCTCGATGATCAGCCGGGCGTGGTAGGTCTCCTCGGCCAGGGTCGCGATCACGACCCGATCGATCGTCGCGCCGAGCTCCTCGAGGATCGTGCTGAACAGGTCGTGGCTAAGCGGCCGCTCGGGCGACACGCCCTGCAGGCGCATGGCGATCGCGTTGGCCTCCCAGGGTCCGATCCAGATCGGCAGGTAGCGCTCGCGGTCGCGCTCCTTGAGGATCACGACGTGGTTGCTCGAGGGCATGTGGACGCGCACGCTCTCGACCACGACTTCGATCAGCTCGGGGGCCATGCTCCGATTATCCCACGTCGAATCCCGACGGCCGACGGGCGGCCCGGCAACGAGGGCTACGGCGAGGTCGAAGGCTTGGGCGTGGGCTTCTTGGTTGGCCGGGGCGTCGGGCGCCTGGTCGGCTTGGGTGTCGGCTTGGCCGTCGGCTTGGGCTTGACGCTGGGCGAGGGCGAAGGCGACGCCGAGGGCCCGACCGAGGGTGACGCGCCGGCGGCCGGCACAGCCACCAGGAGCGACGTCATCAGCCGGTTGTGGTCGATCCACAGCAGGCTGTCGGGGCCGCCGTTCGTGCCCGGCACGACGGCCATCCCGCGCAGGTCCGACCAGGCCGTGTTGCCGCCGGCCAGCTGGTACTGGTTGACGATGCTACCGGTGTCCTTGTCGATCGCGACGACCCGCTGGTTGGCCTTGTCGTAGGCATAGATCACGCCCAGGTCGCGGGCACTGGCCGTGGCCAGGAGGGTGTAGCTCGGGGCGCTGCGCAGGATCTCGTCGCCCGGATCGTCGGCCTTCCAGTTCTGGGAGGTGCCATTGATGAAGCGGCTGATCGTGCCGGCCTGGGTCAGGAAGATGTCGCCGTCGATGACGATGGCGTCGACCGCTGAGACGTCCTGCGGATTCTGGAGCCGGCCGGTGGACGAGGCCGGGAAGCTGCCGTCGGCGGCCGGGGTGTAGACGATGATGTTGCGCTGGGACGGGTCGACCACGTACAGGTTGTAGAGGCCCTGGTTGGCGTTGCGCACGAACGTGCCGATCCCCCGGATGTCGTTGCCCCAGCTGGACGAGTTGCGGACGATCACCCGCACGATCGTGCCCCGCCCGGTGGCATCCGAGGGCCGCCAGCGCCACAGGATGTTCTTGGCATCCAGGATGAGCAGGTCGGGACCACCGCTGGCAATGAACATCGGGACATCGATCTTCGTTCCGCTGGCGCTCTGGCCGGCCTTGGCGATGGCCACGGCCTGGCCCGTCTTGAGATCGATCCGGTAGACGGCCTTGGTCGCCGGGTCGAGCACGTACGGAGCAAGGTCCGGGCCGAGGATCAGGGCGCTCAGGTCGAGGGCCGGGGTGACGGCCGCGAACGACACGTCCACGCTGGCGTTGACCGAGACCATCCGGTACAGCTCATCCAGGCCGGCCCGAGCCTGGGCCCGGAGGGGCGCCGTGGTCGCGATTGGGATGCCCGCCTTCTCGGCGGCGTCGAGCTGCTGCCAGGCATCGTCCAGGAGCTGCTGGGCCCGGTTGCGGTCGTTCTTGACCAGGTCGATCCCAGGCCCGGACACCTGGGCCAGGTCGCTCTGGGCCGCCTGGAACGAACGCTGGGCGGCGGTGATCGAGCTTAGGTCGGTCGGGCTGCCCTTGACGAAGCTGACGACCGAGATGGCGCCGACCAGGACCAGGGCCAGGACGACGAAGGCGAGGACCGCGATGGCCGCCCGGCGCTGGGTCTCCACCCGGCTCGAGGCCGGGGTCACGGTGCGCTGGCCGGGCTTGCGCCGGGGCAGGCGATCGAGGAACTGGCCGAAGCCCCGGCCAACCGCGCCGCCGGCCGCCGCCGTTGCCCGGCCGGCCGATTCCTGGATCGACGTGGCGGCCCCGGTGACGCTGTCGGCCAGGGGGATCGGCGAGCGGTCGGGAACGCCGGCCAGCGGCTCCGGAGCCTGGACCGGCACGAGCTTCCGCTGGCGGGTCGTGGCCGAGACCTCGGTTGCCTCGAGCGCGATCGCGGCGTCGCTGGCGCTCCCGCCGGCCGACACGAAGCGGGCCTGGACCTGCTCCATGGCCGACTGCGGGTGGAGCGTCAGGACGGCGTCCTTGAGCTCATCGAGGCCGATCCTGGCGACCAGGTTCTCGGACGCCAGCACGAGCGAATCGCCGACGTTGATCTCGCCTCGCCAGACGCTCGGCTCGAGGTTGTTGGAGGGCAGCCCGCGGGTCCGGTTGGGATCGGGCAGGGTGGACAGGCGGGCCTGCCGGATGAGATAGGCCTCGGCCGGCCCGACCGTCACGACATAGAGTTCGTTGCCGCGCACGACCGCCAGGCCGACGCCGATCGGCCCGTTGGCCTCGTCCGAGCGATCTCCACCGAGGCGGTCGCGCTGGTGCAGGATCTTCTTGTTGGCGGCCCGGATCGCCTTCTCCAGGCAGACCACGATGCCCGCTGACTCGTCGTAGTAGTAGGCGTCGCGAATCGTCTCGGCCACCATCCGGGTCGCCTCGCCCACCTTCGGACCGCTCGTGCGCGAGGTCACGATCAGGTACAGGCTGCCCTTGGAGCGGACGATGCTGCCAATCGACGGCTCCTCCGACAGGATGGCGTCGGGCGAGCCGGGGGGCCGCGCCGCTGCGGCGGCGTAGCCGAGCTTCATCTGGAGCCGTACGGCCATGCGGGCCTCAGTGATCAGGTCGGTCGGTCAGAGGGCATCCGGACAATCGGCCTGACTCGGCCTGATCCCCCGGGCGGTGGCAGGTCGACGGATTATACGCGGCGGACCGCCACCCTCAGCTCGCGTGCCGGGAAGCCGCCGGGGGCGGCCCGGAAGGCGGCCAGCAGCTCGGTCGAGCGGAGGCGGAGCTCCTGCCCGACGATCGGGGCGTCGGCCTCCACCAGCAGCACGCCGCCCTCGGCCCGGACCAGGCGGCAGGCGCCCACGGCCGGGGGCACTCGCTCGGCGACCAGGGCATCCCATGTGGCCCCGGCCCGGGCCAGGCGGAGCTCGTCCTCGAGGCCCAGCCGGCGGGCCGCCTCCGGGATCAGCTCGCCGATCCGTTCCATCGGCCGACGCCGGCTGCGGCCGCCGCCCCGGTCCTCGTTGCCGTCGCCGGTCACCTGGCCACCTCGGGCAGGAGCGGACCGGCCAGGCTGGCCCCCGACGGCCCGGTCTCGACCGACCAGCTGGTGGCCCGGGCTCGCAGGGCCGGGTCGAGGTCGTCCAGGGTGGTTGTCGTGATCAGGGCCTGGGGCAGGGCGGCGATCCGGCGCACGAGGTGCGACCGGCGGTCCGGATCGAGCTCGCTGAACACGTCGTCGAGGAGGAGCAGAGGCGGCCGTCCGTCGAGCGCGGTCAGCAGGTCGAGCTCGGCCATCTTGAGGGCCAGGATCGCTGTCCGCTGCTGGCCGCGCGAGGCGAAGCCGGCCAGGTTGCGGACCGCCGTCCCGTCGTCGAGCTCGAAGGCGAAGTCGTCCCGGTGAGGGCCGATCAGGGTTGACCCGTTCCAGATCTCCTTGTCGGCGGTGTCGGCCAGCCGCCGGGCGAGAGCCTGCCGGATCGCCTCGCCTGGCTGGGCCGGGGCGTTCGTCTCATAGCGCAGGCCGAGCCGGCCCTCCTCGGGGGCCATCTCGCGGTGGGCCGCCGCCAATGGCTCGGCGATCGCCGCCAGGACGGCCAGCCGGGCGGCCACGACCGCCGCCCCGGAGTCGAGCACGGCAGTGTCCCAGTAGCGCAGCTGATCGCGACCGGCCTGCTCTTCGCGGATCGCCCGGAGAAGGCTGTTGCGCTGCTGGAGGGCCCGGCCGTAAGTGGCCAGGTCGGCCTGGTAGGCCGCCGACTGGCCACCGGACAGGGCGTCCAGGGCGCTCCGCCGGAGGCCGGGCGAGCCGGCGATGAGGAGCATCTCCTCGGGGGCGAAGAGGACGACCCGGAGCGTGCCGGCCAGGCTCGGCGCCCGGCGGGCGACGCCGTTGACCCGGATCCGCTTGCGCTGTCCGCCAGTCCCCTCCCGAAGCAGGGCCACCTCGATGGTCGACCCGCCGCCGCCCTGGCCGCCGTCGACCATGCCCTCGACCCGGGCCAGGTCGGCGCCCCAGCGAATCAGCTCGGCATCGTTCGGCGTGCGATGCGAGCGGCCGGTAGCCAGCAGGACGATCGCCTCGAGCAGGCTGGTCTTGCCGGCCGCGTTCGGGCCGTGGACCAGGTGGGGTCCGGGTCCGAGCTCGAGCTCGAGGGCGTGATAGCCCCGCAGGTCGAGCAGGACGAGTCGTTCGAGCAGGGGATTCGAGCCGCCACCGGCCCCGGCCGGATGTCCGGTCCTCGGACTAGGAGGTGGTCCGGACCGGCATGACCACGTGGGTGTACGTGTCGTCGCCGATCGGCCGGAACACGCCCGGAGAGAGCGGGCCGTTGAGCTCGAGGGCGAACTGCTCGGCGTCGACCTTCTCCAGGACATCCGAGAGATAGCGCGAGTTGAACGCGATCGTCGTCCCGTCGCCTTCGACCGTGGCCTCGACCAGGCCCTCGTTGTCACCGACCTCGGCTGCGGCGGTGACGACCACGCCGCCGCCATCCGGGCTGACCTGGAGCTTGACGATGTTGGCCGCCGCGTTGGCGATCAGGGCGGCCAGGCGGACCGCCTTGAACAGCTCCTCGCGGTCGACGACCGTTCGGGTCGTGTGGCCCTTGGGCAGGACCTGCTGGTAGTTGGGGAACTGCCCGTCGATCAGGCGGCTGACCAGGTCGATCCCGTCGAGGTGGAAGAGGACCTGGTTGCGGGCGGGGGCGAGCATGACCTCGACCGGGTCGTCGGTCTCGTTCAGGACCCGGCTCAGCTCGGTCAGCGCCCGGGCCGGCACGACCAGGCTGGTCTCCTCGACCGGATCAAGGATCGGCAGGGTCTTGACCGCGATCCGGTAGTTGTCGGCCGCGGCGAGAGTGAGCTGATCGCCTTCGAACTTCCACAGGACGCCGGTCAGGATGGGCCGGGCCTCGTCGCTGGCCGCCGCGAAGGTCGTCTCGGTCAGGGCCTGCTTGAGGACCTTCTGGGAGATCCGGGTGGTCGGTCGCTCGCCGGCGGTCGGGATGGCCGGAAACTCTTCGGCGTCGATGCCCTTGACGTGCGACTCGAACCGGCCGCAGCGGATCCGGAGGGTGTCGCCGCCCTGCAGCTCCAGCTCGACCTTCTCGCTCGAGGGCAGCCCGGCCACGATGTCGGTCAGCAGGCGGGCCGGAACGGTGATCGCGCCATCCTTCTCGATCTTGCCCGGCACCCAGTGGGTGATCCCGATCTCGAGATTGGTCGCGGTCAGCTTCAGGCCGGCGTCCTCGGTCCTGATCAGGACATTGCTCAGGACGGGCAGCGTGCTGCGGGTCGAAACGGCGCGGCTGACGATCGACAGGCCGCGCGCAAGATTCTCCTGCATGACCGAGACATTCACGGGCGACTCACTCTCCAGGGGCTCGAGGACCGGGTCACGATCGGCGGGTCTAGCGGCGCGGGGTCGGGCGCCACTTGCCCACCGGGTCGGTGCTTCTCTGGGGATCCAATCAAACCTATCTTAGTCCGTCATCATCATCATCATCGTGTTGACAGTGTGGACGGCCACGCTTGGCTGAACGTGATTTCGGAGTGCACGACCAGTCCCTTCCGGTGGACCCGCGACGACTCTTCGGGGACGGGCCAGGGGGTTCAGGGTGGACAGTCCGGAGGCGATCCGGGCTCGTCCCAGCGGGCCCGCCGATGACCGTCGGACCGGGCCGGGATTCTGCACAATCGACAGAGGGTTCTCCACCGATTTCAGGCTCGTGTCCACATATCGGGGCGAGACGGGCCGGCGTCGCCGCGACCGGCGAGCCGTTCCGGGAGTGGCTCAGTCGGCGTAGATCAGCTCGCGCACGGCGGCAATCTCGCGGCGCAGCTCGTCGTTGGCCGCGGTCTCGCGATTGATCTTGTCGCAGGCGTGGAGGACCGTCGAATGGTCCCGGCCACCCAGCTCGGCGCCGATCCTGAGCAGGGATACGTCGGTCTCCTCGCGCATCAAGTACATCGCGATCTGGCGAGGCACCACGATCGCCCGGTCGCGCTTCTGGCCCTGCAGGGCGTCCATCGGCACGCCGTAGTACTCGGAGACCACCCGGGCGATCCGCTCTGGTGTGACCTGGCGCTTCTTGGGGTTGTAGATCACATTGGCCAGGACGGCCTGGGCGAGCTCGATGCTGATCGCGGTCGAGCTCATGCTGGCGTAGGCCACGATCCGGTTGAGCGCGCCCTCGAGCTCGCGGATGTTGCTGACCACCTTGCGTGCGATGAACTCGATCACGTCCGAGGTCATCGGCACGGCCATCTCCTCGGCCTTCGAGCGCAGGATCGCGATCCGGGTCTCGAGGTCGGGCGCGGTCAGGTCGGCGATCAGGCCCCATTCGAACCGGCTCCGGAGGCGTTCCTCGAGGGTCACGATCTGCTTGGGCGGCCGGTCCGAGCTCATCACGATCTGCTTGCCGTCTTCGTGGATCGTGTTGAACGTATGGAAGAACTCTTCCTGGGTCCGTTCCTTGTCGGCAATGAACTGGATGTCGTCGATCAGGAGCAGGTCGATCCGCCGGTAGCGCGCCCGGAACTCGTCGATCTTGCCCTGCTGGATCGAGGTGATGAACTCGTTGGTGAACTTCTCGGAGGTGGCGTAGACGACCTTCTTGCGCGGGAACTTGGCGATCACCTGGCTGCCGATGGCGTGCATCAGGTGGGTCTTGCCGAGGCCGACCCCGCCATACAGGAAGAGCGGGTTGTAGGCGTGACCGGGCCGCTCGGCCACCGACAGGCTGGCCGCGTGGGCCAGCCGATTGGCCGAGCCGACGATGAAGTTGGCGAACGTGTAGCGCGGGTTGAGGTTCGACGCCCCGCCTTCGCCGCCGACCCGGCCGGGCTCCAGGCGGACCTGCTGGCCGGCGGCCGGAGTGCCCGCATCCGAGGCCGGCGCCGCCTCGACCGCCCGGACGATGAACTCGACCTGGACGCTGTAGCCGACGATCCTGGCCAGCGTCTGGGAGATCAGCGAGCGATAGCGCGTCTCGAGCCAATCCTTGGCGAACCCGTTCGGGACCGCGATCCGGAACAGGTTGTCGTTGACCTCGATCAGGTTCGTGTCGCGCAGCCACGTCTCGAAGTTGGCCGGGGACAGTGAGACCTGGAGCTCACCGAGAGCGGCTCGCCAAACGTGCTTCGCGTCCATATTTCGATGTGACCCTGCAGCTCGGATGATGAAAACGCCACTCGGTGGCCTGGGCTGAACGAGTGGCGGCGGAGCCGATGACGGGGCCACGGACGCCGCTCCGCGGGGCCGGATTCAGGGCCGCTCCACTGGCTCCTCCGTTGGGGGACCGGAGGTGCCCCGAGCGTCCCGGCGTCGGGGGCTGACGAAGAATAGCACCGGTTCTCGCGCCGTCGCAAGGCGCCGGCGCCGCCCGACCACGATACTCCCGGGGAGTATCCACGCGTGGCCCGCTGGGGATCGAGTGTGGCACCGGAGCACCACGCAGGAGGCACACCCAAGGCGCCCGATGCCCCGGAAGATTATCGTGCCAAATTCGCCCCAGAGCGGTCGACATATTCGTTCGGCAGCCGGCCGCGACCTGTCGAGCACACCGCATCAACAGCAGCCGGAGCCCGGGCGCAACGGCCGGGATCACGTTTGACACTCGATCTGGCCGATCCATATACTCTCCGGGACGTCGACGCGCCAGGCGCTTTCGTGCGCACGGCGCGTTCTCGTGCCTCTGAGGGCTGGAATCATCCAGCGACCAGGGGTGGGGCCGCTTGGCCTGATGGAGAGGATCGCGCGCACCTTCGATGAAGCAGACCTACCAGCCAAAGAAGCGCCACCGCGCCAAGGAACACGGCTTCCGCGCCCGGATGAGGTCGGCCGGGGGTCGACGGATCCTGGCGGCCCGCCGCGCACGTGGCCGGAAGCGGCTGACGGCCTGATCGAGCGAGGCACCAAACCGCCGGGTCTCGTGATGCTCTCCCACCCAAGGGACTTCGCGGCCCTTCAACAGACCGGCACGGCACGGTCTCACCCGCTCCTCGTCGTACGCGTTCTCCGGACAGACCTTGAGGTCACCAGGTTCGGTCTGGCGACGAGCCGCAAACTCGGTGGAGCGGTCGTACGCAATCGGCTCCGCCGCCGCCTCCGTGAGGCACTCAGGGCTCTGGCTCCCTCGTTCCAGCCCGGCTGGGACGTACTGATCATCGCCCGCCCGGCGCTCGTGACCGCAACGCACGAGGAACTGACCGGGACGGTTGCACGGCTCCTCCGACGGGGAGGAGTCCTGGAAGGACCACAGACTGCGTGAAACGGATCGGCATCGGACTCATCAAGGTCTACCGAGTCGTGTTCGCGTGGATGCCCTCGAGCTGCCGCTACGAGCCAACCTGCTCGCGCTACACCGAGCAGGCCATCGAGCGCTACGGACTGCTCAAGGGCGGCCTGATGGGTGCTCGTCGCATCGCCCGCTGCCATCCCTGGCATCCGGGCGGCTACGACCCGGTCCGCTGATGCTCAGCCGCCGCGACCTGCGCCGCCAGCTCGAGCGATTCCGGCCCTGGTTGGGCCTCGGCCTGTTCCTGGTCATCGCCTTGGTGATCCTGGCCGCCTGCACCGTCGGCGGCACGCCGGCGGCCAGCGTGGCCCCGGGTCAAACGGCGGGGCCTACGCCAAGCGCAACTCTTCCGCCGGCCGGCGTCCCGCTCCATCCGGCCAACCCGGGCGATCCCCTGTCGCTCATCGCGTTCTTGTTCACGCCCGTCTTCCAGGCCTTGTTCATCAGCTTGGTTGCGGTCGAGCAGGCCACCGGAAGCATGGTCGTGGCCATCATTGCCGTGACCCTGCTGGTCCGAGTCCTGCTCATCCCTCTATATCGCAAGCAAATCGTAAGCCAGAGGCGGATGCAGCTCCTGGCACCCGAGCTCAAGGAGATCCAGAAGCGCTTCAAGGGCGACCGGGTCAAGGTCCAGGAAGCAACCCAGGCGTTCTACAAGGAGCGCGGGGTCAATCCGGCCCAGGGCTGCCTGCCCCTGGTCCTTCAGTTCATGCTCCTGATCCCGATGTACTCGGTCTTCAGCTCGGGCCTCCAGAACTTCGACCCGAACGGGATGCTGCGGGTCTTCGGCGTCCAGCTGATCAACCTGAAATGCGACGCCCAGCCGATCCTTCTGTCGCCGGGCCACGTCCAACCGTGCATCAACTCGACGGTCTTCGGGATCGACCTAAGCCAGCCCCAGGTCCTGTTCACGATTGGGATCGGGATCAGCGTCCTGGCCATCATTTCATCCTTGCTCCAGCTATTCCAGTCGCGGATGACCCTGCCCCGCCGGGATCCCAACATCCCGGATGACCAGAACACCAAGATCCAGCGACAGTCGATGCTGTTCCTGCCGTTCATCTCGATCTTCTACGGCGGCTTCCTGCCGGCCGGCCTGTTCATCTACTGGATCGTGTCGACCCTGTTCTCGCTGGTCCAGCAGTACCTGATCATTGGCTGGGGCGGGATGTTCCCGCTGCTCGGTTGGGATCCCGCCTTCGCCCGCGCCCACAAGCCCCGCTTCCCGGTGGCCATTCCCACCGCGGATCCATCCAAACGGGCGGCAAATTCAGTGCTCACGCAAACCGACGAACGCGCGGCAAAAGCCGCGACGACGATCCGTCCCCGTGAACGGGGCGGCCGACAGGGCCGACGAGGGAGACGACGCTGACCATGAGTGCATACCAGGAATTCACCGGCAAATCAGTCGAGGATGCCTTGAAGGCAGCCCGCGAGACCTTCGGGGTCGGGCTCAACGACCTTGACTTCGAGATCCTCACGCCGGGCAGCCGGGGTGTCCTCGGCATGGGTGCCGAGCCGGCCCGGATCGTGGCCGCGCCGCGCGACGCGCTGGGAGGGAGTGCCCCGAAGCGCGATGCGGCGGCGGCCACGCCGTTGCCAGCGCCGGCCCGCGAGGAGCGACCGCGGGATGACCGCGGCCCCCGTCCGGATGATCGCGGCCCCCGTCGCGACGATCGGCGGCCGGACCGCCAGGCCGCCCCGCGCGGCGACGCGCCTCGGACTGACGCCCCGCGCACGGACGCCCCGCCCAGCCAGCCGGTCGCGGCCGACGCCCCCCGCACCGACGCGCCGCGTCAGGACGCTCCGCGATCGGCCGACCGACCCCGCTCGGACCGACCGCGCGACGATCGACCCCGTCGCGACGACCGGCCGCGGACCGACCGTCCGGCGCGCCCTGAGGGCGATCGCGGCCCACGCCGGGCGCCGTCGGCTGACCTGACCGAGCGCGAGGCGGCCGAGGTCGCCGCCGCCCGCGGATCGGTGGCCGCCGAGCGGGCCGACCTCGAGGCAGCCGACGCGTCGCCCGAAGCCCTGGCCGCGGGCAAGGAGATCCTCGAGAACCTGATGCGCCTGATGGAGTTCGACGTGACCGTCGAGATCCGGGCCGGCGAGACGAGCCGGCTCAACGTGATCGGCGAGGGCGACGAAAAGGAGGCCCTGGGGGCCCTGATCGGGCGCAAGGGCGAGCGCTTGTCGGCCCTCCAGCACCTGGTCAACCTGATGCTCTCGCGCCGGATGGACGCCTGGACCCGGGTCCTCGTCGACGTCGAGGACTACCGTGGCCGGCGCGAGCGACAGCTGGTCGAGATCGCCCGTCGGGCGGCCGACCGGGTGGGCGAGACGGGCAAGATGCTCCAGCTCGAGCCGATGTCGGCCCTCGAGCGACGCTGGATCCACATCGCCCTGCGCGACAACCCCGATGTGGCCACCCAATCGATCGGCGAGGAGCCCAATCGGAGGGTCATCGTCCTGCCCCGAGCCTGACCGTCACGGAGGATCCGACCCGTCCGTCGATACGTACCACAGCGGATGGGACTACTGCCCGGAGGGCGGGGCTTGAAGTGGCTGGTAGGATGACGCACGCACATGACGACCGCGACTGAAACTGAACTGCCCGCGCAGCTCGAATCCAGCCATCGACTTGGCTGGTTGCGGATCCTCCTTGTCTTCGTCGTGGGCCTCGGCCTGGCCCTGATCCTGGCCGTCGGCGGGGTGCTCGCCTACGAGCAGGCCCACGCCGGCAAGATCGGCCAGGGCGTTCATACCGGGTCGGTCGACCTGTCCGGCCTGACCCGCGACCAGGCCGCCGCCAAGCTGACCGCCGCCTACGGCTCGCTCAGCCAGGGCGAGCTGACCCTCAAGCTGCCTGACGGTACGTCCACCGTAAGCTACGCCGACCTCGGCCGGCGCCTCGATGTCAATGCCGTGGTCGACGCGGCCCTGGCCGTCGGGCGGACCGGCAACCCGCTGATCCGGGTGTCGGACGAGATCCGGACGGCGATCAAGGGCACGAACATCGCACCCGTGGTCACCTTCGATCAGGCATCCCTCAAAGCCGGCATCGCCCGGGTTGCGGCGGTCGTTGCCACAGCCCCGGTCAACGCCACGATCCAATCCGGGCCGAGCGGCTACGTGGGCACCACCTCGAGCGACGGTCGGACGCTCGTCACCGACTCCCTGGCCGGCCAGGTGATGACCCAGCTCGGGGCTCTCAATGCCCCCGCCCAGCAGACGATCGATGTATCGGCCAGCATGGTCCCGATCAAGCCCACGGTCAGCTCGGCCAGCGCGGCCACGGTCGCCGCCGGCGCTAACGCCGACGTCGCCCCGATCGTGCTCAGCCATCTGACCGACTCCTGGACGATCCCGGCTGCCACGGTCGCTTCGTGGCTCGAGGTCCAGGTCGCGCCCGACGGGACCTACGTGATTCAGGCCAACCCGGCCAAGGTGACCGACTCGCTGACTGCCCTGGCCGCCAAGATCAACCGCAAGGCCGTCAACGCGACATTCCTCGTCAGCAGGCGCAACAAGGTCGTCGGGGTCGTGCCCGGCCAGGACGGCAGGACGCTCGACGTCGCCGGCTCGGTCGGCCTGATCGAGAGCCTGCTCAGCCAGCGGGCCAGCGGTCTGGCCTCGAGCGCGCCGATCACCCCGGCCGTGCTCACCTCGGCGCCCACCCTGAGCACCGCCGCCGCGACCAGCGCGGCGCCCCAGATGAAGGCGATCTCGAGCTGGACTACCTATTACGCGCCGGGTGCGCATAACGGCAACAGCGCCAACATCACGATCCCGGCAATGGCCATCGACGGCACGGTCGTGGCCCCCGGAGCCAAGTTCGACTTCTGGAAGGCCGTCGGGGCGGTCAGCCTGGCCAAGGGCTACAAGCTGGGCGGCGCGATCATCAACGGCCACTCGGTCGAGGGCAAGACGATCGGCGGCGGGATTTGCTCGACGTCAACCACCCTGTTCAACGCGGCGCTCCGGGCCGGCCTCGAAATGGGTGCCCGAGCCAACCACTACTACTACATCAGCCGCTACCCGAAGGGCCTGGACGCGACGGTCTGGCAGGACGGCAGCGCGGTCCAGGACATGAGCTTCACCAACGACACCGCCTATCCGATCCTGATCCGGACCTACGCCAAGCCGGGCATCGTCCGGTTCACCCTGTACAGCGTGCCGACCGGTCGGACCGTGTCGATCTCCAAGCCGATCGTCAAGAACTACATCCATGGCTACACCGTCGTCGAAAACACCAAGGCACTCCGGCCCGGCCAGACCCTGCAGAGCGAATACCAGGCCGACGGGCAGGACGTTTGGGTGACGGTCACCGTCAAGGACAAGACCGGCAAGGTCATCAGCAAGAAGACGTACTACTCGCATTACGCGCGGATGATTGGCGTGATCATGAGGGGCGTGGCCTAGCCCGGCGTAGAGAGTTCGGTCGGCCATCCATCCGCGGGGCACTATCGGGTCATTGAGCCGGACCCGGCCAGCGCGGACAGTGGGCCGGTGATCGAAGCCGACCAGCTCCAGGCCAGCGTCCGACCGTCCGGGCACATCCTGCGCAACGGCCTGCTCGTGCTCGTCTCGGCGATCCTCGTCGGGGCTGGGCTGTTCGGTGCGATTCGCTACGTCGACGGGTCGTGCAGCCTGCTCAATCGGACGCCCTGCACCCGGATCCTGTTCGTGGGCAACAGCTACACCTACGTCAACGACCTGCCCAGGGTCTTCCGCAACCTGGCCCGGGCGGCCGGCCAGAACGTGGCGACCGGCGAGGTGGCCAACGGTGGCGAGACCCTCGCCCAGCACCTCTCGTCGGGCGACGCCCCCAGCGCGATCGACGGCTCGGGCTGGCAGTTCGTCCTCCAGGAGCAGAGCGAGATCCCCGTGGTCGAGGCGTTGCGCCAGGCCGAGTTCTACCCGGCCACGCGCAGCCCGGTCTCGACGATCCGGGCCACGGGCGCCACGCCGGTCCTGCTCGAGACGTGGGCCCACCGGGCAGGCTGGTCCGACTACGGCCTCGATGAGCCCGCGATGCAGACGGTGCTCAACCAGGCCTACGGCACGATCGGCAGCCAGCTCGGGGTCGTGGTCGCACCGGCCGGCCAGGCCTGGCAGGTCGCCCTGAAGCTGGACCCCAGCGTGGTCCTGTGGCAGGACGATGGCAGCCACCCCACCCTGTCCGGGACCTACCTCGCCGCGTGCGTCCTGTCCGCCCGCGTCTTCGGCCGGAGCCCGGTCGGGATCAACGATTCCGAAGGCCTGCCGGCCGCTCTCGTCCTGACCCTCCAGCAGGCGGCCATCCAGCCATAGGCCCGGCCTGCTAAGCCGCGGCGTACACCACGGCGACCGCGATCTTCGTCTCGTAGCCGCTGCCCTGGCGGCTCATGAAGCCTTGTGCGTGCCGCAACGGCGTCGCCGCCAGCGAGATGATCCGCTGGCCCTTTAGGGACCGGGCGGCCGCATCCTGTCAATGTCGCCGTACAGCGACCCGGGGTTGATCTCGTCGCTGCGCGCCTGACCAGCCTAGCTCGGTCCGATCTCCTGGACGAGCCACTCGTTGCCGTCGGCATCGCTGAACGAGAGGTAGGTCTCGTATTTGCCCCGTTTCGGATCGACGCCCGGCGTCTGGGCTCCTCCGACGAAGTGGGAGGGCTCGCTGATGTCGAGGCCCCGCCCGACGAGCTCGACCCGGGCCGCCTCGATGTCTTCCACGCACAGGTGGAGGCCCTTCAGGCTGCCCGGCGCCATGGGGTTCGAACTCATCAGCAGGATCGAGCAGGCCGAGCCGAGCGGCGTCAGCTGGACGACCCGGAAGCCGGCCGCCTCGAAGTCGACGTCGACGTTGAAGCCGGCCCGTTCGATGTAGAAGGCCTTGGCCCGGTCCACGTCGGCCACCGGCATGATCAAGGCTTCGAGCTTGTAGTCCACGTTTCGCCTCCAATGACGAGCGTCACCCGAACGACACCACCGCGCCGCGTTCGTCGAAGACCGCGCCTGGGGCCCAGGCGATCTCCCAGCGGTTGTCCTCCGGATCGGCGAAGTACGCCGATCGCCCGCCCCACTCCCTGGCGACCGGCGCGGCCACCGGAGTGCCGCCTGCGGCGATCGCGGCCGCGTACGCAAGATCGACCTGGTCTTCAGTGTCGACGTTGCAGGCGAGCGTGACGCCCGAGAACCCGCTCGGGATCGGGCGGCCGGGCGCGGCCTCGGCGGCCAGGGCTTCGAGCGGATACAGCGCGAGCAGGACCCCGCCGAGCAGGAACCCGGCCCAGCCGTCATCGCTGCCGGAGGCAAGTGGCCAGCCGAGGCCCTCGTAGAACCGGCGCAGCCGCGGGAGGTCTCGAGCTCCGAGG
>JBBSFD010000017.1:0-60894 GCA_038239115.1 Candidatus Limnocylindrales bacterium | reverse complement strand
GCCAGCAGGGCCAGGGCGACCAGGACGAGGGGCAGATAGCCCGAGTTGGCCAGCCCCCAGCGATCGAAATAGCCGCTGCCGGCGGCCCCGATCACGCCGTCCCTTGACCAGGGCATCAGGAAGCTCACCGCGGCGATCGCGCAGCCGGCGATCGTCAGCCAGCCGGGCAGCTCACTCGTCGCCGAGACCGAGGCGCTCGTGCTGCCAGCCGCCGACGGGGGGGCACTCGTCACGTCCGGCGAGCTGGCCGTGATCGGCGCGAAGGCGACCGGGGCCGCGGCCGCCGCAGCACTGGCCGAGTAGCCGCCGGTCGAGCGCAGGAAGGCTGACTCGTCGAACCGGACCGGCCGCGCCCCGGGCGTCGGCGCCATGAAGGCGGCCGAGGGAGCGAGATAGGCGCCTGGGATGCTCGGGCTGATTGGTCGCTCGGGCGCCCATGCGAGCGGGCCGGGGCTGGCTGGCTGGCGCGCTGCGAGCTGGCTCAGGATCGAGCCGGTCCGGGTCGGCCGGATCCCGATCGGTGCTGCTGCGAGCACCGGCGCGGCTGGGGCCGGATCCGGCGCAGGCGCCGGCGTTGCCGCCGCGGGCCGGACCGTTGCCGGCCGGGGGCGTGGTGCCGGGGCTGGCTTCGTGGCCGGTTTGGCGCCACTAGCCGCCGCAACCAGCGTGCCGCAGGCCGGGCAGGACAGCCGTCCGCCTGAAACGAGTGCGCCGCATGAAGGGCAGCCGATCGGCTTCCTGGGCAATGTTCGATACCTCTCGGTCCGACCGCCGACGCGTCCGACGGCTCGGGCGCTACAGGGTTGCACGCTCCTGGCGCATCCGACCACTCCCCCGATGGTCCTCCCCGACAGTCAGGGTCAGGCCCAGGCTGCGCCAGGTGGCGAGCGCCCCGGCAAGCGTCAGGGCGACCGTCCAGGCCAGCACCAGGAGGAGCGTCGAGCCGATCATCTGGCCCACCCCGGCCGGGCCCCCGCCGCCCAGCAGGGCCGCCCGGGCGAGCTGCCAGGTCCCGTCGACCAGGCCGATCGCCAGGCCAAGCACCGGGATCACCACGAGGAGGGAGCCCAGGCTGACGAGCAGGACGTCGAACGGGCGACGGGCGAGCAGCCCAAGTGCGCCGCCGATCGAGCGAGCCACGGTCGAGCCATCCCGCACGGCCAGCCGGACCGCCAGGCCCGCCACCAGCTCACCGGCCAGCCAGGCCAGGACGATCGCCCCGACGACCTCCGGGGCCTGGCCCGCGACCCGCACGACGATCGGGCTGGTGAGGTTGGTCGGCAGGGTCAGCTCGAGGTAGGCGATCTGGCCCAGCCGCTGGAGGCCCACGGCCAGGACGAGTACGAGCGGAGCCAGGCCGACCAGGCGGATCAGGAACACCCGGCCGAGCAGGCGACTCGAGCGCCCGCCCGGCTCAGCCACGCCGGGCTCGGCCAGCGCGGGCTTGGCCAGACGAGGCTTGGCCGCCGGCGCCGCCTCGCCGGTCCGGGTCAGCTCGATCTCCGCGGCAGCGCCGATGATCGTGCCCGCCACCAGGGCGGCTATCGCCAGGCCGCTCCACAGGGCAATCCGGACGACCAGGCCGGTCGTCGGGCCATCGGGGGTAATCGAGGCCGGACCGATGAACGTGCCCACGCCGACCACGCTGGGAGCCACGATGATCGGCAGGCTGAACAGGACGATGCCACCCCGGGCCAGGAATCCGGCCAGGCCGATCGGCCAGAGTGCTGGCCGGGCGATCGTTCGACGAGCAGCCGCCCGGGCCGATCTCAGGCCGCCCACCGCGGCCTAGGGGTTCGGGCTCGGCGGCGGCACGAGCTGATCGAGCTGCTGGAGCGCCTGCTGGACCTTGGCGATCTCGACCCCGTAGGTCGCGAAATCCCCATCCCGGAGGGCCGCCTGGGCGAGCTCGAAGTGCTGGTTGGCATAGGCGATCAGGGCCGCCACGTCGCCGGCCGGCGGGCTCGACCCCGGGCCGGAGCTGGGCGATGCGGTCGGACTGCTGCTCGGGCTCGGGCTGGGTCCGGAGCTGGGCGGCGGGGAGGCCCCGGGCGACGACGTCAGCAGTAAGTTCAAGGCCCCGGCCAGGGTGCTGCTCCAGACCACCTGCGTGGGCGTGGCCAGGATGATCCGCTCGAAGGCCGGGAACGCGCTGTTGGCCGACTGGAGATAGACCGGCTGGAGGTAGATCAGCGAGTTCTGGACGGGCACCACGATCAGATTGCCCTTGATGACTTTGCTGCCGGCCTGGTCCCACAGGGTGACCTGGGCGCTGATCGTGGGATCGGCGTCGATCTTGGCCGCGATCTGGTTCGGTCCCAGGACCGAGGTGTCCTGGGGAAACTTGTAGACCCGCACTTGGCCGTAGTTGGGCTGGTCGTTGCGAGCGGCGATCCAGGCGATCATGTTGGGCCGGCTGGCCGGAACCATCGGCTGGAGCAGCAGGAACTCGGTCTGGGGTTCGTCGGGCAGGCGCATCTCGACGTAGTAGGCCACGTTCGGCAGGCTCTGGGTTCCGCCGGCGTTGGGGGGTACCGTCCACAGATCCGTGTTGTTGTAGAACGCCGCCGGGTCGGTCACGTGGTAACGGGCGTATTCGCGGGTCTGCACATCGAACAGGTCCTCGGGCACGCGCAGATGGGACTTCAGGTCGGCCGACATGGCGTCCATCTGGGTGAACATGCCCGGGAAGACGGCCTCATAGGTCCGGATGATCGGATCCGACGGATCGCTCACGTAGAACGTCATCTGGCCGGTATAGGCGTCGACCACCACCTTGACGCTGTTCCGGATGTAATTGAAATCCTGGCCCGACAGGCCCGATCCGCTGGCCAGCTGGTTGGTATTGGCCGGCTGGGCATTCGGGAAGCGATTGCTGGTGGTGTAGGCATCCTGGATGTAGTCCAGGCCGCCGCTGCCGGTTACCACCAGATAGGGATCGCTGTCGAAGCTGAGGAACGGGGCCACCATCGAGATCCGGTCGTCGATCAAGCGGTGGATCAGGATCTGGCTCTGGTCCGTGATCTGGTCACTGATCAGCAGGTTCAGGTCCTTGTATTCGAGCGCCCAGAGCAGGCGCGAGAAGGTCGTGTCGAGCTTGATCCCGGTCGTCCCGGTCCAGCGTGTCGTCGCCCCGGAGTTGGCCGGCGCCCCGGCATCCTGGCCGAGCGGGTAGTCGAACTCGTCCTGGCGGGCCCCGGTGATGATCCAGTCGCTGGGCCGCTCGCCGAAGTAGATCCGGGGCTGGCTGACCGTGGGCGCGCCGCTGTTTGAGACCGGCGGCAGGTCGCGGATGAACAGGTCCGGCTGCCCCTCGGTCGTGGCCGAGTTGACCGGGACCATGGCCACCCCGATGCCGTGGGTGAAGGTGATCCGCTGGTTCACCCAGGAATCGGCCTGGGGGTTCTTCTCGGGCGCCAGCTCACGTCCGGCCAGCATGACCTGCCGGGCGCTGTTGTCGATCGAGTAGCGGTCGGTGTCGACGTTGGTGAAGTCGTAGTACTGGCGAACCGTCTGGAGCTGATCGAGCGAGTCCCTCAGCGGTGCCGCGTCCCACAGGCGGGCATTGATGAACGTACCCGCTTCGTTGGCCACGGCCGCGGCCGTCAGCGGATCCTGGCCGGAGTAGTCGCTCACGTTCCAGCTGTCCAGGCCGTAGGCGATCCGGGTCATTGCGATGTTGTTCTTGATGTAGACCGTCTCCTTGCCCAGCTGGTCCGGCTCGACCGACAGGCGCTGGATCGCGGCGGGGTAGATCTGGCCGAGGACCAGCGAGGCGCTCAGCCAGAACAGGATCACCGCGCCAAGCGGCCAGAGCATCCGGGTGAACGCACCGCCGATGAGCAGGGCGCCGGCGATGGCGGCCACCGCGGTCAGCACGTCGAAGGCCAGGAAGCGCGCGTTCTGGTCGGTGAAGCTCACCCCGGCGGCAACCCCGTTGGTGCTGTAGACGAGCTCGAGCTTGTCGAGCTGGTAGCCGATCGCGATCGAGCCGAGGTACAGCCCGGCGAGCACGGCCAGGTGAACTCGCATCGGGGTGGTGAACGTGATCCCGCCCTTCAGCCCGCCGATCAGGTAGCGCCCGACGCTCACGGCGAGGGCGGCCAGGAGCAGGCCGTTGGCGGCCGACTGGATCCAGCGCAGGAACGGCAGCTGGAACAGGTAGAAGCTGATATCGCGCCCGAAGATCGGGTCGACGACCGGGGCCACCCCGGCCGGGCTGTAAGGCACCTGGTTGCGCCACAGCAGGATCGTCTCCCAGTGGCTGGCCGCCGAGCCGGCCACGCCCAGGGCGATCAGGATCACCAGGCCGATCAGGCTCCAGCGGGCGATCGGCGCGAAGTCGGGCAGATCTTCCGCGCTCAACGTGATTCCTTCGCCCGGCCGAGGGCCCATCCGGTTGCCGCCCGGCCGGGTCGGCGGACGGCCTTCCCAGCCGCGACCCTGGTCGTCGCCGGCCAGCCGCTCAAACCAGCCGGCGAACGGGCTGGGCTTGTCAGGATCGGGCGGTGGCATGAGCCGGCCGGCCAGCCAGACGTTGAATAGCAGGAAGGCCAGGGCCAGGATGCCGCCGCCGGCGAACAGGCCGATCTGGGTCAGGACCCGGGTCCAGAACACGCTCTCGTAGCCCACGCTCTGGAACCAGATCGCGTCGGTCAGGAAGTTGACCCCGACGCCGAGCAGGACGATGACCACGACCAGGGCCAGGGCGCCGAGGCCGATCCCGAAGCGGCGCATCCGGCCGCCTGAGCCGGCGCCGTCGTCGGGGCCGCCGACCACGACCCGCGGCCGGGGTGGCCGGCGTCCACTGCTCCCGCCCGGCCGCCAGGGTCCGCGGCGGCCCGAGCCCCCACCCGGCAGCGCGGTTGGCCGGCCCGGTACCGGCTCATCCTCGCCGGGCGTGCTCGATTCGTCGGGCTCATCCCCGTCGGTGGCCTCAGCGGGTTCATCGGATTCGGACGAATCAGGCTCGTCCGGCTTGCCGTCCTCCTCGGGCGGCGCATCACCGTCGGGGGTTGGGCCCGGGGGATTGGCGGCGGCCGCCTCGGCCTGACGGCGGCGGAGCTCATCAAGGAACTCGTCGAAGAGGTCGCGCACTGTCGGCCGAGTCTACAACGCGCCGCCTGAACAGGCGGTGGACCCGATCAGGAGCGCGAAAGCCGGGCGACCGTGCTCCCGAACGCCGCCAGGACCGTGGCCGCCAGCTCGTTCGGCTGCATCCCGAGGGCGCGTGCCGGCTCCCACTTGAAGCCTGCCCGGATCGCGATCGGCGCCAGCCACGGGGTCCGCGGGTCGTCGGCCGACGCGATCGGGGCGAGCCGGATGCTGAGCTTGCCGTCCTCCTCGAGGATCAGCCCGGACAGGGCACCCGCTAGGCTCGGGCCCAGGCGGACGACCGGCGGATCGGGCGGCGGCCCGGCGGCAGGCGCGGCGTCGCGAAAGGACAGCAGGCCGTCATCGTCGGCTACCCACAGGATCGTCAGCCACCAGCCATCGTCCAGGGTGGTCGGCCGGGTCAGGCCCGCCCGGGCCAGGCGCGGTCCGATCTGGACGGGCACCTCGGGCAGGAACGACGGTCCGGGTGGGGGCAGGGCCGGCAAGCTCCGGCTCAGCTGCTGGGCGCCCCGGTCCCTGGGTCGGAGGCGCCGTCATCGGCCGGCGCCGCCTCGCCGGTCACGGCCTCATCGGAGACGGCTTCATCGGTCGCGGGCTCGGCATCGTGGGGCAGGCTGATTCCTTCGGTCTCGAGCTCGAGCCGGAGCATCTCGCGCCGGACGGCCAGCGACGGCGGCTCGATCGCGCTGAGCAACCCGGCCGAGCTCAGCGGCTCATCGTCGGCGTCGCCCGAGATCCAGGACATGAGCTTGTTGCGACGGGGCGGAGCGCCGGCCTTCCAGGCCAGGGCCGCGACATCGATCGTGGTGACCCCCGGGACCTCGGCCTCGTTGGGTCCATTGAGCTGGGCGCCGCAGCTGAGGCAGGTGGCCAGGTCGGAGCTGCTCAGGACCGCCGAGCACCACGGGCAGCGCGGTTCGGTGGGCATGTTCGAGACGTCCGGCCAGCCCGCCCCGGGGGAGGTCGGCTCTCCGGCCTGCGCCGCGTCGGTCGCAGCGGCGCCCGGATCACCCTCCGCGAGCGGGGCCGAAGCGCCGTCGACCGGGAGCGGCATCGGCTCGGTCATCGCGGCGCCCGGCGCCGGATCGGGTTGGGCGGAGCCGGCGGAGCCGGACGGGGGCGCTGTCCTCTTGGCCATGCTCGAAACTCTAGCGCGTCAGGCGGCCGTCCGAACCACCCGTTCGTACGTTGGGGGCGGCCGGGCGGACTATTCCCACTCGATCGTAGCCGGTGGCTTGGAGCTGATGTCGTAGACCACCCGATTGACGCCGGGGACCTCGTTCACGATCCGCGAGCTGATCTTGCCCAGGACGTCGTAAGGCAGCTTGGCCCAATCGGCGGTCATCCCATCGTCCGAGGTCACGGCCCGGATCGCCACGACGTTGGCATACGTCCGGCCATCGCCCATGACGCCCACGCTGCGGACCGGGGTGAGGATCGCGAAGGACTGCCACACGCTCCGATACAGGCCGGCCGCCTTGATCTCGTCGATGACGATCCAGTCGGCCTCGCGCAGGGTGTCGAGGCGTTCGGTGGTGACCTCACCGATGATCCGGATGGCCAGGCCCGGTCCCGGGAACGGCTGGCGCTGGACCATGGCCTCGGGCAGGCCCAGCTCCATGCCCACCGCCCGGACCTCGTCCTTGAACAGGTAGCGCAGCGGCTCGATCAGCTTGAAGCGCAGGTCCGCCGGCAGGCCACCGACATTGTGGTGGGTCTTGATCTTCTGGGCCGCCTTGGTCTCCGATGTCGCGCTCTCGATCACGTCGGGATAGAGGGTGCCCTGGGTCAGGAAATCGATTCGGCCGAGCTTGCTGGCTTCCTCCTCGAAGACCCGGATGAACTCGTCGCCGATGATCTTGCGCTTCTGCTCGGGATCCTCGACGCCGGCCAGGCGGTCGACGAACCGGCGACGGGCATCGGCCATCACCAGGCGCATCCCGAGATTGGCCTCGAAGGTCTGGCGGAGGAGCTCCGATTCCTTCTTGCGCATCAGGCCGTGATCGACGTAGATGCAGGTCAGCCGGTCACCCACCGCGCGGTGGACGAGCGCGGCGGCGACGGCCGAGTCGACCCCGCCGCTCAGGGCGCAGATGACCAGTCCGTCCGATTCGGTCGCCCGGGCATGGGCGTCCACCCGGGCCCGGATGTCGGCCACGGTCGAGTCGATGAAGTTGGCCGGGGTCCAGGTGGGCCGGGCGCCGGCAATGCCCAGCACGAAGTTGCGCAGGATCTCCCGGCCCCGGGGGGTGTGGGCGACCTCGGGATGGAACTGGATCGCGTACAGGCCCCGGGACGGATCGGCAAAGCCGGCCAGCGGCGAGGAGTCGGTCTGGGCCGTCGCCTGGAAGCCTTCGGGCAGCCGGGTGATCGAATCACCATGGCTCATCCAGACCGGCTGCTCTCGGTCCAGGCCAAGGAACAGGCCGCCCTCGGCGGTAATCGTGACATTGGCCGGACCGTACTCGCGCCGGTTGGCCGGAACCACGTCGCCACCCAGCTCGCGGGCCATCAGCTGGGCCCCGTAGCAGATCCCGAGAACCGGGATCCGCCCGCTCCAGACGCCGCTGTCGGGCAGCGGCGCATCGGCGTCGTAGACCGAGTTCGGGCCACCCGAGAGGATCACTGCCTTGGGCCGGCGGCGCTCGATCTCGGCCCACGGCGTGTCGTGGGGCAGGAGCTCGGAATAGACGTTGAGCTCGCGCACGCGGCGCGCGATCAGCTGGGCGAACTGGCTGCCGAAGTCCAGGATGACGACCGTATCAGGACCGGTCTCGGCCGCCGCCATGCCGGGCAGGCCGGCCCCGGGTCGGTCGTCCGGCGATCGCTCCGGGCCGGGCGCCTTGAGGGCCGTCTCGAGGTACGCCTCGACCTCGGCGTCATCCGGGGCAAGGATCCGGTGCCCGGCGTTGGCCGCGTCGCCATGGACGGTCTTGCCGCGCTTGGCCTCGGTCTGATTTGGCTCGGTCATGGTCGATTGCGCATCCCTTCAGCGACCGGAGTGAAGTACGACTCGAGGCGGGCCGCCACCTCGGTCGGCGGATCGAGCTCGGCCAGGGCGGCCCGCATGTGGCGCAGCCAGGCGTCCCGCTCGGCTGATCCGATGGCGAAGCCGGCATGGCGCATTCGCAGCCGGGGATGGCCGCGCTCCTGGTCGTACGTCCGCGGCCCACCCCAGTACTGGGCCAGGAACAGGGTCAGCCGGTGGCGCGCGCCGGGCAGGTCGGCCGGATCCGGGTAGACGGCCAGGAGGACCGGATCACCGGCCACCTCGGCGTAGAACCGATCGACCAGGGCCTCGAAGAAGGGCATCCCACCGGCCGCTTCGTAGACCGTGCTCGACTCGATGTCCGGCGTGGACCCCTCCTCCAGGACCGGCAGGCCGCGCGACGGATCGCTCAGCGGGAACGCTGCCAGGACTTGCCTTCGGTCTGGGCCGACGGGGCGAAGACCATCTCGACCGCCTGCATCTCGCCGATCGAGCGGGCGCCCAGGGCGGCCATCGACTGGCGCAGGGCGCCGACCAGGTTCTCCGAGCCGTCCGTGGCACTCGCCGGCCCGAACAGGATTCGCTCGAGCGTCCCGACCGTGCCGACCTTGATTCGGGTGCCCCGAGGCAGGGTCGCCGAAGGAGCGGCCATGCCCCAGTTCGTGCCCCGGCCGGGGGCCTCCGAAGCCCGGGCCAGCGGCGAGCCGATCATCAGGGCGTCCGCGCCGGCCGCGATTGCCTTGGCCAGCTCGCCACCCCGGCGCATCCCGCCATCGGCCACCACCGGGACGTAGCGGCCCGTCTCGGCCAGGTAAGCGTCGCGCGCCGCGGCGACATCGCTGATCGCGGTGACCTGGGGGACGCCGATCCCGAGCACCTCTCGGGTGGTGCACGCCGCTCCGGGGCCGACACCAACGAACACGGCGGCAGCGCCCTGCTCCATCAGGGCGAAGGCGGCCTCGGCATTGGTCGTGTTGCCGACGGCCACCGGGATGGGCATGAACCGGGTGAACTCGGCCAGCGACAGGGGCTCGTAGTCCGATGCCAGGTGGCGGGCACTGCTCACCTGGCTCTGGACCAGGAACAGGTCCGCGCCGTGCTCGGCACACAATCCGCCGAAGCGCCGGGCGGCCGCCGGCGTGGCGGCCACCGCGGCCTTCGAGCCGGCTGCATGGAGCTCCTCGATCCGTCGGACGATCAGCTCATCCCGGATCGGGGCGGCGTAGGCCTCGGCGAGGAGCTGCTGGACCGCGTCGTCGGGCGCCGCCGCGATCCGGGCCAGGACCGCGTCGGGATCGTCATAGCGTGCCTGGACGCCTTCGAGATTGAGGATTGCCAGCCCGCCCAGGCGGGCCAGCTCACCGGCCAGGCGCACGTCGACAACCGCATCCATGGCCGAGCCGATGATCGGAATGGCCAGGCTGACCCCGGCCAGATCCTGGGCGAGGTCGACGTCGTTGGGCTCAACCGTGCTCGTGCCGGGAGCCAGGGAGACGTCCTCGAAGCCGTAGGTCGGCCGGATCGTGTCGACCTTCGAGTGGAAGATGCGGCGCTGGGCAGGATCGCCGGCGGTCGCGGTCGCGGTCGCGATCGGGTCGCTCGATATGCGCAAGCTCGCCTCCGGGATGGTCGCGCCGCCTCCGGCGCGTGGGACCGGTCCCATGGCCAGTCTACCGGACGGGGCGCTGGCCGGCGGGATCGAGCCGGAACCAGGCCGCCCGAGCGGGTGCGAGCAGGTCCTCCTGGATCCGCCGGATCGACTCGCGATAGGCCGGCCAGACGGCCAGCTCCAGGGCCGCCTCGGGCGTCACCCATTGGAGCGCGTCATGCTCGTCCGACATGACCGGCTCGAGGCCGGGCCGGACCCGCACGGCGAAGATCGCCGCAACGAGGATGGCGTCGACGCTTGGCTCGTGGAACTGGTTGACCTGGTCCAGGTCGAACAGGGCCTCGAGGTGCGCCTCGCCGAAGCCGGTCTCCTCGCGCAGCTCGCGCAGGGCCCCGGCCACGACCCGCTCGCCGGGCTCGAGGCTGCCCGAGACGCACTGCCATAGCCCGGCCAGGATCCGACCCGGGGCGCGGCGCAGCAGGAGCAGCTCGATCGGCGCCGGGCCCGCTGCCTCGCGGAAGATCCAGACGTCGACCAGGTCGGGCCGGATCAGAGCCGTTCGAACCGTTCGACGGGCAGGACGAAGACGGTCGCTCCACCGACCTCGACCTCGAGCGGGTAGGGCATGAAGAACTCGCCCGGCTCCATGATCGGGGGCATCGGGTTGACGATCTGGGTGCGGGCCGTGCAGGTCCGCCGGATGATCGCCAGGACCTCGTCGATCTGGACTTCCTCGACACCGACGATGATCGTGGCGTTGGACTGCTTGAGGAAGCCGCCCGATGAGTGGAGCCGGGTCGCCCGGTACTCCTTCTCGAGCAGGCCGTCGACCAGGGCGCCGGCGTCCTCGTTGTGAACAATGGCCACGATCAGCTTCATGTGCCGAGGATAGAAGGCGAACCGGCCTGCCGTCGAGGGGCTCGTCGGGCCTTCGACCCGATTGGCGGTCGTACAATGGCGCCGCCGACCCGTCCGGCATATCACCCGGAACCAGGGAGACCTCAGCCTGATGGATCGCACCACCGCCACGCTGGCGACCAGCGCCGCCGCACTCGCCCACGCGGGCGGGCTCGACCAGACCCTGTCGGCCCTGCTCGGCGCGGCGGCTGAAGCGACCGGGGCACGGGTCGGTGCCGTGTTCCTCGAAGACCCCGATCGGCCGGGCCTGCTGCTGATGGCCTCGGTGGGCATGACCGCCGAGGCCGACCAGGCCTTCGCCCAGGCGGTCGCCGACGAGAGCCACCCGGTGGCCGTGGCGGCCCGCGAGCTGTCGCCCCGGTTCGGCACGATCGTGACCAGCACCGATGGCAGCCAGATGTCCGACGGGATCGTGCCCCTGGTGGTTAGCCACGAAGGCGTTGACATGGGCGTCGGCGTGCTGGCCTTCGGCTGGCCGGCCCCCCATGAGCTGAGCGACGCCGATCGGTCGATCCTCCAGGCGATCGCCGACCTGTCGGCGGTGGCTGTCGACCGGGCCCGCCTGGGCTCGCTCGTCGCCGAACGCTCCGAATGGTTCGAGCGGATGGCCCACACCGACCCGCTGACCGGACTGGCCAACACGCGCACGCTCGGCCGCGTCTTCGAGCTGGAGCTCGCCCGGGCGGCCCGCCAGGGTGGCGAAGTCTCGGTCGCGCTGATCGACATCGACGGCCTGACCGCGGTCAATGAGGCAGTCAGCCACGAGGCCGGCGACGACATCCCGCGGGCGGTCGCGACCGTCCTGGCCGAATCGGTTCGGCTGGTCGATACCGTTGCCCGCTATGGCGGCGACGAGTTCGTCCTGATCGCGCCCGGCGCGGCCGGCCTGACGGTGGCCCAGCGGGTGCTGGACGGCGTAGCGGCGCTGGCCGAGCAGCACGGTCGGGCGATCAGCGTGTCGGTTGGCCTCGCCCGCTTCCCGACCGACGGGACGAGCTCCGAGGAGCTGCTCGCCTCGGCCGCGGCCGCCGTGCGCTCGGCCCGTGAGGCAGGCCCGGGCCACCTCGCCACGGCCCCGCTTCCGGCGGCCGGCTAGGTCCCTGTTCTAGCTCCGGCCTTCGCTGTCGGCCTAGCTGCCTTTCGCGGTGACCCCGCTGACCACCATCGGCAGGGTCGGCGTCGTCGCGCCGGCACCCGGCTCCCGGGTCAGGCCAACGGTCACGGTCGAGCCGGTCGGGACCTGGGACGCGCTGAGCCGGCCCAGCCCATCGGAACCGACCGCGAATGAGCCCACCGGTTGGGGCGTGCCCGACGGACCGATCAGCCAGGCCTCATAGACCTGGGATCCGTTGGTCGGGTCGAGGCCGTGCATGGCCATGGCGAAGGAGCCATCGGGTCCGATCGCAGCCAGCCCGGCCGGGTTGCCCCCGCTTGGCCCGGGCACCAGGATCGCGGCCCGGCCACCGGGCAGCTGGGCTAGCGCCAGCACCTCGTTGACCGCCGCCTGCTGGCCCTGGGCCGAGGACAGCTGCTGGCTCAGGCTCAGGTTCCAGGCGCCCAGGGCGGCAAGCACGACGACGGCGGCGATGGCCACGATCCAGCGCGGCGGGGAACGACGCTGGGCACGCTCGACGGTCAGGTCGATCGGTGCTGCCGGCGCCGCTGAAAGCGCGGCGGCGGGCGCAGCCTCGGAACCGGCGCCCAGCCGTGAGATCAGGCGATCGGCCGCCGCGTCGGTCCGCTGCCCGGCCCGGATCTGGGCCTCGATCGCGTCCATGATCCGGCCGCGCAGCTCGACCGGCGGCTCGACCGGCTCGACCGATTCGGCCAGGTAAGGCACGACCCCACCAAGCTCGTCGATCTCGGGATGGGGCTCGGCGCAGTCCGCCAGGTGCTCACGGACATCGTGCATCGCAGCCGGCTCAAGCGCGCCCAGCACGAAGCCCGCAGCCAGGTCCCGGACCTGGTCGCAGGTCAGCGCGCTCACGTCGACCCTCCCCCGCCGCGGCGATCGATATCCGGGCCGAGGCCGAGCATGGCCCCGCGCATCTGCTGCAGCCCGAGGCGCATCCGGCTCTTGACCGTGCCCAGCGGCGCGTTCGTCCGCAGGGCGATCTCCTGCTGGGTGAGGCCGCTGAAATAGCCCAGCTCGAGGGCCTCGCGCTGGACCGCCGACAGGGTCTGGAGAGCCACCTGGATCGCCTCGCGATCGAGCCGGCCGGCCACCTCGGACCAGACATCGGGCTGGGTCAGGCTCGCCGGCGGCGCCTCTTCGTGCTCGGGCAGCTCGCTCGTCGAGCGGCGCCGGCGGATGGCATCGATGGCCCGGTGATGGACGATCGCGAGCAGCCAGGTCTTCACGCTGCCGCGCTCGGTGGCATACCGGCCGGCATTGCGCCAGGCACCGACGAACGCTTCCTGGACCACATCGTCGGCCAGGCCTGCGTCCCCGGTGATCCGGAAGGCCAATCCATAGGCCATCGTCTTGTACTTCTCGTAGAGGAGCTCGATCGCTCGATGATCCCCGCCGGCGATCGCCTCGAGCACGGCTCGGTCGGCGTCGTCGGCGGCGGAATTGACGCGACCCGACGCACGAGCAGGCGAGTCGCTCATCGATTCATGCGCAGCACGGGCGGCTGCGGTTCATCGAGGCTGGCGCGCGCTCGCACCGAAGCCAGGGCGGCCAGGCCAGGCAGGCGGCTGATGGCCAGCCTCGTCTGGTCGAAGACGTCGGCCACTCCGACCCCAGCGTCGACGATCACGAAGCGGTCCGGCTCGTCCGCTGCCATCGTCCTGAAGCCGTCGCGCACCCGGCGATGATAGGCGAGGTCCATGCCGGCCTCGAAGCGCTGCTGTTCGTCGCCGCCCTTGCGGGCCAGGCCGATCTCGACCGGCAGGTCCAGCAGGATCGTCAGGTCCGGCCTTAGCCCGTCGGTGGCCAGGCGCTCCAGCTCGCGCAGCGACGCGAGCGGCAAGCCGCTGCCGTAGCCCTGGTAGGCGATCGTCGAGTCGGCATAGCGGGCGCAGATCACGAGCGCGCCCCGGGCCAGGGCGGGCCGGATCACGTCGTCGACGTGCTGGGCCCGGGCGGCATTGAACAACAGGGCGTCCGTCCGAGGGCCCAGCGCGACGGCATCCTGGCCGGCCGCCATGAGGATGTCCCGGATCAGCTCGCCGACCGGCGTGCCGCCCGGTTCGCGGGTCAGGACGACGGGCAGGCCGGCCGCCTCGGCGAGATCGCGCATGCGCGCCGCCTGGATCGTCTTGCCCGAGCCTTCAGGGCCCTCAAACGTGACGAACCAGCCACCGTCAACGGGCTTCACACGATTGAGTGTAGCCGAGCGCCCTTCGAATCGAGGGTCCGACCGACCTTTGGCCGGACCCGTTTACGATGCCGGCGATGATCCCTCGAACCGCTCGCGCAGTGCTCCTGGCGATCGCCCTGCTGGTCCTCCTCCCGGCCATCGCCCTGGCCCACCCGCTGGGCAACTTCACGGTCAACCACTACGCCGGGATCCGGCTCGAGCCGAACCGGATCGTCCTCGACGTGGTCATCGACGAAGCCGAGATCCCGACCTTCCAGGATCGCCTGACGATCGATACCGACGGCGATGGGGTGATCTCGGCGTCCGAGGCCGAGGCCGAGCGGCTGGCCGCCTGCCCCCGCCTCGAGCCCGACCTGAGCCTGACGGCAAACGGCCAGCGCCTGTCGCTCGTCGAGTTCGGGGCAGGCCTCAGCTTTCCGCCGGGGACGGCCGGCCTGAGCACGATGCGCCTGGTCTGCGAGTTCAGCGCGGACCTTTCCGGACCGCTCCAGCCGGCCACCCGGATCGGCTTCAACGACGCGTCCCACCCGGGCCGGATCGGCTGGCACGAGGTGGTGCTGACGGCCAGCGGGGTGACCCTGGCCACCGCCAAGCTGCCCTCGACCTCGGTCTCAGACCGGCTCCGGCTCTATCCGGCCAGCCTGATCCCCCACCCGCTCGCGATCAACAACGTCACCTTCCGGGCGAGCCCGGGCGGACCGGTCACGGCCTACCTCGAGCCGGCCGATGCCCTGCCCCTGACTGCTCCGGTCTCGCCCGAGCCTTCGACCCTGGACGGCGGCGCCAGCCCGCCGGCATCGGAGACTCCAGCCGGCGTGGCCGGGGCGGCGCAGGCGAGCCCGCCGGCCGGAGGTGGCGTCGTGGGTGGCCTTGGTTCCGTGGGCGCCGTGCCCGGTGGGGTGGTCGGGCTGGACATCGCCGGCCTGGTCGGCACCTCCGCGATCACCCCGTTCGCGCTCCTCGGCTCGTTGCTGGCGGCGCTCGGGCTGGGCGCCGGGCATGCCCTGACCCCCGGCCACGGCAAGACCCTGATGGGCGCCTATCTCGTGGGCTCACGGGGCACGGCGATCCACGCGATCGCCCTGGGCCTGTCGGTCACCGTCTCGCATACGCTCGGGATCGTGGTCCTGGCTGCGGTCATCCTGGAAGCCCGGGGCGTGGCGCCCGAGCTGTTCAACACGGTTGCGCCGGTCGCCTCAGGGCTGACGGTCGTGGCGATCGGCGGCTGGCTGCTGATCGGCCAGGCGCGCGCATTTCGCGCCCGTCGTCTCGAGCTTGATCACGGCCAGCTCGCCCCTGCCCACGATCAGGCTGACGGTCACGGTCACGAGCACCCGCACGAGCCACCGCCGGCGCCGATCGGCTGGCGCAGCCTGTTCGTGCTCGGCCTGGCCGGCGGCCTGATCCCGTCGACGAATGCCCTGATCATCCTGCTCGCGGCGATCAACGTGGACCGGCCGGCCTACGGCCTCATCCTGGTGATCGCCTTCGGGCTGGGCATGGCCCTGGTCCTGGGCGGGGTCGGGCTGGGCCTGGTCTTTGCCCGCGATCGGCTCGATCACCTGCCCTCGGCTTCGAGCCTTGGCCGGCTGGCCACCTACGTTCCGGTTGGGGCGGCCTGCCTGATCTTCGGGCTGGGACTCTGGCTCACGGGCCAGGCGATCGGCAGCGGGCCAGCTTACTGACGGTGCCTGCTGACCCGGGCCACCTGCCGAGGCAAGTCAAGCCTGCTATCGTGCCGCCGATGCGAGACCTGACCGACCGCGCCCTGTCGACGGCCACCACCCGCGGGGCGAGCTACGCCGACGTCCGGATCGTCCATCGGATCGATGAGTCCATCACGGTCAAGTCCGGCCGGGTCGAAGGGGTCGCCTCGGGCGAGAGCGAAGGTTTCGGCGTACGCGTCCTGGTCGACGGTGCGTGGGGCTTCGCCTCCAGCCACAGGCTCGAACCGGCCGAGATCGACCGGGTCGCCGCGGAGGCCGTCCGGATCGCCCGCGCTTCGGCCACTGCGCTGCGCCATCGGGTGCGCCTGGATGACCGGCCGGCCGTCCAAGGTCGGTTCGAGACCCCGGTGGTCGAGGACCCGTTCAAGGTCTCACTCGAGACGAAGATCGAGGCGCTCCTGGCGGCCGACCAGGCCGCCTCGGCGGTCCGGGGAATCGCCTTCACCGAGACGATCTATGCCGCCCAGCGGGACCACACGATCTTTGCCTCCAGCGACGGCAGCACGACGGACCAGACGATCACCCACGTCGGGTCGGGCATCGAGACCAACGCGATCGAAGGCGATGAGCACCAGCGCCGAAGCTACCCCGATGCCGGCGGGGGCTGGCAGTCGGCCGGCTACGAGTACATCCGGGACCTGGAGCTGGCCGATCACGCCGAGGAGCTCTCGGAAGAGGCCGTGGCCCTGCTCACGGCTCCGCAATGCCCATCGGGCCGGATGACGATCGTGCTCGACCCGTCCCAGCTCTATCTCCAGGTCCACGAGAGCTGCGGCCATCCAACCGAGCTCGATCGCGTCTTCGGCACCGAGGCGTCGTACGCCGGGACCAGCTTCCTTACGACCGACAAGCTGGAGTCGGGCTTCCGCTATGGCTCGGACCTGATCGACATCGTGGCCGACGCGACCGCGCCCGGCGGGCTGGGCACCTTCGGCTGGGACGATGAGGGTGTGCCCGCCCAGGCCGTACCCCTGATCAAGGAAGGCATCCTGGTCGGCTACCTGAGCAGTCGCGAGACGGCGCCCCGGATCGGTCGCCAGTCCGGGGGCGCCATGCGGGCCGACGGCTGGAACCGGATCCCGCTCATCCGGATGACCAACATCAACCTGCTGCCCAAGCCGGGCATGAGTCTCGACGAGATCGTGCAGGACACCGACGACGGGCTCTACCTGCGCTCCAACCGGAGCTGGTCGATCGACGACCGCCGCCTGAACTTCCAGTTCGCGACCGAGGTCGCCTACGAGATCAAGGGCGGCAAGAAAGGCCGGATGTTCAAGAACCCGACCTACACCGGGATCACCTACGAGTTCTGGCGATCCTGCGACGCGGTCGGTGACGAGCGCAGCTACGTGATGCTGGGCACGCCCAACTGCGGCAAGGGCGAGCCCGGCCAGACCGGCCACGTGGGCCACGCGGTACCGGGTGCCCGCTTCCGGAATGTCCAGGTGGGCGTCGGCAAGTGGTGAGCGAGCCCAAGGACGGAGCCGGCTGGCTCAACCTTGGCGAGCAGGTCCTGGACCTGGCCGCAGCCGCCGGGGCGTCCCAGGCCGAGGTCGTGATCGAGGCCGATGACGCGGCCCTGACCCGCTTTGCCAACAGCGAGATCCACCAGAACGTGGCCGAGTCGAATGCCCGGCTGAGCCTGCGCTTCGTCGCCGGCCAGCGGATCGGGGTGGCCGCAACCGGCCGCTTCGACAACGACGGGCTGCGGGCCGTGGTCGAGGCAGCCGGGGCAATCGCCCGGAACGTGGCGCCCAATGACGACTTCGTGTCGCTGCCGGGCCCGGGACTGCGGCCGATCCCAGACCTGCCCGCCGGCTGGAGCTCGGCCACCGCCGAGGCGACGCCCGAGCTGCGGGCCGATGGCGCCCGGGCGGTGATCGCCCGGGCCGATGAGGCCGGCGTCACTGCCTACGGCTCGTTCGCGACGACGACCGAGACGATCACGGTCGCCAACTCGCTCGGCATTCGAGCCAGCGCGGGCCGGACCTGGTCGCAGCTGATCACGGTCTCGATGGGCCCTGACGGCGGATCCGGCTATGCCGAGTCGGCCGCAGTGGACGCGACCACGATTGACGCCGCGGCCCTGGGCGCCGAGGCGTCGGAGCGCGCCCGGGCGATGGCCAATCCGGTCGCGGTCGACGCCGGCGACTATCCGGTCGTGCTCGACACCTACGCCGTCGTCGACGTCATGGACATGCTCGGCTACCTCGGCTTCTCGGCGCTGGCCGTCCAGGAGGGGCGATCGTTCGTGGAGGTCGGCCGGCGGGTCGGGACCGACCTGGTCACGATCCGCGACGATGCCACCGACCCGGCCGGCCTGCCGATGGCCTTCGACTACGAGGGCGTCGAGAAGCAGCGCGTCGAGCTGCTGAACGCGGGCGTGTGCGCCGGGGTCGTGTACGACGCCCAGACCGCGGCTCGCGAGGGCCGGCGCTCAACCGGCCACGGCCTGCCCGCGCCCAACCCGTACGGGCCGTTCCCGCTGAACATGGTCATGGACGCCGGGGCGGCCAGCCGCGAGGAGCTGATCGGCGGCCTCGGCCGCGGGTTGCTCATCACCCGCTTCCACTACACGAACCCGGTCCATCCCAAGCTGGCGATCGTGACCGGCATGACCCGCGACGGCACGTTCCTGGTGGAGGACGGCAAGATCGTCGGCCCGGTGCGCAACCTGCGCTTCACCCAGAGCTACCTCGACGCGCTGGCCGGCGTCTCGGCGGTCAGCGCGGAGCGGCGCTGCCTGAAGGGCTTCCTCGGCGGAGTGGTCGTGCCATCGGTCCGAATCGACGGCTGGACCTTCACCGGCACCACCGAGCACTAGGTGTGCTGTTCGGGGACGTTGTCGACAGCGATCCGAGGCACGAGGCCGCGGGGTCGGCTTAAAGGGCCGGAGCGTCGATCGCTCGTCGTTCGTCTGCCGCGAACAAATCGCACGAGGAGGGGCCCAGCAACCAGCCAACCTTGGCAGCCGCCCCGTTTTGTTCGTCACCCGCGAACGCGACGCGCGGATCACTGGTCTTCGGGCCAGAATTGCGCCACCGCACCGCCGGTTTGTTCGTCTGCGGCGAACGCCGAGGGGACCACGAAACCCCCTATCGACGACCGGCGACCCACAGGATCCCATCTCCGGACCAGTCGGTTCCTTCCTCGAGCGCCTGCCGGAGACGCTCCGAGGCTGTCGGGAATGCCACCCGGATCGATTCGCTCAGCCCGGCTACCAGCTCGCGATGGTGTCGAGTCGGCGGAAGGCACAGGACCGCGAAGACTCTCGTCCCTTCATCCTCGGCCTGGCGAACCTCATCGCGCTTCTCAAAGGACCGCCGCACCGTCTCCTCCCAACGGCGGACGTGGGTCTCGACCTCAATCAGGACGATCGTGCCGGGAGCGGACAGTCGGACGTCGGTCGAGGCCCGCGCTCGGCCAGGAACTCGCGCCTCGACCTCGGCCCGCCATCGGCGATGCCGTCGCGCCAGGAGCCGCTCGATGATCCGGGCATGGGCGGCGTCATGGAGCATGGGCGTGGCACCCGGATAGACATTGACCCTGAGATCCGCCCCGAGAGCGATGGCCGTGCGGCGCCGGATCTCGAGCCCGACCGTTGGACCTCCTGCCTCGAGCTCACAGACCACGGATCGGGTCACGCCGACGACCCGGGCGAGGGCGGCCTGAGAAACGCCCAGGCCTAGCCGCAGCTCGCGAAGCTCCTGGGCGATCCTTGATGCATCGAGCCTGGTCAGACGAGTCGCTTCCCGGTCGATGTCTCTCTGGTTGCTGGAGCGATTCAGCGGCACCCGTTGCCCTCGCGATCCTGCCCGTCGGGAAGGCCCGAACATGCCGGATCGGGCGTTCGCTTAAGAAGAACAGATCGCCCTCATCCGAGCCTCACCCGAGGGATCGCGCGCGCGTTCCAATCGAATCGTTCGACGGGCGCGAACAAATCGCGCGATCGCCGGTAGGAGGGCCGACTAACCGTGGAGATTCCCGCCGTTTGTTCGCCTGCCGCGAACGCCCCGGCACGCGATAGACCTCCGATCGAGCTCGGGGCGTCCGGTCGCGGATCGAGCTCGGGACGACCGCGCTCCCGGGCCACGAAGCGGCCGAAGGCGCGACCGCGACGAGGAGGGGGCTAGCGCCAGACGCGGGCCTGGTCGGGGTAGAGGCGGACCCGGCGGTAAGGCTCCCGGCCGCGCGAGCGCGAGACGAGGTTGGCCCGTTCGGCCATCTGGTGCTGGAGGCGCCGGATGTACGCGCTCTGGGGCGACAGCTCGACGGCTTCGGAGCGCTGGATCACCATCCCGATCGCCTCTTCCGTCTCGCGCAGGGCGGCCTCGCGGGGATCGAGCGCGAGCGAGAAGATCGAGGTCAGGCTGGCGTTCATCTGCAGGACCGTATTGCTCTTGAGGACGTAGACCGGCATGCCCCGCTCCTCGGCCTCGCGCACGGTCGGCGGCTTGGAGCGGTACTCGTTGCGCAGGGTCATGACCACGTCCGCCTCGTCGATCGAGCGGGCGATCGTGACCGGCAGCTGCAGCTCGCGGATCGCCTGTTCGAGCCGCTTCCGGCTGACCCCGAAGGGCAGCACCCGGACGGTCGGCAAGAGCCCCTCGGTGACCTGCAGGACCTCGCGGCCCGAGCTCGAACCCGAGGTCGAACCCGAGCCCGAACCTTCGTCCAAGCCCTCGTCGTCATCCTCATCGTCGTCATCGTCGTCGTCGAGCAGCGGAGCCTCGGAACGAGCCGGCAGGCTCGTCGCGGCGGACCCAAGGCCCCCGGCCGGCGGGTCGTTGACCAGGAGCGGCTCGGCCAGCTCGAGGGCGTTGATCGGCGCCGTACCTTCGTCGGCCTTCAGCGCAGTCAGGGCGCGGCTGGCCTGATCCCGCCAGGCCGCCTGGCGCTCGCGCTCGCGGGCCTCGCGGGCGGGTCGTTCGGGCGGCGGCGGCGCACCGCGTTCCAGCGGTCCCCGTTCGAGCGGGCCCCGGTCGGCGATCTCGCCGGCAACGAAGGGCAGGTCCGGGTCGGGCGGCCGGGAGCGCTCCGTGGATCGGGCCGGTCTCGAGGCGCCCGACCAGCCCTTCGATCCACGGCTGCGCGACGAACCGCTGCCGGCGCTCGGCTCCACGGCGAACCGTTCGCCCGGCATCATCCCCGCGATCGGATCACCCGGCCGGCCGGGCCCGTCTAAGCGGCCGCGCGGACCCGTTTCGCGGGTCGTCCCGCCGCGCGTCTGGCGCCAGCCGCCACTCGCCCCGGGCCGGTAGCCGGCGCGATAGCCGCCGGGCGCGGCACCCGGCGCGGCATCGCGGTAGCCGCCGCTGCGATAGTTGCCGTCACCACGCCAGCCCGGTTCCGTTCGCCACGGGCTGCCGGTCCCGATCAGGCCGGCGAAGCGCTCGCTGCCGAGGGTCTCGCGCGGCGAGGGACGTGGGCGCGACTGCGATCGATGGATGCCCTCCTCGTCCCGCCAGCGCAGCTCGGGCGCCACGGGATCACCGCGCAGCATCTCGTCGATCGTCTCGGCCACGTCGGCGTGGACCATGACCCGCTCACGGTCCTGGATCTCGATGATCACGTCGAAGGTGGGTGGCTGCTTGCGCTCCAGGACGCTCTTCTGCGAGCGCCGGCGGCGGGCTTCCTCGTCGCCCAGGGTCACGCTCTGGATCCCGCCGATCAGGTCGGACAGGGTCGGGTTGAGCATCAAGTTGTCGAGGTTGTTGCCGTGGGCGGTGCCGATCAGCTGGACGCCGCGTTCGGCGATGGTCCGGGCGGCCTGGGCCTCGAGCTCGGTCCCGATCTCGTCGATGACGATGACCTGGGGCATGTGGTTCTCGACCGCCTCGATCATCACCTCGTGCTGGAGCGAGGGCGTCCGGACCTGCATCCGGCGGGCCTTGCCGATCGCCGGGTGAGGAATATCGCCGTCACCCGCGATCTCGTTGCTGGTGTCCACGACCACGACCCGCTTGCCCAGGTCGTCGGCCAGCACCCGGGCGGCCTCGCGCAGCATCGTGGTCTTGCCGATCCCGGGCCGGCCCATGATCAGGATCGACTTCCCGCTCTCGACGAAGTCGTTGATGATCTCGATCGTGCCGAAGACGGCCTTGCCGATCCGGCAGGTCAGGCCGACGATCTTGCCGCTCCGATTGCGGATGGCGCTGATCCGGTGAAGGGTCCGCTCGATGCCGGCCCGGTTGTCGTCGCCGAACGTGCCGATATGGTCGATCACGTAGGCGATGTCCGACTCGTCGATCTCGCGCTCGAGGAGGGTCACCTCGCTATTGGGAAAGCGCGCCTCGGGCGGGCGGCCGAGATCGAGCACCACCTCGATCAGGCTGGTCTGGTCGGGCAGGGCGTGGACGGCCTCGACCACCTCGGGCGGCAGGGCCGCCAGGAGGAGCTCCAGGTCATCCATTGCTTCACGTTCGAAATTGGCAGGTGCTGCAGTCACGGGACCTCCGGGGTCGGCGGTGCAGGGGCTTGGCTGGGTGGGGCGGCGCTGATCATTGAATCGCCGGGACGAGGGCCGGTTCGGCAACCCGGACGAGGGCCTCCCTGAGCAGCAGGGTGACGCTCGACTCGAGCTCGAAACCGGCCTCCTCGAGGCGGCGATCAATCGGTGATTCGTACGTTCGCACGGAGGAGATCACGCCATGGTGGGCTTCATGACCATTGCCGATGCGGGCGGCGATCACTCCCAGACCGTACTCCACCAGTGGCCCGACGTCAGACTCGGGCCGGGCCAGGATCCGCAGGTAATGGGGCTGATCCTCCTTCGCGACGGCTACCTGGATGAGCGCGGACAGGCCGGTCGGGTCCGAGCCACTGGCCGGCTCGTCCTGGACGAACGCCTCGATATCGGCGAAGCGCAGGATCGGGGTGAGGCTCGAGCGGGGCACCCGCCAGCCGGCTCCCTGGCGCTCCCAGTCGGGCAGGCGATAGGCCTCCAGGCGCTGGACCGGCTGGGGCGTCACGGCCGAGTACAGGCGGGCGAGGGCGAGCGCATCGAGGGGCTGGGCGGGACGGATGCCGCAGGCCGCCGCCCGCTCCTCGGGCCAGGCCTCGGGCAAGCTCTCGGTCGAGTCCCGGAACAGGATCTTCTCCTCGCCGTAGCGCACGAAGCCGGCCTGCATGAACAGCTCGACGTTGCCGTCGGCATCGGCGCAGGCGACGTGGAAGCGCAGCGCGCCGCGTCGGGCGCCATCGCGCAAGAGGTGCTGGACGAGGCGGAAGCGGATGTCGCCGGCATCGCCCTGGCCGATCGCATCGAGCTCCACCACGGTCCACTCGTCGCGGTGGCTGTCGCGCTCCACCCGGAGCAGGCCGCTGATCCGCCGGTCGAGCTCGTGGACGTACAGCAGGTCACTCGGCTGGAAGGCACCCAGTGGCAATCGGAACAGGCTGAACACGCCCATCCGGGGCCGGGTGACCGGCAGTCCCAGCGATCGGGCCGCGTCGGTCTGGGCCAGCCGGGACAGCTCGCCCAGTGCCGCCAGGTCGGTCAGGCGAGCCATCCGGACCTTGCCCGACACGCTCACGTCGCGCTTCGCTCTCGACGCACGGGATGATGGCGCCGACCCGAGCCTTCGCCCGGGTCATCGTGCTCGGAGGCCATCGTCGCCACCAGGCGATGGAAACGGGTCTCGCCGGCCAGCTCAGGATGGAACGCCGTGGCGATGATGTTGCGCTCGCGTACCGCCACGATTCGGCCGTCCTCGAGCCGGCTGAGGACGTCCACGGCCGGCCCGACCCGCTCGATCACGGGGGCCCGGATGAACACCCCATGGACGGGCTCGTCGCCCAGCATCGGGACCACCAGCTCGGCCTCGAACGAGTCGAGCTGGCGCCCGAACGCGTTGCGCTGGACGGTCACGTCGAGCAGGGGCAGGACCGGCTCCTCCCCGCCGGCGATCTCGCGGGCGAGCAGGATCATGCCGGCGCAGGTGCCGAAGATCGGGGCGCCGCTCTCGGCCAGGTCGAGGATCGGCTGGCGCAGGTCCCAGCGATCGATCAGGCGCCGCATCGTCGTGCTTTCGCCGCCGGGCAAGGTCAATCCGCTCAGCCCGACCAGGTCGGCGGGCAGGCGAACCTCGACCGCCTCGACGCCGATGGCGCGATAGGTGCGGACGTGCTCGATGAACGCGCCCTGGAGGGCCAGGACTCCGATCTTCATCGGTGCGGCCGGCTCGGGCCTACCAGCCCCGAACGGCCAGGCGCTCCTGATCCGGGATCGACTCCATGCTGATCCCCCGCATCGGTGCGCCGAGTCCCTTGCTGACCTCGGCCAGGAGGGCGGCGTTGTCGAAGTGGGTCGTGGCCTGGACGATCGCGTTGGCCATCCGGGCCGGATCCTCGCTCTTGAAGATGCCCGAGCCGACGAACACGCCCTCGGCGCCCAGCTGCATCGCCAGGGCGGCATCGGCCGGGGTGGCGATCCCACCGGCCACGAAGTTGACCACCGGCAGCTTGCCAGCCGCGGCGACCTCGCGGACCAGCTCAAGCGGTGCGCCGAGCTCCTTGGCCGCCACGAACAGCTCGTCCTCGCGCAGCCCGTTCAGCCGGCGCAGCTCGGCGTTGACGGTCCGGATATGGCGGACCGCCTCGACGATGTTGCCGGTGCCGGCCTCGCCCTTGGTCCGCATCATGGCCGCACCCTCGCTGATCCGGCGGAGCGCCTCGCCAAGGTTGCGCGAGCCGCAAACGAAGGGCACCTTGAACAGGTGCTTGTCGATGTGGTTGGCCTCGTCGGCCGGGGTCAGGACCTCGGACTCGTCGATGTAGTCCACGCCCAGCGCCTCGAGGATCTGGGCCTCCACGAAGTGGCCGATCCGGGCCTTGGCCATGACCGGGATCGAGACCGCGTCCATGATCCCCACGATCATCGACGGGTCGCTCATCCGGGCAACCCCGCCGGTCGCGCGGATGTCCGAGGGCACCCGCTCGAGGGCCATCACGGCTACCGCGCCGGCCTCTTCGGCGATCTTGGCCTGGTCGGGCGTGACGACGTCCATGATGACGCCGCCCTTGAGCATCTGGGCGAGGCCCTTCTTGGTGGCCCAGGTGGACGATTCGACGGTCATGTGCTGGCTCCGGTGATTCCCGCGGTCCACGTCGGCCTGGGCTGAGCCCCGGGGAAGCCCCCGTTCGAGCGGGCCGGATCGTGTCGCGCGCTCCGGATTATCGCATGACCCGTCAGCGATCCCGGGCGACCGTCAGCGACCGACCGTCCGGACCACGCCGGACATCAGCTTGAGCGAGCGCCGGGCGGCCGTCGGAGACAGCCTGGACAGGCCGGTCACCAGGCCCAGGACCTCATCCTCTGGCAGCTGGCCGAGCAGCCTGACCAGGCGCAGGACCGTGTCATCGGGGATCCGGGCGAGCAGGTCGAGCAGCCGCTCGAGCTCGGTTGGCTCGAGCACGGGCACCAGGCCGATCGCTCGATTGAACAGGCGGACGAACCACAGGAAGGTGGCCAGCCAGTCGCGCAGGTCGGCTAGCTCCGGGTTGTCGGGGTACTCGGCGGCGGCGGCCGTGGCATCCGCGGCGGTCCGCTCGAGGACGTGGATGATCGGGTCGCCCTCGAGCGCCTTGCGGTGCTCGATCACCCGGCTGAACCAACGGAAGTGATCGCCGACCGAGGCGTAGGCCGTGCCGGCCGGGCCGCGCCGGCCGATTCGCCGGGGCTCTTCGACCCGCTCCACCACGCCCCAGCGGATTGCCGCATCGAGGGCCAGGCTGGCGGCCCGGTGGCTCAGGCCGAGTGCCTCGCGCACCTCGCGCTCGGTCAGCGGCTCGCCCCGGGCCATGAGGTAGATGTGGACCCGGGCAATCGCCGGCGCGACACCCCACGAGGCGCCCATCGCGCCCCACGCCTCGGCCAGCTCGCGTCGGATCGTCTCGGCTCGAAGGGCCGGGTCGGCCAGGTTCGGATCGGCCAGGGTGGCGCTCGGGGAGGTCATCACTTGCCCACGGACAGTAGCACGTAATGCCCCCGATCCGGCTCGCTATGATCGAGCCATGTCCGTCCTGCGCAGCCGCATCGACCCGGTCGGCGCCGAGGGCCTGGCCAATCGGGCGGCCATGGACGCGCTCGTGGCCGACCTGCTTGAGCGCCAGGCCCGGATCAGCGCCGACGGCGCCGGCGGGGATGCGACCGCGATCGACAAGCACCGGTCGCGGGGCAAGCTGCCGGTCCGCGAACGGATCGACCGCCTGGTCGATCCCGGTTCGGCCTTCCTCGAGCTGAGCCCCCTGGCGGCCGACGGGGTGTATGGCGCCGATGGCCGGGATGCGCCGAGTGCCGGGATCGTGACCGGCGTTGGCCGGATCGAGGGCGTCACCTGCGTGATCGTGGCCAATGACGCCACGGTCAAGGGCGGCACGTACTACCCGCTCACCGTGAAGAAGCACCTCCGGGCGCAGGAGATCGCCCTCGAGAATCGCCTGCCGTGCGTCTACCTGGTCGATTCGGGCGGCGCCTTCCTGCCCCTCCAGGCGGACGTCTTCCCCGACCGCGAGCACTTCGGCCGGATCTTCTACAACCAAGCCCGGCTGTCGGCCGCGGCGGTGCCCCAGGTGGCCCTGGTCATGGGCAGCAGCACGGCCGGCGGTGCCTACGTCCCGGCGATGAGCGACGAGACCGTGATCGTCAAGGGGACCGGCACGATCTTCCTGGGCGGGCCGCCGCTGGTGAAGGCGGCGACTGGCGAGGATGTCAGCGCCGAGGACCTGGGCGGGGCCAGCGTCCATGCCCGGATCAGCGGGGTGGTCGACCACGAGGCACTCGACGACGAGCATGCGATCGCCCTTGGCCGCTCGATCGTGGCCAACCTCAACCGGACGCCGCCGGCCCTGCCCTGGGCGCGGCGCGAGCCGGTGCCACCGGCCGTGGCCTCCGACGGCGCCGGCGACGCGGCCCACCTGTACGCCGCGATTCCGGCCGACCTGCGCCACCCACTGGCCATTCGGGAGGTGATCGCCCGCCTAGTCGACGGCAGCCGCTTCCACGAGTTCAAGCCGCTCTATGGGGAGACCCTGGTATGCGGCTTTGCCCACCTGGACGGCTACCCCATCGGGATCATCGCCAACGACGGCATCCTGTTCAGCCAGTCGGCCCTCAAGGGCGCCCATTTCATCGAGCTCGCCGCCCAGCGCCGGATCCCGCTGGTCTTCCTGCAGAACATCACCGGCTTCATGGTCGGGCGCGAGTACGAGGCAGGCGGGATCGCCAAGGATGGGGCCAAGATGGTCATGGCCGTGGCCTGCGCCGAGGTCCCCAAGTTCACCGTGATCGTAGGCGGCAGCTTCGGCGCCGGCAACTATGCGATGGCCGGGCGAGCCTACTCGCCCCGCTTCCTGTGGTCGTGGCCGAACAGCCGGATCAGCGTGATGGGCGGCCGCCAGGCGGCCCGGGTCCTGTCCACGGTCGGCGGGCCGTTTGCCTCCGAGGCCGAACGGGACGCCTTCGAGGCACCGGTCCTGGAGCGCTACGAGGCCGAAGGCAACCCCTACTTCGGCACGGCCCGGCTGTGGGACGACGGCGTGATCGATCCGCTGGACACCCGTCGGGTGCTGGCCCTCGGACTGGCCGCAAGCGTCCACGCCCCGATTCCCGAGACGCGCTTCGGCGTCTTCCGGATGTAACGGCGTGACCGCGGACGCCGAGCTCCGATCTCTCGTCGATCGGGTCGACCGGGCAAATCGAGCATCGCTCCTGGCCATGTGGCGGGTCTCGGCGGCCGCCGGGATGGAGATCACGATCGTCGACGACGGCCGATTGGCGATGGCGGCCAGCCGCGCGGTCCCGGGCAGATCACGCAACCGGGCGGCCGGTTCGATGGGCTTCCCCGCTCTCCTGTCCCGCGCGGCCGAGTTCTTCGCGGACCAGCAAGTCGAAGGTTGGGCGGAGCTGGACGCCGAGGATGCGACGCTCAGCGGCCTGCCCCGGGCGATCGTGGCTGGGGCAGACCGCTCGGCCTTCTTCGCCGCCGAGGCTGGAGCGATCGCCCGGGGACCCGAGGTATTCGGCGTGACGATCCGGGAGGTCTTCGCCAACGAATCCGATCAGTGGGTCGAAGCGGCGATCGCGGCCGACTCGCACGGACCGGTCCGCGAGGCTTGGCTGCGGCGGATGGCGCCCCATCTCGTCGGCACGCCGGCCCAGGCCCACCGGAGACTTTACTCAGCTGAGGCGGACGGCGATCTCGTCGGCGTGGGCGCCCTCGACTCGCACGACGGGATCGGCTGGTTGACGGCTGGGGCGGTTCGGCCGGACTTCCGTAACCGCGGCATCCAGCGGGCGATGATCGGCGTTCGGGCCGCCGCCGCCGCAGCCGCGGGCTGCGCATACGTTGCATCCAACGCCCTCGTTGGGGAGGGCTCGGACCGTAACCTGGCCCGGGCTGGCCTGGTCCAGATCGCGACGCGGCTCGTGCTTCCGGTGCCGCGTCCCGAGGCTCTCAGCCCGCCCGGATGATCCAGTGGCAGCCGAGCAGCTCGAGGTCGCGCAGGATCGCGCCGTCCGGCTCGGCCATGCCGATAGCCAGCACGTGGATCGTCGCTACCGGCCAACCGCCGGCGGCGGACGGGACGAACCGGATCGTGTGCGGGCCGACCGTCGCGTCGCGAGCGCCATGGCCGGCCAGGGACGGCCGGAATGGGCCGATCCCGACCGTCCGCAGGTAGCGCCGCGTGGCCAGTGGGATGTCCGCCGCCGGCAGCTCGAGCGTCTCGAATCGGACCGATCCACCGATCGGATGGCGCTGGGCGGCCCGCTCTGCCTGTTCGGGCTCGCTCCATTCGGCCGCGGCCAGGTCGTGCTCGATCAGGAAGGGGGGCTCGAGCGGGCCCATCGACGGTGACTCGGCCAGTGTCCAGCGCACGATCCGGCCATCGGGCCGGATGCGCTCGCCGTCAACCGGATCGCCGAGGTCCGAGCCACGGGCGCGGAGTGCGGCGACCTCCGCCTGGATTCCCTGGGTCGCGGCGGCCCACATCGCGAAGCCTCCGCCGGCGTCCGCGGCGCGCAACACCGGCCGGCCGACCCAGCTCGCCTCGGCCAGCTTGCGGGCCTCGATCCCGATCAGCTCGATGAAGCTGTCGCCCAGCCAGATCAGTCGATTGAAGGTGCCCAGGGCGGTATGGCGGCCTGCCCCGGTCGCCTGGAGGCCGAGACCCGCCTCGAATGCTTCAGCCGCCCGATCCGGGTCCGGACAGGCGATGAGCACGTGGTCGATGGCCTGCGGCATGGATCGAGCGTAGCAGCCGGCGGCTACGATGGGCGGCGTGAACGACCGAGCCAGGCCCGCCCTGCGCATCGACCGGACCGGCCCCGCCGGCGTCGTTGCGCGCCTGACCCTGGCTCGGCCCGACCGGCACAACGCGTTCGATGCCAGCCTGATTGCCGAGCTGCGGGCAGCGCTGGCGGCCCTGGCCGATGAACCACCGGAGCGCCTGCGGGTGGTGGTCCTGGCCGGCGACGGTCCGTCGTTCTGCGCAGGGGCCGACATCGGCTGGATGCGGGCCGCCCTCGAGCTCGAGATCGAGGCCAACGAACAGGACGCGATGGCCATGGCCGAGATGTTCGACGCGATCGATACCTGCCCGGTGCCGGTCATCGCCCGGGTCCATGGGGTGGCCCTAGGCGGCGGCACCGGCCTGTGTGCGGCCAGCGACCTGGTCATTGCCGAGTCGGGTACCCGCTTCGGCTTCACCGAGACCCGGCTGGGCATCCTGCCGGCCGTGATCTCGCCGTTCGTGATCGCCAAGATCGGCGAGAGCCAGGCCCGCGCGCTGTTCCCGCCGGGTCGGCGCTTCGATGCGGTCCGGGCCCAGCGGATCGGCCTGGTCCACGAGCTGGCCGAGGGTGCCGAAGCGCTGGATGCGGCCGTCGATGCCGCGGTCGGCGATGTCCTGGCCGCCGGTCCGACGGCGGCCCGGGCGGCCAAGTCGATCGTGCGCGAGGTCCGTGGCCTGCCCCACGGCTCTTCGAAGTGGCATACGGCCCGGGTGATCGCCCGCCAGCGCCGCTCGGCCGAGGCCCAGGAAGGCCTGCGGGCCTTCCTCGAGAAGCGTCCTCCGGCCTGGGCTCCGGAGGGCGACTAAGTGAACTTCCCCGCTGTCGTTGAGACTGCCCATCGTGCCTCGAGGCGGGCTTCGCGGGACCGAGGGTCCGAGCCGAGGTAGACGATCGGCACGCGGCCTTGCCAATCGAAGGCCTGAACGCGACAATCGCGCCACATGAAGGCAGAGCTGTCGCCGCGCGAGGCGGCTGAAAGAATCGGGTCCACCACCCGTTCGGTCCAGCGCTGGATCGCCAACGGATCGCTGCCCGCTCGGCGGGTCGGGGGTCGCTGGCGCGTCGCAACTGACGCGATTGACGCGTTCAGAGCATCCGAGGGTGGGAGCGCGAACCGAGAAACAGCCACACCGGCCGCCACCGCCGCAACGATCGCGCCAATCCGGAGCCTGTTCATCGCCAACCGGGGCGAGATCGCGACCAGGATCCGGCGGACGACCGACCGGCTCGGCATTCGGGCCGTCGTTCCGGGCCTCGATCGCGTTGCCGAGGTCGACCTGCTCGACATTGGGGCGATCGTAGCCGCGGCCCTCGCAGCCGGGGCCGATGCGCTCCATCCAGGGTTCGGCTTCCTGTCGGAGAACGCTGCCTTCGCCGAGGCCGTGGAGGCGGCCGGCATCCGCTGGGTCGGTCCACCTCCGAGCGCCATCCGGGCCATGGGCGACAAGGCGGCGGCCCGCCGCCGGGCGGCCGCCCTGGGCATTCCCGTCGTGCCCGGCTATGACGGCGACGACCAGTCGGACGAAGCCCTGCTCCGGGCCGCCCGCGAGATCGCCGGTGGATCCGGCGGCAAAGGCCACGCCGTCCTGATCAAGCCCGCCGCCGGCGGAGGCGGCAAGGGCATGCGGGAGGTTCGCGACCTGGCCGAGCCAACCGAGTTCCTGGACGCCCTGGCCGCCGCCCGCCGGGAAGCGGCGCTGGCGTTCGGCGACCCGCGCCTCATCCTCGAGCACTTCCTGGCCGGGCCGCGCCACGTGGAGGTGCAGGTCCTGTTCGATGCCGCCGGCCGGGGCGTCCACCTTGGCGAGCGGGACTGCTCGCTCCAGCGCCGCCACCAGAAGGTCCTCGAGGAGAGCCCGTCGCCGGCGGTCGACGCGGCGCTCCGCGAGCGCCTGGGTGGGGCGGCCCTCACCCTGGCCGGCTCGGTCGGGTATCGCTCGGCCGGGACCTGCGAGTTCCTGCTCGATGACGATGGCAGCTACCACTTCCTCGAGATGAATACCAGGCTCCAGGTCGAGCATCCGGTGACCGAGCTCATCACCGGCCGGGACCTCGTCGCCGACCAGCTCAGAATCGCCGCCGGCGAGCCGCTTGGCTTTGACCAGGCCGACGTCGACGCAGCGCTGAAGGAAGGCGGCCACGCGCTCGAGGTGCGCCTGTACGCCGAGGATCCCGACGCCGGCTTCCTGCCGACGACCGGCCGGATCGAGGCCCTGGCCTGGCCAGAGGCGTCGGTCCGGCCGCCGGTCCGGGTCGATGCCGGGATCGAGCCTGGTTCGGTCGTCGATACCCGCTTCGATCCGATGCTGGCCAAGGTGATCGTCGGCGGCCATACCCGGGCCGAAGCGATCAGGAACATGAGCGGCGCCCTCGAGGCGACCCTGATCCTGGGGCTGACCTCCAACCTGCACTTCCTGCGCTGGCTGGTGCGCCAGCCCGTCGTGGTCCAGGGCGAGGCGCGGATCGACACCCTCGAGGCGATCTGGCCGCCCGCCGACGGCGAGGGCGGGACCGACGGCCGGGGCCCCGTACCGGCGGCGGCTGCCTGGCAGGCCGCCGCCCGCGCCGTGGCGGCAGGCTCCCGCGACGGCTGGCGCCTGAACGGTCCGGCCCGGATCAGGCTGAGCAACGAGGGCCGCGAGCGCTCGGTCGAGGTCAGGCCGCCCGCCCCGGGGGAAGCGCTGCCGGCCAGCGTGGTCGACGCAGCCGGAACGGCCTTCGTCGATGAGGACGGCCGGAGCGTGGCCTTCCAGATCGCCCCGCCGCCCGACGTCGATCGGGCCGCCCGGGCGGCCGCCGCCCATGGTTCGGCCGGCGGCGCACAGGTCAATGCGCCGATGCCCGGCTCGGTCCTGGCCATCCATGCCGGACCGGGCAGTGTGGTCGAGGCCGGCCAGCCCCTGGTCACCCTCGAAGCGATGAAGATGGAGCATGTCGTGGTCGCGCCGATCGGCGGCGTCGTGACCGAGGTCCTGGTTAAGACCGGCGAGCAGGTCGTGCGGGGGCGGCAGCTGCTGACCCTGGCTGGGCTGGACGGATCAATCGCGGCCGAGCCGCTACCGTAGTCGCGCACATGGAGGTTCAGCCTTGACCCAGTCGTTGCCCCGGACGCGGGCCGAGTTGCTCGCGCTCCACGTCCAGGCTCGCAAGCGTCGCGACAACGCGCCCCTGGGTGGGCCGGACTATCGCGCTGCGTGCGAGGAGATCTCGGCGATCGAGGTCCAGATCGCCCGGATCGAAGTTGTCCAGCCGGCCCCGCCAGCCGGCTCGCCAGCCTCGCGCGGCTGACCCAGCCCATGGCGAGCGGGCCGGCTCCGGATCGACACGTCCGGATCTACGAGGTGGGGCCGCGCGATGGCCTCCAGAACGAGGCGCAGCCGATCGCGATCGCCGACAAGCTGCGCTTCATCGAGCTCCTGGCCGCGGCCGGCCTGACCGAGATCGAGGCCAGCAGCTTCGTCCGTCCGTCATCGATCCCGCAACTGGCCGATGCCGACGAGCTGGTCCGGACGCTCTCGGGCTCGGCGGCCCTGCCCGGGGTCCGCTTTCCGGTGCTCGTCCCGAACGAGCGCGGCATGGCTCGAGCCGTGGCCGCCGGGGCCGACGCCCTGGCGGTCTTCAGCGCCGCCACCGATGCCTTCACCCAGCACAACATCGGGATGACGGTCGACGAGTCGCTGGTGGCGGCCCGGCCCGTCCTGCAGGAGGCCGGCCGTCTGGGCTGGTGGCGGCGGGCCTACGTCTCGACGGCATTCGGCTGCCCCTACACCGGGGCCGTCAAGCCGGCCGCGGCCATCGCCGTCGGCCTGCGCCTGGTGGCGCGCGGTGCCGAGGAGATCTGCTTCGGCGACACGATCGGGGTGGCCGTCCCGGACCAGGTCGAGGAGCTGACCGGGCTGGCGCTCGAAGCCGGCTTGACCCGGGCCGGGATCGCCTTCCACTTCCACGACACGCGGGGCACGGCCCTGGCCAACGTGGTCGCCGCGCTGCGGGCGGGGGTTCGTACCTTCGACGCCTCGACCGGCGGCACGGGCGGCTGCCCCTACGCCCCGGGCGCCGCCGGCAACCTGGCCACCGAGGACCTCGTCTACCTCCTCGATGCGTCCGGCTGGGAGCACGGCGTGGACCTCGCGGGCGTGCTCACGGCCGCCCGCTTCATCACATCGGTACTGGGCAAGCCGCTTGCCTCCAAGGTCGGCCAGGCGGGCGGCTGGGACCCGGCGACCGGCGCGGCACGCGCCTGATAGCATCCGCGCCATGGACGGTGCCGTCCTCGTGCTGAACCAGAATTACGAACCGCTCAACGTGTGCAATTTGCCGCGCGCGTTTCGGCTGCTCTTCGGCGAGAAGGCCGAGGTCGTGGAGTACGACCACCAGATGATCCGGACGCCCCGCCAGGACTTCCGGGCGCCCAGCGTGATCCGGCTCCAGCACCACATCCGGCGGCCGCGGCCCAGGGTGAAGCTCACCCGGCGCGAGATCTTTGCCCGCGACGGCCACCGCTGCCAGTACTGCGGCCGGGGGGCCGGCGACCTGACCCTCGACCACGTGATCCCGCGCCACCGGGGCGGCGCGCACAGCTGGGAGAACCTGGTGGCGGCGTGCAAGCCGTGCAACCACCGCAAGGGCGGTAAGACCCTCGATGAGGCCCGCCTGCGCCTGGTCCGGCCTCCGTTCGAGCCCCGCAGCGACGTCTATTCGCTGTTCACGCCGTATCTCGCCGACGAGCGCAACGAGGCGTGGCGGGACTACCTCTTCCTCGGCCGCAACTGATCACGGACGAGGCCGGCGGCGCTCCGCTCGCAACCCGGATTCCGGCCCCGGTCCAGGCGATCCTGGGGATCCTCGAACGCGACGGCCGGGCGGCCTGGGTGGTCGGTGGTTCCCTCCGGGACATCCTGCTGGGCCGAACGCCCCACGACTGGGACCTGGCCACGGACGCCCGGCCCGAGCAGGTCCAGGCCTTGTTTCCGGGCGCGGTCTACGAGAACGCCTTCGGGACGGTGGCCGTCCAGCGCGACGGCGCAGCCATCGAGATCACGACGTTCCGGCGTGACCACGACTACGCCGACTTCCGGCGGCCGCATCGGGTCGAGTTCGGCGCGTCGATCGAGGAGGACCTGGCCCGGCGCGACTTCACGGTCAACGCGCTGGCCTGGGGTGCCGTGCCCGGGGCCAGTCCCAGCCTGGTCGATCCCTACGACGGCCGGGCCGACCTGGAGCGCCGCCGGCTGGTCGCGGTCGGCGTGCCCGCCGAGCGCTTTGGCGAAGACGCGCTGCGGATGATCCGAGCGGTTCGGCTGGCGGCGCAGCTCGAGTTCACGATCGCGCCGGCCACCCTGGCCGCGATCACTCGCCAGGTGGAGCTGGTCCGGCACCTGTCCGGCGAGCGCATCGCGGCCGAGCTCCAGAAGCTGCTGGGGGCCGATCGGCCATCGATCGGGCTGCGCCTGATGGAGGCGACCGGGCTGCTCCGCCAGGTGTCGGTCGAGCTGGCCGATCAGCGCGGGGTGGCCCAGGCCAAGATCAACGGCGACGACCTGTGGGATCACACGCTCCGGGCGGTCGATGCGGTTCCGCTCGACCTGCCGGTCGTGCGCCTGGCCGCCCTCGTCCATGACATCGGCAAGCCGGCCACCGCGCTCGATGGCCACTTCCTTGGCCATGATGACGTCGGCGCCGAGCTGGCCGTCGCCTGGCTCAACCGGCTCCACTTCCCGCGCACGGTGGTCGAGCGGGTCGGCCTCCTCGTCCGGAACCACATGTTCAACTACGAGTCGAGCTGGAGCGAGACTGCCGTCCGACGGTTGATCGGCCGTCTTGGCCCGGCGGCGCTGGCCGAGCTGCTGGCCCTGCGCCAGGCAGATAACCTGGGCAGCGGGCTGCCGGCCGACGCCGGCGGACTGGACGAGCTGCGCGCCCGGATCGCGGCGCAGCTCGAGGCCAGGGCCGTCCTCGATCGCTCCGGCCTGGCGATCGACGGCGACGACCTGATCGGCGAGCTCGGCCTCACGGAGGGGCCGGCGCTGGGCGCAATCCTCGACCGGCTCGTCGAGGTGGTGATCAAGGACCCGGCTCAGAATGACCGTCCGACGCTCCTGCTGCGGGCCCAGGCGTTGCTCACGGAGGATCGATGATCGAGCTGATGGTCCAGGCCGAGCAGGCCCTCGGCCTGGGCCTGATTGACCAGGCCGAACGACTGTACGAGCAGGCAGCCAGCACCGATCCGCACAACGCAATCGCGATCGTCGGGCTGGCCCGGGTCCGCCTCGAGCGGGGCGACAGGCTCGGTGCCCACGCCCTGGCCGTGCGCGCCCTGGCCATCGACCCGGAAAACAGCTCGGCCCTGCGGATGGAGACGCGCCTGCGCGAGGTCCTGGCCGGCGAAGGCCGGGTGGTGACCCAGCCGGCCCCGCCGGCGAGCCCTCGGACCGGCCTGGCCGCGCGGCTGTTCGGCCGGGTTCGATGAGAATCCTCGTCAGCGGGGGGGCCGGCTACGTCGGCGCGGTCTCGGTCGAACGCCTGCTGGCCGCGGGCCACGAGGTCAGTGTCCTCGACGACTGCTCCACCGGGCATGAGGGCGCGGTCCCGGCCGGGGCACAGCTCAGCCGGGCGAGCTACACCGACGGCGAAGCCGTGGCCAGCCTGCTGGCCGAGCAGGGTATCGAGGCGATCCTGCACTGCGCGGCCCGCTCGCTCGTCGGCGAATCGATCCGTGAGCCGTCGATGTACTACCGGGCGAACGTCGTCGGCGGGATTGCCCTGCTGGAGGCCGCTCGGGCAACCGGGGTCGGCCGGTTCGTGTTCAGCTCGACGGCGGCCGTCTACGGCGTGCCCGCCGCGATCCCGATCACCGAGTCGGCTCCACTCGACCCGATCAACCCGTACGGCGAGTCCAAGCGCACCCTCGAGGGGGCCCTGCGCTGGTATGGCTCGGCCTACGGCCTGCGCAGCGTGTCCCTGCGCTATTTCAACGTGGCCGGCGCCAGCCAGCTCAATGGCGAGGACCACGATCCCGAGACCCACCTGATCCCGAACATCCTGGCCGCGGTCGAGGCGGACCGGCCGGTGACCCTCTTCGGGGCGGACTATGCCACTCCCGACGGGACCCCCATCCGGGACTACATCCACGTCGAGGACCTGGCCGAGGCCCACCTGGCCGCGCTCGAGGCGACCGGTCGGCCGCTGGCCGGCGCGGAGGCGCCCGCGCTCGCCCTGAACCTCGGGACGGGCTCGGGCTTCAGCGTCAAGGAGGTCCTGCGCGCCGCCGAGGACGTCGTCGGGGCGGCGATTCCAGCGACGATTGGCCCGCGCCGGGCCGGCGACCCACCGGTCCTGGTCGCCGCGGCCGAACGTGCCCACGCGGTCCTCGGCTGGAGGGCCCGGCAAGGCAGCCTGGCCGACATGATCGGTTCGGCCTGGGCTTGGCGGCAGGCCCATCCGGGCGGCTACCCCGAGCCGTGAGCGACACCGCCAGCCACAGGTCCCGGCTCGCCGGCCGGGTGGCCCTGGTCACCGGTGCCGGCAGCGCCGCCGGGATCGGCTTCGCCGCGGCCCGCCTGCTCGGGCGCGACGGTGCCACCGTGGCGATCGCCTCGACGACCGAGCGAATCCACGAGCGGGTCGCCGAGCTCCAGGCCGAGGGCATTCGGGCAACCGGTCACATCGGCGACCTGGCCGCGGCCAGCGTCGCGGACCGGATCGCCGACGAGGCGCTGGGCGCGCACGGCCGGCTCGACATCCTGGTCAACAGCGCCGGGATGACTCTGATCGGCCAGCCCGAGACGGACCTGGCCCTGCTCGACACCTCGGATGCCGAGTGGGAGCGGGTCATCGGCCTCAACCTGGGCACCGCCTTCAGGGTGACCCGGGCCGCCCTGCCGGCCCTGCTCGAGGCGCCCGGCGGCGGGCGGATCGTGTACGTGTCGTCGGTCACCGGTCCGCTCGTGAGCAACCCACGCTCGAGCGGCTATGCGGCGGCCAAGGCCGCCCTGACCGGCCTGGCCCGGAGCCTGGCCGTCGAGCACGGGCGGCACGGCCTGACCGTGAACTGCGTCCTGCCCGGCTGGATCGCGAGCGGCTCGCAACTGCCGGAGGAGGCGCTCGCCGGCGAGCACACTCCGCTCGGCCGAAGCGGCACGCCCGACGAGGTGGCCGAGGCGATCGCCTTCCTGGCCTCACCTGGGGCGAGCTACATCACCGGCCAGACCCTCGTCGTGGACGGCGGCAACGTGGTCCAGGAGTACAAAGGGCCCGCCGAGTCGTACTACTGATTGACGCCCCGAACGCCTCACCGAACCGCTGACTGAACGCCCGCTGAGAGCCCGGGCCGGGAGCGTCGTATCCTTGGCTCGATGAGTGCCATGGTTGAGCCCGACCGGAGCGACCTGCGACCGCAGCGGTTCGGGCGTCTCAACCAGCGCAAAGTGGTCGATCCGCTGATCGAGCCGATCTGGGTCGGCGAGCGGGTCCTGGTCCATGTCCAGACGACCGGACCGCGGGTCATCGACGGCGTGCCGTTCGTGGCGATCCAGAACGAGGACGGCGAGCTCCTTGATGCCTATCCCGACGTCACTCGCGGGGTGGCCAGCGCGACCCGGGCGATCTCGCTCGTCCTCGACGGCTACCTGACCGATCGAGTCGAGCGCGGCGATGCCGGGGCCGCCCTGACCGCCGTCGCCACGCCCACCTCGTCCGATATGACCCGGCAGCTGTTGATGGGCGGCGGCCGGCGCCACGAGGAGATGTACCAGGTCGACAAGTCGACGCCGATCGACCCGGCCGCCCCGACAACCTTCGTGGCGGTCGACGTGCTGATGGTCGACGGCGAGGAGATCTTCGACGTGCCCCTGCTCGAGCGGAAGCGCGTGCTCGAAAGCGTGATCGAGGAGAACCAGTTCGTCCGCCGCGGGATCTACGTCCGGCCGCCCTTCGACGGCTGGCTCATCTCGTGGCGCTCGATCGGCTTCCACACGATGGCCTTCAAGGCGGCCAATGGCCGCTATCGTCCGGGTGCCGACAACGAGGGCTGGGCCATCGCCCGGATCCCCAGCCGCTAGTGGTGGACAGCAACCTCAGCCCACCGATCCGCGAGCTGATCGACCGCCTCGGGCAGGCCGACATCATGGTCGGCATTCCGAGCTTCAAGAACGCGGCCACGATCGGCTACGTCGTCCGGGCGGCCCAGGCCGGCCTGGTCCAGTACTTCCCGGACCTGCGGCCCGTCCTTGTCAACGCCGACGCCGGCTCGCCCGATGGCACCCAGCGGGTCGTGGCCGAGACCGAGCCACCCGACTACATCGAGCGGATCCTGCTCGTCCGGCCGACCAACCGGCTCGAGAAGGTCAGCCTGACCTACCCCGAGGTCGACGGGGTAGGCGGCAAGGGCGCCGCCCTGCGCACGATCTTCGAGATGGCGGCCGCCCTCAAGGTCAGCGCCCTGGTCGTGGTCGACTCGGACCTGCGCTCGATCGTGCCCGAGTGGATCGAGCTGCTGGCCGGCCCGATCATCAAGGGCGGGTACGACTTCGTGGCCCCGCTCTACGCCCGCTACAAGTACGACGGGACGATCACCAACACAGTCACCTACCCGCTCACGAGGGCGCTCTACGGCAACCGCATCCGGCAGCCCATCGGGGGCGACTTCGGGGTCTCGGGCGACCTCGTCCGGCACTACCTCGAGCTGGGCAGCTGGGATGCCGACGTGAGCCGCTTCGGGATCGACATCTGGATGACGACCGAGGCCCTGGCCGGCGGCTATGCCGTCTGCCAGGCCCGGCTGGGAGCCAAGGTCCACGACCCCAAGGACCCCGGCGCCGACCTCGGCCCGATGTTCCGCCAGGTCGTCACCACGATCCTGCGCCTGGCCGCCCGCAGCCCCGAGCGCTGGCTCGACATCCGTGGCTCGCACGACGTGCCCGCCTACGGCTTCGAGCGGATCATCGACCCGCCGCCGCTCGAGGTGAACACGCTCCGGCTCATGTCCGAGTTCCAGACGGGCTCGATCGCCATGGCTGAGACCTGGGCCGAGATGCTTGCCCCGGCCACCCTCGAAACGGTCCTCGTGCTGGCCGGCGAGGCCGGCAAGCGCTTCGACGACGCCAGCCGGCGGCTGGGGGTCCATGGTGGCGACACGGGCGCCTCGGGCGGCAGCCGGGCGGCGAGCGCCGGACCGAGCACCCACGACATGGCCGATGCCCTGGCCGGCTTCCACTTCCCCGATGACCTGTGGGCCCGCCTGATCTACGACCTGGTGGCGAGCGCGGGGCGGCTCGAGGCCACCGGCGGCGGGATCGGCACGAAGGCCCAGGCCACCCTGGATCGCTACGTAGCCGCCCTGGTCCCGATCTACTTCGGCCGGGTAGCCAGCTTCGTGGTCGAGAACCGGGACATCACGACCGACGAGGCCGAGGAGCGGGTCGAGCGCCAGGCGCGCGAGTTCGAGCTGCTCAAGCCGTACCTCGTCGAGCGCTGGAGCGCCCAATGAACCGCACCCCGTTGCCGGTCCGGATCCTCATCCCGGTGGCTAACCCGGGCACGGCCGGCGAGCTCGTCCGGATCGGCGCGGCGCTGCTCGAGCCGCGGGCCGGCGAGCTGCGCGCGCTGGGCATCGTCGAGGTGCCCGAAGGCATGCCCCTGTCGGAGGGCGCGACCCGCGCCCGGCATGCCCGGCGGCTGCTCCAGCGGGTCCTCGACTATGCGCCCGAAGGGATCCCCATCCACCCCCTGGTCCGGATCGCCCGGCATGCCGCCGAGGGCATCATCGAGGCCGCCGGCGAGGAAGAGGCGGACCTGCTCATCTTCGGTTGGGGCGGCCGCCATACGATCCATGCCAACGGCGATGCGCCCCAGGACGGCGCCCGCCGGCGCGGCCGGGCGCCGGCCGAAGCAAGCTCGGTCGTCTCGCCCACGATCGACCAGGTCGTCCGGGCGGCGCCCTGCGACATCGCCGTGGTCAAGCAGCGCGGCGCGACCGAGATCCGGCGCATCCTCGTGCCCGTCCGGGGCGGGCCCCATGCCGAGCTCGCCCTGACCTTCGCGGACGCCCTTGGGACGTATCACGGGGCCACCGTCACCGTCCTGCACGTCGTCCCGGCCGGGATCACCGCGGCCGTCCGGGCCCAGGCCGAACGGGCCCTGGCTGCGTTCGTGAAGCAGCATGTCCAGGGCGCCGCGGAGCCGCTGGTCCGGGAGGCCGCCAGCGTCCGGACCGCGATCCTGCGCGAAGCCGAGCGGGCCGACCTGGTCGTGGTCGGCGCCTCGGCCTCGCCGGCCGAGGGCGGGCCCGACGCCCACCTATTCGGAGCCCTGCCCGAGGCCATCGCGACCCGTGCCCGGCCGACCGTGGTCGTGGTCAAGACCCGCGAGACGATCGGCCGCAAGACGTTCGAGAAGCTGGCCGAGCGGGCGGAGACGCTGGCCGCGGCCGATCGGGCGGCGGAGGAGAACCGGGCCATCCCGACCCGGGTCGAGCGCTGGTTCGGCGAGTCGAACTTCCATCACGCCGAGTTCGCCGACCTGCGCCGGCTGGTCCAGCTCAAGGAGAAGCAGGGCCTGACCGTGAGCCTGGTCCTGCCCACCCTCAACGAGGAGGAGACGATCGGCCCGATCGTCGCCCGGGCGATGCGCGAGATGATGGGCCGGGTGCCCCTCCTCGACGAGATCCTGGTCATCGATTCGAACTCGACCGACCGGACCCGCGAGATCGCCGCGGCCGAGGGCGCCCGGGTGGTGCGCCACTCCGACGTGCTGGAGCGCTACGGCAGCTTCCGGGGCAAGGGCGAGGCGCTCTGGAAGAGCCTCTATGCGACCAGCGGTGACCTGATCGTGTGGGCCGACACGGACGTCCGCAACTGGCATCCGCGGATGGTCTACGGCACCCTCGGACCGCTCCTGACCGAGCCCCGACTGCAGTACGTCAAGGGCTACTATCAGCGCCCGATCGTGGAGGCCGGCGTGCTCAAGGAAGGCGGCGGCGGGCGGGTCACCGAGCTCGTTGCCCGGCCCCTGATCAACCTCTTCTATCCTGAGCTGTCGGGCTTCATCCAGCCCCTGTCGGGCGAATACGCCGGACGGCGAACACTGCTCGAGACGATGCCCTTCTTCACCGGCTATGCCGTGGAGATCGGACACCTGGTCGACGCCGCCGAGCGGGTCGGCCTGGAAGGCCTCGGCCAGGTGGACCTCGAGCGCCGGGTGCACCGCAACCAGGAGCTCGAGGGGCTCAGCCGGATGAGCTTCGTCATCCTCCAGGCGGTCATGAAGCGGCTCGAGGAGCGGCGCAAGGCGCGCCTGTTCGCCGAGCTCGGCTCGACCATGAAGCTGCCCCGCTCGGGCCACGGCCGGCTGGGCCTGGAGGTCATCGAGCTGGCCGACCAGGAACGGCCGCCGATGACCCGGATCCCTGAATACGTCGAGAAGCGGGCGGGCGAGACCGTCGAGTGACCACGGTCCTGTTCGCTCCGGACTCGTTCAAGGGCTCGCTCTCCTCGGTCGAGGTGGCCCTCGCCCTGGCCGAGGGCTGGCACCGCGCCCGGCCTGGCGATGAGCTCCTGCTGAGCCCGCTGGCCGACGGCGGCGAAGGGACTCTGGCAGCCGTGGCGGCGGCCGGCGGCTGGGTCGAGCTGACGTCGCCCACGGTCGATCCGATCGGCCGGCCGATCGATGCCGGCTGGCTGCGCTCGACCGACGGCAGCCGGGCCGTGGTGGAGCTGGCCACAGCCTCCGGCCTGTCGCGCCTGGCAGCCGGCGAGCGTGATCCGCTGGGGGCCACCACGGTCGGGACCGGGCTCCTGCTGCGCGCGGTCCTCGATGCCGGGCCACGCCGGATCATCCTGGGCATCGGCGGCAGTGCCACGACCGACGGTGGGGCAGGGATCCTCGACGCCCTCGGAGCCTGGGTGGAGCCGGACATGATCGACCTGGCCGGCCTCGACGCCCGGCTGGCCGGCCTCGAGCTCCTGGTCGCCTGCGACGTGACCAATCCCCTGCTCGGGCCAACCGGGGCGGCCGCCACCTACGGACCGCAGAAGGGCGCCTCGCCGGCGGACGTGGCCATCCTCGATCAGAAGCTCGCCCGGTACGCCGACCTGCTCGAGGGCGCCACCGGCCGCAAGGAGCGGGACACGCCCGGTGCCGGAGCCGCCGGCGGCGTCGGCTTCGCCCTGCTGTGCCTGACCGACCGCTTCCTGAGCCTCTCGCTCGAGCCCGGGGTGGACCTCGTGGCGGCCGAGGTCGAGCTCGAAGCCAAGCTCGCGCGGGCCGACCTCGTGATCACCGGCGAGGGCCGGATCGATGCCCAGACGGCCTACGGCAAGACCGCCCTCGGCGTCGCCCGACGGGCCCAGGCGGCCGGTGTCCGGTGCATCGCCGTCGGCGGCGGGGTCGAGCCGGCCGGGATCGCGGCCCTCGCGCCGCTCGGGGTCGAGGTCGTCCCGGTCCATCCCCAGCCCGTGCCGGTGGCCGAGGCAATGGCGGCGGGAGCGGCGCCCGTGGTGGCCTGCGGCGAGCGGCTCGGCCGGGCGGCCACCTGGCTGGCGGAATGAGCCCCGAACCCACGCCCGAGAGCAAAGCCGAGGCCAACGACAAGGCTCCGCCCCGGAGCAAGGCCAGGCCGGGGGCTCGGCGCCCGGCGGTCCGTCCCCGGCGGCGCAAGCCGGCCGACCCGGGTCCGGCCTGGGCTCGCCGCCTGGCCCGCAGCCGGCCGGGACTCATCCCCTACGTCCTCGATGGGCTGGCCTCGGTCTACGGCCGGCCGACATGGCAGCGACGCCTCGGCCCGACGAGCGAGCTGATTCTCACGATCCTGACCCAGAACAGCGCCGACACGAACGCCGAGCGAGCGTTCGAATCCCTGCGCCTTGCCTTTCCTTCCAGCGAGCCAGTCGAGGCCCATCTGGCGGGTGACGGCTGGGGCGGCGAGGGCCTGTCGGACGGCGCGCCCCCGGACTGGCTGGCGGTCGAGGAGGCGCCCCTGGCCGACCTCGTCGAGGCCATCCGGTCGGGCGGCCTGGCCCAGCAGAAGGCGCCCCGGATCCAGGCCGCCCTGCGCCTGATCCGGGCGGAGCGCGGCGATCACTCGCTCGAGTTCCTGAGCGAGCTGCCTGCCCGTGAGGCCCGCGACTGGCTGACCCGGATCGACGGGGTCGGGCGGAAGACCGCCTCCGTCCTGCTCCTCTTCTCGTTCGGGACACCGCTCATGCCTGTCGACCGGCACGTCGAGCGCGTCGGCTGGCGGGTCGGCCTGATCCCGGCCAAGGCCAACGCCGACCAGGCTCACGAGCTCTATCTCGCCCTCCTCGAGCCCGACCAGATGTACGAGGCCCACGTCAACCTGATCACCCACGGCCGCCAGACGTGCCACGCTCGCAAGCCCGACTGCGGCCACTGCCCGATCGCGCCACGCTGCCGCTACCTGGATCGCAAGGCGCCCTGATCCCGCGAGCGGGCGGCCTGGCTCGCGGGCACAGACGGGACGTTCGGGCCGTTTCGGGGGGAGATTCGGCGCTGCTATCCTCGGCCGATGATGACTGGCGGTCCTAGCGGTCCGACGACCGCGCCCCGGATCCTGGTGGTCGACGACGATCCCAACCTCCTCGTCGTCCTGGCCGATCAGCTGCGGGCCGACGGCTTCGAGGTCGCGACCGCGCGGGACGGGATCGAGGCGATGCGCCGGCTCCAGCATGCCTGGCCGGACCTCCTGATCATCGACATGATGATGCCCCGGATGGACGGGCTCACCCTGGCCCGCGAGGTCAAGGCCCGGGCCGACCTGCCGATCATCGTGCTGACCGCGATCGACACGGGCGACAACAAGGCGGACATGCTCGACGAGGTCGCCGAGGACTACGTCACCAAGCCCTACCACTATCCGGAGCTGCGGGCCCGGATCAACCGGGTTCTCCGCCGGCTGGGCGACAAGGTCCCCCGTCAGAGCCTGGTCCTGGGCCCGCGCCTGATCCTCGAGCTGCATCGGCGCGAGGCGGTCGTGGCCGGCCAGCCGGTGGCCCTGACCCCGACCGAATCGCGCCTGCTGTACGCCCTGGCGGCCAACCTCGGCAACACGGTCAGCACCGAGACCCTCCTGGCCCGCGGCTGGGCCGAGACGGAGGACGCCGATCCGTCCTATGTCTGGGTCACGATGCGCCGCCTGCGCCAGAAGCTCGAGCCGGATCCCAATCGACCCACCCACCTGCTGACTGTGCGCGGGGTTGGCTATCGCCTGATCACGCTGGAGCCGGGTCGGCCGGCATGACCGCCGGAGCCGATAGCGCCGAGGCCGATTCGGCCAGGGGCGAGAGCACGCCGAGCGAGATGGTCGTCGCGCCGCCCAGCGAGCCCGATCCGGTGTTCCACGATCGAACGATCCCGGCCCCGGCCGTCGGAGCGGGCATCGGCTTTCGCACCCGGCTGACATTCGCCCTGATCGCGGCCGCGGTGATCCCGCTGGCGGTCTTTGGGCTGCTCCTGATCGCCTCACTGCGCCTGCCCGATCCGATCTCGACGGTGCCCCGCCTGCTGCTCCTGTTCGTGACCCTGGTCGCCCTCATCGCGATCCTCGTGGCCTACCTCCTGGCGGCCGACCTGACCTCGCCGCTGCGGGCGATCGCGGCGGCGGTCGACCGGGTCTCGGCCGGCGACCTGTCGACGCCCATCACTGTCGGCGGTGACGACGAGCTGTCGCGCCTGGCCGAGAGCCACAACCGCCTGGCCGGCGCCCTTGAGCGGCGTAATCGGGAGCTCGGCCGGATCCTGTCGGCAATCGAGCACGCGTCGCCGCGGGATGGGGTCGAGTACCTGGTCGGGCGCGCCTCGACTGACGCCCGGACCGCCTTCGGCATGATCGACGCCCTGATCCTGCTGGTCGACCCGGCCACGATCGAGGACGAGGAGGTGATCCCGGGCGATCCCCGCCCGGTCCGGGCCGAGCTGCGGGCGGGCGATGAGCGCCTGGGCCTGATCGTTGGTCACCTGCCGGCAACGCGCGCCTGGGAGCCCGCCGACCAGAGCCTGCTCGAGCTGTTCGGCGCCGAGATCGGGGTCGCCGTCCGGAATGCCCAGCTGTTCCAGCGGGTGGCCGACCAGAACACCCGCCTGGTCGAGCTCGATGCCGCCAAGGACGACTTCCTGCGCGGGGTGAGCCACAACCTCCAGACGCCGCTGACCAGCATCCGGGCGTTTGCCGAGCAGCTCGAGGAGGAGCACCCGGACCGGCGCCTGTCGATCATCACCGAGCAGTCGGAGCGCCTCTCGCGGATGGTCCGTCAGCTGCTCACCGTCACCCGGCTCGAGTCGGGCGCGCTGCGACCGCAGGCCGAGGTCCTGGGCCTCGGTCCGCGGGCCCGGCGGGCTTGGGAGGCGCTGGCGGCCAACGACGTGCCCTTCTCGATCGACGACCAGTCCGGCGGCTGGCTGGCGGTGGCCGACGCCGATCAGCTGGACCAGGTCCTGTGGGCGCTCCTCGACAACGCCCTGAAATACGGTCGCCACCAGCCGATCGAGATCGAGATCACGACCGACCCGGCCCTCGGCCGGATCATGTTGACGATCATCGACAACGGGCCCGGCGTGGCCGAGCAGGATCGGCCACGCTTGTTCGAGCGTTTTGCCCGGGGCAGCGGCACGAATGCCGAGGACGGCAGTGGCCTGGGCCTGTACGTGTCGCGTGAGCTGTGCCGGGCGATGAACGGCGACCTCGTCGTCGAGCCCCTCCGGGCGGGCCGGGGCGCAGCGTTCACGGTGTCCCTGCCGGGCGAGGCACCCCTCGAAAGCTGAAGTTCGTGGCCGCCCTGGGGTGCGTGGCCGGCCGGGAGCCCGGCCGGCCGCCCGGGGCATTTGCGTCAGGCGCACGTAACCGACCGTGCTTGCCTTTCAGCCGTCCATCTTGTGCATCCAGGGCACGGAATCGACCATGTTCAGCAGGAGTCGGTCGGAATTGCCCACGGCACGCACGATCGCGACGGACCAGGGTGTGAATCTGCGAGTTGTGCTCGTCCGACGCAACCGGCTGCGCGGCAGTTGGGTGCGTGGCATCCTCAAACCGTGACACGACTAACGGTGGCCCTCGTCCAGCTCAATGCCGGCTCGGATCCCGAAGCCAACATCGCCGAGGCGGTCCGCCTGGCCGATCAGGCGGCGGCCGGCGGAGCTCGACTCGTCGCCCTGCCCGAGTACCTCCAGTACCGCGGCTCCGATGACGGCTACCGCGCCTCGGCCCGGCCGATCCCGGGTCCGTTCAGCGACGCGATCGCGGCCGTGGCTCGCGCCCGCCAGGTATGGATCCTGGCCGGCAGCCTGGCCGAGTCAGGACCGGCCGGACGGCCCTACAACACCAGCGTCCTGATCGACCCAACCGGCGCGATCCGGGCCACCTATCGCAAGATCCACCTGTTCGACGTGGCCCTCGACGACGGCCCGGCCGATCGCGAGTCGGACCGGGTGACCGCCGGCGACCGGGCGGTGGTGGCCGACCTCGATGGCCTGAAGCTGGGCCTGTCGATCTGCTACGACCTGCGCTTCCCGGAGTTGTACCGAGCGCTGGCCTCGGCCGGGGCCGAGATCCTGGCCGTGCCCGCCAACTTCCTCGAGCGCACGGGTCGAGACCACTGGGAGGTGCTCCTGCGGGCGCGGGCGATCGAGAACGGCGCCTACGTCATCGCGCCGGCCCAGGTAGGCGGGCCGGCCAACCTGCCCGCCTACGGACGCTCGATGATCGTCGACCCGTGGGGCACCGTCGTGGCCCAGGCCGCCGACGAGGTGGCGATCGTCCAGGCCGAGCTCGACCTGGACCGGGTCAGCTCGATCCGCCGGCAGATTCCCGTGCTCGCCAACCGACGGCCGGATGCGGCCGGCCAGGTGGGCTGAGCCTTCGAGAAGCTACAGGCCGAGGTGTAGGCGCAGGGCCCCCTCGATCTCGAGCATGATCGCGTGCGGGGCAACGCCCAGCCGGTCGCCGATGCGCTCCACCGCGATCGAGCGGACCTGCTTAGCCCGGGCCTTCGAGTCGCGCTCCAGCCCGGGGTAGCAGGTGCATCGGCGGCCAGCGGCGGAGGGCCCGTCTCCAGGAGCATCGCCTATACTCGCCCTCGCGCCGACATAGCTCAGCGGTAGAGCAGCTGTTTCGTAAACAGCAGGTCCTCGGTTCAAATCCGAGTGTCGGCTCCACTCCCCCGTTTCGTGCGTGGGAAGAGCAGCTGTCTGGAGTTAGCACGGTCTTCGCCGTCGCCGAGTTCAAGGCGAAGACCTGCTATCTGACGAAGACCTGCTAACTGAGCGAAAAGCGGACCCTCTGGGCGCATCACGCGGTCGGGACGCCAGTCCTCGGTGTTTGATGGTGAGGCCGACCAGAGGCCGATGACCTGCTGCCTCCGGACAGCAGGTCATCTCAACGATTGCGACTCGTGAACTGACCGGAGCACCGGGTACGGAGGCTTCGGCCAGGCTCGGCTTAGGTCGGCGCCCAGACGAGTCGTACCTCGCCCGGGCCTGATAGCGTTTCGGCATGGGTGACTCGCTCCAACTCGATCGAAGCCAGCGACACGCCGCGGTGCTGAACGCGCTTGCGGCGCTGGAACGTCTTCGCGATATGCGCGAGGCCAGCGGCAATCACACGCCATCGGACCCCGAGCTGGTCGATCTCGCCCGCAGCGCCCCGCCGAGCGAGCCTGCAGCCATTTCCGAGATCCTCGAGCGGTTTGTTCGGATCGCCGCTGCCGGCTGGGACAAGACCTCGGGCGGGAACTTCTCCTTCATCCCTAACGGCGCGCTCGACTCGGGCATCATCGCGGCCTTCCTTGCGGCGGGCGCCAACTCCTTTACTGGTGCGGCCTTCGAGGCGCCCGCCATGGTGGCGATGGAGGAAGGGGTCCTGAGATGGATGGCCGGCCTGCTCGGACTTCCGCCTGAGGCCGGCGGTCTTCTGTTGTCCGGCGGCTCACTTGCCAACCAGACGGCGATCGTTGCTGCGCGGGCTCGGGCGAGCGATTCGGTCGGCGGAACGATCTACGTCTCGGAGCGCGTTCACCACTCGGTCGTCAAGGCGGCTCACCTGATCGGCATCCACGCGGACGCGATCCGGACGGTCGGCATCGACGTCGAGGGCCGATGTGACCCAGTCGCGCTGCAGGCCTTGATCGATCGCGATATCGAGACGGGCCACCAGCCATTCATGGTGGTCGGCGTGGCCGGGAGCACGGACACGGGGAGCATTGATCAGCTTGATCGTCTGGCCGACATCGCCGAGCGCGCCGGCGCCTGGTTCCACGTTGATGCCGCCTACGGCGGCTTCTTCGGCCTCACGAGGCGCGGCCGCGAACGGCTCACAGGGATCGAGCGTGCCGACTCCGTGACCGTCGATGCCCACAAGGGCCTGTTCCTGCCTTACGGCGTCGGAGCGCTCCTTGTGCGGGACCCCGCCATCCTCGTTGAAGCGCATGAGGGCTGGGGTTCATACCTGCGGGGGATGCCGACCGTCGAGGGACTGCCCCACTACTTCCAGCGCGGACCGGAGCTCACCCGGCCGAACCGTGCCGCCCTCGTCTGGTTCCCGCTCCAAGTGCACGGGACGGCCGCCTTCGCCGCCGAGCTGGACCGGATGTTGGATCTCGCTGAACTCGCTCATCGGCGCCTGGCAGCCATCCCGGGGATCGTTGTCGGGCCAGCGCCGATGACCTCGATCGTGACATTCCGAGCCTCGTCCGGGGACGATGCCACGGATGGGATCGTCGCCGCGCTTCATGCGACGGGTCGATTCCAGATCTCCACGACGACGATCGATGGACGCGCTGTGATCAGGTTCGCCTTCTTGAGTCCCAGGACCACGGCAGCCATCGTGGACAAGGCGCTCAACGTCGTGGAAGGCCGACAGCGGGCACGAGGTCGTCGGCAGGGGTAGGCATCGAGGGGATGTCTTGTTTGCCAAGAATCGGCGGAACAGTTCTGATTGCAGTGACCAGCACCAAGCCCGACGGCTCGAAAACAGCAGTTCCGGTCAGGCAAGGTCGAGATCCCAGGATCAGCAACGGTGGGCCGGCGGGCAGACGGTATTCGTCGCCACTCGGTCGGAGGCGCACGGTCGACGGTCGGTCCATTGCCATTTTGTGCGACAGAACCGAGGGTAGGTGACGATGGGCAAGAAGGAAGAGGTCAGAGACTTTGTCGACGCCTATCGCATGGCATTCGACGCGTTCGACCCGGTGGCGATCGCGGATCTCTTCTTCTACCCCTGCCAGATCACGAGCGACGCCGGCGAGATCAGCGTGGTCACGGTGCCGACCCGCGATATATGGCTTCCCCAGATCGAACGGCTGGTCGAGGCCTACCGGTCGATCGGGGTTCGATCCGCAGAGGTCATCGAACTCCAGGTGGTCGAGCTGACCCCGCGACTGGCGCAGGCAGCCATCTCGTGGCGCCTGGTCGATGGGTCGGGGCAGCCGCTCTACGACTTCGATGCCGCGTATACGCTCGGCGATCCTGGTACAGGCCTGCGGATCGCAGCGATCGCGCACAACGAGACGCCCCGGCTGCGAGCAGCACTGGCGCGATCACGCGTCCGGGCGTGATGTCGGCCACGCATGGCCTCGATCCTTGTCTGATCCCGGATGGGCAACTGACGACCCCGATTCGGTGGCCGACGGACGCCCGCCGCACGTTCCCCGGAGACTCGAGTCGCAGGCTCAAAGCGAGGACCTGCTAACTGCACGCTCTACGCTCGCGATTCCACGCTTGTGCCACAACGCTTAGGCCGAACTACTTCGTAAACAGCAGGTCCTCGGTTCAAATCCGAGTGTCGGCTCCAGCCTTCCTTCCTGTTCAAGATCGCCCGGTATGGCTGCGAATCGCGTCGCGGTCGGTGCCACAACGCTGAAGACCTGCTGGCCGAGCGAATCCCGGGCGGTCTGGGCCCAGCGTCCCGATCTCGGGGAGCATGGCGGCCAGACCTTGGGAGTCGGTTGATGCCCGGTCGTCGACCTCGGCCTGGCGACGCTCGATGAGGGCTTGGCTCGCTAACTCGGCCGCCTGGCCTGCATGATCCCGTAGTCCTCGTTTACAGGCCGAAGCGCATCAGGATCATGCAGGTGAAGATCACGAGGAACCCGACGAGCTCGAGCACGACAACGAGCTTCACGCGCGCCGTCTCCCCTTCGAGCTGAGCCGTTGCGGTGCCGTCGGCGTTGAGCGGCGCCGCGTTCATTCGTTGGATCGCTCCGTTGATAACGATCCTGCCCCACAGGAAGGTGGCGATCGCGGCGACGAGCGCAACCAGCCAGGTGATGCCGTAGGACGAGCCGAACGCATCGCCGACACCTTTGATCGGACCGAGAAGCGTCCCCCGGATCACGCCCAGCACGATCACTGCCGGTACCAGGACGTCGAACACGCTGGTTGCTTGTTCTCCGTATTGCGCCCCGACCTGCCGCTGCATCGGAATCGGGAGCCGACTGAGACTGGGAATCAGAATGGCGGCCACAACCAGCGAGTTGCCGAACCAGATGATCCCGAGCAGCACGTGCAACCACTGTGCGCCAACAACGACCCAATCCATCGAATCGACCTCCTTGAAACGCGGCTGGGCCCAGACCGTGGTCGTCCGCCCGAGACAGGGCCTCCGCCACACACTAGCGGGGGCGGTGGCACAAACCCGGATACTCTCGGGGATACAGCCTCTGACGGTGCGAGATCACCGGGTCATCAGGAAGCAGGCAGTGTGCGTCGATAGATCGGGTCTCGGCGGTCCACTCGGTGCGAGCTTGCACTTGCGATTCGTTGCACGCCACGGGATCGACAATGAGAACGCCAGTCGCCGTGTCAGGGCGTGGCGATCGAGAAGCCGTTGACGCCATCGCCGGTCACGTCGCCGGGCTTCTTGTCATTCATCCAAAAGTAGAGCGGCTTGCTGTTGTAGGTCACCTGGATAGATCCATCGTCCCGCGTCAGCGTGCCAAGGGTGCCAGTCACGCCGCTGGCCGCAGTTGGTTGTCCTCCGCCCGTCACGGTGAGGGGTGGCCATGCCGTGGCGCAGCCGCCAGTGCACGTCGAAACCGTCGCTGAATCGCCCGCGTGCGTATAGAGGGTCAGGCCACTCTCCCCCGTCAGGATCGGGCCCGAACCGGCCGTCCCAAGGTTCACGTCAGCGCCGGCTGAGCCTGGCGCGCTGCCCGATGGCGCGCTCGTGGCGGGCTGGCTTGCGACGGGCGCGCTCGCGGCCGCCGGGCTGGTCGTTGGCGCACTGGTCGTTGGCGCGCTTGTCGTCGGTGTCGCCGCTGAGGGCGCGGCCGTAGCGGGCGATGAGCACCCGGTCACGAGCGCGAGAAGGGCGACGGTGGCAAGACCACGCCAGGCCACTGGGAAGGACGATGCCGACATCGGGTTAACCTCCTGCGACTCGATCTGGCTCGTGACTAACCGGTCACGCCCAGCGATACCATACGATTGATCGACAAGATGGCCGTTACACTGGATGGAACCGCTGACCAAACGCTGATAGCCTCACATCGGCAATTCGCGCAGCGGGATGGTCGGGCCGATGATCGAGGGGACTGCCCAGGCGCGCCCTGGCTCGTTACAGCCGAGCTAGGATCGCTGCGGCGAGAACCTTCTCGTGCGCCAGACCGTGGTCTGAAAGCGAGTCGACGTTCGGGCCGTTGATGATCAGCAGGAAGCCATTGCCACCCTTCCGCGCGTAGAGGAGCAAGCCATTGTTGCCATCGGCGGTCCACGCTTCATCGCCGAGGCCGGAAATCGCGGAGGGCGCACCCCCATTTGCGGGTGCCGCGCCCTCGGCGGTGCCCCAGTCACCGACGGTAAGGTGAACACGCGCGGCGAAGTCGCTGGTCGACCACGCGCAGCTGAAGCGCGCGATGGCCGACTTGCCCGGTCCCAGTGACTGTCCCAGCGCGGCCTCGACGTCGGCCTGGGTGAGCAAGGAGCATGGATCCGCGATCCCGCCGGTACCCGGACTCGTCGCACCCGTCGTCCCCACGGGGTTGGATGCTTGGTCGGACGTCGCTGCTGCTGCGGTGGGTGCGGAGGCTACGGTGCCGTTGGGTGCGGAAGTTGCCGCCGGTGTGCCGCCGGCCCCGCATGCACCGAGCAGCAGCGACATGCCCGTCGCGAGAAGCAGGTGTCTGGATCGAAGCATCTTGGTCATGTGTCGTTCTCCTTTTTGGTGGTCGGGCTGTTGAGTGGTTTGAGGGCTGTGCGTTTCAGCTCACGCGTGGGCTCCGTCCGGTGGTGCGGCTTCAGGGTTCGTCCGTGCATCGGAGGCAAACAGTTCCCGAACCACGCTCTCCAGGGGAGTCGGGATGATTGCGGGGAAGCGTCGCGCTGTCGCCGAAGTGTCGAACGACATGTCCCATGTGTCCATGACGACAGCTGCGCCGATCAAGCCCGCCAGTGCCGGGCGAAACGGGCGCAGTAGGTGCGACAGGAGTCGGAGTACCGGGAGCGGGACGTGATCCACCCGACCAGACTTGCCGGTCACCCGCTCGACCGTCGCGAGCAGCTGGTTCATCGACACGTTCTCGGGGCCACCGATCTCCAGCGTGGCGGCGCGCAGGCCGGGATCGACGAGCGCTAGCTCAACGATGCGGGCGACGTCCTCGGCCGAAATGAGGTTCAGCGGGTTGTCACCACGGCCGAAGACCCGAGTCCGACCCGTATCAACGAGGGGGTCCGCGGCGGTGTGGAGCCAAGTCTGCATGTAGAGCGCCGGCCGGATGATCGTCCAGGCGAGCCCCGACGCCTTGAGCTCCTGCTCAGCTGCGTATTTGGAGCGCATGAGCTCCATCGGATGATCGGGCGAGGCCTGGGTGACTGAGACCAGCACGAAATGCTCGACACTGGACGAACGGGCCGCCCGTATGAGCGCGATATTCCCGTCCCGGTCGATCGCCTGCGGACCGGGTCCCTTGGGATCGCCGAAGCCGCTGAACGCCGAGATGACTGTGGTCGCCCGTTCGAGCGCCACGGTCAAACTCGCGGTATCGCGGACATCGCCGGCCACGAGCTCGACGCCATCGCCCAGGACTCGACGGGCTCGGGCTGGATCGCGCGTCAGGACCCGCGGCCCGCGCCCGCTCGCGGTCAGCAGGCGGATGAGTCCGGGACCGAGGTGGCCGGTCCCGCCGACGAGCAGGATGGTCACGACTCGCCCCTGGTGGTCGGGTCGCCGACAGCCTGACGGACCGCCGCTTCGGGGCCCTGCCCGCCGGCCTCGACGACCTCCATGTAGAAACGCACCCAGGCGATGGCGTCGTCCGCGACCCCCTGGATCGTCACCCCCGCCATGTGGTGGGGCTGCCCGTCGCGACGGGTCCCTGTCCAGTCCCACTCGGTCCAGACCGTGTCGCCGGCGACGGTCGACCTGACAAGCTCGGCCCGGAGGTCCGGCACGGCGGCGAGAATCTGGCCCCAGTTCTGCCGCACCTGAGCGCTGCCGACGAAGTCCCGAGCTGGATGCGCCGGGGCCTCGCTGATGTAGCCCGGTGTGAAACAGCTGACGAGCGCATCGAGATCGTGCGCGTTGACGGCCGCCCGGAGCCGCTCGACGACGGCCATGGGATGGGTGTCGACCGTTAGAGTCATGGAGACGCCTCAGTTCCGCTATACTGTAGGTATGTTCGTTAGACTGGCAATCTAGTGGAAATAACCGACCCTGTCAAGCGTTCGTACCGGTCTCCGCTCCGGCAGGCGCAGGCGGCGTCGACGCGCCTGACGATCCTTCGAGCAGCCGGCCGTCTCTTCGTCGAGCGCGGCTATGTCCCGACCTCGATCGACGCGATCGCCGAGGCCGCCGGTGTCAGCCGGGCAACGGTCTTCAACGCGGTCGGCGGCAAGGCGACGATTCTGAAATCCGCGTACGATGTCACCCTGGTCGGAGATGGCGCCGCGGTCGCGCTGCCGGACCGGCCCGCCTCGCGGGCCGTCGTGGCCCGAACTGATCCCGCCGCCTATCTCGACGGCTACGCCGAGATCATCGTCGACGTCCACAGCCGACTCGCGCCGATCTACGAGGCCGTCCGAGGAGCGGCGAGCGCGGACTCTGAAGCGCGCGGAGTCTGGGAGGCCGTCGTGGCCGAGCGCCTTGTTGGAGCCAGGAACGTCGTAGCGGGCGTGCAGACGCGCGGGGGCCTGCGGGAGGGCCTCGACCCGGTCGCAGCCGCAGACGCCGTCTGGGCGCTCAACGATCCCGGGCTCTTCAACCTGCTGGTGAACGAGCGCGCGTGGGCGTCGTCGGCCTTTCGCCAGTGGCTATCCGCGGCGCTCCGATGGCAACTGATGCCGAGCGATCGAAACGATTCTTCTTCGGAGCTGCCGACCTCCACCGCCTCGCCTACCAGCCGTTCGTCACCCCCGAGCTGATTACCCCACGCACCCCAGGGATTACCCGGCGCTTACGAGCGCCGGTAGAGGCTGCCCGTTCGAACAGTCGATAGTCGTGGCACCGGGCACTTCCGTCCGGCCCAACGCGGAGCCGCGACCATGCACAGCTCGCTCACGACGTTCATCAACCGATTGACCAGCTCGGGCGCCTGGATCGGCGTCCTCGGCACATTCCTGTTGATCGGCGGCCTGATCTGGGATGTCACGATCCATGAGGGCGACCCGAGTCTCGCCTCGCACGAAAGCGTATTCACCGTCGACAATCCTGCCCACGTCGTGTTCCTGAGCGGGATCGCACTGATCGTGGTCGGGATGTTCCTCTTCGTCATTGATCGACTGCGCGCCCAATCAGTACACGGGAGCGGGCGTGAAACGGTCGCGGTCGCGGCAGTGGCGGTGGCCCTTGCCCTGCTCGCCTCGGGGGGCCTCGTCGCGGCCGTCCAGACGCAATTCGCTGCCGCTGCGAATGGTGGCCCGACCGGCCACGACCATGGCGCGGCCGCTCCCGGGAGCTCGCCAGCTCCAGGCCACCACGCGACGTTCGTGACGAGCGGCGCCGGTTGTGCCCCAGTTGGCACGGCGCCCACTGCCGACCAAGCTGCTGCGGCGGCGGCTCTCGTTTCCGCGGTCAAGACAACCTGGTCGCCGACCCTCACGGTCGCGGGCGCGGCCGCCCTCGGCTACCTCCCGCCCCCAAAGCTGGCGGCGAGCAAGGTCCTGACCCATCTGGCCAACCACAGCCTGGCCGCCTCGACGACGGACCTGCTCGATCCGGCCAAGCCCCAGGCGCTCGTCTATGCCAACTTGCCCGACGGCAGCCAGGTCCTCGCAGGTGTGCTGTTCACCGCGCCGATCGGGGCTGGTCCGTGCCCAGGTGGCTCCGCCACCCAATGGCACTACCACCACGCCGGCGCCACCCGGGAGATGATCCACGTCTGGCTCTTCGACAATCCGAGCGGCTCATTCTCGACCGGGATCGGCGGCAAGGCCGGCTTGGGAATCGCGGAGCGGGAGCTCAAGTGAGCGCAAAAATCAGGATGGCGCTTGCTTCAATCGAGGATTGCGATATGCGCCTAACTGCTACCGGGATGAGCGCTTGACTCATCCCGGAATCGGACAGAAATCGCTCCCTCGAAACGAAGACCTGCTAAATGAGCAGCCTACGCTCGCGATTCCACGCTTGGGGCACAGCGCTTTGGCCCATCCACTTCGTAAACAGCAGGTCCTCGGGTCAAATCCGAGTGTCGGCTCCAACGACCTGAAGGTGAACTCGGCCCCGACCTTCGCCGGTACTACGGCGTGGCGACAGTAAAGCCGTTGATGCCCTGGCCAGTGGTGTCACCCGGATTGACGTCCTTCTGCCAGAAGTAGAGGGGCTTGGCCCTGTGGGTGAGCTGAACACTGCCGTCGGGGCGGGTGATGCTGGCAAAAGCACCCTTGGCACCAGGCGGGGCGACGATCGTGGTGCCGGCCGCGATCGTTAGCGGTGGCCACGCGGTGGCACAGGCGTCCAGGCAGGTGGACGCCGTCGCACTATCACCGGCGTGGACATAGAGCACTCTGCCACTCCCAACCTCCAGGACGGATCCGAGGCTGGTCACGAAGATGCCGATGAGCGGTGGATTGTTCGACTGAGCCGTCGGCGCGCCCGACGGACTGACGCTGATGCTCGCTTCGGCGGCGCTGGCCGCCGGACTGGTGCCCGCTGGCGGCGGACTGGCGCGCTGGCGCACGCCCCGGCCAGGATCGCGATCAGAACCAGCCCCGATATCGTGCCGGCGGAGCGGCGAAACGACGGACCGGACATGGACTGCGTCTCCTCGTTGCCAGCTTGGTTGAACGTCGGCGGCCATCCTAGGCCATCACCCAGCGGCCCATCCCCCAAGGGCCATCACCCGAGGGCCATCACCCAAGCCCGGGGCGGCTCAGCCGGTAGACCTGGACCGTGATTCCCGTCGGGGTGGGTCGCGACTCGACCAGGTCGAGCGCCCGGTCCGGGCCGCGGTCGGCGAACAGTCGCGTGCCCTGGCCGACGACCACCGGGAAGATGAACAGGTTCACCTCGTCGACGAGGTCGTTGTCGAGCAGCCAACGGAACAAGGCGCCGCTGCCGTGAACCTGGAGCTCGCCGCCCGCCCTGGCCTTCAGCTCGCGGACGGCCGAGGCGAGATCACCGGACAGGACGGTCGTGTTGACCCAGGTCGGATCGACGGCCCCGCTCGACGCAACGAGCTTGGGCCGCATGTGCAACGCCGTCCAGATCGGGCTGTTGCCCGGATCGGCCCAAGTTCCCCAGGTGCGGGCGAAGGCCGCGTAGGTGCGCCGGCCGAACAGGAAGGTGTCGGCCCGCTGGTAGATCTCGTCCATGGCCGTCCCGGCCTCGTCGTCGAAGTGGGCCCATCCGCCGCGTTCGAATCGGTCGCGCTTGTCCTCGTCCGGCCCGCCCGGACCCTGCATGACTCCGTCGACGGAGACCTGCGCGGTGGTTGTGAGCTTCATGTCAACTTCTCCGATTCGGCGCTCGGTGAACCCCTAGACTGCGCCGACGTACGAGCCGCTCGACCCGGGCGCGTGGACCGAGTTCTTCTTCACGGTTGCGGCAGCCAGCGCGGCCCTGATCGGGCTGATCGTCGTCGGGTTGTCGATCCACGCCGACTACAATCGCCCGGAGCGTCACCCATCGCTCACATGCGCGGGCGACCCTGGTGATCCTGACGGCCACGATGGTTATCGGCCTGATCGTCCTGGTCCCCCAGCCGCCCACTTGGACGGGCTGGGAAGGTCGGCCTGATCAGCCTTGGCTTTGCCGCCCTCAACTCCTATAACAATACGAAGGCCCTGCGCCAGGTCGGCTGGCGGCTGCCGGGAGCGGCATGGCGACGGATGGCGATCGGCTACCTCATTGCGGCGGCCGGCTTCATCGGGGCCGTCTCCATCGTCGTCGGCAATGGCCAGGGCGGCGTCCTCTACTGGCTGGGGCTCCAGACGAACGGCGGCCTTGTCTGGGCGATCTCCGGCGCCTGGCGATTCCTGATCGGCGTCGTGGACGAGCAGCGCCCGACCGACTCCTGAGATGACCAGCGTGTTCGGCTCTTCTGAGAGCATCTTGTAACCTCCGGCGCTTCGGTTGCGGTCCAGGGCGACGCGCTGACCTGCGACGCTGTCTGTTCCGCCCACCGACGTGACCAACCTGGAGGCCCAACATGCCGACTCTTTCGAGGATCAGCCCCTGCCTGTGGTTCAACGGTGAAGCCGAGGCTGCGGCCAAGCACTACACCACCGTCTTTCCGAACAGCCAGATCCTGAGCGTTGATCGCGCCCCGGGCGAGACCCCGAGCGGACCCAAGGACATGGTCCTGACGGTGACCTTCTCGCTGGCCGGCCAGACGTTCATCGGCCTGAACGGCGGCCCTGATTTCAAGTTCAGTGAGGCGATCTCCTTCTCGATCGACTGCGACGACCAGGCCGAGGTCGACCGCTACTGGGAGGCCCTGATCTCCGGCGGTGGCGAGCCGAGCATGTGCGGCTGGTTGAAGGACCGCTTCGGAGTGTCCTGGCAGGTCATCCCGCGGCAGCTGCCCGAGATGCTCCAGAGTCCCGACCGCGAGGCCGCTGGCCGGGCGATGGAGGCCATGCTCCAGATGACCAAGATCGACGTGAAGGGGCTCAAGGAAGCGTTCAACGCCGCGCCAGTCGGGCGCTGATGGCTGCGTCTTCGGTCCGATGCCCGCTCGGCTGACCGCGCTGGTATCGTCGGCACGATGAGCCTTGGCTTCGGCCTTCTCAGCGCGCAGCTCCGCCCGGGCGAAACCGACTGGACCCGGACTTACGACGAGACCGTGCGCCTGGCGGTCGAGGCCGAGCGGCTTGGCTTCGGCTCGGTCTGGATGACCGAGCACCACTTCGTGGACGACGGCTACATGCCCTCGCTCCTGGTCGTCGGCGCGGCGCTGGCCCAGGCGACATCGCGGATCGAGCTCGGCACGGGCGTCATCCTGGCCCCGCTCCATCACCCGATCCGCCTGGCCGAGGACGCGGCGACGGTCCAGCTGCTCAGCACGGCCGGCTGATCCTGGGCCTGGGCCTGGGCTGGTCGGAGCCCGAGTTCGTCGGCCTCGGCGCCGACGCACGCCGGCGCGGAGCGGCGATGGACGAGATCCTCCAGATCCTGCCGCAGGCCTGGACCGGCGAGCCGTTCACCCACCACGGAGCCGTCTACGATCTGCCCACCCTGGGCGTGCGACCGAAGCCGTCGAAGCCGATCCCGGTCCTCGTCGGCGGCGGCGCCGAGCCGGCGATCCGGCGCGCCGCACGCCGAGCGGACGGGATTTTCGTGAGCACGCCGGCGGCAAAGTTCATCGAGCAGGTCCGCTGGGTCCTCGACGAATGCGAGCGGATCGGCCGCGATCCGTCGACGTTCCGGTTCGTCCTCTACTCGATCCTGCTGCCCGGTCCATCGCGCGAGGAGGCGCTCGCCCGCTACCGCGATGTCGCCTGGGCATTGCAGTGGAAGTACTCGGACATGGGCGCCTCGGCGACCCGCCCGCTGCCGCCCCCGGCCCCACCCCCGTTTGATCGTCCGCTCGACGACCTCGTCCGAGGCCGGGCGACGTACGCCGGGACGCCGGCGGAGCTGGCCGAGCAGTTGCTCGAAATCCGGGAGCAGGCGGGCGTGCCGGTCGAGTTCGTAGCCCGGAGCCACTTCCCGATGCTCGAGTACGGCGCCCAGGTCGAGCTCATGGCCGAGCTGGCCGAGGGCGTAGCGCCCCGCTTCTGAGCCCGAGCGGAGAAATCGCAGCCTCATGGACTTCGAGTTCAGCGCGGAGATGTGGCACTGGCGCGGTCCGGCGCCCTTCCACTTCATCACCTTGCCGGAAGAGGCCACCGCCCCGATCAAGGCGATCTCGGCGCTGGTGACCTATGGCTGGGGCATGATCCCGGTGCGTGCCCGGATCGGCCAGAGCGAGTGGAACACCGCGATGTTTCCCAAGAACGGGCGCTACGTCCTGCCGGTCAAGGACATCGTCCGGACGGCCGAGGGATTGGCCGATGGCGACATCGTCGCCGTCCAGCTCTCCGTCCGGGACTGAACTCGGCCTGGCTGAGCACCAGCGCGGGCCCGCTTGACGGTCTCGCAGACGGGCGGCTACCGTTGCCAGCAACTGAATAGCTCTATCAAGAGTGGCGGAGGGACCGGCCCGATGATGCCACGACAACCTGCCGGCGCGAGCCGGCAAGGTGCCAATTCCGGGCAGGTCCGCCTGCGAGATAGGGAATCCTGACGAGACCCTTCCGTGCAGGAAGGGTCTTCTCGGTTTCGGCGGACCGAGCAGGAGGCTTCGAATGACCAATGCCCGTGGTGCTCATCTCGTCGGCAGCCTGGCCGCGCCATCGGCCGGCGACGCCTTCCGCCAGACGTCCTCGATCCTCGGTCACCACCTGCGCCGGCTGACCGACGGCGAAACCGGGGCGCGCAGCCAGTGGATCTGGTGGCAGATCGACAAGCTGACCGCGGTGCCCGGCATTCGGCTGGGCGAGGCGCAGCTCAATCCCGACACCGGCAACCCGGACTACTCGGTCTTCCCAGGCCTCGACGTCGACGAAGGCGTCACGATCCCGGCCCGCGGCCTGGGCTACCGCGATGCGGCCGTCGCCTCGTATGCCGAGTTTCGTCAGCTGCGCGACAACGGGGCGCTGCCGGCCGGAGTCCGCTTCCAGGTGAGCATCCCGACGCCGTTCGCGGTGGTCGTGGCCTGGGCCGCCCCGGCCTCCCAGCTGCGCCTGTGGAAGCCGTTCAAGGAAGCGCTGTTCGCCGAGGTCGCCGCGATCCAGGCCGAGATCCCGAAGGCCGATCTGGCGATCCAGTGGGACGTGGCAGTTGAGATCGGCGCCCTCGAGGCCTCGTTCAAGCCCGCGCCGGAGCTGGCCGGCTATGACCGGATCGTGGCCGAGCTGATCGATTGCGCACGGCAGGTGACACCACCAGCCGAGGTCGGCTTCCACCTGTGCTACGGGGACTACAAGCATCGCCACTTCGTGGCACCCAAGGACCTGGGCCTCCTCGTCCGGATCGCCAACGACGTCGCCGCGGCGACGCCGATCGCCTTCGTGCACATGCCGGTCGATCGGGACAATGGCCGGGATCCGGCCTACTTCGCGCCGCTCGGCGGGCTGGCCATCGGCTCGGCGGAGCTGTCGCTGGGGGTGATCGACTACGAGAACGACAGCGCCCGGATCGATCAGCTGGTGACCGCGGCGGACACGGCCGGCCGGATGTATGCGGTCGCCACCGAGTGCGGCATGGGCCGCATCGGCGAGCGAGGCGAGTCGGTCACCCTCGAGGACCTGCTGGCCCAGCACGCCCGCGTGGCCGATCCGATCCAGTGACGGGCGTCGGCCGCGTCCCGGCCGGCGGTCGGGCGAGTGCCAGGGCGAGTGCCTTTGTCTCCCTAGGAGATCACTGCACGGTCGATTCCCGCCTCCTCATTTCCCGAGGAGATAACCGGAGGCAATGACCGGGAGGTGATGACACTCGT
>JBBSFD010000016.1:0-61878 GCA_038239115.1 Candidatus Limnocylindrales bacterium | reverse complement strand
TAGTGGTTCCGTCGCGGCAGCCGCCGCCGATTCCCATACGACCCAGACTGGAACACCGGCATCCGTGCCCACCACAGCGAGCACGGTATCGAGTCTCATCTTCACCGGGGAACTTCACTTAGCCGTAGACGGCCCCGCTCGACGGTGCTAAACGTCGCCTAACTGCACCCATCCCCACAAGCGCGCGTGGTCGCGCGGATTCCGCTGGAGGATCGGCTCATGCGATTGCGCGCCGTCGGCTCATTGGTCGGCACAGCAGCTCTCCTGTTCGGGCAAGCGGCTGTCGTGGTCGCACCGGTGGCGGCCGCGTCGCCCGTGACGATCACGGCGGACATGCCCGGCGCCGTCCCCGCAGGACACAACTGCGGCTCGACCATCCAATTCGCGATTGAGGGCTTCCACACGGCCACCCTGCTGCCGGCGGGCGTTTCTGCGGCCCAGGATGAAAAGAAAAACGGCATCGTCCGGACCGACGGTGATTCGGGACACAATGCCAACGGGACGTCGCATACCCAATTGAACATTCCGGGCCTCAGCCCAACGAACCCGGCCTGCGGAACGGCCGGTGCATCCTGCACCTTCGACGGCAATTCCGTGGTCAGCAGCGGGGCGCCATTCGGACCGCCCAGCGGGCCATTCGTCGTCCGTGTCACGGCAGCGCCGGGCACGTATGCGTTCAATTGCCGGATCGATCCGGGCATGAGCGGACAGCTCACCGTGGTGCCCAGCGGGGGCGCTGTGACGTCGCCTGCGGCCCTGGCGACGTCGGTTCACGATCAGGTCAAGGCGGACGTCAAGGCCGGCTTCGCGGCCGAGGAAAAGGTCGAACACTCCTCGCACGTCAAGAATGCCGACGGCACGACGAGTTGGTACATGACGGCGGGAACCGGCAGTCCTGACGGCCACGTCGCCGTGCTCGAGTTTCTGCCGCTCGTGCTGGGCGTGCACCCGGGCGACACCGTCTTCTGGCGGCCGCAATCGATCAACGAGCCCCACACCGTGACGTTCCCGGGCGAGCTCAACTCGGACATGCTGCCCCTATGCGAAGGCAAGAACGGCGATACGCCGGCGGTCCCAAGGAAATCCCGCCGAATGGTCCGTTCGATTTCAGCTGTGGCTCCCAGCCGTTCCCGGATGAGGTCGAGTTCGGCGGAGGCAACGGGGTTCGAAACCTGACTGCCCCAGGCCAGATCTCGGACTCCGGCGTCTTCGCGACCCGGTCCGAGCGGCACGCCTTCGGCCTGCCTCAGGGCTCGCTCTTCTCGCGTTGGTCGGTCAGCTTCAAGGGCGCCGCCCCGGGCACGTACACGTACATCTGCCAGATCCACGCTGGGATGGTCGGGACGATCACCGTCCACTGAGGGTTGGTCTTGGCGCTGCGGCCCCAGCCCAGCCGCGGCGCCAGGCCACCAGCTTAGTTTCGACGGCGCCGCTTCGTAGGGGCCTGGATCTCGTCGACCAACTCCTGCTCCGCCGCGGTCTTGTCGTTCAATGACCCAGCAATCTCTTCGCCCTTGTCGGAGATCTGCTCGACCAGGGGGTCAGTGGGCTCGAGCTTGGCTTTCTGTTCCTCGAGCTCGGCGATCGTCTTTGCGTCGTGGTGGATCGCTTGTTCGGTGGCTCTCAGGTCGTGGCGTGGATTGGCCATCCGCGGATGCTGTGCCAGATCGGTCGTCGCCGGGATGGACATTGACCCAGCGGCCGTCGCGATAGACGTACCAGATCAGGACGGGCTCGGCGACGATCTCGCGGAGATGGACGTCCGCCTTCGGGTAGCCCATTCGGAGCCGCGCCCGGAAGTCGCCGATCTCCGTGACGCCTTCATCCAGGAGCGCCTCCGCGGATGCGGCGAATCCCCGGTCGTCGACCGGGTTGATGACGAGGACGGGCTTCTGGATGGCTTCCATCCGGAGAGGATGGCCCTCGGCCGGGCGTCGCCGGGCCTTCCGTTGGCGGCCGGACCGTTGCAGTCTCATCGCACGCGTAACGTTTTCGGCGAACAGGAAACCGCCGCCGAGCCTGCCCAGCGACCGGGAGTCTCGACGGCGGTTCTATGAAGGACGGGTGGCTGTGGATCCGTCCGATGGCATGTGACGTGGCGAGATTGCCGCCGCCGTCATCGCACCCGCCTGACGGACCGAGCGACCTCGCTCGCAACCACCTATCAACCGCGGCGGGCGGATGAGCGTAACCAAATCGGAAGGTGGCGAGGTGGAAGGTCTGGGTACGCAGCAAAGCGGACCAAGGGTGGCCGTCGGGTCGGCCGCCATACAGCACGGAGCACTCCAATGTTCGAACCCATCGATCCTCCCATCGATCCCGCAACTGAAACCCCGGCGGCAGCTTCCGCCGAGCCCCTTCCGCCCCCGGCTGCCCCGCCCGCGCCCGCCTCGAGCAGGACACCTCGCCGCCCTGCACGGGGCCTGGCCGTCCTCTTCTCGGTCTCGTTTCTGTCGGCCGTGCTGGCCTCCGGCGCCACGATCGCGCTGGTGCCCCACTCGAGCGGATCCGGCGTGGCGTCGAGCCCAACTTCTGCGGCGACCGCCGCGAACAGCGTCCAGACGGTCGTCGCCAGTACCACAACGTCGGTCACCTCAGTCGTCGCAGCTGACAGTCCGGCCGTGGTCACGATCGCGACCACGATCAGCGGGACCGGTGGCCGGGGCGGCAGCTCGACCGGCAGCGGTGTGGGCTCCGGCTTCATCTATGAGTCCGACGGCTACATCCTGACCGCCGCCCACGTGGTCGAAGGTGCGTCGACGATCTCGGTCAGCCTCGCTGACGGCCGGACCTTTGCGGGCACCGTCGTCTCCAGCGATCCGACCCTCGACATCGCGGTCGTCAAGATCGCGGCCACCGGATTGCCGACCCTGACCCTCGCGACCGGCAACCTCCAGCTGGGCGAAACGGTCATGGCCATTGGCGACCCGCTGGGTGACTTCCCAGGCTCGGTCACGATCGGAATCGTGTCCGGCACGGACCGCTCGATCACCGTGGCCGATGACCTGACCGGCCAGCCCCACGACCTGACCGGCTTGATCCAGACCGACGCCGCGATCAATCCGGGCAACAGCGGAGGACCGCTCCTCGATAGCTCCGGTGTGGTGATCGGGATCATCAACGCCGGGTCATCCTCCGCCCAGGGCATCGGCTTCGCGATCCCGATCAGCGCCGCATCGAGCGTGATGGCCACCGCCAAGTCGGTCTAGGCGTAGTCGCCCGGCCCTCGGCGGGACAGAATGGAGATGTCGTTCGTTGTCTCCATGTGGATGTGCTCATCGCCCGCTGGACCGCGCTTGCAACCGAGGACGTCAGGCCCGACGCCCTCGGTTCGGGCCATGTCAGAACGGCTGCGATCGACTTCGACACGCTCTACCGGAGCCACTACCGGGATGTCTACCGGTTCGCCCTCGGACTGACCCGTTCGGCTGATGACGCCGCGGACATTACTGCGGAGACATTCGAACGAGCCTTTCGCGCCTGGTCCGGCGGCGCCTCCCCGCCCGACCGACCGCAACCGTGGCTGCTGCTGACCGCGCGCCGAATCGCGACCGATCGCTGGCGCCGAGCCCGCCGGCTTGCGGCCATTCTCCAACGCGGACGACATCGTCCAGCTGAGCCGGTCGATGCGACGCGGACGGAGTTCTGGCTCTGGTTCGAGGCGGTCGCGAAGCTCCTCTCGGAGCGACAGCGGGCAGTCCTGCTCCTTCGTTATCAGCGCGACCTGAGCGACGCGGACATCGCCCAGATCCTCGAAATCTCCGAGTCGGGCGTCCGCTCGCTCGTCGCTCGGGCCGTCGCCGTCCTGCGCGCCCACCCGGAGCTGCTGCCATGACCGACGACGACATCCTGGCCCGGTTCGAGACTCGCCTGTCCGCGATCGAGGTGGAGATCGGAGAGCCGCCTGCGTGGCGATCCGAGCTCGTTCGCGACACGGTTGGCCGAGTGAGGCCAGGCCCAACGGCGCGTCGCAGTCCGGGAATCGCGTTGATTCTCGTGCCCGTCGTGGTCGTCTTGGCCCTGATCGCGGTCTCGAACCTGGTGCGGCAGGCACCCAGGACGGTCCCGGGGGCGAGCTCGTCGACGACGGTGGCGACGCCCTCGCCCGGCATCCTGATGGGTTCGAACGGGTTGCCGGTGTCTATTGACGGCGAGACCGTCCTCGTGGGCTCAGAGGCCTCGAGGCGCGTCGGAGTCTCGGTCGATGCAAGACCATTCCTGGTCGGCGGTTGGCTCGACGACGCCAAGGCAGCGTGTCCGGTTGGCGCCGTGCCCAGTGGTCCGGAGTTCCTGCAGACAGGCCTGTGCGGCATCTGGCCCGCATTGGACCCTGGCCCGGCAAGCGATGCGAACGACCCCTCCATCCTGTGGCCGATCTTCCTGGCTGGATTCAGCCCACCCGAGCCTGTCCCACCTGCACGTAGCGGCACACCCGAGGTCGCGGTCGTGCTGCGCGTGCATACCCACGACCACACGGCGCTCGAATGCCCGGTCACTGAGCGCGCCGAATGCGGATTGGCCGTGGTTGTCGACTCGGTCGAATGGACCTCGCTCGCGCCCGAACCGTCGTCCTCGGCGGTGCCTCCGGTTTCGGCGCTACCCCTCGACTATTTCACGCAGGGCTGCGCCGGGGGAAGCCGCCTGGCGGTGCTGGAGCTGGCCAATGGACCAGCCTTCTGGACAGCCTTCCCGAGCTCGGGGATCGCGCCCGAGCTTACTGGCGAGCAGAACCCGTTGGTTGCCGTCGTCTACCCGGGTGCCTACCCGGGACTCAGCGTCGGCCTCTCTCCGGTTATCCCGAGTCCGGACCCAGGAACGTGGGACGTCTGCGTCGGGACGGTCGACGGCAGGAAGACTCTCGGCGGCTCCTCGTGGCTTGTCTACGGTGACATTCCGTGGGCCGACTCGGTCGTCGCCCACCCCTGAACGGGCGCCCGAGGGTCTACGGCGCCGGGCACGGCGGGCTGGAGCTGACATGGGTTGTGTTGAGCGCGCTGCAGAGCGCGCTCACCTCCTGGGTCAACGCGTCAACACTCGACTGAAGGTCGCTGATCGGTCCAGATACATCGCTGGGAACGTCCGGAAACTGGCCGGCGGTCTGGCCGGGAATGGTGTTGACGTCAACGAAGAGGCCGCCAAGCCGAGCAGGACCACCACTTGGAGGACGAGTAGCCACTTCATCAGGGCCTCCGAAAGGTTGCTTTGGTTCATCTTTTACTCCCCCGAGGTGGCCGGATCCGGATGGACACACCATTGTTGACTCATCGGCTCGCGCCTGCGAGATCAGGACGTTGCCGCCCCTAGAAGGAGGACCGGATGACCCGTGAAACGATTCACGCTGAAGGGGCGCCCACGAACGCTCACTACGCCCAGGCGGTCAAGGCCGCCGGGCTGGTCTTCGTCTCGGGCCAGGGGCCATTTGACCCGACGACCGGCGCGATCGTCGGCGCCACGATCCAGGAGCAGGTGCGCCAGTCCCTGACCAACATCAAGACCATCCTTGAAGCTGCCGGCAGCTCGATCGAGAAGATCGTCAATGCCACCTTCATCCTCGGAGATCCGGCCGACTTCGCCGGGCTGAACGAAGAGTGGGACCGCTGGTTCGGGGCGACCCCGCCGGCTCGTCAGGGGGCGAAGCTACCGCTCGACGTCCCGGGGCTAAGGATCTCGATCGCGGCGATCGCCGCGGCCTGAGCCTCGTCCAGCGATCGGGTCAGGAAGGCGCTGCGGCCCTCGCGCTGCGCCGCGTTACGACCCGGGAATCGAGAGCGCCGTAATCCCACAAATCGATCAGCGGCGGCCCGACGCCGAGGGCCGTGAGCGCCGTACAGACCTGGCTCCGATGGTCGGTCCCGTGGTGGAGCGCCTGGGCAAGCCGGATTCCGAGCGGGGCCAGCGTCTCCCAGCCGGAGTCTTCGTATTCGACGACCACGGTCGCAGGGTCGCCCTGCTCTCCGACGAGGCGCTGCCACGCTTCGTCATGGGCCTGCATCACCTTGCGCAACGTGGCGATGTCACTCGTGGGCTCGTCGAATGGCTCCGGGTTGCCAGTCATGACGTCGAGGTAGAAGACGTCGGCGCCGACGAGGTGGCGAAGGGTATCGATGATCGAGCCGTAGGTGCCGGGCACGGGGAGGGCCAGCTGTTGGTCCCCGAGGACCGCGCAGGCATCGAGAACCTGGACGGTGGCCCACACGTGATGGCCAAATGCATCGGCGAGCGGCGACTGCATGTCCATGAATCTACAGCGCCTAGGGCGACTCGAAGACGATGGACCGTGAGGCGTAGGCCTGTCCTTGCCCCAGCGTCGCAACCACGACGCATCGATCGGCGCAGACCTCGATCGGAGCGCTATTGAATGGTCCGGCCTGGGCCTTGCCGGTCACCGTGAACGTGCCGATCCCCGTGCCGTCCATGCCGGTCACCACCGACGTCTGCGCTGCGAGCTCGGCTCCGCAGCCCTGGCTCTGAACGGTCGCCGCCGCCGCGCACTCCGAAACCCAGACCTTCGTGTCGATGCCAAAGCCCGAGAGCCGGATCGTCACGGACTGGCCGTCGACCAGGTGATCCGCCGGCGAAATGGTCACTTGGGGATGAGGCTGGGTGGCAGCACAACCCGACAGGGACACCGCGAGCAGGAGGAGGAGCAGGCCGCGGGCGCCGATATTACCCGTCGTCCCCGTCGCCATGGTCGTGCTCGTGGGCGTGCTCGTGGTCGCCCCAGAAGGCGACCGGCACCTGCGGGTTCGTATTGACGTTGAGCCGGAAGACGTCCGGCCGGGCGTAGTGGCCGGTGATGTCGAGGTCGAACTTGCCACGCACGATCTGGTCGAGGTCCAGCTCGGCCGAGATGACCATCTCCCCGCCCCGGGCAGGGCCGGCCAGGACCTGGCCGAGTGGGTCGATGATGCAGCTGCCGCCCGATGTGAGGACGTCGTCCGCTGGCACGTCCACCGGGTAGTCGGCGGGGTAATCGGAGCGCCGGGCAAACTGACTGGCCGACAGGACGAAGCAGCGGCCCTCGAAGGCGATGTGGCGCATCGTTGACAGCCACGTCTCGCGGTCGTCGACCGTCGGCGCGCAATACAGCTCGACACCCCGGCCATACATCGCCAGGCGGAGCTGGGGCATGTAGTTCTCCCAGCAGATCACGGCCCCGATCCGACCCAGCTCGGTGGGCACGACCGCCAGCGTCGAGCCGTCGCCAAAGCCCCAGATCAGGCGCTCCATTGCGGTCGGCATGACCTTGCGGTGTTTGCCCAGGTAGCTCCCGTCGGGGCCGAGAAAGAGCACCGTGCAATAGAGCGTGCCCTGCTCCCGCTCGACCACCCCGATCACGAGGTGGATGCCGTACTGCCGCGCGATCTGGCCGAGAAGATCCACCGCCGGTCCGGGCACGTCAACGGCGCTCTCGTAGTAGCGCCGATACCAGTCGCGACCGTCGGCCGAGCGGGAGCCGACCACCGCTCCGAACGTCGAACCCTTGGGATAGCCCGACACGAACGCCTCGGGAAAGACGACCAGGTCGGCTCCGGTCCGGGCCGCTTCGGCGGTCCACTGGGCGACCTTCTCGAGGCTGGCTTCCCGATCGAACGCCACGGAGCCAGCCTGGACCACCGCGGCGCGAACGATCCGGTTGCTCGACGCGGCCTGATTGGTCATGGGCATCTCCGACTCTACGGCAATTGACCGGCCAGGAAATTGCGGTTCAGATCGGCCGAGGTGATCGGCGAGGCCGGGCTAAAGGTTCCACTTGCCGGGTCGAACAGCTCGGCACTGGCCGCGGTCGGGCCAAGTGCGCCGCCGGCGGCGATCGCGAGGTAGCCGCCCATGATCAGGACGCGGCCGTTGGCCAGGAGCGTCGCGGTCGGCGAGAGCCGGGCCTGGGACATCGAGCCGGCAGGACGGAACGTCCCGGTCTTGGGATCGAACAGCTCCGCCGAGGCCAGGTAGGTCGCGGAACCCGTGCCCACGGCGCTGTCCCCACCGACAACCAGAACCCGGCCATCGGCCAACAGTGTCGCGACCTGGCCGAAGCGCGCCGTGGTCATCGAGCCGCTCGTGCCGAACGTGCCGGACTTCGGACCGTAGATCTCGGCCGTGGCCAGCGGCCCGCTCATGTTCGGGTGGCCACCGATGATCACGACCCGCCCGTCGGCCAGCCGGGTCGCGCTGTGAGCATAGCGCGCGCTCGTCATCGGGCCGACCACCCTGAACGTGCCAGATCCGGGGTCGTAGAGCTCGGCCGAATCGAGCAGGGTGCTCGACAACAGCGGGCTGTCCGAACCGCCGGCGACGAGCACCTGGCCGGTGGCGAGCAGCGTTGCCGTGGCAGCGTCCCGGGCGGTCGACATCGAACCGGTCGGGCTGAACCGGCCGGTCCGCGGGTCGAACAGCTCGGCGGTCGCCAGGGCCGTCGAAGCCGTGTCGGCGCCACCCGCAATCAGGACCAGGCCGCTGGGCAGGAGGGTGGCGGTGTGGCCTTCCCGGGCGGCGGACATCGAGCCGGTGGCGGTGAACGTGCCGAGGGCCGGGTCGTAGATCTCGGCGCTGCGCTCGATCGTGCTTGTGCCGTCGCGGTAGTCGTGGCCACCGGCAACCAGCACCCGGCCGTCCGGCAGGAGCGTCGCCGTGTGCTCCTCGCGGGCTGCGGTCATCGGCCTGGTCTGGACCAAGGTTCGGGTCCCCGGGTCGAACAGGCCAGCGGTTTGCAGGGTTGCCCTCGCGTCGGGCATCGGGACACCGCCGGCCACGAGAATCCGGCCGTCGGGCAGGAGGGTCGCCGAGTGGTCGGCCCGGGCCATCGAGATCGTGCCGATCGGGCTGAACGTGCCGGTCGGCGCCGTCCCGAGGCCATCGCCCGAGGGCGGCACCGGGCCGGGTGCGTCCAGCGCCCGCCCGGCCAGGACCAGGAGCGCGGCGGCCAGTCCGATCAGGACGGCGGCCGCCGCGATCCGAATCCGAAACGTCACTTCGGTTGAGGACCCACTCGGGTTCGGCTCACACTCCGAGCTGGCTCGAGGCGAGGGCCGTGCCGTCGATTCGCGCCTTGATCTTGGCGAAAGCCGTATCCCGCGACGTTGAGATGTCGTCGCCGAACGGCGAGAAGCCGCAATCGTCGGTGGTACCGAGGTGGCTCGGGTCGATGAAGCGGGCCGCCTCGAGGACGCGGTCGCGGACCTCCTCGGCCGTCTCGACCCGGGGATTGATCGGGTCGGTCACGCCCACGAAGATCCGCCGATTGCCCGTTGCCTGCTCGCCCAGGATCCGCAGCTCGCGCTCATGGTCGGCCTCGCCGGCCAGCTCGACGAAGAACCGGTCGACATTGAGCCGGAACAGCCCCGGCAGGAGCTGCTCGTACGGGATATCGGCGCTGTGGGTCGAATCGCCATCGCCGCCCGGGCAGGTGTGGACACCGACCTGCGCCCGCTCTTCCTCGGTGAGCTGGGCGAGCACGCGGTTGTTGAGGTCGACGAACGCATTGAGCAGGCCGCCCGACGGATCGAGCTTGAGCGACAGGCGAGCCTCGGTGAAATCGATCTGGACCGTCGCGCCGCGCTCGATGCAGCCCCGGATCTCGGAGGCCGCCTCGGCCACCAGGTCGTCGAGGAACTCCTCGCGCGAATAGCCGGGAATCCCGTCGGCGGGATACATCAGGCTGATCGCCGAGGCGGAGATGACCGCCTGCTTGAGCTTGGCCGAGGTCAGGCCGCGCGCTCCGTCCAGGTAGGTGTACGCCTTCGTGGCGTAGCGGAACGGCGCCGTGGTCAGGACCGGCAGCTGCCGATCGTGGCCGTCCTCGAACGGGATCGTCACGCCGCCCGAGGCCAGGGCCAGTCCGGCGACCGGGTACGTGGCGAAGCTGGGCTTGCGCTGCTCACCGTCGGTCACGACCGGCGATCCGGTCTCCCCGAACCGTCGGAGCGTGTCGACCACCGCTTCATCGAAGAGCGCATCGAGCTGATCCATCGAGATCCTGCCTGCGGCGGCCGCCGCCATTCCCTCCTGGAGCGCCCGGGGGCGCGGGATGCTGCCGATGGGCTCGCTGGGCAATGTCATCTGGGGACTCCCTCCTGGATTTCCATTGGGCGCTGTCGAGCGTAGCCGGACCCGCCTAGGCCGTGCTCGGACCCGCCCACAGGTTGATCCCGCTTTCGGTCGCGTACTGGTCGATCTCGGCCAGCTCAGCCCGGTCGAAGGCCAGCTTGTCGAGCGCCTTGAGGCTGTCCTCGAGCTGGTCGACTGAGCTCGCTCCGATGACCGTCGAAGTCACCCTCGGATCGCGCAGAACCCAGGCGATTGCCATCTGGGCGAGCGACTGGCCGCGCCCCTGGGCGATCTTGTTGAGGGCCCGGACCTTGGCCAGGTTCGCATCGCTGAGCATGTCGCGCGAGAACGAGTCGCCCTCGGTCGCCCTGGACGTGCTTGGGATCCCATCGAGATACTTGTCCGTGAGCAGGCCCTGGGCGAGGGGCGAGAACGCGATGCAGCCAACCCCTGCCTTGCCCAGGACGTCGAGCAGGTCCCCTTCGAGCCAGCGATTCAGCATCGAGTACGAAGGCTGGTGGATGAGCAGCGGGGTGCCCAGGCCGCGCAGGATCGCGATCGCCTCCTTCGTCCGCTTGCCCGAATAGGACGAGATGCCGACGTAGCGCGCCTTGCCCGATCGCACGGCGGTATCCAACGCGCCGAGCGTCTCCTCGAGTGGCGTATCGGGGTCGAAGCGGTGGGAGTAGAAGATGTCGACGTAGTCGAGGCCCAGTCGGGCGAGGCTCTGGTCGAGGCTGGCCAGGAGGTACTTGCGCGATCCGAGGAAGCCATAGGGGCCTGACCACATGTCCCAGCCGGCCTTGGTCGAGATGACGAGCTCGTCGCGATAGGCCCGCAGGTCCGACGCCAGGATCCGCCCGAAGCTCTCTTCGGCCGAGCCGTACGGCGGCCCGTAGTTGTTGGCCAGGTCGAAGTGGGTCACACCCAGGTCGAACGCCCGGCGCACGATCGCGCGTTGCGTGGCGATCGGTCGATCCTCGCCAAAGTTGTGCCACAGCCCGAGCGAGATGGCGGGCAGCTTCAGGCCGCTCCGCCCGGTCCGCCGGTAGGTTATCCGGTCGTAGCGCTCGGGGGCGGCGACGTGGGGCGGGCGTTCGCTGGCCGGCAGTTCGGGCATGGGTCGAATCCTACAATGGAATGCGGCTCCCACAGCCCATGAATCCGTCGAGGAGGTAGAAGGCATGCAGCGTCTCGCGCCCGCGTCTCGCCAGGATCTGCTGACGATCCTTTCGACGGAGCACTTTACGCTCCAGGGCGCCCGCTCCACGGCGATCAGCGACGCCAACGGCCGGATCGGCTTCTTCCTGAGCACGCTCTCGGCTGGGGTCGTGGCCCTGGCCTTCGTGTCCCAGGTCGCTGCGACCGGGCCGGCCTTCCCGATCCTGGCGCTCATCCTGCTGCCGACCCTGCTGGTCATCGGCCTGGCCAGCTTCGAGCGGCTGCTTCAGCTGGGAATCGAGAATATCCGGACCGTGGTCGCAATCAACCGCGTCCGACGGTTCTACCTGGAGGTCGCCCCCGAGCTCCGGGCGCACATGACCCTGTCCGACAACGACGACGCCCACGGCGTGCTGATCTCGCTGGGCTCCACCCGGGCCGGCGTTCGCCCGTGGGACCTGTACGTCACCAACGCGGGCCTGATGTCGATCATCAACGGGGTCATCGCGGGCACCCTCGGCGCGCTGATTGCCGTGTCCCTCGGTGCGAGCGTGGCCGTCTCGGCGGTCATCGGCATCGTCTGCGGCCTGCTGCTCATGGGCGTCCTCAGTGCGTACCTGGCCCGGAGCTGGCGCTCGGCGATCAAGACCTTCGGGGTGCGGTTCGCCTCCGGCACGGAGATGGACCTGAGCCACGCGTTCCCGGATCCGGACGTGCCGCCAGCTGATTCCTAGCCCACAGACGGCGAATCTGGCCATCGTCCTACCATTGCGGGCATGACCCGAGCCGTCTCGTGAACCAGACCGCGGCCGTGGAGCTGGCGGGCGTTGGACGCAGCTTCGGGGCCGTGCGGGCCGTCGATGGGATCGACCTGCGGCTGGAGCTAGGCGAGGTCGCCGCGCTGCTCGGTCCGAACGGCGCCGGCAAGACGACCACGATCGACATGATCCTGGGCCTGGGCAACCCCGATCAGGGCACGGTCAGGGTGCTGGGCATGGCGCCGTCGGAGGCGATCTCGCGGGGCTTGATCGCCGCCGTCATGCAGACCGGTGGCCTGCTCAAGGACCTGACGGTGCGCGAAACCGTCCAGCTCACCGCGTCGGTCTTCGCCGAGGCGCGGCCGGTGGACGAGGTGCTCGAGCGGGCCGGGATCTCGAGCATCGCCGGCCGGGTCGTGAGTCGCTGCTCGGGCGGAGAGCAGCAACGCCTCAGGTTCGCCCTGGCCCTCCTGCCCGATCCTGCCCTGATGGTCCTCGACGAGCCGACCTCCGGCATGGACGTCGAGGGCCGGCGCGATTTCTGGACGGCCATCCGCCACGACGCCCAGCAGGGCCGGACCGTGCTGTTCGCGACCCACTACCTGGATGAGGCCGACGCCTACGCCGACCGGATCATCCTGCTCCGCCAGGGCCGGATCGTGGCCGACGGGACGGCCTCTGAAGTCCGGAATCTATCCACCGGGCGATCCGTCCGGGCCACCCTGCCCGGGGCGGACGTGCCCACCTTGCAGGGCCTGACCGGCGTTCGCTCGGTGGAGGTCCGCGGCGAGCAGGTGTTCATCCAGACGATGGACTCGGACGCGGTGGCCAAGTACCTCCTGACCGCGACACCCGCCCGGGACCTGGAGATCGTCGCCCACAACCTGGAGGAGGCATTCCTCAACCTGACCGGCGACCAGCCGGTTGCGGCGGAAGCGGCGGGCGCATGAGCGAGGATTTGAGCGTCCAGGTCGAGAGCCCGGCCGAAAGCAAGGCCGAGAGCCAGCTCGAAGCCTTCGCTGCCCGACGCCGGCCGGCCCTGGGCGGATTCAACCTGACGTTCCTGGCGATCGAGATTCGTCGGCTCCTGCGCAATCGACGGACCGTCGTCGTGACCCTGGTCGTGCCGGTGATCCTGTTCCTGCTGTTCAAGTCGACTCGGGCCGAAGAGGCGGGCAGCGGTCTCGAGGTGACGGCCGCCAGCACGATGGTGGGAATCGCCGTCTATGGGTCGATGCTGGCCGCGACGTCCGGCGGCGCGAGGGTCTCGATCGAGCGCGCCCTCGGCTGGAGCCGGCAGCTCCGCCTCACGCCACTCCGCCCACCCGCCTACGTCGCGATCAAGGTCCAGGTCGCGATGATCCTGGGGTTGACGTCGGTGACCGTGGTGTACGTGGTCGGGGCGATCAACGCGGTCGAGATGGCGCCCGCTACCTGGATCCTGACGGGCTTCCTGGCCTGGATGACGTCGCTGGTCTTCGCTGCGTTCGGCCTGTTCATGGGCTACCTCCTGCCGTCCGAGAATGTGATGCAGGTGATTAGCCCCGTCCTCGGCCTGTTCTCGCTGTTTGGCGGCCTGTTCATCCCCATCGCATTCCTGCCGGCCGCGATGCAGGACGTCGCCCCGTTCATGCCCACCTACGGGGTAGCCGAGATCGCCCGGTATCCGCTCGTCGGAGGCACGTTCGATCCAGTCTGGCTGCTGAGCGTCGTGGTCTGGACGAGCCTGTTCGCAGCCGGGGCTACGGTCCTCTTCCGCCGGGATACGCACCGGACCTAGGGCCTCGGTTGCGCTCCTGGCGCAACGATCGCTACAGCGCGAATTTGTCGGGAACGGACATCCGGTTGGGGCGGCAGGCCCACTCCGTCAACCCTCGGGCGCCTGATGGTCACTCGCGGCCTGCGGCGTCTCTCCCGTGGCAGGGGGCGCGTCACCATCGGCCGGCTGCTCGAGCTCGTCCTGGGCGACCTCGTCGCCCATCGCTGCTCGGACCGCCTCGTCCACGCCCTCATCGGGTTCTCCCGTCTCGAGGGCTCGTTTGAGGCTGGACGATATCGCCTGGATGTGCCGCTCTTCCCGATCGGGCCCGGGCTCGACCAATTGAACCTCCCTGTTCGTGGGTCGCCGATCCTAGCGGTCCATTATTAACGCGGCCCGGATCTTCGTGGTGCCGCCGGCCGGCTGGTCGATGCCCTGATTCCTATGGTCGGAGCCAGCCTCGGATTGACGAGTCGAGGCGACGGTTGAACAGTTCGATGATCTCGCCGACGGCTTCGTCCTCGGCGGCTCTCGGATCTCCGGCCTCGTCGCCAGGCCGAAGGGCCGCCGCGCGATCAACAGCGAAGCGCGGCGCATCTTCTTCCTGGACGCCATGCGGCCAATCCGGCCGGCCGGGCGCCGCGAACATGCCCGAAAACAGCAGCGCGGGCCCGCCGCCCCGGCCGGGTCCGGCCGACGTGAATGCCCCGATCACGGCCGCTGCGAGCCCGTGCACCGCTCGATCGTACGGTCGCGGTCAAGGAAGCGCGTACAGTGGGACCCTCGCGATCGCCATCTCAGCCCCAGGCGATCCCCTCGTCATTACCATCACCCTCGACGCGATGGCCCCACCGTAGCGGGCCACAGCCTTGGCGGTGGTGGTTGACGGCCCTCAGTCGATCTCGATTCGCTCCCGGCCGCCGATCGGCTCCTCCGCGGCCGGCTCGGCCGCGTCGAGACGTCGGATCCAGAAATCGACCATCGAGCGAACCCCGAGCAGGTGTTCGCGCCCGGCGTTGCGGAAGTGGATGCTCGACTCGGGCGGCATCACCCGGCCCATCAGGTCCCGGCTTCGGTCGCGCAGCCGCGACGACCGTTCGAGGCGCGCGAGGCGACCCTCCAGCTCCGCGATCCGATCCTCGGCGGCCGTTGGACCGCTCGACGGAAGACCGGCCGAAGGCGTCCGCCCGCGGGCGGGACGCGCTTGTCGATCAGGCATGGTGTACCTCCTCGGTCGAACGCTGTTCGCGGTTCGAGAACTGGATGCGCAGCACCCCGTCCTCCATCTTCGCGCTAGAAGTCGGGGTTGCGACGAGTGCCCGTGGAAGGACCAGTGTGCGCCGCCAATTACCGACTCGAATGATCAGATCGTCGCCGTCCCGTGAGAGATCGACATCCTCCCGGCTGGTGAACGGCAAGGCGACCTCCAGGACGTGGCCGTTCGGCCCCGCGATGATCCGATAGGGACGGCCCCGATAGAAGAATGAGGCTGGGTCCTCGGAAGCGAACAGTGCCTGACCAAGGGTCCGCAGGCCGGCCAGCCCGACCACTTCCTTGTCCAGGAACGGAACGGTCCTGACCGGGACCGGTGCGAAGTCAGCCTCGACCTGTCCCAGGTGCTCCTGCTGGGCGACCCGCATGCCCCCGAAGTAGGCATCGATCCCCGCCGGCAGGACCCGATTGCACACGACCAGGTCGCTCGGGTAGCCGAAGAGATGGAAGTACGTAAACGAGCGTCGGGCCTCGGCGATCGCCAGCTGCTCCAGCGCCAGGACCAGTCGCACCGACGCGTGTTCCGGGTCGGCCAGGAGACGATGAACGAGCTCCAGGCGCGCCATCAGGTTCTCGGCCGCGGCGAAGACGTCATCGCGAGGGACCGGAACGCCGATCATCCGCTCGAGCACGGGCCGACCCAGCCGGCTCATCTTCCGGCCGATCGGGGCGATTCGGTCGACCCACCAGCGGCTCGCCTCGGGCAGGGACAGCAGCCGCAGCGTTTCGCCGGTGGGCGCCGCGTCGACGACGATCACGTCGTAGCGGCCCGAATCTGCATGGTCGGCAATCCACAGCAGGTTGCCGAGCTCGTCCATTCCGGGCAGGACGGTCATCTCCTCGGCCATGACCGAATCCAGGCCGCGCCAGCTGAACAGCTGGGTCATGTACGCCTGGATCGTGCCCCAGTAGCGGCCGATGTTGAAATAGACATCCGGCTCCTGCGCCCACAGGTTCGGGGCGATCTCAAGCGGCTCGGGCCCGAGCCGGACCCCAAAGGCATCGCCCAAGCTGTGGGCGATGTCGGTCGAGAGCACGATCGTCCGGTTCCCCCGGTCCGCGCTGAGCACGGCGGACGCGGCGGCGATGCTGGTCTTGCCGACCCCGCCTTTGCCCGTGTAGAGAAGGATTCGAGTCATCAGGGTTGATCCTAACTGGAAGGCAGCGGATCGCCCGTTCCTGATGCGAAATTGCAATGCCTGGACGGTCGCGGAAAGCGCAGCGAGCGCCGGCGTCGCTAGCGTTCCAGCCATGGCACCTTCAAAGTTTCGCTGCCCCCAATGACAATGCTGGTTTCGATGTTCGGGCTGGTCGGCCGGTTTGCCGGAGATCTGCTGATCGCCGCCTTCGGCTGGGCCGCGAGCATCATGTTTGGCAGAGTCCCGCGCGGCCACCAGATCTTCCTGTCCTCAATGGTCTTCGGGTCGGTCCTCTGGATGGTGATGCTGATCTTGCTCGTGATTCCCAGCCTGGCGACGCTGGCCCTCTCGACAACGCCCCACCCTGGGTTCGTCAGCCCAACCGGTCTGGCGACGTCCATGCTGGTGGGCGTGGTGATCCTGCCCGCCTGGGTCGGGCTCGCGGGCTGGCTCGTCCCGGTCGAGAGCGGTCGGGCCAGCGGCCTTGGGGCGGTGCGCGAGGTCCTGCGGGGGTACATCACCACGCCGGCTATCGCGTTCCTGCTCGCCTTCCTGGCCGGGGTCGGCCTGGTCCGCAAGCTGCGCAGCCAACGTCACCGCTGGGCCGACACTCACGTGCCCGTCGTCATCGAGGCCGGCGACTACGACCAGACGGTCGCGACCTTGCATGCCGGTCTGACGGCGGCCGGCCTTGCAGCGGATGTGCGTCCCGCACCGCGCATCCTGAGCCTGCCAGCCTGGGTGCTGACCAGGATCGGGGGCCCAGCCAGCTCAAGCAAGCGGACCGATCGCCTGCGTGAGCTGTGCGGCCAGGATCTGAGGATCGGTGTCTATCCGTCGGACATCGCGATCTCGATCAAGCCGGAGAACCGAATGCTGGCCCGGGCGGCGGTGTTTGACGTGCTAGAGACGACCAAGGCTCATCTGACGACGAGCGCCGAGGCGCAGAAGGTCGAGGATCAGCTCAAGAAAATTGCCCAGGGCGGAGTGGTTGGATATTTGCCCGGGTCTGAGACGTTTGAGAGGGTGGACGCCGCGATGAACGATCTCGATATCCCCGAGGCCGAGTGGGACATCATCTATCGAATCCGGATGCAGGTTGAGGCGGACCTCCTGCGACCAACAGCCGGGCGCGATCTGATCAGCTCGCTGGGTGCCAGAGGCACCGCTCGGGGCGTTGCTTCGCTCGAGTCGGTCGACGTGCCGGCGCTGGCAACCCGATGACTGCGTCGAGCGGTCCCATCCCAGCCGTCGGCGCGACGGCGGACTCGCGGGAGGAAGGCAAGGCGCCGGCATTGCTGGCAACGGCCCTGGTCAGCCTGGTCCTGTTCCTGGCCCTCGCCCTTGCCTTGTCCAACCACGTCGTATTCCCGTTCGACCAGTCGATCCTGGCATGGGCTCGAAGCTTTGATGGCACGCCGGGGATTTGGAACGCGTTCTCCCAGTCGGCCAACTTCCCGTTGATCGCGATCGGCGTTGGACTGGTCCTTTGGCTGCTCTGGAGCCAGCGCTACCGGGAGGCGATCGTGGTCGTCGTCATGCTGGTCGCCGTGACCGCAGGCAGCGAGGCCGTTAAGGAGCTGACCGCCCGGCCACGCCCATCGGGCAGCGGCGACGGAATCCCGGGGGTCGTATATAGCTTTCCCTCGGGCCATATCCTCGAGTGCATGACGATCCTGGGCACGGTCGTGATCCGCTTCTGGCGGACAACCGCCCACCTTCTCCTGCGCTGGGTTCTGGCCGTGGCAGTCACGATCGAAGTGCTCCTGGTCGGCCTTGCCCGGATGGCCCTCAATGAGCATTACCCGACCGACCTGCTGGGCGGGCTATTCGGAGCGACGGCAGCGTTGGCGCTCTACGCTTGGTTCACCCGCCGGGGCGGCTGGGCGGACGTCTACAAACCCACCAAGAAGGACCTCGCCAAGGCCGCGCGCAATGCGGCGCACGAGCAGGAGCCACGTTGAGCGAGCCTACGGACGGCAAGCTGAGCGAGCACGGGCCACTCGGCCCATCGCAGCCCGCCGCCGACCCTGGAGCTACCCCGCCGGCGCCAGAGCTGGGCCTGGCCACGATGACGGTCGTGGTGGGCTTCTTTGGCATGGTTGCCAGCCTCGTGGTCCTCGGCTCGATCGCCGAGGGCGTGCGCGACCAGGAGGTGTTCGCGCTCGATAAGTGGGCGACGCCGTTCCTGCACGGGATCTCCTCGCCGGGACTCGACGCATTCATGAACGGGGTCACCAACATTGGCTCGATCTATGTGATCCCGATCCTGTTCGTCGCCGTCGTCGGCTGGCTGACCTGGCGCCGGCATTACCGATCGGCCGCTTTCATCGCGGTAGCCAGCCTGGGCAGCCTGGTGCTCCAGGGCTCGATGAAGCTTTTCTTTGCCCGTCCTCGGCCGGAGCTGCCGTGGGCGTCGGTCCTGCCTGACTACAGCTTCCCCAGCGGACACACGATGAACACGGTCATCTTCTACGGGGCCGTTGCCCTCGTGATCTGGTCGATCCTGGGTCGCCGGGCGGGTCTCATCGCCGTGGGCGTGGCCGCCGTCCTGGCCTTCGGCGTGGGCGTCAGCCGAATCTACCTGGGCTACCACTACCTGACCGACGTGGTTGGCGGCATCCTGGCCGGGATCGCCTGGCTGCTGGTGGTTGGAGCGGCCTTCCGGGCACGGCCGACGTGGCGGCGCTGGCGCTCGCCCCGAGATCGTGCGACGGCCAAGGACCAACCGAGCACGCCGGCGCTCCATTGACCCGGGCGCTGGTCATCGGACGGCAGCGCAAGGGCCGTCACATCGGGGTCATCGTACGCGAGATCCGAGCCAGCCTGCGAGCCGCAGGCTGGAAGGTGGAGTCGGCCCTGGTCGTGCGCAAGCGCAGCCTGGAATCGCGCGCTCGAGACGCGATTCGGGATGGCTGCGACGTGGTCGTTGCGGTCGGCGGTGACGGCGCCGTGGTCCGGGTCGCCTCCGCGGTCGCCCGGACCGATGCATCGCTGGGCATCATCCCGACCGGGACGGGCAACCTCCTGGCCACAAACCTGGACGTCCCGCACGACGTGCGCTCGGCGACCCGGCTGATCCTGCGCGGCCGGACACGGCGAATCGACATGGGCCGGGTGACCACGGAGGACGGCACCAAGCGGGATTTCGCGGTTGCCTGTGGGATCGGCTTCGATGCCAATGTGATCGACGAGACCGGCGCCGGCCAGAAGCTGCGCTGGGGCAAGCTGGCCTACGTCGCCAACGCGGTCGGCCAGACCGGTTCGATCCGGAATGTCGCCCACACGGTCACCTTGGACGGAACGACGAGCGAGTTCGAGGCCTCGCAGGTCTTCATCGCCAATTTTGGCAAGATGCTGCCGCTCATCGAGCCGCGCCAGCCGATCCTGCCCGACGACGGCCTGCTGGACGTCATCATCGTGCGCGCCGCCGGTCCCCTGCCCGGGCTCCTGGCGAGCTGGGAAGCGCTCCGCCAGGCAGACCTCGGTCAGACCGACGGCGGCCACGTCTTCCGGGCCCGGGCACGCAAGATCGAGATCAAGACCGAGCCAAGCCGGCTGGTCGAGACGGACGGCAATGCCCTGGGCAAGACGCCGATCAAGATTAAGGTTCGGCCGCGCGCCCTGCGGGTCATTGCGCCGCCGCGCAAGGGTCGCTCCTAGAGCTCTGGGGACGCCTCAGCTGCCGGGCCTCGGGCGCGGCCCCGTCAGGTCGCGCGACGCCTCCGGGATCGGGGTTGCCCGGGTGATCGGCCCGTCGAAGGCCGACTTCTCGAGGGCGAATTCGGCCTTGCGCCCATCGATCGCGAGCAGGGCCAGGTGGTTGCCGAAGAAGGGCCCCGCGGTCGTGCGCCATCTCATCGTTACGCCCGGGACGCGGCCCAGGCGTGCCAGGCCCGAGGTGACCCGCTGCGCATTCCGGTTCCACGACACCTTGAAGACGAGGCGCATCGGCAGCGGGATCGAGTTGTGGAACGGCGAGCAGGTCAGCTGGTAGACCCGAGACTCGACGGCTTCGGGGAACGTCGCCTCCGAGACGTACGTGTGGTGAACGTCGCCCGACAGGACGCAGATGGTGGCCGGCGCGGGCCGCGCTTCGCTGCCCTGGCCAACCCGCACGATCAGCCGCTGGAGCCGGTCGAACGACAGCCTGAACGCCGCCCAATGCTCGAGGTCGACGGCCCGCCGCAGTCGCTCTCCGAGTCGAGCCGCGAGGCGTCCCCTGGAACCGGCGGTGATCGCCTCGTCAAATGACTCGATGTCGTGCAGGGCTCGGGGCAGCAGCCAGGGAACCGACGTGCCGATGATCAGGTGGTCGAACGAGCCGTCCTCAACCTGGCGCTCGACCCATTCGAATTCGGCGTCGCCGATCATGGACCGGCGGCCTTCGGTCAGGACGCGGCCAGCCCGCGAGTCGATGACCAGCAACCGGACTGGTCCGAAGTCGCGTCGGTAGGACCACATGATCCCGGGCCCGCCATCGGCCTCGCGATCGGCCTGTTGGGCGAACGACCGGAGGGCCAGCGTCACGTCGGGCTCGGCCAGCGCCGCACGGTACATCGCGTCCGCGGCGAGGCCCTCGGGCGACAGATTGCCGAGGTGCTGGTAGATCCAGTAGGACATGAAGGCGCCGCTGATCCGGTTTGCCCACCAGCTCGTTTCGAGCGTCTGCGCCCGCCAGGCCGCCGATGTGTTCCAGTCGTCGAGGACATCGTGGTCATCGAAGATCATCGAGCTGGGCATCGTCGACAGAAGCCAGCGCACGTCCGGATCACCCCACGCCTCGGCGTACAGGCGGGTGTACTCCTCGAAGTCGGCCACCTGCTCGAAGGGAGGCTGGCTGGTGTCGCGTCGACTCCGAATGTAGGCCCCGATGGGGTCCGAGGTCTCATCCGCATAGACCTGGTCGCCGAGCATGAGCAGGGCCTCAGGCCATTCGGCCGGGTCGAGGCCGACCATCCGGCGAGCGTAGGCTCCAAGGACATCCTGGCCCGAGCCCGTCGGGTCCTTGATCTTGACCGTGACCGGCGAGCGGCACGAGCCGAACAGGAGCCGGACCGGCGCGCTCGGCGAGAACGTCCGGATCAGGCTCGGCGGATAGTTCGAATCGGACTGGGGCCAGACGAGATCGCTATCGAGGTGGACCTCGTACGGCGCAATCACGCCGGGGTCGAGACCGTCGAGGACCACCAGGGCATAGAAATGTCCGGCGACCTGGAACGTGGACGAGGCCGCGACCTGGTCTCCGCACCGGACTTCGACTGTGCACGGACCGTCGGCCTCGACCCAGATCGTGGCGTCACGCGCACCGACGTGCCGGAGGAGCGGCCCGAGCACAAGACGGGGACCCGGCATCGCTGCAGCGTACACTCGTCCACGACGATGCGCCGCCGGCCTGATTCGCAATATCACTGTCATTGATTCGGGCCGATCGGACGGCGGCCCGGGAGCCTGGAACCCGGCAAACTCGTAGGCGTGGCAGCGACGCCTGAGACAAGCGCGACCGCGGGCGGCATCATCGAGCGAATTCGAGCCGCGTACGGCCGCCACTTGCGCGGCCGGCCGGTGGAAGCGTCGCTCCTGGCGACGCTGGTGTATCTCGTGACCCTGATTGTCGTGCGCATCTTCACGACGCTGAGCCACACCGGCAGCGGCGACGATATCGTCATCGGCGCAACCCACGTCCACCACGTCGTGTTCGGGATCCTCGCCCTCCTCCTCGCCGGAATGCTGTCGCTTGATGAGCTGTTTCGGCTGCCCCGGGCAGCCCTGTTCGGCTTCGGGGCCGCGCTCGTGCTCGATGAGTTCGCCCTGGTCGTCTTCCTCAAGGACGTCTACTGGTTGCCCCAGGGCTCCCTGAGCGTCATCGCCCTGATCGTGGGTCTCGTTGCCCTGGTCGTAAACGTCTGGCGCAGCAGCGACTTCATTGCCGAGATCCGGGGGGTCTCCGGCGGCTGACCGCGGCCGGTCCCGTCAGGGATAGGCGGGCAGGCGATCCTCGATGAACTCGCCCGTCCGGTAGTCGAAGATCGCGAGCTCGCTGGGGGCCGGTGGGTCACACGCCTCCGACGAAGGCCCGGCCCCGGCGCAGGAGGCCGGGTCGAGGATGCCTCGGACGACGAACGCCCAGACCCAGCGGTCGACCGGCAGGGCACCGCTGGCGACATCGCCGAAACGAGCGATCCGGGCCGAGATCACCGTCGAGGGTGAGCTCGCGCCGAGCGCGGCCGTCAGGTTCGCCGATGCCTGGGCGAGAGTCAGCCCACCGGTCGGCGGCAGGACAAACGGTGTCGGCGCGGCCCCGTCAGTGGCCAGGTCCGAGGATGCCGGCGGCGACCCGGCCAGCGCGGCGACGGATGGGACTGGTGACGGGCCCGGCCTGGACGCCAGCCCGAGTCCGACGATCAAGCCCAGGACCAGGCTGACGATCACGACGCTGGGGATCAGGGGCGGAACCGGCATCGACCGGCCACGCATCCGCGGCCGAAGCGCGGTGGTCGGCGCTAGCTCTGAATCGTCCGGGCGATCGTCCACCGGTTCATGATCGGCCTTTAGCTGCCTGAGCGCCCAATTCTTGACTGTGCGCCCGGGACCGCTTGAGGACACGATGGAACGATTGATCGCGCTGGTGGTGTTCATCTGCTCCGGCTTGCTGCTGATTCGCCTGGCCCCGAGCGCAATCCGGAGCTGGCGGGTCTACGCCGGAACTGGTCAGCGACGTCAGGAAGATGCGGCCGGTCGGGCACCCAGCCAGCCCGTTGGCGTCCGGGATCGCGTGGCGCTCCTGGCTCCGCTCGGCTATCGGCGACTGGGCGAGACCCGGCTGGTTCTGCCCGTCGGTGAGCGGTTCGGCTGGATCGTCACCGCCGCGGATGCCGAGTCGTACGCCATCCTCGTGGACGCGCCGGCCGGCGGCGGGCTCACGGGGATCTACTCCGCCTGGTCCGACGGCACGTGGCTGGCAACGCTGCATCCGCGCGGTCAGCCCTATGATCGGCAGGGCCTCCAGGTTCGGATCCTACCCACCACCCTGGGGGACGCCGTCGAGGTCCACCGAACCGGCCTCGAGCGACTCAAGCAGGTTCATGGCGCACCCAGGCCGATCCGGACGATGGCCGACATGCTGGCCCTCGATGCCGACTACCGGATCCGATTCGGCGGCAGCCGGGTGCGACCGATCACCATGCGCATCGTGCTGCCGACGCTGCTGGTCGCGCTGATCACCGTCCTGTCCCTGGTCCTCGTGATCACCCTGCGCTAGCGACGCTTCGTCAGGCGTTGCCCACGATCGGCCGGATCTCGACGCCACCATGGGTGTCGGTCGCCTCCGGGATCTGGCTGGCCAGCCGAATCGCCTCGTCGAGATCGGCGGCTTCGAGCAGGTAGTAGCCGCCGACAATCTCCTTCGTCTCCTGGAACGGCCCATCCGTGACGGACGCCTTGCCCGAGGGCCCGCGCCGGATGCTCACCGCCCGCGCCGTGGGCTCGAGCTCGTTGGCACCGAGGATCGCCGGACCGGCCGCGGCGATGAGTGCTCCGTGCCGGGCGGCATTCGCTTTCTGCCAGGCCGGTGGTTGGGCGGTCCAGGTTTGCTCGTCGCCGTAGATCAGGACCAGGTACTTCGCCATGTGTCGCTCCAGTCTTCGTTGCGGGAGGTCCCTGTGGTCTACGAATAGACGCCAGCGAGATCGACATTTGCTCCGCTCATCGTCCACCACGTCATTGCCTCTGGTGGGATGATCGGGTCGTGACCCTCCCCTTCGACCGTCTCGACTACCTCTACACGCCGAGCCGCGACGCTGCCCGGGATGCTCGCTACTTCACCGAGGTGCTGGGCGGCCGGCTCGTGTTCGCGATCGATGCGATGGGCACCCGGATGGCGATGATCGAGCTGTCGGCAGAAGGGCCGCGGATCGCCCTGGCCGAGCACCTCGAGGGCGATCAACCCATCCTCATCTATCGGGTGGACAATCTGGACGCAGCAGCCAGGGAGCTACAGAAGCGCGGTTGGCAATCGGAACGAACGCTCGAGATCCCGTCGGGTCCGTGCCACTCGTTCCGAACGACCGGCGGCCAGCGGCTCGCCATCTACGAGCTGAGCCGGCCAGGAGTCGAGCAGAGCTTCGAGGGCCGACGCGACTTCTGACCCAGAGCCAGGCAGTGAAGGAGAGCGACATGTTCAAGGACGGCACAGCGTTTTCGGGGTTCGCGGTCAAGGACATTGCCGAAGCGAAGGCGTTCTACTCGGAGACCCTCGAGCTCGAGGTGGGCGAGGATCCGGATCGCGGCCTGGAGGTGCACCTGCCGGGTGACGTCAGCGTGTTCGTCTATCCCAAGCCGGACTACGTGCCGGCGACCTACACGATCCTGAATTTCCGGGTCACCGACATCGTCGCCGCGGTGTCCGAGCTCACGGCAGCCGGAGTCACCATGCTGCGCTACCCCGGCTTCGAGGCCGATGCTCAGGGCATCGTGCGCGACCCGCGCGGGCCGATGATCGCCTGGTTCACCGATCCGGCCGGCAACATCATCTCGGTCCTCCAGGACACGACCCGCGGATAGGGAACCGGACCATCAGGTTGGGGCGACTCGGCCGCAGCGTTGCCGTTGGCCTGATCGCGGCGGGCGCCCTCGTCGGCGTGGTGCTTGCGATCTTCGCACTCCCACGAGCTTCGGCTGGACCGCCCGGCTTGGGCTCGCCGAGTCCCGGTGGCGTGGGCAGCGATCTGGCGTCCCCATCCCCGACGCCATCGCCGGCTGCATCAGTGGCTCCCGTGCCCTCGGCGGCAGGGCGCCATGTCTGGTGGATCATCCTCGAGAACCACGAGTACGGCGCCATCATCGGCAACGATCAGGCGCGCTACCTGTCGTCCCTGGCGGACCACTATGGGCTGGCCACGAACTACTTTGCGATCAGCCATCCGTCCGAGCCCAACTACGTGGCCCTGGTAGCCGGATCGACCCTGGGCGTGAGCTCGGACGGCACCTACAACCTCGCTGGACCGAGCCTCTTTGATCAGCTTCGGGCGGCGAGGCTCACCTGGCGCGTCTATGCCCAGGACTACCCGGGCGGCTGCTTCACTGGCCCCGAGGCGAGGGGCGGTCAGGATGGTCCCGGTGTCTCGGGGGCCTACGTCCGCAAACACAACCCGGCGATCAGCTTCAAGAGCGTCACCGGCAGTCCCGCCCAGTGCGGAAACATCCAACCGTTACGCGATCTTGATCCGGCCGCAGGCGCGTTCGAGATGATCGTTCCCAATCTGATCAACGATATGCATGACGGCTCCGTCGCCCAGGGCGACGCGTTCATGCGGCAGCTCGTGCCCCAGATCGTCGCGAGTCCGGCATTCGCGTCCGGTGGTGTCCTGTTCGTGACCTTCGACGAGGGTGGCTCAAATGCCGGCTCGCTGGGTGATCACGGGGGCCGCGTCGCCACCTTGATCATCGCCTCCGACGTGACCCCGGGCTACCGCGACGGTTCGTACCTGGACCACTGGAGCCTGCTCCGGACTACCGAGAGCCTGCTCGGGGTTGCGTGCCTGGGGGACACCGTTGCTCTCTTTTCGGAAGGTCAGCTGATCGCGCTGGCCGGGCCCGACGCGCTAAGGCGCGAGGCGATGGGCGGCGAGATCATCGAGATCGATACCGCGAGCATGTTCGACGCCGAGGTGGTGCGCGAGGTGCCACTTGTCCGCGAGGTGCACCAGCGCTCCACTCGGTCGTTCTTTGTCACGACCGACGAAGCGGGCGCCGCGTTGCCGCCGGTGCTGGCTGCGATCGAGGCAGCCGGCGGCACGGTCACATCCAGCCGTGAGTATCGACCGTCATTCGATGAAATCTTCGCGACTCGGATCGAACGACACCGGGCGTCGCTGGCCACGCCCGACCCGGCGGGCGCTGAACCGGTCCCGTCGACGGCTGCGGCATGATCATCTTCCAGGTCACGACTCGCCTCCTGGCAATCATCGGCAAGGAGCTCGTCGAGGTCATCCGCCGCCCTGGAGCCCTGCTGAGCATGGTCGTTGGGCCGTTCCTGATCATGGGCTTGTTCGGCCTTGGCTATGACAGCTCGATCAGCACCTTCGAGGCCGAGCTGGTCGTGCCCGCATCATCCGGCCTCTCGACGAATGCGGCCGATTACCAGTCCTTCGTCCCACCCGGGGCGCATCTTCAGAGCGTGAGCACCAACGGCGTGGCTGCCGAAGCGGCCCTGCGCAACCAGACGGTCGACGTGGTCGTATTCGTGCCGGCCGACCTGCTTGCGGCCTTTGGTCGCGGCCAGCAGTCGACGATCCGGGTCGAATACAACCTGATCAACCCGGCCAAGGCCGACTACGCAACGGTCCTGGCCCAACAGCTTTCCTATGCCGTGAACCAACAGCTGATCGAGCGGACAGCTGCGGCCGGAGCATCGGCATTGCCGTCCGGGGCAACCCTGCCGATCCCGCCGGGCGTGGTCGCCGCACCCACCCAGGCGCAACCTCGGAACCTGGCCCCCAGTCAGCCCAACCTGACGTCCTATTTCGGGCCCGCGGTCCTCGCCCTGATCCTCCAGCACCTGGCCGTGACCCTGACGGCGCTGTCGCTCATCCGCGAGCGTCGGACGGGTGTGCTCGACATCCTGCGCGTGTCCCCGGTGAGCGCCCTCGAGATCGTGGTGGGCAAGGTTGTCGCTTTCGGCATCCTCGGCGCCGCCCTCGCTACCGTCATGCTCATCGCGATGGTTAACCTGCTGCACGTGCCGTTCCTGGGCGATCCCGGCCTGCTCGTCGCCTCGATCACACTCCTCCTCCTGGCCTCGCTCGGGGTGGGGATCTTGATCTCGGCCGTATCGGATTCTGAGCGCCAGGCGGTCCAGCTGGCGCTGCTCATGCTCCTGGCATCGGTGTTCTTCAGCGGCCTGCTCCTCGACCTGCAGCAGTTCGTGCCGGCCGTCCAGGCGATCGGCGACCTGTTGCCCGTGACCCACGGAATCCGCCTGTTCCAGGACGTGATGCTGCGGGGCTCGACCAAGGAGCTGTGGCGGCTCGGCGCGCTGGCAGCCATTGCGGCGGTGTCACTGACGAGCACGTGGCTGGTCCTCCGGCGCGGGATGTCGCTGCGCACGTGATCGCCGGTATCGGCAGCCCGGCCGTGGGCCGAATCCTGGTCATCTATGGAGTCGGCGGGATCCTCGTCTTCGTCCTGTCCCTGGCCATGATCGTGCGGCCGCTGGCCAGCCTCGCCGACGTCGCGGGCCAGCGAGCGGAGGCCGTCCACTGGCTGGACATGGCGGCTGGTACCCTCGATCAAGCGCGGCAGGGCGCAGCCGATGCCGGGACGAGCGTGACGTCCGCGGCTGCGGCGGCCAGGAACGCGGCCTCCCTCTCCGACCAGCTCGCTGCCTCGATGACGGCCCTGGGCAAGGCCAGCAATCTCACGATCCTCGGCTCCCAGCCGCTGGCCGGCCTGGCGGGCCAGTTCGCCAACGTGGCGACCCGCGCCCAGGGCCTGTCGGCGAGCATGAGCTCGCTGGCCAGCTCGCTCGACCAGAACACCACGGACTTCACGGCGCTCACCTCGAATCTGACCTCGATGCACCAGCAGGTGCTCGACCTCGAGACGGCTCTCGCGGGTCCGAGCGTCCTCGATACCATGGGTCCGTGGCTCGCGCCGCTCGCCGTGTTGATCTGTGCCTGGATCACCCTGCCGGCCGTCGCGAGCCTGTACCTGGGCATCCGCCTGATTCGCGCCTAGAGGGCACCTGAGCATCGTCGCCACGTTCAAACCACGCGATCCCGCGTTCGAGGAGCGGGTCCGGGCCAGCTTCGAACGGCAGGGCCTGATGGCAGCCATCGGCGGGCGCCTGGTCCGGGTCTCACCCGGCGAGGTGGTCATCGAGGCGCCGTTCGGGAGCGGCATCACCCAGCAGCACGGTTACGTGCACGCCGGGATCGTCACCGCCCTGGTGGACTCGGCCTGCGGCTACAGCTCGCTCAGTCTCAGCCCGCCGGGTTCGGAGGCGCTGACGGTCGAGTACAAGGTCAACTTCCTCGCCCCAGCCGTGGGCGAGCGGTTCATCGCCCGAGGGCGGGTTGTCCGCTCGGGCAAGACGATCACCGTCTGCACCGGCGAGGTCGTGGCGGTCAGCGGGACGGAGGAGAAGCAGGTGGCCGTCATGCTGGCCACCATGATCACGGTGCCGGCGGAGGGACCTCCTTGAGGCTGACCGCGAAGAGGCGCCGGCTCCCGGTCACGCCGCGGAGCTGGAACTCGCCCCGGTCTTCGAAACCCAGCTGAGCGCCTGAGCCCAGCTGCCGAGTCAGGTCCGAGACGAGGACCTCGCCCGCCCCCGCCAGGGCCATGATCCGGGCGGTCTCATGGACGCTGACCCCCCGGACGTCGTCGCCGACAAGCTCGACCTCTCCCGTGTGGATCCCGACCCGGATCTCGAGCTCCAGCGACGCTACGGCCTCGACCATCGCCAAGCCGGCCTGCATCGCCCGGGCAGCGCCATCGAAGCGGGCGAAGACGCCGTCGCCGGTCGTCTGAACGATGCGGCCGCGGTAGTGATCGACCGCCTCGGCGATGAGCCGATCGTGGTCGGCCACGAGGCGCTTCCAGCGCTGATCGCCGAGTCGCTCGACGAGCTGGGTCGAGCCCACGATGTCGGTGAACAGGAGCGTGGCCAGCACCCGCTCGCCGGACGCCGGCCGCCCATATTCCACCGACGTGGTGGAGATGTCGATCATGACCACGGGCTCATCGCCGATGACCATGGCGTCGTGACCGGCCGGGACCAGGTGGACCAGGCCAGGCACCAGGTCCATGACCTGGCCGTCGTCCATCTCGATCCGCATGCGACCCGACACGACGACGCCTCGATGGGCCACCTGGCAGGTGCCCGTGCCGGCGATCGGCCCGATGTGGGTTGACCAGCGCCAGCCGGGCTGGGTGATCGAACGGGAGGCAAAGAGATCGCCGACGCGCACGAAGTCGAGCTGGATTCCAGGCAGCTCACGACGCTCGTCCGGCTCGTCGAAGTTCTGGCCCCTGGGTCGCTGACGCTCCATGGCGCGCATCGTCGCACTGACCTGGGTCAATCGGCTAGTCATACTTGGTCGAATGTCGGCGCTCGCACCAGACACGCTCGCCGCGCTGCGCCACGCCCACGACCTCATCGATCGCGACTACGCGCAACCGCTCGTTCTCGACGTCCTTGCGGCCGCGGCCGGCTACTCCAAGTTTCACTTTGCCCGGACGTTCGCCGACGCCTACGGCGAGACGCCCCGGGCGTACCTGACCCGCCGGCGGGTGGAGCGGGCCAAGGATCTCCTGCGCACGGCCAACCTGAGCATCACCGAGATCTGCTTCGTGGTCGGCTTCGAAAGCCTGGGTTCGTTCAGCGCCCTGTTTCGCCGGCTCGTTGGCCAGTCGCCGTCCGAGTACCGAGCCGCCACCCTCGAAGCAGGGGCGAGGCCGCCGATCCCGGGCTGCCTGGTCCTGATGTGGACGCGTCCCGCGCCGAATCCTCGGAGCGATGACCGCAAGGCCGGAGAAGCGCGCCCGACACTCGCTGACCTATCGTCGAGTCACTGACGCCACAACGCGAGGATGACCATGATCAAGCGCCTGTCTCACGTGAATGTCTTCGTGCTCGACCAGGATCGGGCCAAGCACTTCTACACGGAGCAGCTCGGCTTCGAGGTCCGCAACGATTCGGTCCTCGATGGCTTTCGCTGGCTCACGGTCGGCCCGAAGGAGCAGCCGGACCTCGCCATCCTGCTGGCCTATCCGGCGCCGCCCATGTTCAGCCCCGAGGACGCCGAGACGTTGCGGGCCCTGGTGGCCAAAGGCTCGATGGGCGGCGGCGTGATCGAGACGGACGACTGCCGAGCGACCTACGCCGAGCTATCGGCCAAGGGCGTGACCTTCCTCCAGGAACCGGCTGACCGGCCGTATGGCGTCGAGGCCCTGTTCCGGGACGACTCGGGCAACTGGTTCAGCCTCACCCAGTCCAAGGCATGGTCTGGCTAAGTTAGCGCCGCTGGTTGATCCGGATCAGGTTGCCGGCGGGATCCCGGATGGCGCAGTCGCGGATGCCGTACGGCTGGTCGGTGGGCTCCTGGACGACCTCCGCGCCGCTGGCCTCGAGTTGGGCGAACGTGCCGTCGAGGTCGGTCGAGGCCAGGACCAGGATGCCGAAGCTGCCCTTGGCCATCATCTCCGCGATCGTCCGCTTCTCGTCATCGGTGATGCCGGGCGTGGCGAACGGGGGATAGAGCACGATCGACGTGTCCGGCTGGTCGGCGGGCCCGACCGTGATCCAGCGCATCCCGGCGTACCCGACGTCGTTGCGGACCTCGAAGCCGAGCATGTCGCGATAGAAGGCCAGCGATGCGTCGGGGTCGTCGTGGGGCAGGAAGCTCGAGAAGATCGTGAGGTCCATGCCGCTCACCCTGCCCGTTGCCCGGCGAGCACACGCTCTCGATTCCTGATCGGCCTGGTCACTTGCTTGGCCACGCACGAAGGAATTCCCTCCGTCGCCCCAACCGCCTCGCGCCGATACGTGCTGGGCGGCACGCCGACGAGCTCGGTGAAGCGGGTGCTGAACGTACCCAGCGACGAGCAACCGACGGCGAAACAGACCTGGGTCACGCTCAGGTCGCCCCGGCGCAGGAGGGCCATCGCGCGTTCGATCCGGCGGGTCATCAGGTAGCCGTAGGGCGACTCGCCGTAGGCCAGCTTGAACTCACGGCTGAGATGGCCGGCCGACATATGGGCGCCGCGGGCGAGCGCCTCCACGTCGAGCGGCTGCTCGTACTCCCGATCGATCCGGTCGCGCACGCGGCGCAGCCAGGCCAGGTCGTGCAGGTGCTGGGTCGAGGCGGCGATGCTGGTCACGGTCAGATCCTGCCACAGACCACGGCGATCGGTCAGCAGGTAGGCCAATGGCAAACACACGGGGGATTCAGCTGCCGACGTAGGCCGCGAGGTGCTGGCCTGTGAGCGTGGAGCGGTCGGCCACGAGGTCCGCTGGGGTGCCCTCGAAGACCACGCGGCCACCCTCGTGGCCGGCGCCCGGGCCAAGGTCGATGATCCAGTCGGCGTGGGCCATGACCGCCTGGTGGTGGGCGATCACGATGACCGACTTGCCGGCGTCGACGAGCCGGTCGAGCAGGCGGAGCAGATTGTCGACGTCGGCGAGGTGGAGTCCGGTGGTCGGCTCGTCGAGTACGTAGATGCCGCCTTTCTCGGCCATGTGGATGGCGAGCTTGAGCCGCTGCCGCTCACCGCCGGACAGGGTCGTGAGGGGCTGGCCGAGCTTGAGATAGCCGAGCCCGACGTCCTCGAGGCGTGCCAGGATCGACGCGGCTGCCGGCGTCCTGGCCGGGCCGTCGCCGAAGAAGGCGTGCGCCTCGGTAACGGCCAGGTCGAGAACCTCCGCGATGTTCAGCCCGCCGAACCGCAGCTCCAGGACGGCTGCCTGAAAGCGCTTGCCTCCGCAGTCCTCGCAAACGGTCGCCACGGTCTCCATGAAGCTGAGCTCTGTGTAGATCATCCCGTTGCCGTTGCAAGTGGGGCAGGCGCCCTCGGAGTTCGAGGAGAACAACGCCGGCTTGACGTGGTTGGCTTTCGCGAACGCGGTCCGAATCGGGTCGAGCAACCCGGTGTACGTCGCGGGGTTGCTCCGGCGGGAGCCATGGATCGCGCTCTGGTCGATCGACACGACGCCAGCGCCGGCGGGGATCGACCCGTGCACGAGCGAGCTCTTTCCGGAGCCCGCCACGCCAGTCACGACGCAGAGCACGCCAAGCGGGACGTTGACGTCGACGTTCTGAAGGTTGTGCGAGTCCGCGTCGCGGATCTCGAGCGTGCCAGTTGCTGTCCGGACCGAGTCCTTGAGCGCCGCTCGGTGGTCGAGGTGGCGGCCGGTGAGGGTGCCGGAGGCCTTCAGCCCTTCGACGGTCCCTTCGAAGCAGACCGTCCCGCCGCCGGTGCCCGCCCCGGGACCAAGGTCGACGATGTGGTCGGCGATCGCGATCGTCTCCGGCTTGTGCTCGACGACGAGCACGGTGTTGCCCTTATCGCGCAGCTCGAGGAGCAGGTTGTTCATCCGCTGGATGTCGTGCGGATGCAGGCCGATCGTCGGCTCGTCGAAGACGTACGTGACGTCGGTCAGCGCGGACCCGATATGCCGAACCATCTTGGTGCGCTGCGCCTCTCCCCCGGAGAGCGTGCCGGAGGGGCGGTCGAGCGACAGATAGCCAAGGCCGATCTCGACGAACGAATCGAGGAGGTGGAGCAGGCTGGCGACCAACGGAGCCACGCCCTTGTCGTCGACGCCGCGCAGCCACTCAGCCGCGTCGGTGACCTGCAGGACGCAGACGTCGGCGATGCCGAGGCCCTTGATCTTCGAGGAGCGCGCCGATTCGTTAAGCCGGCTGCCGCCACACTCCGGACAGGTCTTGAAGACCGCGGCTCGCTCGACGAACGCCTTGATGTGGGGCTGCAGCGAGTCGACGTCCTTGCTGAATATCGACTTGCGGATCTTCGGGATCAGGCCGTCGTACGAGACGTTGATGCCCTTGGCCTTGATCTTGACCGTCTGCTTGTAGAGCAGGTCGTGCCGCTCCTTCTCCGAGTAGTCCTTGACCGGCTTGCGCGGGTCGAAGAAGCCGGACTCGATGAAGGTCGCCACCATCCAGCCGTCGGCCGTGTAGCCCGGCACCAGGATGGCTCCTTCGCTGAGTGACTTGGACTCGTCGATGATCACGGACAGGTCGAGGTCCGAGACGGAACCCCGCCCCTCGCACTCGGCACACATCCCGCCGAGGTAGACGGCGTCCTGGACGATCTTCTTCTCGCCCTTGGGACCGGTCATGACGCCGCTCGCCCTGGTCGTGGGGATGTTGAACGAGAACGCCGTCGGCCCGCCGATGTACGGCTTGCCGAGACGGCTGAACAGGCTGCGCAGCATCGCGTGGGCGTCGGTCACGGTGCCGAGCGTCGAGCGCGGATTCGCACCCAGGCGTTCCTGGTCGACCAGGATGGCGGTGGTCAACCCTTCGAGGACGTCGACCTCGGGTCGCGGCAGGTTGGGCATGAACACCTGGACGAACGTCGAGTAGGTCTCGTCGATCAGCCGTCGCGACTCCGCGGCGATCGTGCCGAACACGAGGGAGCTCTTGCCCGAGCCCGAGACGCCGGTGAACACCGTCAGCCGGCGCTTCGGGATCTGGACGCTGATGTCCTTGAGGTTGTTGACCCGCGCGCCCTGCACCCGGATCAGGTCGTGGCTGTCAGCGGCCTTCACCGGTCCTGGATCAGCCCGAGCACGTTGCCGTCGGGGTCCTTGAACGTGGCCACCAGCCGGCCGTTGCCGACGTCGCGCGGGGAGTCTTTCACAGTCGCACCGGCGGCAGTCACGTCGGCCAGCTTCGCCTCGATGTCGGCCACGTGCCAGTACGCCACCGGCGAGGTCTGGCCGCCACCACCGGGCACGAGCCCGATCTGCTGGCCTTCGGCCTCGTAGCCGACGTAGAACGGCGCGTCGCTCGTCGGCTCCATGCCGAGCAGGGCCGTGTACACCGGCTTGGCCTTGGCCACGTCGGTAACGGGGTGGAGAACGGTCTTGATTCCCATCGTCGTTGAGCTGGTCATGGGACCCTCCTGTGGTCGTTGTTCGTTGCTCACCTGAGGGCCAGTCTAGGTGCGGTCCGTGGAGCACGCTTCTCGATTCCTGACCGGTTGCCGTACCGGAATTGCGCCGCGTCAGCGCTGCTCCGGCGCTGCTCGGACTCATCGCCGCCACCGTATGGCTGGCCACTGCGGCGTGCAGCGGGTCGGCGACCCCGGCGAGCACCCAGATGGCCTGTCGAGGTCGGCCGGATCCGTGGCGACGATCGTGAGCATCCATTCGTTCCGCGGAGGAACGGGCAAGTCCAATACGACCGCCAACCTTGCCGCGATCTACGCGCAGCAGGGCCTGCGGGTGGGCGTGATCGACACGGACATTCAGTCGCCCGGGATCCATGTCCTGTTCGGCCTGGCCGGCGACGAAGTAGAGGCCTCGCTCAACGATTCCTGTGGCACGGCCGACTGATCGAGGAGGTCGCACAGGACGTGACCGCGGCGGCCGGCCCCGAGTGTCCCGGCCGGATCTACCTCATCCCGTCGAGCATGAAGCCGGGCGAGATCGCCCGAATCCTGCGTGAGGGCTACGACGCACAGCGCCTGACTCGAGGCCCGCGAGCTCAACTCCCAGCAGAACCAGATCGGACCGCCCGGACCCCGTCGATCCAGTCCGCGCTGTGGTGCTCCATGTAGTCGGCCGTCGTGGTCGCGACCTGCCGGCCGTAGTAGCGCTCGACCACCCGCAGCGCCGCGTCGATCCCTGAGGTCAGGCCGCCGGCCGTGATCAGCGAGCCATTATCGACGAAACGCCGCCCGCGCAGCATGCTAACGGCCGGGAAACGCGTTTCGAAGGCGTCGAAGAAGTCATGGTGGGTCGTGGTGCTCAGGCCGTCGAGCGCCCCGGTCTCGGCCAGCAGGAACGCGCCGGTGCAGACCGACATGACCACGTCCGCGTCCGCCACCCGATCGCGCAGCCAGGCCAGCTTCCGATCGCGGTCCTCGGGCGCGCGCTGGCCCTGGGCCGGAATCACGACGACTCTGGGCGATGGCGCCGTCTCAAGGGTGTAAGCCGGGAGGACCTGGAGACCCGCGGACGCCCGGATAACCTCCTCCGACGGCGCCACTACGAACAGCTCGAAGCCCGGCGCACCGGCCACCTCGACGTCCTGGAACACCTCCCAGGGCCCGGCAAAGTCGATCACCGTGGCGCCAACGTCGAGCAGGAAGGCCACCGGGATCGGTTTGCCGTCGGCAGGCGGGCTGAGCCGGGCCGGCTGATCCTTCGACATCGCCTCCATTTTCGACCTTGACCTCCGGAGCATTCAGAACCGCGGCCGCGCCGCTAACCCGTCGGAGAGGTGCCAGGACCGGGCGGAGGCAAGGGACCACTCGGGTAGCCGAGCGCCCGCTTCGCGGTTTCGAACTCGTCGAGCGTGATCTCGCCCCTGGCGAACCGATCTCGCAGGATGTCGAGTGGCTCCGGCCGAACCGGCGGCGGGGGCGCGGCCTGACCGGGCCAGGGACCCTGGGCCGGCGGGCTTGTCCGGTTGAGGTATCGGACGGCCAACATGACCAGGGCGACGATCAAGACAACGGACAGGACGGCGCTCACCAGCCAGAAGAGGCCAAAGACGCCCATGCCGAATCCCGAGCCGAACACCATCATCTGCTGCTCACGTTGCCGAGCTCCCGCCGTCCATCGTTGAAGGATAGGCCTCAGCTTCAGCCCGGCGTGTCGGTAAGGTTCGAGGATGCACTACGGCGTGATTATCACGGCCGGCGATCCGGCGACCGTCGCCGATTTGGCGGCCGAGGCAGAAGCAGCCGGCTGGGATGGCGTCTTCTACTTCGACGCGATCGCGATTGGGTCGATGGAGCTCTACGACCCATGGGTGATCCTGGCGGCCGTGGCCCAACGGACAAGCCGCGTCCGAATCGGCTCGATCATCACGCCGCCGGCGCGACGACGACCGTGGAAGCTCGCGCGAGAGACGATGACCCTCGACCGGCTTTCAGGCGGCCGACTGGTCCTGCCCGTTGGGCTCGGGGTGCTCGACGACGCGGGCTTCGGCTCGGTCGGCGAACCGACCGAGATCCGGATCCGAGCCGAGCTCCTGGATGAGACCCTCGACATCCTGGTGGGCCTCTGGTCGGGCCGGCCGTTCGGCTTCAGTGGTCGCCACTACTCGTTCGACGAAATGACCTTCCTGCCCACGCCGATCCAGCAACCGCGGGTGCCGATCTGGGTGGTCGGCGTGTGGCCCCGGGAGCGCTCGATGCGGCGCGCCGTTCGCTGGGATGGAATCATTCCCCAGGCTCATGACGAGCACGGTCATCCGGCTGATCTGCGGCCCGATGACGTCCGGGCGATCGCGGGCTACGCGAGCCGGGAGCGACCGGCCAGCCAGGGCGGGCGGCCGTTCGAGATCATCGCCCAGGGCACGTCATCGGCAACCGACCGCGACGCGGCCGCGGCCACGATCAAGCCCTGGGCGGACGCCGGGGCTACCTGGTGGATCGAAGCCGACTGGCAGGACGCGACAGTCGAATCCCTCTGCAGACGGATCAATGCTGGGCCGCCGGCGGCCTGACGCCCAGGCGACCATCACGGGTCACTTCGGAGGCATCGAACCGCGGCCCGAATGTCCCGCTCCAACAGGGGAATGCGCGCCGAGCGGTTGACCCACAGCGCCGCACGTGCATCCCCAATGGCACCCTCGCACCAGACGAGCACCCCACCAAGCCGCAGGTAGCGGTCGTAGAAGGAGCGGGTGTCCGCGAACCCCCCGCGAGCGAAGAACGCCTCATCTCTCGCGTCGGCGTGCGATCGGAGGGCCTTGGCCGCCGCCGCAACATCGAGGGCCTCGGCCGACGTTCCGCCGATCGCCACGAGCACGGCGTTCGGCACACTCGGCGGCAGCTGCCGCAGCTTGGCCAGGAGGGGCGGGCCGAAGTCCGTCTCGTCGGGAACGCGGCGCAACCGCGTCACCTCGAGATTGAAGCTCCGCCGACCTCGGTAGGTGACGGTCAGATCAGGTCCGACCTTGCCCGCGCCATAGGCCTCGAATGCGAGCTCGATGCTCGGATCCATCAGGAGCAGGCGAGCCACCTGGAGCTCGGCTCGGACGTCCCGCAGCGATTCGGGGTCGGCGGCGGTGCGTAGCTTCTTGCGGATCCTGTCGCGGTGAACCTCCGCGAACGCGCGGAACCTGGCCGAGCCCGCCAGCCAGCCGGTCAGCTCGTCGCTCATGGCACTCCGACTACCGCCGTCCAGCAGGTAGGCAGCCAGTTGCTCCACCGTCGCTCTCGGAGCCGCAGTCCGCACCATGCCAGTCATCCTAGGGATCGACGCCTGCGTCGGCTCCGCGCCGTACCATCCCTATGCATCGACAGCAACGTCCAGGAGGCGCCCAGATGTCCACCAACGTTCGGGATCTGTCGTCGGCCGGGAACCCCACGGCGAGCGCAGCACAGGCCATCCGCCCATTCCGGGTCGAGGTAGGCCAGGCGGACATCGACGACGTCCGCCGGCGGATCCAGGCGACCCGCTGGCCGGACAAGGAGACCGTCGCCGATCTGTCGCAGGGCGTCCCGCTGGCGACGATGAAGGAGCTGGCCCGGTATTGGGGCACCGACTACGACTTCGGGAGAGTCGCGGCCCGGCTGAACGCCCTGCCCCAGTTCCTGACCGAGATCGACGGCCTCGACATCCATTTCATCCAGGTCAAGTCGCGCCACGAGAACGCCCTGCCGATCATCATCACGCCCGGCTGGCCCGGCTAGATCTTCGAAATGCTGAACGTGATCGGCCCGCTCAGCGATCCCACGGCCTACGGGGGCGACGCCGCGGACGCATTCGATGTGGTGGTCCCCTCGCTGCCTGGCTATGGGTTCTCCGGCAAGCCAGGACCTGGTGATGGTCGACCCGGTCGATCTCGAGTTGTCCGCCGATTGGCGGACGGTACAGTCGGGCGAGACGTACACCGGCTATCGCCAGAGCACTGGCTTCACGCAGCAGGACGTAGCCCGATTCGATGCGCCAGCAGCGTATCTGGCGCCCGTGCGCCTGGCCCTCAACGACTGGGCGTTAGCGGGGGTCTGGACCGTTGCCGGGCACGCTGTCGTTGCGAACGAGCCCAGCGGTCGGATCGCCTTCCAGTTTCACGCCCGCGATGTCAATCTCGTCATTGGACCGGCATCCAAGGGGGCGTCGATCCAGTTCAAGGTCTACCTCGAAGGCCGGCCTGTGGGCGACGCACGGGGACGTCCCACCGGGCGGCCGAGCTAAGAGGTAAGGAACATGCCAGTTGTCACGCCGATGATCTCCTACGAGGATGGCGTCGCTGCCCTCGACTGGCTGACCAGGGCCTTTGGGTTCGTGGAGCGGGAACGTTGGACCGATGCGGATGGCCGGCTTACCCACGGCGAGCTGGCCATCGGTGACGGCGTGGTCATGTTGGCCAGTCCAACCGCGGAGTACGAGTCGCCGGTCCACCATCGCAGCCACTGTGCTGAGGCCGCGGCGTGGTCCCGGGTGCCGTACATCATCGACGGAGTGCTCGTGGAGGTCGACGACGTGGACGCCCGCTGTGCTCGCGCCCGGGCGGCGGGAGCGCTGATCCTGAGCGAGCCGGAGACGGGCGGCGAAGGCTTTCGCCACTACCGCGCCGAGGATCCAGAGGGCCACCGCTGGATGTTCAGCGGGCCCGCAAGTTAACCGGTCACCCCGATTCGTAGGGTCGTCCTGATCGTCTGATTCGGCGCCGTGCAGCCGCCCTCGGAGAAGACCGCGATGGCCGTGATGTCCCAGGTGCCCGACGGAAGGCGGATCTCGGTATCGGCGAGGAACAGGTGCTGGAACACGGCATCGGACCCGGTGGCCGTCACGGCCCCGCTCTTGGACAGGCTCACGTTGATCGGGGTTGCCGGGTCGAGTGGGAATGGCGCGCAGTCGAGCGGAAACAACGGACCGAACTGACGCGTTCCGCCAACCTCCTGAAAGGCATAGCCGACGAGCTCGCCGGAGCCGTAGACCGTGGTCGGCTGGCTGCCGGTAAGCTCGAGGTCGGCCGAGCCGGAGATCGCGTCGCCGGTTTTCCAGGCCAGGTGCGGCACGCTGAACTCGAGCTTGAACTGGCCATCGACGGCAGATGATGTGGGGCACGAGCCGGAGCACCAGGTCAGGAGTGGCACCCGGTAGCCGATCAGGACAGGCAGGAGGCCGCTGCCGACCGAGGCGATGTTGAGGCCGGCGTGCTGGTCAGTCTGGACAAAGGCGATCTCGGCACTGCCAATCCACTGCCCGCCGGCCGGCGGCTCCGGGTACGGAAAGTTCTGGCTCGGGTCAAAGACGCAGAGCGCGGTCGGGCAGAGTTGGCCCGTGCTGACCCAGATCTGGGTCGCCGTCCAGCCCGATGACTCGACCGTCGCCAGGGAGGACTTGACGGCCTCGTCACAGGTGGCTTGGGCGATGGCCGACTCGCAGCTCACCTGGAGCGAAGCCGGGGACGCCGTTGCGGCCGTCGGGGATCCCGCTGAGGTCGTCGGCGGCACTGGGCTTCCACAGGCCGCGACACCGACCACCATGACCACGATCGCAAGCGTTCGGCGCATCCGATCCCTCCCTAAGCCCAGCGCGGCGGTGGCCGCTTCAGGCCTCGACGCCGGAAGGTCGCCCACGGATGACCTTGATGATCACAAGGATCAGCCCGAGCACGAACGCGACGACGCCGAGCGCAACCCACGCAGAGGCATCGTCCAGCTGGCCGCCACTGCCTGCTTCGCGATCGAGCAGGACGAGCCACGTCGCGCCGAGGCCGCTGAGCAAGCCCGAGAGCACCGCCCAGCGATCCCCGCGGATCGCGAGCGGGAGGGCCAGCGCCAAGAACAGCCCTCCGAAGATCACCCCCGCGAGACCGGTCAAGAGAGCATCGCCAGCGCCAAGGACAAAGCACAATTGCCACACGCGTGTCGGGTTCATTCGCTGCTCCATCGAGGCTCGCCGTTCCCAGGCACAATGCGCGGCTGATGGGCAAAGTCAAGGTTCCGAGTAGGCTCTGGCCGATTGCCGCCGCAGGAGGATCCCGCGCTTGCCCGCCTCGATCTGCATCATTCGCCATGCCGAGAAGCAGCTCGGCGGCGGTCCACCCCTCGCAGTCTCGATCGACGGGTCGCCCGATCCTGAATCGCTGACCGTGGCCGGCTGGCAGCGAGCGGGGGCTCTGATCAGCCTGTTCGTCGGACGACCGGGGGCGAGCGCCCTACTGCCGACGCCATCCCGGCTCTTTGCTTCAGAGCTCGGGCCGCACAGTCACAGCCGGCGGCCGATCGAGACGCTGGTGCCCCTGAGCCATCGGTTGGGCGTCGCCCTCGATGAGCCGTTCCTGCAGGACCAGCTCGATCAGCTCGTGGGGGTCCTCCGAGCCTGCTCTGGCCACGTCCTCGTCGCCTGGGAGCACAAACGGATCCCGTTGATCGCGAACCAGCTCATCGGTACCTCGGCTGGCGTGCCCCAGGTCTGGCCCGACAATCGGTTCGACCTCGTCTGGGTGTTCGAACCTATCTCGGCTGAGCCGACCTATTCACTCCGCCAGGTGCCCCAGCTCCTGCTCGCTGGCGATCGGGCCGAGCCGATCTCCTGACGATCAGCGCTACTTCGGGGGAGTCGGCCAAGCCCCATTCTGGACCGTCGGCAAGGTTTGGAGATGCGTGAGATGGTTGCGCATGCAATCGCCTCACACCGCCCCGAACGAGAGGAGGCCCTCATGGCCGACTGGGATCCAGCTGCATTCACCAAGGCCTTGATCGCTGACATGCGCGCGCATGGGGGCGACGTCACCCAGGGACCGATGGCCGGCCGGACGCTGCTTGTCCTGACCACGACCGGCGCGAAGACCGGCCAGCCCCGAGTTGCGGTCGTGACCTACACCCGCGATGGCGACGCCTACGTGGTCGCGGCCTCGAAGAGCGGGATGCCGGACAATCCGGCCTGGTTCGCGAACCTCGTCGCCAACCCGACGGTCACGATCGAAGCCGAAGGCAAGACGACCCAGGCGAAGGCCGTGGTCGCCGAAGGCGCCGATCGGGACACGCTCTGGGACCGCCACGTCCAGGCGCATCCGCAGTTCGGGGACTATCCCGGGAAGACCGGCGGTCGGGTCATCCCGATGATCCGCCTCACCCCGATCCACTAGGAAGGTTCGATCCGCCCGGTGGTGACGAAGCCCACGATCGTCTCGACGAGGCCGTCGGCCAGCGGGTGGTCGTCGTCGGCGCAGCTCGCCATGATCTCGCTCACAGCCGCCCTCCGGCCAGATGCTCAGTAGGTTGGACGGAGCTCGACAAATCGGCCGCCGATTCGCCACTCGGCGACGAAAATTGAGCCGTTGCCGGCACTGGCGAGACCATGCGGACTGCTGAACGTGCCTGGAGCCGAGAACCGGGGCGAAATGACTCCGGCCGGATCAGAGACGTTCGGCCAGCCCGGTTCCTGCCAGACATGATTGCCGGCCCCAAGATGACCAATGAGTCGGTCATCCGCGTCGACGACGGTCAGCCGAGCACGGAGATCGCCGATGATCAGGCGGTCGCCAGACGCCGCGAAGACACTCGGAGAGTTGAGAAAGTCCTCGCCGAAGCTCCGCTTGTAGCGTCCCTCGAGGTCGAACACCTGCACTCGGCTGTTCGCTCGATCGGCGACGAGCAGCTCGGGCTCCGAACGGCGGCGGTCGATGAATACCGAATGAGGGCAGTCAAAGCGTCTGTCGCCAGTCGTTCCATCCAGAACGAGGGCCTGCGTGCCGTCCGCCAGGTAGCGGATGACCAGACTCGCACCATAGCCATCTGACACCCAAATGGAACCGTCCCCGCCGAGCGCGGGGTCATCCACGGCAACACTCGTCGGGACATACGGCGCGCCGTCGTCGTAGGCGGGATCCCGCGGGGCAGCCAGGCGATGCCTGACCCGACCATCAAGATCGACATTTACGACGCCACTCGTCGCGACATCCTCGATGACAACCCCGGCGACGAGGCGACTCGCCGACCCGATGTCCGCGAGCCACAGTGACTCATGTCCTTGACGGTCCAGGGTGACGGCGATCCCGTGGGCAACCCTGACCGGGACTTCGACGTGCCTGGCTACGCCGTCCGGATCCACGAGGATGAGACGGCCTGCGGTCTGGTCGAATCCAACAATGGACTGGTCCTGGGTAATGGCGAGGCCATGGTGCGACCACGCCGACCGGGGCCCAAATACCTCCGCCGGCCTGTCGATCCACAGATAGTCCTGCCCCGCGACACTGACCGTCGGGACAGGGTCTTCACTCATGGGTCGCCGCCTCCGCAGTACGCTCGTCGTCGTGGGGGTCGAACAGCCGGATCACGGATCGCCAGGTGGCCAGGACGATCGCGATCATCGGCACGACGAGGAACATCCCGATCAACCCGCCGATGGCGGCGCCGGCCGGAGCCGCCAGCAGCACGATCGCCGGATGGATGCTGACGGTCTTGCCGAGCACGAGCGGCGCGACGAAGTTGCCGATCACGATGTTGATCACAACGGTGAAGATCGCCATCAGCACGATCGTCGTCGGGCTGCCGAACGCAATCGCGATCAGGAAGCCGAGGCCGGTCGCGATCGCCCCGCCAATGTAGGGGATGAAGCCGCCGAAGAACGTCAGCACGCCAACCGGAAACGCGAGGGGCAGGCCCAGCAGGGTCATCATCACGACCTGGAGCGTTCCCACAACGAGCGAGACGAGACCGGTGCCCAGGGTGCTGCCGTTCAGGATCCGTGCCGCCTTTGCCCCCGACTCCCCGACGATCTGGCGCCGATCGGCCGGGATCCGGGCGAGCAGTTGGCTCCACCAGCCCCCGCCGTCGCGGACGAAGAAAAACGTCAGGAGAGCAGCGATGACAAGGGCGACGCCGATAGAGGCGCTGTTCGAAGCGATCAATCCGGCGTTGTCGACGAGGGTGGGCCCGATCGTGCCGACGAGATCCGGCGGACTCGTCCCGAGATCGATGTTGGCCGCGCCTTCGCTGGCCGCCTTGAGGATCTGGGGCAGCTGCTGGATCAGCGTCACGATCGTCACGGCGAGGATCACGGTGACGACGGCGGCGCTCACCAGGGTCACGATGAGGGCCGCGGCCGTCGGCCCGACACCCCGACGGACAAGTCCGTTCCAGGCCGGGTGCATCGCGCAGGCGATGACGAGGGCGATGACCACCGGGGCGCTCAGGAACGGCCCCACGAGGACCTGGATCCCGACGGCCACGACCGCGACGACGACCAGGCCGCGCCAGCTCCATTGGGCAACTCGGTCCAGCCAGATCGGGACCGGTCCCCTCTTGGCGTCGTTCGACGGCCCGCTGCCGAGCACCCTGGTCAGCGTCGGCAGAAATGCGATCACCGTCGCCGCGACGGGCACGGCCAGGAACAGGCCGGCAATTCCGAACAGGGCCGCCGCGGCCGGCACGACGACGAGGATCAGGGCTGGGTGGATCCGCTGCGTGTGGCGGTATACGAATCGAGCCAGCGCCCAGCGCAGGATCACGGCCGTGATCGCGATCAGGAGCAGCAACCCGACTGCCGCCACGACCCCGCCGGTGGCAAACGCCATGACGACCACGACAACGGTCGTGAAGAAAGCCCCGACATATGGAACGAACCCGCCGATGAACACGAGCACGCCGAGCGGACCAGCCATCGGAACGCCGAACAGCAGCAACCAGACCGTCACGGTCACGCCGCTCACGACCGCGGTGAGCCCGGTAGCGCGCAGGTAGTCGCCCACTTCGACCAGGGTCGTCGCGGCGGTCGTCCTCAGGCTGTCGGACTGCCAGCCGTCGAGGCCGTCGGTCAGGCGGGCCCAGGCACGGTCGGCATCGGCCAGCAGGTAGAACGTGAGGAAGCCGGCCAGGATGAGGACCGCCGCAACGGTTCCAATCGGCGCGACGAGCTGGCGGACCGCGTCCGCGAACCAGCCCTGGACGCCGGTGGCGAGGCGCTCGACCGAGTCGAGAACGGGCTGCGGAAGGCCAAGCTGGGCCAGCCGATTCAGGACGCCATCGACACCGACGTTCGCCGCGTCGATCACCCTCCCGACATAGGGCTCGAAGGCAAGGACGATGACGAGCACGAGGGCGATGACGGTGGCGAGGGCCGCCAGGCTCGCAACGCCGGCCGCCCGACCGGCCGGCCATGATCGATTGACGCGCAGGTAACGGACGATCGGAAAGGCGGTCGCGCCCACGACGGCACCGACCAGGATCGCCATCGTGACGGTCGACAGCTTCAGGGCCAGCTCGGCGCAGACCGCGCCGAGGGCCGCGATCACCAGGACCCGCCAGCCGAGTGCCGTCATCCGGCGCAGCCACGCCGGCACGAGTGCACTCTCCCGCGCGATCGTGGCTGTCAGCGGCGGGTCGGCCTTGGCGCCCATTCTCACCTCCTTCGTCCACGATCGGCGGGACCAGCCCACGACCGGCGTCCATCGCCACGGCACCCCTACCTGAAGGCGATCCAGACCAGATCGTAGCCAACGAACGCCACGCTGAGAACGATGAGCAGCTTCTCAAGGGCCCCGAGCCGATCGCGGATGGCCAGCCCGACGAGGGCGAGGAGGAAGGGCACGGCATCGAGGAAATAGCGGAAGCCGTACGTCTCCCATCCGCCACCCCCGTAATACAGCAGCACCGCCGCCGTCAGCAGCCCGGCCGCAGACCACAGGACCCAGGCCCCATCGCGCCGAAGCCCGGCGCCGACGGCAACGAGGAGCCCCGGACTGGTGAGCAGGATCGAATGCCCGTAGGGGTCCGGGACGAGGTAGGGAAACGTCGCCCGGAGGTCGAATCCTCGAGTCAGCAGGAGGGTCAGGTTGTCCGGGACGTGCTGAAGCGAGAACAGCCCGACTGAACGAGCTCGGGCGAGCACCGGGTTGCCGAGCGTCGAGATGCCGTACCCGGTTTCCCAGGGTGTCCCGAACCGCAGCGCATCGTAGGCACCCGTGAGGGCAACGCCGACCGTCAGCGGCAGGGCGAACAGCAGCAACGACCGCGCCCGACCCTGCTTCGACCCGAGCACGGCCACGCCGAATGGAATCGCAGCCAGGATCAGGGTCGGGCGTGCAAGGAAAGCGAGCGCGAGCGCCACGCCGAGCAGCCAGGGCCGACGGCGACCGGCGAACTCGATCAAGGCGACGAGCGTGAAGAGCATCGCCTCGACCTGGGCGAGGTAGTAGAAGTCACCCTGGATCGAGAGGTCGAACAGCAACGTGCCAAAGGCGCCCAGCGTGGCCAGCCAATAGGACTGCAGACCGGGCCCGGCGTATCGCCGCGCAAATGGCAGCATCAGCCAGGCGGCCACGATTCCGACGACGCAGCCGAGGATCAAGCGCGAGGGCGCCCACAGCGCCGGGGATGGCACGAACAGCAGGTACAGGACGATCGGCAGCGGGCTGATGACCTGGTACGTCAGACCCGCAGCCGTGGCGGTGTCGTTGGTGCCGGGCGGCAGGTCGATATTGAGCCGACCATGGCCTAGCGCTATCGCGACCTGCATCGCCGGGTTGACTCTGGCCGGTTGGAAGTGGGCGACCACGATCGTGCCCAACACATAGGCCACGACAACGACCAACGCCCAGCCCAGGGCGCCACGATCGAGGCGGCTGCTCCGAATCGCGGTCTGTGTGGTGCGTATGGCGTAGCGCCAGCGTGGTCTCAAGCGTCCATAGTGCGCTCAGGGCGCGACGGTACGGGGAGGCTGAACAATGCGCACCACAACCCGGCTCGTGGTCATCGCGTTGCTTGTCGTTGCGTGCGGCACAACCACTCCGTCGATACCCGTCGTCGCCTCACCGATCGACTCGGCTGGCCACTCGGTCCCACCAAGCCGACTCCAGGGCCCGAAGCCGACCGAACCGATCGCCGTAGCTGTCACGCCCGCGCCCGCCGCCACACCGCCCGTCGAATCGATCGCCCTCGAAGTGTCCCAGGACCCGGCCTTCGACGGCGATCGGCTCACCTTCACTGCGACGAGCTCGCCAACTGGCGGTCCGAGCAACCTCCTGATCTCTTCCGCGACCTTCGACTTCGGCGACGGCTCCAGCGCGACTGCGGCTGGCTCGTGCGCTGCCGGGCTCGGCGTCGCCCATGCCTACCGGAACGCCGGTGATTTCCGATCGAAGGTGATCAAGGTCGTGGCCTGTAATCCAGGTCAGACTGCGGACCTGTCCTACGCGGACGTAAGGATCCACGTCTTCCCGGCCGCACCGGCCCAGACCGCGAGCTGGCCCTTGTGCTCGACCTTCCAGCTCCAGCTCGCCGGGCCGTGGACGGGCGCTGGGTTGGGCAATGTCGCGACGCTCATCACACTTCGCAATGTTGGAACGCGCGGATGCAGACTCGAGGGCTATCCACAGCTGAACCTCGTCGCAACGGACGGCCGGCTGTTGCCAACCCATGACAGTCGGGCCTTGACTGGCGACTACATGTTTCCGGCGGTCGTTCCTCATCGGGTTGCTCTGGGGCCGGGCCAGCTAGCCTCGTTCATGATCGGCTATGGCGATAACCCATTCGGTGCCGCTACCAACGAACCACAGGACATTGCCTGCCCGGAGGCTATTGGAGTCCGCGTCACGCTTCCGGGAACCGCCCAGTTCGGAACGGCGCACGCCGCGATCGGCGCCTGCGGCGGGGTGGTGCGTGTGTCGGCGGTCGTGCCCGGTGCCAACGGACTGCGCTTTCCGTGATTTGGACTCGTGAGTAGGCCCCCGTTCGGCCGTTTGATCGAGGTCGTTGAGACACTCGTCCTGACCCTGGTCATCTTCCTCGTGATCCAGAACTTCGTGGCGCAGCCGTACGAGGTTCAGCAACCATCCATGGAGCAGTCGTTCGAGCCTGGCGACTACGTCCTGGTGGACAAGCTCACGCCCCGCTTCGATGACTACAGCCGGGGCGACGTGATCATCTTCGCGCCTCCACCGGGTTTCGCGGAGGGCGGCACAACGACCCCGTTCATCAAGCGGGTGATTGGACTACCCGGCGACACGGTGTCAATCCACGAGGGCAAGGTTTGGGTCAACGGCGTGGCCATCGACGAGCCGTATGTCTACGAGGGTCAGCCCACCGATCCGCCCGCAGGCCAGACTACCTGGGTCATCCCCGCCGGCGAGCTGTTCGTGTTGGGCGATCATCGCGCCGTATCGGAAGATTCGCGGGTCTTCGGTTTCATCCAGAAGTCGTCGGTGATCGGCCGAGCCTGGCTGCGCTACTGGCCGTTCAGCGCCTTTGGAATCCTCCAGACACCGACGTACCCGGGGGTTCCTGCGCAAGCGCCTTAGTCACGAGCCGATCGGGCGGGATCAAGCGAATTGCTCTCGTCGGCTGGGCGGCGCGACGGACATCTGCCCAGCAGACCGATCGAGGGTCAAGGCTTGTACGGGACGACAGATACATGGAGCTGGCCGCCACTCCTGATGACATCGAACGCGAACTCGGTCTTGTTGGTCGGCCCGGCCAACACGCTGCCCACAAAGCCTGCTGGGGGTGGGCATGGCGAGGCTGAGTTGACGCACTCCGCCGGCACGCTCTGGGCATAGAGCGTCTGAACCTGGGACTGGCTGTTGCCGAGGGCCGTGCTCACTCCCGCGATCATCTGATTGCACAGGTCCCTCGTCAGGGAACGCAGATCGCAGGCGACGTATGGATCGAAGGCCGGCGCGACACCGTCGGCAGCCTCTGCCGCGGCCCCGGGATCGACGTACACCTCAACGCTCATGGAAGGATTTCCACTTTCCTGGTCGTTGATCTGGAAGGAGCCCGTGGCGGCCGTTCGCCGAAAGAAGTCGATGCATCCGGCAATCGGATGGACCGGCGACGGGGTCGAGCCAGGTTCGGGCGCTCCGCCCAGGTGGCTGCCGGCGCTGATCCACGTCTCCATCGAGGCATCCGAGCACAGGGATGTATCCCCATCGATCGTGGCTCGCTCCTGAGCGGCCCACCAGGTCGGGCTGCCGGTGCCGCTCGTTGGATCGCCGAAGGGATCGTTCGGCCCGATCATCGCCTGCCAGCTCGACCCGAGGGCGAGCCCGCAGACGTGTCGCAGCCACTCCGACGGCAGAGGATCACAGTCGCTCGTAGTGGAGACGGTGATCGTGGGTCCCGGAGATCCCTGCTGCCCAAGGACGCTCAATCGATATGGTGCCTGCCCGATTGGACTGGGGCCGGGGGTCGCGGTCGACGCGTTCGGGCTGACGACGATCGGCGGGCTCGGCGATGCGCCCACGCTCGGGCCACGGCCGGTTGATCCGACGATCAGCGCGATCCCAATGAGAACGGCCGCAGCCACGCCGAGCAGGGCGATCTGGGTCGGTCTGCGAGTCAGGCCGTCGGCCATTCTCATGTCCACCTGAGCATGACAGCCCAGCGGCACGACGTGGTCATGATGTCGATTGCGAGCCGATGGTCACCCGCGGCCAACCAGTGCAATAAGTCGGCGTCGCGGCGCGTCTAGTGGTCATGAACCGCTTTTCGCCGGGACCATGACCGTGGCGCCGGTCGGACTGAGGCAGCCTAGCTCTCAGTCGACGGCATTCGCGGTGGCGGAGCCGTCCGGGTCTGTAGTCTGGTCTTCTGACACTGCTTGCCCTCCTGTTGCTAGCAACCCCAGCAATTGTCTGCTGCTGCGAAACAGGGCGCCCTTAGGTTGTTCGAGTCGCGACCCTGGAGGCCGAAATGATCACTGATGTTTGTCGGGTGAGCTTTGGAATCAAGACGAGCCAGGCGAATACCACCTATCCCGAGATCCTGCGGATATGGCGGGAAGCCGACGCGGTCGAAGCCTTTGAGCACGCCTGGCTGTGGGACCATCTCGTCCCGTTGCGCGGCGACGTGTCGGGCCCGGCCCTTGAGGCGTGGACCCTCCTGGCGGCACTCGCCGCGCAGACCACCCGCCTCCGGCTCGGGATCATCGTGACCAACAACCGGATCCGCCAACCGGCGGTCCTGGCCAAGATGGCGGCGACCGTTGACATCATTGCGAACGGGCGCTTGGAGTTCGGGATCGGTGCCGGCGGCAGCGCGGTCGCCGATCCCGCCGGCCTGGCACTGGTCCATCGCGAGCTCGACGCGTATGGGATCGAAGTCGTGTCCCCGGGCGAAGCGGTGGCTGCCCTGGGCGAGGCATGCACGATCGTCAAGCGGCTATGGAGCGAGGAGGCGCCGTTCGACTTTGACGGGCGTTACTACAGCTCAGGGGCGCGATCTGCGAGCCCAAGCCAGTCCAGCGGCCCGGCCCGCCGATCACGATCGGGGCCGCCGGCGAGCGTCTGGCCCTCCGTGTGGTCGCCGAGCACGCCAATATCTGGAACTGCCCGACACGCGGGGACGTTGGCGAGTTCCGCCACAAGAGCTCGGTCCTGGATGAACACTGCGCTGTGATCGGACCCGATCCGGCTGAGATCACCCGATCCGTCCAGGTCCTCGTCGCGACAGGGGCCGCGGGCGGCGCCGGGCCGAATGCCGGAGTGCTCCCTCGATTCTTCGACCCTCCTGCGACCCGCGATCTGATCCTTGAGCTCATCGAGGCCGGCGCGAGCCGCTTCGTCCTGGCTCCGGTTGGGTTCCAGTCACCCCGCGCGCTCGCCGACGAGATCGTCGAGCCCGTGCTCGCGGCCATCCGCTAACGCTCGCCCAGCATCGGTTGCAACGGAGGCTCTAGATGTTCGGTGCTCACGTGATCGTCTACAGCAAGGACGCTGGCGCTGATCGGGCGTTCTTCCGTGATGTCCTGGGGCTGCCATGGGTCGATGCCGGTCACTCCCGAGCCCAGGCGGAGATCAGCCCTACCTCGATGCACCCAGGGTGCCCGTCGCATGGCGCGCCTTGCCAGGACTTGACGCAGGTGGGCCGAGCGGCGCCACAGTGCGCGAGTGAAGCGATGGATCCCTGATGCCGGCCGTTGACGGCGTCCTGCGCGCTCTGTCGTTTGCGTTTGGCATGGCCTGGGAGATTACCTGGGCGTTGATCCTGGGATTCCTGCTCTCGGCAATCGTCCAAGCGGTGGTCTCCAAGGCCGAGATGACTCGCCTGCTACCCGACGCCGGCGCCCGCAGCTTGACGACTGCGACGCTCCTCGGGGCGGCGTCATCGTCGTGCTCCTATGCGGCCGTGGCGCTCGCCCGCTCGATCTTCCGGAAGGGCGGTGACTTCCGGGCGGCCATGGCCTTCGAGATCGCCTCGACGAACCTCGTCATCGAGCTCGGGATCATCCTCGCCCTGATCATCGGCTGGCAGTTCACCCTGGGCGAGTTCGTCGGTGGTCCGGTCATGATCGTGATCCTGGCCCTGCTCTTCCGGCGCTTCTTGCGACCCGAGCTCATCGAGGAGGCACGGACGCAGGCCGAGCTCGGCCTGAAATGCTCGATGGAGGGCCACGCCGAGATGGACATGTCGGTGAACGGCGGGTCGCTCCTGGCTCGGGTTAGCTCACCGGCCGGCTTCACCGCGATCAGCCACTACTTCGTGATGGACTGGGCGGCGATCTGGAAGGACATCACGGCCGGACTGCTGATCGCGGGTGCTCTGGCGGCCTGGGTCCCCAACGAGTTCTGGCAGCGCCTGTTCTTGACGTCGAACCCGACCCTCGCGGCCGTCTGGGGGCCCGTGATCGGGCCATTGATCGCGGTGATCAGCTTCGTCTGCTCGATCGGCAACGTCCCTCTGGCTGCCGTGCTCTGGAATGGGGGGATCAGCTTCGGTGGGGTCCTCGCCTTCATCTTTGCCGACCTCATCATCCTGCCGATCCTGAACATCTACCGCAGGTATTACGGTCGGAGGATGACGCTCTTTCTCTTGGCGACGTTCTATGTCGCCATGGCCGGAGCAGCGTTTCTCGTCCAAGGGCTGTTCGGCCTCCTCGGATTGATCCCGACCGAGCGCGACGCCCTCGTCGTCGAGGCGGGCATTAGCCTCAACTACACGACGGTTCTAAATGTCGTGTTTCTCACGGTCGCTGTCGTCCTGGTCTGGCGCTTCCGTCAGACCGGAGGACCGCAGATGCTCGCGATGATGAACATGAGCTCGGATGAGGTGTCGGCGATGGGTTAGCTCAGCAGCAAGCGGTACATGCGCGTCTACGCGGGTCAGCTCCACCAGGTGGCCGACTCGTCGCCGACCCGTAATCATTCTGCGATCCTCGCACGATGAACCTGCCCAGGAGGCACCAGTGCCGTTCGCCACGACCGATGACGGAATTCGCTTGTACTACGAGACGACCGGATCAGGGACGCCCCTGATCTTCGTCCACGAATATGCCGGCGACTACCGAAGCTGGGAGCCCCAGGTCCGACACTTCGGCCAGCGGTACTTGGCGATCACCTTCAATGCCCGGGGCTATCCCCCATCGGATGTCCCGGGCGAGGTGGCCGCCTATTCCCAGGATCGGGCCGCCGACGACATCGCGGCAGTCCTCGATCACCTTTCGATCGACAGCGCTCATGTGGTGGGCCTGTCGATGGGCAGCTTCGCGACCCTGCATTTCGGATTTCGTCACCCCGCCCGAGCCCGGTCTCTCACCATCGCGGGCTGCGGCTACGGCTCCGAGCCGAGCCAGCGCGACCGGTTCCGGGACGAGGCGGACGCCATCGCGGCTGCCATTGAGCTGGAGGGCATGGAAACGTTCGCCGCCAGGTATGCCCTCGGTCCTACCCGAGTCCAGCTGCAGAACAAGGATCCCCGCAGCTTCGACGAGTTCCGCCGAATGCTGGCCGCGCACTCAGCTCTCGGCTCGCGCAATACGCAGTTGGGCGTCCAGCGCGAGCGGCCGTCCCTCTACGACCTCACGGACCAGATGAAGGCACTCAGGGTCCCCACCCTCGTGCTCACAGGCGACGAGGACTGGCCCTGCCTGCAGCCGGCGCTCCTCCTGAAGCAGACGATCCCGACGGCCGCCTTGGCCGTGCTGGTGAACTGCGGCCATGCCATCAACGTCGAGGATCCGGACGGATTCAACAGCCACCTGGAAAGCTTCCTCGCTCAGGTCGACGCTGGCCGCTGGCCGAGCCGCGATCCGCGGGCGGTGACCGACTCGATCACGGGCTTCAGTCGCTAACCGCGCGACGAATCCGGTCGTTCCGCCGCTCGATCGAGCGGTACGAGAGATGAATGATGAAGGCGGTCACGATCCAGCCGAAGTAGTTCTGGGCAGGGACACCGTACGGGCGCCCGGCCGTGTCCCAGACCCAGGCACGGAAGCTCGGTCCCGAGAGGATGGGGTCCACCATGAGGTCGGTCGCGGTCATCACGAGGGCGCCGAACAGGGCGAGTCCGATGAGATCGCCGGGGCTCCCGAGGATCCGAGCGGGCACCCGGTCCATGATCACGTTGGCGACGACGTAGCTCGGATAGGCCAGCACAAACCAGGCGAAGGGGATGAGGACGGGAACCGCTCCCAGCAAGGGGCCGAGGGCCGAGGTGTAGTGGTACGGGCCAAAGATGAGCCCGGAGGACACCCCAAGCTCCTCGAAGAGCCAGGACGTGACCACGGTGATCGAGAAGAAGGCGAGGGTGCGCCGAGCCCCCAATGAGTGGGACGCCTGCCACAACGTCAGGAGCAGGACGATGACCGTGAGCGAGTTCAGGCCGCCTGGGATCATCGGGTGATCGTACGCGGTGCCGCTGACGGTCGAGGCCACACGAGGTGAAGGCAGGAGGGTGAATGACGACCGGGGAGCATCCGAACGTGACGGCGTATCTGAGGACGGTTGACGCATTCCGAGCCGGCGACCTCGACACTGTCCGGTCACTCGTCGCCGGGGACGTCGTCTGGCACGTGCCCGGTCGGCATCCGATGGCAGGCGAGATCCGCGGTCTCGACGAGCTCATCGCCTGGCTCGCTCGAGTCAGCGAGCTGGGCTTCACCATCCGGGAGCACGATGTGTTCGGTAACGACGAACACGTTTGTGCTCTGAGCTACATGGGCGCCCGGCGGCCCGGCGTGGACTTCGAGACCCGGGTGACGAGCGTGTTCCACTTCCGCGCCGGGAAGCAGGTCGAGCGCTGGATGTACCCCGAGGACGTCGCCGCCTGGGAGGCGATCTTCGACGGCTGAAGTGCCGGCGTGCGTCGTGCGAGGCTCTAGTAGATCCCGACGGGACGCTCGATCGCTGCATCGGGCCGGAAAGCACGGTCCACCAGAACTCGCAGGATGTAGGTGATCTCGAGACCGGCACCGTCGAATGACGGGGCCGAGCCAGCCGGAACGGTCAGCTTGAGATCGCCGGTGCCGCCGATGAGCGCCGCTGAATCGAACGGGACGGATGCGATGATCCCCTCGACTCCGTTGGGCGCATTCGTCCGCCGATGGAGCTCCAGGCGAGCGCTATCGCCGTGTGGGGCCGAGGGCCAGCGCACCTCCACGACCAGGTCCGACCCGGCCGGAGCGGGCAGCGGCGAGGTCACCGTGATCGTCGCGTCACCGACCGTGAACTCATCCTCGAGGCTCGCCCCGCCTTGCTCGCCCACGCCGGCCCGGAGCAGATCGGGACTCTGCGCGACGGGAAGGTACACCGCCAGGAAGTGGTCGGACCCAAGAGGGATATCCCAGCGGGTTTCGATCGCCCAGGCGATGATCGACTCCCCAAGATGCGCTGTGGGTGGTCCGAGTCCGGGGGCCGGAATGTCGAACTGGGCCTGCCAGGAGGCGCCGGCCGCCAATGCCGCCGGGATGGCCGGCTCGGTGAATGAGTCCTCCGCGAACAGGTGGCCGTGGCATTCGACCCAGTTTTCCGACGACGTGAGGTTGCCCCGCCCGTCGTGGTGCTGGTCGGACCTGCGTTCCTCGTCGAGACGCAGCCCGACCAGCCGGAGCGCGCCACCGCGAGCGTTCACTGAGTCGCTCACCTGGAGCGCGATCGACCCAGTGATGCTGCTCCCGACGACGACAGGCCCGGCGATCATGATCTGGCCAGAGATCGGCCCACCGTCGCCTGCCCGCAGGAGCTCCTCCGGGCGTACGTCGTGCAGGGGATGGCTACCCTGACCGCCGGCGAGGCGGCCCCCGTTGAGGGCGTCGAAGGGCTCCGGGGCCGACCCACTATGGGCGACGCTGAACGATCCTCTCCCGAAGCTGAAGCCCACCAATGGTCTCCAATGGTGCTGAGCTCGATCATGGCATCGTACGCCCCGGCCACCGCACGTCTGCGGCCGTGGCCCCGCGCCGAAGACGACGAGTTGTTGGTGGTACGCGACAGTCATCGACCGGGTCAGATCGCCGTGCACATCGGCGAAGCTCGGTTCACCCGGGGCCTAGGATGCGCTGGTTCAGCTCGGGCAACGGCGGCTCAACTTCGGCGTTGACGTTCGGGATCGGAGCTGCGGGAAGACTGAACGTGACCCAGTGCGACTGATCGTGCTACGGCGTCGGACCTAGTTGCTCCACCAGCCGCATGAAGCCGGCGGGCCGAAGAACGGCCAGTCTTGGCTCGGCATGCAGGTTGTGTCGGGTTGGCCGAAGACTGGATCCAGGGCCTGCGACGTCGCCAGCAGGAGCGCAACGACCGCGAGGAAAGTCAGGATCCGACGACCGAGTGGATGGGCCACCTGGGCAGACTAGAACTCGCAGGACCGCCTGTCACGACCACGGCCCGTGGTCGGGGCTATTGCGAGAACAGGAGGAGTCGCTGATCAGCGGCTCGGCTGGAGCGAAAGCTCCATGAATACGAGCCAGTCAACGAGCTCATCGGGCAGCTCGTAGTACGGGCCGATCCTGGTGAAGCCGAGCCGCTCATACAGGCTGATGGCCTCGAGCTGCCGGACGCTCGTGTCGAGCCGCATCGTCCGATAGCCGGCCGAGCGCGCTTCGTCGATCAGCCGGACCGCCAGGGCCTTGCCCACGCCGCGACCACGGAACTCGGGGTCGACGAACATCCGCTTCATCTCGCTCGACCCTTGACCGAGCGAGCGGAGGGCGACGCACCCGGCTGCCCTGCCGTCGACCGAGGCAAGAAGGAGCCGGCCTTCGGGCCGTCCGTACTTGCCGGGCAGGCCCGCCACCTCCTCCTCGAACGCGGCTCCGTCGAAGTAGCCGTCGATCAGGCGCAGGTCGGCCACGTGGCGCTCGCGGTGCCAGGCGACGAACGAGCGCATGAGTGCCCGAACCGCGTCTAGCTGCTCGTCGGTGGTCGCGTCCGTGACCGTGATGACCGGCCGGTGGGCCGCATCAGGAGCCGTGCTTCGGGTCTGATCGGAGTCAGGATCGAGAGCCATCGGTCGCCATGTTAGGGCGGCGCCCGGCGCAGGCGCTCGAACTCGCGCCGGAGACGCTTGCTCGGCCGGCCCTCCCCGCGAACACGCACGGTCCCTGGCCTGGCCTCCGGCACCTCGGGCGGGCTGTGGTCGACGTAGCAGGTCGCGGCAACGACAGCCCCGACACGCGACTCGATGGGCCGTAGGACCTCGACGCTGCGCTTGCGATCGGCGATGAGCGCCTCGACCCGATCGCCCGCGCGAACCTTCATCGACGGCTTTGCCGGCGATCCATTGACCGAGACGTGGCCGCCCTCGCACAGCCGCGTCGCGAGTGGGCGGGTTTTCACGAGGCGCACAGCGCAGAGCCAGCGATCGATACGCGTGTCGTCGGTAGCTACGGGATCAGTCACGACGGGCGTTAGCCCAACCGCATCGGCATGCCGCCGAGCGGGCGCAACGTGACTTGCGGATCGAGTCTGGCTACGTGCCCAGGTGGCAGGGCAGGGTGGAACCGCGAGGCCAGCATCGCCAAGATGATCTTGGCTTCCGTCAGCGCGAACGTGAGTCCCAAGCACTGGCGGGGACCGCCACCGAACGGGAAATAGCTGAACCGATTGTCCCCAGTCGGAACCCCGTCGCGGAACCGTTCGGGCTCGAAGGCCTCGGGGTTGGGCCAGAAGTCGGGGTGGCGGTGCGTGACGTATGGGCTGACGATCACGATCTTGCCCTTGGGGATTCGGCGACCCCCGATCACGTCGTCGTGCAACGGCGATCGGGTCGTCGACCAGGCCGGCGGGTACAGCCGCAGGGTCTCGTCGATGATCATCGAGGTCTGATGGAGCTGGCCGAGCTGCTCCAGGGTGGGCACTCCCCCGTCGAGCACGGCGTCCACCTCGGATCGCAGGGCGCCGAAGACATCGGGGTGTTGGGCCAGCAGGTACCACGCCCACGTCAGCGCCACCGAGGTCGACTCGTGCCCGGCCATGAGCATCGTCATGATCTCGTCGCGCAGATCGGTCGTCGTCAGCGGCTCGCCTGTCTCTGCGTCGCGGGTGTCCAGCAAGATGTCCAGCATGTTCGACGGCCCGGATCGATCGGCCCGGCGCGCTTCGATCAAGCCGAGGATGAAGCCATCGAGCTCGCGGCGAGCCGCCACGAACCGCCGATTGGCCGGAGCCGGGATGCCGAGCGGCACGGCGATTAGCGATTCGAGTCGCCGGATGATGTGACGCAGGCTCTCATCGATGAATGGTCCCATCCGGGGCGCTTCGGCGGCCGGATCAATCCCGAGCAGCGTCCGTGTCGCGATCGTGAGGGTCAGGCCCATCATTTCGCGTGACATGTCGATGATGTCGCCCGGCTGAACCAGGTCCCAGCGGGCCGCGACCTCCTCGGTTGCGCCGACCATGACGGCAACCATGCCTTCGATGCGCTCGCGATGGAATGCCGGCTGGAGCAGCCGCCGGCGAGATAGCCAACGGTCACCCTCGCTCGTCGCAAGACCGTTCCCGAGCAGCTCCCGGAAGCGAGCGTTGTGCCATTCGACCTTGCCGTAGTTCTGGTTGTCCTCGCGCAGGACGTGGTCGACGCCCTCGGGGTGGACGACGAGATAGGCGTCGAACGGGCCACCGAGCCGGAACCGGACGACATCGCCCTGCTCGCGCCAACCTTGGAGGTAGGTCTCGATCGGAGCACGGCGCAGCGCCGATGCCGAAGACGTGATCCAGCCGTCGAGGAATGGGCTTCGGGTCGTGCGGATCGTGCTGGGGTTCGTCCCCGATCCTGCAGAATACTTGTTCATCACAAGTAGCAAGATAATCCGGGTCCAGGGCGTCGTCAAGAGGCCAAATCCCAGGACGGCGGCAAGCCGCAAACGAGACCTATCTCAAAGCAGGATGTCCTTTCGGCCATCGACCATCGGCCACCACTCATTCACGCGTCCTGATCCCGGATGTCAGACGCCGACGGGCTCGCGCACCAGGACCACGGTCACGCGACCAGGTCGCGGCTCCTCGCAGACGACCAGAAGCTTCGCAAGTCGCGATGGAACGCCGAGGCGCTCCTGGAGACGGGCCGACTCGTAGGGCAGGACGTGCTCGCGGGCGCGACGCACGCCTTCGTCGAGGTCAGCCACGATCTTCTGGCTGCCCACAACCAGGATCACCCGGCCGGCGCTCAGGGCGATCGGGCCGATCTGACTGGCCGAATACGAGGCGATGACCAGCTCGCCGTCATCCGTGATCGCCTGGGCGCTCGCGAGCATGAAGTTCGGAGCCGCCATCACCTTTCGGATCTCGCGGCCCTGGGTCGCCCGGTCCATGGCCTGGTACCGAGGACGTACGGGGTCGTAGCGACCCTCGGCCAGGAGCTCTTCGGTGACCCCGATGGAATCGAGCGTCGCCGACGTGCCCCAGTGGACCTCGGCACCGATCGGGATCATTGCGAGGACGCGGTCGCGCGCCTGTGCGCCGGTGGCGACCACAATCGCCTCGATGTTGTGGCGTTCGAGCGTTTCGGCTAGCCGCTCGATGCGGTCGGACGACGCGGGCGCCGTGAATTCAGCCGCTGTCGTCGGCGAAGGTGTGGTCATGGAAGTCCTCGTCACATGATAGTTGCGAAGGCAACTATACGCCGCGCCAGGTTCGGACGCCAACGCAGATGAGGATCAGCCTACCTCGTGCTCGGCGAGATTGAGTCGGGGCGGTAACCCCGGGACGGCCTTGCCTCTTAACGCGGGGGTGCGGCGGGTCACGATCGCGATCGTCGCGGTCAGGATGGGCAGCAGAGCGAGCGTGACCGGAAGCGTGATGCGCGCGGAGAGGATTCCGATGATTGGCGGTCCACCGACGTAGCCGATCCAGCCGAGCGCAGACACGGCCGCGACCGCAGACCCGGCTCCGACAGCTGTCAGGCGCCCCGCCGCGCTGAATGCGGTTGGGATGACCAGGGCCAGGCCGACGCCCAGGGCACCAAAGCCAACGAGCGCCGCCACGGGGCTGCCAAGAACAAGCGTGGGGATCAGGATCACGGTGGCGATGCCCGCAAGCAGGGGCAGCAAGAGATTCGACCGAACCGTGTCAACAGTCGGTCGCCGCTGAGTCTGAAGACCACCATCGTCGCGGCGAAAGCGGCATAGCCCAGGCCGGCGACCGCCGGCTGTGTGCCGAGCGAGTCCCGAAGGTAGACTGCGGACCAGTCTGCCGCCACCCCCTCGCAAAACATGCAGGCGAGGGCGACCGCCCCCAGGATTAGGATCGCAGGGTGGAGCAGGATGTTTGACCGCGGTCGAGACTGGATCTGAGAAGGTTCGCGAACCGGGTCAGGCAGGAGGGGTCGGGTCGCCCAGCCAGCGACGAGCCCGATCCCCACGCCCAAGGCCGCGAGCTGGCCGGCCAGAGGAAGCCCGAGTCCCACGCAGAGCACGCCCAGGCCTGCGCCAACGAACCCCCCAACGCTCCACGCGCCGTGGAGGCCGGACATGATCGTCCCCTTGCCGGCCCGCTCGACGGAGATCCCCTGGGTGTTCATCGACACGTCGAGCGAGCCGTGAAGGAGGCCCCAGACGAAGAGGGTCGCGAAGAGTGCCAGCCGGGAGCCGGCCAGCCCGACGCCGAAACCGGTCAGGCAATAGCCGGCAAGGGTCACCTGGACCATCCGTTTGCTGCCGTACCGGTTCAACAGGCGGCCGATGAAGAGCATCGCGAGGACCGAACCGATCGGTGCTCCGAACAAGGCGAACCCGAGGCTCGCGTCGGACAAGCCGAGCGACTGCTTCACCTGCGGGATGTGAGCGGTCCATGACGCGAACAGCAGGGCGTGCGACACAAAGACAATCGTCGTCGCCCGATGGGCTCGCTTCCTCGTCGCTGACGCAGACGCGATCGACGGATCGTCAGACACGGATGACCTGGGTGCCGGATTCGCGGAGGAGTGCGACTTCTGCCTCGGGCGCGCCCGCGTCCGTGACCAGGATGTCGACCGCCGAAGTGGCGCACACGACTGCCATCGCCGTGAGTGCGAACTTTGCGCCCTCGGCGACGAGGATCGTCCGGCGCGCAGATCGGATCATGACTCGCTTCACGGAGGCATCCTGCAGGTCGTGCGCGGTGATGCCCTCTGACGTCGAGATGCCGCAGCAGGTCAGGACGGCCGTATCAAAGCGGAGGGCCGCGAGTGATGCCTCCGCCAGCGGTCCCACGATCGAGCCCTCGTCGAAACGAGCGGTCCCGCCAGGGAGAATCAACGTCACGGTTGGGCTGCCTGCCAGCGCCGTGATCGCCTGGATCGAGAGAGGCATGATCGTGAGGCGCCGACCAGCCAGATGTCGAGCAACGGCGAGCCCGGATGTCCCGCTGTCGACCGCCACTGCCTCCCCGTCACTGACGAGCGCACCGACCGCACTCGCCAGGCGATCCTTCAGGTCAGCCCCTTCGATGGCACGCATGGAAAATGGGAGGCCCTCGCCGCGCATCATCAAGCTGACGGCGCCACCCCGAACGCGGCGCAAGACACCTCCAGCCGCCAGTTGGTCCAGGTCCCGGCGGACCGTGATCGGCGAGGTGTCGAATTCGTGGGCCAGCAAACCGACGTCCACGCGGCCGTTTCGCCGCAGCTGCTCGAGGATGACCTGATGCCTGAGCTGCGTCGCCATAGGCCGAGTGTACATGTCTAACGATCATATGAACAGTTGAAATGATCGCCAGCGGATGCTCCGGTGCGCGGCGGCCTGCTCCCTAGGCCCCGAGGCCTTCCGCGTCGCCGTACGCCCAGACATCCAGTTCGTCGAGGTCGATCGCGTTGACACCGTTCGTGGCCAGAGCTGCGGCGATCTGGGCCCGATGCTCGGTCGCATGGTGGATCGCCTGCCCGACGACGGTCGAGCGGGCCCGCAGGCCGGACGCGTCGTCAGCGTAGCCGGCACGCCCGTCAGGCAGCGCCGCCTGCGATCGGATCCGCGCGTCGTAGGCCGCGCAGTCAGCGGCCAGCTCGGCCAGCCCGGCGGTTGTTGCGGGCGACTCAGCGCGATCGAGACGCGGTCCGCCTTCGAGCCGCGCTGCATAGCGCCCGCCCGCCGATACCAGGTGGTCAAGGATCATCACGACGGTCCACTCGTTTCGCGGCGAGGCGAGTGAGAGGGTATCGACCGGGAGCTCCACGACCCGGGCGATGAGCGCGGCGTTTGCCCACGCCATGTGGCGCAGGAGCCGGTCAAGGGTGGGATCCGCTGTCGAGTCACTCATCAGCTGTGCCTCCGGGCCCAACCGACCGGAGCCCCCGTGAGGCTGCGGCAAAGGCTTGACGTCCAGCGGGAGCGCCGCAGTACGCGGTGACGTGGACAAGGACGTCCCGGATGTCGTCGACCGACGCTCCACACCGGATCGCGGCCCCGGTGTAGATCTCCACCTCGTCGAACCTCCCGAGGGCCGCCAGCATACCGAGCGTGACGAGGGCACGTGTCCGGTCGTCGAGTGCATCGCCGGTCCAAGCGCGGCCCCAGACCTGGACCGTTACCAGATCCTGGAACGTCCGGGTCAGGTCGTCCGCGCCGGCCAAGTTCGCATCCACGTACTCGTCCCCGAGGACTTGGCGTCGGCGCCGCATGCCGAGTTCGTAGCTGTCGCGATCAGTCACGATGGGCCACCTCCATAGCGTCGCTCGGGGTCAGGAGGTGGCCAAAGGGTAGGCCGGCACCTCGCCCGGCGTACTCGCACGATCCGGATCACGGGCCGAAGCATAGGCGTTGCGCGGCCGCGCCCGACGATGCTAGTCGCTCACCCGACCGTCGGAACGGGGGAGTTCCGAACCTTGACCTCAGGCGCCACACACGATGACTCAATCGTGTGCGTTGGCGCCTTTTCAAGGCAGCGCCAATCGGCGACGCGATGAGGGCATGGTGGTTTCATGCCGGTGCAGCCAGGCGCGGTTCTGACTTAGCGGTGGGAGTCTCGCGGGCGGAGCTCGTCAGGCCCACGGCCAGGAGTATGGCGGCTGTCGCGGTCACCGCGCCAAAGATCACGATCGGCGTGGCTTCGACCGCTACAGCGGCAGCAGCCTCAAATGCAAAGATCGCCAGGACCGACAGACCGAGGATGAGCACGAAGGCAAGGCCGGCCATGGCGGCGCCCGGCCCATCGCTCATCGACTGATAGATCAGCCGCCAACCGCCGATGATCAAGATCGGCACCAAAACAACGGCGCCGATCGCGAACCATCGTGACCGCTGTCGCGCCATCGCCTTAGCCTACCCCGCGATGACCGCACGACCTCCACGATGCGTGATTAGCGTGGCTGGGGCCCGAGCGGCCTGGGGAGCGGGCGGCTAGAAGAGTCTTAGGCGTGCTGCCAGACCTGGCTCGCCTTGCGCCTCGAGGAACTCGGCGACGGCAGAGCGCGTGGCGGCGGTGATCTGCTCCTGTACGGGAAGTACGGTCACCAGGAACCACATGAACCGCTGAGCCTCGCCTTGTGAGGCCACTCGCCCGTCGATCTCGACCGCCCACCCAGCGCTCTCGCCCTGGGTTAGGGCGCCCCTCGAGGCTCCCTCACTCCCGAGCTGGCGCCGCCCGATTGGCTTGATATGCAGGGGCGCCGAGAACTGGCTGCGAACATCCGGGCCGAGCGTCTCTCTGAGGTTCCGCTCGATCGCTTCATCGAAACTCTCGCCGGGCAACGTTGCACCGGCGATCGTTGACCAGCGGTTCTCGCCATCGATGTCTGCGATCTCGATCAGGCCGATCGCAACGAGGCGACCCGTTCCATCTCGCCGGACCGGAATGATCTCCACTGCGCCATTCTGTGTGCGCATTTCGCCGAATTGGCCACGCCAGTCCGCGCGAAATGGACACCCTGGATCGGGGTTTTGGCCACCCCCTCGGAG
>JBBSFD010000015.1:0-65862 GCA_038239115.1 Candidatus Limnocylindrales bacterium | reverse complement strand
GTGCGGCTCGAGCTCGAGGTTCCGGTGGCGGATGCTCGCGAGGGTACGCTCGCCGGCGACGACGTCCAGGTGATCGCCAAGCTCCAGGAGATGCACGCGGCCGGCCTGCGCCACGTCACGTTCTTCAGTGGCGATGCCGACGACACGGGGCCGTTCCCCGCCCTGACCCCGCGGGCGCTCGACCGCCTCGCCCCGATCGTCGAGGCGCTCCGAGGCTAGCGGGCGGGCCGGAGCATCGAGACGATCGGCGGCGCTCCTCCGGCGCGGGCTTCGCCGACCACCTCGAAGCCATGCCGCTCATAGAACGGCACATTGCTCGGGTTCGAGGAATCGAGATAGGCCGGCAGGTGGTCGTGGTCGACGATCTTGAGGTCGTGGGTCATGAGCTGCGCTCCCAGGCCCTGGCCCTGGAGGGCCGCGTCGACACCCAGCAGCGCCAGGTACCACACGGGCTCGGGCGGATGCCGCTCGCCCATCTGCTCGACCACAGACAAGAGCTCGTCATGCTTGTCGGCGGCGACTGTCCGGATCATGTAGTCGACGAACGCTTCGCCATCCACGTCCACTCGCGGTGGCAGCCACAGCGAGACGGCCGAGGACGACCCCGCCCGCCAGGCCGCCTGAGCGGCGAACGACTTGCCGCCATATACCTCCAGGAGGCCCGGAAATTCGGCCATGAACAGTTCGGCTTCGGGGTAGAGCCAACGCATGATCGGGTCGGCCGAGAAGGCGATCGTGAGAGTGGCGTAGGCCGAGCGCCGCTGACTCGCTGGGACCCGGGTGATCGACTCGGCAGGCATGGCGGGCTCGGCGCGGCCGCTAGGCGACTGGGACTGACGCCGAGGCGATCTCGGTCAGGGTCCCGACGAGACGATCGACCTCGCCCGCCGTGTTGTAGTGGGCGAGCCCGATCCGCAGGACCCCGCCGGTCTCGGCCAGGCCGAGCCGCTCGATCAGGCCTTGGGCATAGAAGTCGCCATCCCAGGTGGTGATCCGGAGCCGGCCGAGCGCTTCCGACGCCGCGCGAGGCGAGATCCCGGCGAAGCTGACCGCGGCGGTGGGCGTCCGGTCCACGAAGCGAGCGCGATCGGTGATCCCCCAGATCCGCGCTCCGGGGATCGCCTCGAGGCCGTCCATGAGGCGGGCGAACAGACCCATCTCATAGGTCCGGATCGCGCGCATCGCCGTCTTGAGCCGAAGTCGCCGGCCGGTGAGGCCTCGGAAGTCGGCGTCGCCGACAAACGCTCCGCCGAAGCGCTCACCGAGCCCGGCCAGGTAATCGACCGCCGCGAGGGTGCCTGAGATCGCCTCGAAGTTGGGCGTGCCGGTCTCGAACCGGTCGTGCGCGGGCCGAACCTTGTACGCCGGCAGACCGTCGAGGACGGCGCCCTTGCCGTACAGCGCACCAAGGTGGGGACCGAAGAACTTGTAGGCCGAGCACACGAGGAAGTCGGTGTCGAGCGCCTGCACGTCGATCGGGCCGTGCGGCGCGAAGTGGACCGCGTCGACGTAGGACAGGGCGCCAACCGCATGTGCCTTGGCCACGATCTGGGCCACCAGGTTGATCGTGCCCAGGGCGTTCGAGGCGTAGCCGACGGCCACGAGACGGGTTCGATCGGACAGCTGCCGATCGAGGTCATCAAGGTCAAGGGTGCCGTCCTCAGGGTGGATGTCGACGGTCCTGACGGTCACTCCGCGATCCGCCGCCATCGCCCGCCAGGGCGACACGTTCGCCTCGTGGTCGAGCGTCGTGAGCACGATCTCGTCGCCCGGCTCGAGCGTCGCCCCGATCGAGCGGCTGATGTGGAAGGTGAGCGAGGTCATGTTCGCGCCGAACTTGATCTCGTCGCCGCTCGCCGCGTTTAGGAACTCGGCCACGGCCGTGTGGGCGTGCTCGACGAGCTCGTCGCTGCGCACGCTCGTCAGGAACGGACCGCCGTTGTTGGCGTTCGATTCGCGGTAGTAGCGGCTGACCGCGTCGATGACCTCGGCCGGGACCTGCGTCCCGCCCGGGCCGTCGAAGAACGCGAGCGGCTGGCCGGCGTCATCGCGCAGGGACAGTGCCGGGAAATGCGCCCGGATCTCGTCGACGTCATATGTCATCGGCCGATGATCCCACGTTGGCCGAGGCCAGGGCGACCGCGCCGGCGGCCGCCCGCCCGGTGCTACTCGGAGGCTGAGTCGACGACGAGCTGCGGCATCGGGCCGGCCGCCACGTCGCGAATGTCGAAGCCGTGGACGTTCTGGACCTGCTCGAAGAACCAGGTCGAGAACGGATCGGTCATCGCGGCGAGCCGGCTGAAGGCTCCCGCCGGATCGTCGCCCTCGAGGGTGAGGATCACGAGGTCGCCCATCGGGGTCGGCTGGAAGTAGGCGCGCTCGCGGACGCCAACGGACTTGCGGTTGGCCTCGTATTCCGCCCGTCGGCTGCCGTTCAGCTCGCCGATGAATGTTCGCCATTCATCCGTCTTGCCCGGCAGGATCGGGAATGCAGCAGCACCAAGCGCCATCGAGTCGCCTCCTGGACACCCGGGTCGGTTGGTCGTCAACGAATCCGCGGGGTCTCCGAGCCACTCTAGTCCTGATCGGCCGCTGCTGGCGCTCGTGCCAAATTCGCGCTGTAGCGGCTCTTAGGGCGACTCGCGAATGTTGGTCAGCGGTCAGCGGCGCCTATCGAGGTGACCGTGAGCACGAAACGGCTCCAGTGGATCGGGCTCCGACCCGACGAGGGCCCCGAATCGACCCGCGACCGACCATAACGATCGCTACAGGGCGAGCTTGTCAGCAACTCGGGCGGCATGGGCGTCGCGGCCAGCTCCGGCCGGGGCCACAGGGCGCTCGGCCTCGAGGGCGTCGAGCTTGGCCAGCCACGGCCGGGCATTGACCCGTTCGAAGATGGCCCGGGAGCGAACTGCCGCTTCACGGGTCGCGGGGTGGTCGCTGCCCACCAGCGTCATGAACTCGAATCCGAGCAAGGCAACCAGCCATTCGATGTGGATGGCCCCGAGTCGCTCCAACGCTTCGCGGTAGCCAGCGATGGCCTCGTCAAGACGCCCATCGAGAGCGGCCATCCCGGCCTGCGCGGCGACTCCAAGCGCGTTATCGATCAGGTTGCCCTGCGATTCCTCGCGGTCGGGCCTCCGCCAGGCGAGCACCTTCCAAGTCGCCGGCCAGGAGCAAGGCCCGAACGGCGAAGGAGAGGTAGATGAACGTGATCTGCGCTCCAAGGCCGGCCGCTTCCAGGTTGAGCCGCGCGGCTCGTGGGTAGTCACCGGCCACGAGCGCGAGCGACGCCTGATGCGCCAGGACCTCCGCGGGGACACTCGGGTCGGAAACTGCGCCGGCGATCACGTCGAGTCGAGCCAGGAGGTCATCGACCGGCAGGCCGCGATGCATCCGCATCGTCACGCTGGTGCCGATCCAGCGGGCCTCGTCGTTCAGGGACGACCCGCCACCGAATGAAGCGTCAACGTCGGCCCAGGACTCGGCCAGCGGCTCGTCCCAGCGCTCGGCCAGGAGGAAGCTGGAGAACCGGAAGGACTCGCGGCTCCAGCGGGCCAGGTTCACGTTGCCGACGCGCATCGCCAAATCGAAGGCCTGGCGGTTGACCGGGCTCGACTCAAGCGGGTCCTCGATGGCCGCGGCCATGTTGGCCAGGGCGCGAATCTCCGCCGTCACATGCCCGCCGGCCTGGGCAATGTCGACGGCGGCCCGGAGCAGGGCGTTGGCCTCGCGCCGGCGCGCGATCTGACCCAGGGCCGAGCCCTTGTTGTTGAGCGTCTCAGCGAGGACACGGTCGAGGTGGAGCCGCTCGGCAATGGGCAACGCAACGTCTGCTGCGGCCACCGCCGCTCCGGATTCGGTCAGTCGCATCAACACTCGTGACAGGTTGCTGTAGACCTCGGCCCGCACCTCGTCCATGCCCGACTCGGGCAGGGCGGCGGCCGCCGCGTCAAGGACCGCCCGCGATTCGCGAATCAGGCCGGCGTCCATCAGGATCTCGCCGAGCAAGGACTGGGCCCTGCCGGTGCCCTCGCGATCGTCGGCGCCTTCAGAGGTGGCCAGCGCCTCCTCGCCCAGGGTCCGAGCTTCGTCGTGGTGGCTGCGGGCGTTGGCCGACCAGGCGGCTCGGCGCAGGAGGGCAGCTCGGTCGACCGGATCATCGGTGATGGCCGCGGCCGAACGAAGGAAGGCGACAGCCTGCTCATGGCCGCCAAGTGCGACGGCCCGGTCGGCTGCTGCGGACAGGGCGATCCGGGCCTGGATCGCGACGGCGTCTGCCTCGGCGCCCTCGGCCGAAGCCTCGTGGGCGGCGAGATAGTGGGACGCCAGGGCGCCCGCCAGCTCGTCCTCGCCGAGCGCCTCGAAGTAGCGCGCCGCCGCCAGGTGGCGGGCACGCCGCTCACGCTTGGCCAGGGTGCCGTAGGCGACCTCGCGGATGAGTGACTGGACGAAGCCGTACTGGCCGCGCTCGGGTGACCGAGGGTCGGCCTCGAGCTCGAAGATCTCGCGCCGGACGAGCGCCCGCAGGCGCGGCTCGATCTCGGCAGCATCCTGGCCGCTGATGGCGCCCAGGCCGGCGGGGGTGAACGACTGACCGAGCACGGCGGCGTCGGCGACCAAGCTCCGATCGGCCGGATCGAGGGCATCGAGGCGCGAGGCGATCAGGCTGCGCAGGGTCTCCGGAATCGCCAGCTCGCCCAGCGCGCCGGCCGGCCGGTAGATCGCGCCCTCGCGGACGAGCCGGCCATCGGCGACCAGGGCCCGGACCGTCTCCACGGCGTATAGCGGCATCCCGTCGGCCCGGGCCAGGATCGCCGCGACGGCATGGCCGGGGAGGCCCGGCACGAAGCCATCGAGGAGCTCGCGCATCGACTCATCGGTCAGCGGCTCGAGCGCCAGGCGGGTCAGGTTGCGGGCTTCCGCTCCCCAGTCGGGCCGGCGTTCGAACAGCTCCGGGCGGGCCAGGGCCACGACCAGGATCGGCGAGGTCCGCGACCACTCGAGCAGGTACTCGATGAAGTCGAGCAGGCCGGTGTCGGCCCACTGGAGGTCCTCGAACAGAAGGACGGTGGTGCCCCGATCGGCGACCCGCTCGAAGAAGATCCGCCAGGCCGCGAACAGGACGTCCCGGCCGCCGGCCGGAGCGGGCGCCAGGCCGAGCAACGTGAGCAGGGCTGGCTTGACCCAGCGCCGGTCCTCCTCGTCGGGAATGAACTCGGTGATCGTCGAGTCGATCCGCTCGCGGCTGGTTGCCTCGTCGTCATCCTCGACCAGGTGCAACCGGCGACGGACCATCTCGCCCAGGGCCCAGAACGTGATCCCCTCGCCGTACGAGGGCGAGCGGCCGCGATGCCAGTAGATCGTGGCGCTGATCCCGTCGATGTACTTCTCGAGCTCCCAGGCGAGCCGGCTCTTGCCGATCCCGGCGGGACCAGTGATCGAGATCAGGCGCGCTTTGCCATCCCGACCGGTCGTGGCGATCACGTCTTTGAGCAGGCGCAGCTCCTCCTCGCGCCCGACGAAGGGCGGTTCGGGCAGGTCCGAGCGACCCTGGCCACCGCGCTGGCCGACGACCCGCAGGGCGCGCCAGGCGGCCACGGGGGCCTGCTTGCCCTTGAGCACCTGCTCGCCGGCCTCCTCGAACGCGATTGCCGCGCTCGACGCGCGCTGGGTCGCCTCGCCGACGAGCACGGTGCCGGGCTGGGCAACCGACTGGAGGCGGGCCGCGGTGTTGACCAGGTCGCCCGCGACCATGCCCTGGTTCGTGGCCTTCAGGGTCACGGCCGCTTCGCCAGTGAGGACGCCGGCCCGGGCCTGGATCGTCGGGCCAAGACTGCGCACGGCGTCGACCAGGTCGAGGCCGGCCCGGACGGCGCGCTCCGCGTCGTCTTCGCGGGCGGTCGGGGCACCCCACACGGCCATGACCGCGTCGCCGATGAACTTCTCGACGGTGCCGCCGTAGCGGGCGATGATCTCGGAGGCGATCTCGAAGTAACGCGTGAGCGTGTCGCGGACGTCCTCCGCGTCGCGCTCCTCGGCGAACGGGGTGAACCCGACGAGGTCGGCAAACAGGATCGTGACGAGGCGACGTTCGGCCAGGGCCGGCTGGGCTGTGGATGCCGAGTTCGTCGACCGTGCCGCTGGCGCAGTGGCTGTCAGGGGGGTGCCGCACTCGCCACAGAACGCGTCACCGGGATCGAACGAGGCGCCGCAGTTGGGGCAGGCCGCGGCCAGCGGCGTCGCGCAAGCGACGCAGAACTTCCGCCCTGGCTTGTTCTCGGTTGCGCAGTTGGGGCAGATCACGGCCCGTAGCGTAGACCACTGGTGGAGCGCTGCAAGGGAGCCACCCGGCAGCGGAACCTAGGGCAGCGGGCGCCAGGCTCGCCCGAGGAGCAGCGACGCTCCGGCCAGGCCGGCCGCGATCGCCACGAAGCCCACGCTGAGCTCGGTCACTTCGTGCTTCGTGATCAGGTTCGTGGGCAGGCTGCCGAAGACGCTCTCGAGCTGCTCGGCGCTCTCGGCTGGGTAGTACTTGGCGCCGGTGATTGTCGCGACCTGCATCAGGTCCTGGTCGTCGATCCCGCGCCGGAAGCCATTGCCGCCGCCGCCACCACCGAAGCCGCCCCCGCCGCCGGCGCCGCCGCCGGCGCCGCCGCCGAAGCCGCCGCCCGGCTCATTGCCCAGGAACTGGGTCGCGCAGGTCGCGTCGAACTGGCCGCCCTGGGGCGTGCCGAAGCCGATCGTGTAGACCCGGATGCCGCGGGTGGCGGCCTCCTGAGCGGCCGCAGCCGGCTCCTCGCCGGTGTTGTTCGCGCCGTCGGTCAGGAGGACGATGATGTCCGGGGCGTAGTCGCCGGCCGGCACGGGCGCCGGCTCGGTCCCGGGGTTGCCGTTGCCGGTGCTGGCCGGGATCGAGGGGTCGACCTGCGAGATCGCGTCGATCGCGGCCAGGATCCCGTTGCCGATCCCGGTACGCCGGCCGGTGGTCAGGCTCTGGAGCGCGCCGAGCAGCGCGTTCTGGTCGTTGGTCGGTGCCTGGACCACCTGGGCGAAGCTGCTGAAGGCGACAATCCCGATCTGGGTGCTCGAGCTTTGAGCCTTGATGAACTGGGCCGCGGCAGCCTCGGCGGCCGCGAGCCGGTACGGGTCCACGTCTGTCGAGCACATGCTGCCCGAGACGTCGATCGTGAGGATGATCGTGGTCTGGTTGGCCGGCACGCTGGCAATCGCGATCGGCCGGCCGAGGGCCAGGACGAGCGCCGCGACCGCCGCCGCGAACAGGGCGAATGGCACGTGCCGGCGCCAGCGGCCCTTGCCCGGCTGGGCCGCCCGGATCAGGGCCAGGCTGGAGTAGCGGATTCCGGTCGTGCGCCGGCGGCGCTGGCGCCAGATGTAGCCGGCGATCAGCAACGGCACGAGGACGATGGCGAGCAGGAGGCCCGGCCACAGGAACTGCATCAGCGCGCCGCTCCGGACGGGGCGGCCGCGAGGCGGCCAGGGAACGAGGTCATGGCAGCCGGCCCAGCCAGACCAGCGACAGGGCACCGCCCAGGACCAGCAACAGGATGCCCGCGCCGGCGAACAGGGCGGTCAGCTCGATGTTCTCGGCCTTGACGATGAGCTGGGTGTCGAGGTTGTCGTAGATCGACTTCAGGCTGGCCGCGTCGTCGGCCGCGTAGTAGGTGCCGCCGGTGACCTGGGCGATCTGTTGGAGGCTCGCGGCGTCGAGCTCGGTGTGGACCTGGAAACCGTTCAGGTCGAGGTTCGTGCCGGCGGCGCTGCCGATGCCGACCGTGTAGATCCGGACGCCCTGGTCCGCGGCGGTCTGGGCGACCGTGACCGGGTCGGGGTTCTCGTTGTTCTCGCCGTCGGTCAGCAGGACGATCACGGCCGGGGCGTGGTAGCCGGTAGGGACCGGCGTGGGCGAGGCCGTCGGCGCGGGCGACTTGTTGCTGTAGTAGTTGACGGTCGGGCCGGCCAGCTGGACCTGGATCGCCTTGAGCGAGGCCGCAATCCCCTGGCCCACCGAAGTGCCCTTCTGGGGGGTCAGCCGGTTGATCGCCGCGACGACCGTGTCCTGGTCGTTGCTCGGCTGCTGGACGGAGATGCCCGAGTCGCTGAAGGCGATCACGCCGATCACGACGCTCGACGGCTGGCGCTGGACGAAGTCGATCGCGGCGGCCTTGGCCGCGGCCATCCGGGTGGGCAGGAGGTCGGTGGCGGCCATGCTGCCCGAGACGTCGAAGGCAAGGATGACCGTGCCCTCCTGGCGCGGCACGTCCACCGTGCCCTGGGGCCGGGCCAGGGCGAAGACCAGAACGCTGATCCCGACGATGTACAGGAAGGCCGGCAGGCGCCATCGGAACCGGCCGAAGCGGCCCGAGCCGGTCGAGCCCGCACCCGAAGCTGCGACCGCCGCCGAGCCGCCGAGCTGGCCGAACGCCGCGACCTTCTGGCGCTGCCGCCGGTCGATCCAGCGCCAGGCAAGGATGCCCAGTGGCACGAGGATCAGCAGGAGCAGGGCCTGCGGCCAGATGAACGTCATCGGAGGGTCATCTCGTGGTCGTCTCTTTGGCGCCTAGTTCCGGCGCCGCTTGCGCAGGCTGGCCATCCGGACGATCGCCCGGACGAGGTCCTCGTCGGTTGAGAGGGACAGGGCATCCACCCCGGCCCGGCCGAACGCCCCGGCGATCGCGGCCTCGCGCTCCACGCCAGCGGCCTTGAAGCGGTTCCGAAAGCCCCGATCGCGGGTGTCGACGTACATCCGCTCGCCGGTCTCGGAGTCCTCGAGGATCACCGGGCCGACATCCGGCAGCTGGCTCTCGCGCGGGTCCGACAGGCGGACGGCGATCACCTCGTGGCGCCCGTTGAGCAGGCTGAGCGAGCGCTCCCAGCCGGGCTGGCTGATGAAGTCCGAGATGATGAAGACGAGCGAGCGCCGCTTGATCGCCTTGCGCCCGGCGTCGAGGAGCGGTCCCAGGTCGGTGAATGGGGCGCTGGCCATACGCGGCTCGTTGATCAGCGCCTTGACCAGCTGGAGCACCTGGAGCCGGCCGCCCGCGGCGGGGATCGTCTTCGTGCCCTGCCCGCCGGACATGATCGCCCCGACCCGGTTGCCACGCCGGGTCAGCAGCCGGGCGAGGGTCGTCACGAAGTCGACGAGGACGGTCCGCTTCTGGCGATCGTCCTCGACCGTGCCGAAGTCCACCGAGGGGCTCAGGTCGAGCAGGAACCAGGCCGTGATCTCGCGGTCCTCGGTGTACTGCCGGACGTAGGGCAGGTCCATCCGGGCCGTGACGTTCCAGTCGATGTAGCGGACGTCGTCACCCGGCTGGTACTCGCGCAGGTCGGCCAGGTCGACGCCATTGCCGTAGAACAGGCTCCGGTACTCGCCCTGGAGCAGGCCGTCGAGCCGGCGGATGACCTGGAAGTCGAGCCGCTGGAGGATGCGTTCAGGCGTTGACACGTACGTTGGGAAGCTCCCTTGTAGGCACCGCCGGGGGCGCCACTCGCTTGAGGATCGTGGTCAGGATGTCGTCGGCGCTGACATCGTCCGAGAGGGCCTCGAACGACAGGACGAGCCGGTGGCGCATGACGTCGCGGGCCATGTCGAGCACGTCCTGCGGGATGGCGTAGGCCCGGCCGCGCATGAAGGCCAGGGCACGCGCCGTGAGGATCAGGTTGATCGACGCCCGCGGGCTGGCCCCATACGTGATATAGTGCTCGAGCTCGGGCATCCCGGCGTTCTGGGGCGCCCGGGTGGCAAGGGCGAGGCGGACGGCGTAGTCGATCAGGGACGGGTCGACATAGACCTGGTCGGCCTGGCGCTGGAGCCCGAGCAGGTCATCTGTCGAGAGGACCTGCTGGACGGCGTCGAGGTGGCCGGTCATCCGTTCGACGATGACGAACTCCTCGGTCTTGCTCGGGTAGCCGACCAGGACCTTGAGCATGAACCGGTCGACCTGGGCCTCGGGCAGGGCATACGTGCCTTCCGTCTCGATCGGGTTCTGGGTCGCCAGGACCAGGAACGGATCGGGGACCTTGAAGGTCTCCCGGCCGATCGTGACCTGGTGCTCCTGCATCACCTCGAGGAGGGCGCTCTGGACCTTGGCCGGCGCCCGGTTGATCTCGTCGGCCAGAAGCAGGTTGGTGAAGACGGGCCCGAGGGACGTGCTGAACTCGCCCGTCTTCTGGTTGTAGATCCGGGTCCCGACGAGGTCGGCAGGGACGAGATCCGGGGTGAACTGGATCCGCTTGAAGTCGCCACCGACCGAGGCCGCCAGGGTCTTGATCGCCATCGTCTTGGCCAGGCCGGGGACGCCCTCGACGAGAAGGTGGCCGCGGGCGAGGAGGGCCACGGCCATCCGCTCGAGCAGCTGGTCCTGGCCGACGATGATCTTCTTGACCTCGTACAGGACGCGCTCCATCGGCCGGGTCGGGGCCAGATCCGCGGAACTGGCCTCAGTCGGCTTCGCTGGCGGCGCTTCGAGCGTCTGGGTCGTTGCGCTGGGTGTCGTCTCACCGTCCATGGGCCTCACCTCCTCAATCATTGCTGCTCGTTCAATCCTGGGGCAGGCCGGCGCCGCCGCCGGCCACGTTGATCGGAACGGCCAGGCCGATCCCGATGAAGACATCCTGGTTCGTGGGATTGATCAGGGCCGTGACGATCCCGATGACCTGGCCCTCCCGGTTCACCAGCGGTCCGCCCGAGTTGCCGGGATTCACTGCCGCGTCGACCTGGATGAGCTGCTTGAGAAGCGGGCCGCCGTTAGGCTCCTGGAACGTTCGATCGAGGCCCGAGACGACGCCGGCGGTGATCGACCCGGTCAGGCCGAACGGGTTGCCGACCACGTAGGCGTCGGTCCCGATCTGGATATCGCGGGGATTGCCGAGCACGGCCGGGACGACCTGGGCGGGCAAGGCCGACGCGGTCAGCAGGGCGATGTCGTTGGCCGGATCGGTGGTCGCGATGACGGCAGACGATTGGGTTCCGTCGGCGAACGTGACCCGGATGGCCGACGCGCCGGACACGACGTGGAGGCTGGTCATGATCGAGCCGTTGGCGTTGATGATCACGCCGCTGCCGAGGCTGCCGTTGGGGATGGGGCTGGCCGGGGCCGCCGAGGCGCCCGGCCCTGAAGACGCACCCGGGACCTCGGACGCGGCCGGCGCTCCCGACGCAGCCGCCGGCGCGTTGCGCGTCTCAATCAGGACGAGCGACGGCTGGATCGCCGCGTAGGCCTGCTCCGAGTAGGCGGGCGGCGGCGTTTGCGATGCGAGCGCCGAAACGATGCTCGAGTTGATGTCGGTCTGGGTCAGGGCGGGCGCCCCGGGGAAGAGGACTCCGTACAGCAGCACCGCGATCAGCGCGGCGACGATCCCGCCACCGAACAGGCCGACCCGGCGAGCTCGAGCGCCAGCCGTCTCCCGCGAGCGCCCGGTCGCAGCATGGGATTCGGACGGGTCTCCGAGCGCGGTTGGATCGGTCCTGGGCGTGGTGTCGGATGAGACGTCGATCGTCGACAGGGCGAGCTCCAGTGAACTCTGGGCGAGTCGCAGACGCGCCGGCTCGTCGGAACGTCCCTTTCTCGACAAGTATGCCCAACGATCCTGAAAGTACCCTGACGCGGCACTCGTGGGATGGCTGGCGGAATGGACGAATCCGGCCGCCGACTCGGCGTCAGACGCTCGAGAGGTCGCCTGCTCGGGTGGGCTCGGGCTTGGGGGCCGCTGGCCGGCGCTCCATCGCGGCGTCCAGCCGCTCGAGGAACGGCGCCGCACGGAGGCGGGTAAGAACCGCGACCCCAGCCCTGTCCGAGACACCGAAAGGCCTCTGGGCCCGCATCAAGTCGATGTTCGGCGGCTAGCTCCGCGGTCCGTCAAGAGCGCCGAGGGTCCGGGACCGGTCCTCGGCGATCGCGATGACGTCGGTCAGGGCACGGGTGATCTCGGAGGCGCGGTCGGCATCGAGGGCCGCAGCGATGTGCGGCAGCAGTTTGGTGCGCGAGCGGCCGTTGACGAAGACGCAGTAGCGGAAGCCGAAGCGCCCCTCGTAGGCATCGTTGAGGCGGGCCAGCTCGGCCGCGACACGGGCCGACTCGGCTGCTTCAGCCTCGGCCCGGTCATAGCCCTGCTCATGGAACGACAGCGCCGACACGCTCGCCGGCGCCGCCCCGAGGCGCGGATGGGCGTTGATGAGCTCGAGCTGGTCGGCTTCGGGCATGGCCAGGGCAATCGCCAATGCCTGCGGCCAGAGGTCAGCATAGGAACCGAACGGTCGGGCTTGGGCCAATCGACCGACGAAGGACGGCGCGCCTTCGAACAGAGGTGCGACCGCCGCGGCAAAGTCGTCGGCAGGAAGCCGGTCAAGGATCTCGATCGGCGGCATGGGCGCCGGCTCGGCCAACGAAGTCAGCTTCCGAGGTAGGTCGACAACCCGAACGGGCTGAGCAACAGCGGGACGTGGTAGCTCCGGCCAACATCGTCGACGCGGATGTCCACGGCCAGTCCCACGAAGAACGGGCTTCGCTCCCCGACCGAGAACCGCAGCCGGTAGAGCCCGGCAACCAGCGGGGCCCCGAGCAGGTCCGCGACCCGGCCATCGGCATCGGTCACGGACGACCCAACCGCGGTCTCAAGACCGTCAACGCCAACGACCGAAAGGTCGATCCGAACCCCGACCGCCGGCGCTCCGCGGCTCGTGTCCAGGACGTGGCTGGAGATCGTCGGCGCCCGATTGGCCACGCTATCCTCCGCGTATGGCTCGACTCCAGATCGTCGTCGGCGACCTCCACTTTAGCGCCCGCTGGGAGCCCGCCGCGCCCAAGACGATCGAGGCGATCCGGCGGATGCTGCCGATCGAAGCGTCGCTGATCCACTGTCGCTGGAGTGGCGAGTCGACCTGGATCCCGTACGGCGACCTGCGCCCAGGGATCGACTACGAGAACCACACCTCGCACCCCGCGCCGGGCCAGCTCGCGATGTATCCCGGCGGGATCAGCGAGTGCGAGATCTTCTTCCCCTACGGCGCCTGCACGACGAGCTCGAAGGTCGGCCAGCTGGCCGCTAACCACTTCGCCTCGATCGAACCGGAAGGCCCGACTGACCTGGGCTGGGCGGATCGGCTGCGCGAGGTTGGCCGGCGCTGCCTGTGGCAGGGCGCCCAGGCGATCTCGATCCGCGAGGTCGACTGATCGGGTGACCGAGATCGAGCTCGCCCCGGCGGTCGAGCTCCTCGTCCGCGGCGGCACGATCGTCACTCCCGGCGGCTCGAGGCGAGCCGATCTGGCGGTCAGCGGCGGCCGGATCAGCGCCATCGAGCCGGATCTGGGCGGGCAGGCGGGGCAGGCTCGCGAGGTTGTCGATGCGACCGGCCTGCTGGTCCTGCCCGGCATGGTCGACGCGCACACCCATACCCGCGTCGCGAGTGACGCCGAGCCCGATCGATTCTTCCAGGATTCGGTCGCGGCGGCGTTCGGCGGCACGACCACGTTCCTGGCGTTCAACAACCCGGGCACCGGCTCCTCGCCGGCGGCCGAGCGCTCGCTCGTGCGCGGCCTGGCCGAATGGCGGGCGGTCACCCAGGCGGACGCGGCCGTCGACTATGCCGTCAGCCTGGCGATCAGCGGCCGGATGAACAATCCGGTCGGCGAGCTGCCGGCGATCGTCGATGGCGGCGTGCCGACAGCGAAGGCATTCATGGTCTTCGACTTCCGGCTCGACGATGCCCGCCTACGCGAGGCCATCCGGACCATGGGCCGGCGAGGCGGCCGGCTCGAGGTCCACTGCGAGGATCCGGTCATCATCGACACCGAGGTCGCGGCGGCTCTGGCCCGCGGCGACACGGCGCCACGCTTCCACGCCAGCTCGCGACCGGCTCGGGCCGAGGCGATCGCGACAGCCCGGGCGATGCGCTTCGCCGAGGAGGCAGACGCCCCGGTCCACGTCGTCCACCTTTCATCGGAGGGCGGGCTCGAGGCAGTTCGGGCGGCGAAAGCGCGCGGTGTTCGAGCCTCGGCCGAGACCTGCCCGCACTACCTGGCCTTGACCGACGCCCGCTATCTCAATCCCGACGACGCCGAGGTGGCCAAGGTCGTGATCTCGCCGCCCCTTCGATCGGCCGCCGACCGCGCTGCGATGTGGTCGGGGCTGGAGGACGGCACGCTCGACCTCGTCGCCACGGACCACGTTCCGGACCGGGTGGCCGTCGAGAAACGGGTCACCGGCGTCCCGTTCGACAAGATCAGCAACGGCGCGCCGGGGATCGAGACGCTCCTGGCGGTGGCCTGGTCGGAGGGGGTCGCGACGGGTCGGATCAGCGCCGAGCGGCTGGTGGAGGTCCTCGCCGCCGCGCCAGCGCGGCTCTTTGGCCTCGGCTCGAAAGGCGTCCTCGAACTGGGCCGCGACGCCGATCTGGTCCTGTTCGATCCCGCCGCACGGCGCACCTTGCGCGCCGCCGACCTCCATCACACTTCGGACTACACCGCGTTCGAGGGACTAGCCGTCAGCGGCGCGGTCCGCTCGGTCTACGTCCGCGGCCGGGCTGTCATCCGTGACAGCATCTTCGTTGGCCAGCGCGGCTTCGGCCAGTTCGTCGAACGGCGCCTGAGCGAATAGATCCGACCCGGGTTACTGCGGGTCGGCCTCGATCGTGCCGTTGACGAGTCCGTTGCTGTCCTGGGTCAGGCTCATCCGGATCGACCAGACGGAGCCACTCGACGCGCCCTGGCAGGTCGCCGAGAGGCCGCTGTTGTCGAGACCCTGGACCGGGCCGGTGCAGGCATCGCCGTTCGGCGCGAGCAGCCCCATCGTCGCGCCGTTGATCGCCAATCGGCCACCATGGGCCGACGGGAAGTGGAGGGTGAGGCGATCACCGCTCTTGCTGAGGACCGCGGTCAGGGCAACCGAGCCATCGTCGGCTTGCGCGAGCTGGCCCGAGATCGCGTCGCTGAATGGCTGCCGTTGAGGACCGGCGGTCGGGGACGCAGTTGGTTGGCTGGATCCCGCCGACGGGCTCGCCCCGGCTGCGTCCAGGCTCGCGCTACCCGAGCCCTGGCCGTCGTTGGCGATCGCGTTCCAGCCGGGTTGGAGCGGGCCGAGCCAGGCCCATAGGCCGACCGCCAGGATGGCGACGATGGCAAGCGCCGCCGGAATGGGATGTGCCCGTTCTTCCATCGGCGGAAATGCCCGGACGAGCACGAGACCACCGACGAGCCCGACGCTGCCCGCGTAGATCGCGATCGCCCACGGCGTTCGGACATCGCTGCCGGTGGCAATGCCATGGACCAGGGCAAGCCCGAAGATCGCGAACGAGAGCTCGTGGAATCGTCGCCACCAGACGTAGCCGACGTAGGGTCGAACCCGCTCGCTCAGGTAGACCGCGATCAGCAGGTAGGTCGCAACGATGCCCAGGGCAATCCAGAGCGGTCGATAGTGGCTCAGGAACGGGACGAGGACCTCGGCCGGAGTGAAGCCGATGAACGGGTCGATGGCGACCATCAATGTGTGGATGGCCGTAAACACCAGGGCAACCAGCGTCACGAAGCGATGGAGCTCCGTCGTGATGAACCGGGTCCAACGCGGCGATCGCCACTTCAGGCTGACGACCAGTCCGATCGCGACCGACGCGGTCAGAAGCCCGTAGGCCATGAACCCGCCCGCCCGAGCGATCTCCCAGGTCAAGCTGGATGGGATCACGCCCACCCCCACGCGCCCGCCAGCTGATCGGTGCCATCCGACGCCATAAACAGGCCGACCAGCCCGTGTTGGACCAGGAAGCGCGAACCCTCCGCTGGGCCGAGGAGGAAGGCGGCCTTGGCCGCCACCTCGGCCTGGGTGCAGGTGGGCGCCGCCACCGACGCGGACCACAAGTCGGAGGTCGACGGCAGGGCCGTGCGCGGGTCGATCAGGTGGTGGCGGACGACGTCACCCTGACGCCAGCGCCGCCGGGCCGTGCTCGATGTGGCCAACGCGCCGGCCCGCAGCGAGACGGTTCGGTCTCGGTCCGGGCCTTCGATCGCGATCGACCACGCTTCCTGCCCAGCCGGCAGACCGAGGACCGCGAGATCACCGCCGGCGTCGACCGCCGCCGCGCGAACGCCACGCGTGGCAAGCCCGCTGATCGCGGCATCGACGGCCATGCCCTTGGCCAGGCCGCCGAGGTCGAGGCCGACACCGACCGGCAGCTCGGCAATCCGACCCGACTTGACCAGCCGCAACCGTCGCCAGCCACCAGTGCGAGGCGTACGGGAGGCCGGACTCGCGCCCGGGACCCCGACTTCTAGGTCGGCGAAGTCCCGGTCGTAGCCGATGGACTCGAGTGGCCGCAGCAACGTCGGATCGAACAGGCCATTGGTCGCTTCGGCGGCCTGCCGGGCCGTGGTCAGGACATCGAACATGAGGTCACTGACCGGGCACGGCCGCCCAGCGGCGCCATTGAGCAGGCTCAGCTCGCTATCCGGGTCGAACCGCGAGAAGGTGGCGTTCCATTGGCCAAACAACGCCTCGACTGCGCCGCCCTCGGCAGCGCTCTCTTCCGGTACGAGGACGGAAACGGTGGTGCCCATCGCGGCGAACGTGTGACGAACGAGATCGCCCGGCGTCAGGAGCCGCTCGTCCGGCGGCGCCTGCCGGGCCAACGGCGCATCCACGGTGTCAGGAACCGCCGCTCGACAGCATCGGCTGACCACCCCCTAGGATGATCGGTGGCTGAGCTAAAGGACCTGCTCCACCGCCGAGCCCCGGTACTCCGAAGAAGTCGCCCTGGGGCAGGACGAGCGCTGGAGCGGGGCTCCCGTTCGTGCTGTCGCTCGGGGCCGCGGCGTGCGCGGTCACACCAACGACGTTGAACGCAGCCAATCCCAGGAAGACCCCGAAGGCCACCGCCGATGCCGCGGCGATCCGGCGCCGGGCGCACACGAGAAACCTCCGTGGGTCGGACATCGGCCGCGCGATCGGTTCAGGCGCGCGTGGGGCGGGTCGGTAGCTCCGGCTGGCCGGCTGCTGCGGTCGTCGGGCACGCACTCGCTGGGCATGGCTTGACATCGATCCTGACGCTAGGGCCCTCGGATGAGAACTGTCTGACAGTCAATCGCGCCTCAAGATCGAGCCACTGGGATCACTCGATCGAAAGGACGATGATCGAGGCGATCGGCCCGATCGTCTCGCCGCCAACCAAATAGCCAGCCTGGTCGACGACGACCGCGGCTGCGTCCGCGACCGGGTACGGCACGTGGCCGACGTCGCGGACAGCGCCGTTCGCGAGGTCCAGCTGCCACAACTCGCTCTCTGCCCTGCCGCCGGATCGCCCGCCGGCAATGACGACTCGGCCGCCGATCACGAGCCCCGACGCGTCCGAGATGGCCCGTGGGAGGTGGCCCACGATCCGGACCAAGCCGGTCGCAACGTCGATGACCTGGACGACCGAAGTCGCTCCCGAGCTCGTGCTGCCACCCGCCACGTAGATCCGGCCGCCGACGACGGCCACCGCCGGATAGCGAACCGCCACGCTCAGTCGGGCGATCACCCGGAACTGACGGCCATCGGTGGTGGCCAGCACCCGGCCGTCAGGCTGGCCCGGTGTTCCGCCGCCGATGAGGACAATCTGGCCACCGACGGTCACCGCGTCCAGGTCGGCTCGAACGGCCGGCAAGGCGCCGATCACGGTCGACGTTCCGGTCGCGCCGATGCGCTGGACCGTCGAACCCGCAACCGATCGGCCGCCACCGAACACGTAGGCCTGACCGTCCAGCGCGGCGCCACCGGCATCGTGGACGACGACGGCCAGGGAGCCGAACGGCGCGATCCGGCCTGCGCCAGGGTCGAACCGAAGGATCGAGCCGGTCGTGGTGCCGTTCGTCGTCAGGCCGCCGGCGATGAGGACGTCCGGTCCGAGGGCGAGGGCCACGGCCCGGCTCCTCGGTGCTGGCAAACGGATCCCCGACTTCACGGCCTTGATGCGCAGCTCGGCCGGCGACGTGGCAGGCGAGGGCGACGGTGATCCGGGCATCGCGCTGGTCTGCGGTTCCTGCGTCGATCCGACCGGGCTGGCGAGCGCTGAACCAGCGGCCGCCCGTGCGGATGGCTGGGTTTGCCCACAGCCCGCGAAAACCATTGCGAGCGCGACGAACGCGGCGAGGAAGCCCAGCAGGCGAGGCCCGGCGCCGCCAGGTCCGGATGCCCTCACAGGCCCTGGATCGTCCCCGGCGGGATCAGGTTGACCCCGTCTGGAATGTGCAGGCGATTCGGGCCCCGGCCGGCAACCCCGGTTCGGCCGTACTGCCAAAGGATCCGGCCCGTGATGGGGTTGAGGAAGATGACCCGATCCCGGAGGTCGTCGTTCAGGACCAGGGTGCCATCGGGCAGCGGCACCGCCAGGCTCGGATGGTCGAGCCGGCCGGTCCCCGATTTCGGGCCGTATCTCCAGACAACGTGGCCCGTCGGGGACACCGCGACGACCGCGCCCGGATTCGAATAGTCGGCGACGACGACGTTGCCGTGTGCGTCGAGCTGGGCGTCCGACGGATAGGCGGTCGGAACGTGGATGTTGAAGATGACCTTGCCGGCCGCGCTCAGCCTGACGACGCGGGAGCCCTTGATCTCGGTGATCAGGATCCCACCGTCCGCGAGGGGCGTGTCCCCGTTTGGCTCGTTGTAGGCATAAGGCGGGGCGTCCCGGCAGACCCCGGTGTGGCCCCAGGTACGAACGACGTGCTTGTCTGGCGCAATCTCGATGACTCGACAGTTGCGGATGTCGGCAACCGTCACGTCGCCGTTGGCCAGGGGATAGGCGTCGTCCGGCGTGTTCAGGAAGCCGGCGGCCGAGCCCGTCCGGTTGTAGTGCCCGTACTGCCAGGTGATCCGCTTCGTCGCAATGTCGATCCGAGCGAGGACCTGGTGCATCTCCTCGCTGGCCATGATCGTCCTGCCGTCCGGGGCAAGGAAGGCATCATCGGCGCTGAACTGCTGCCCCGGGCTGAGGCTGCCGGCGACCGGGAACCGCCACAGGACCTGGGCGCTGCTGTTCACGATCAGGAGCCGGTTGTTGCCGCGATCCGCGATCAGCAGGTCACCGGCGAAGACGCCGTCCGCGATCGGCGCCGGCGATGACGTCGCGACCGGAGCCGTGGCCGTCGCTGACGCGCTCGGACTCGGTGCCGCTGGGGCGGCGAACGAGGCTGCCGGACTCGGCGAAACAAGGGCCTCCGGACTGCTGGCTGGCGAACGCCCCGCCGTTCCGCCCATGGCGAGCGCGGCGATGGTCAATGCGACGATCACCGCCGGGACCGCCACGACGAAGCGCTGAGCTCGACGGTCCTTGCCGGGCCGATGCGCCATCGAGTGCCGGCTTGGCCGCGAACCCAGGGTCATGCCCGGCCCAGGCGGGCCGGCTCGAGGGCCGTCCGCCGTCCGCGGTTCCGCAGCGCCACCTCGAGGGCGAGGGCGTGCGCGCTCTGTTCGAGCGAATCGTCGAGATCGGGCAGCGAGACTCGGCCGCCGATCCGTCGCTCCAGCGCGATCCGGATGAGGTAGTCGGCAAGCCACGGATTCTTGGGCAGCACCGGGCCGTGAAGGTATGTGGCGTAGATATTGTCTCGGCGGGCTCCCTCGGTCCCGTCCCTGCCGTTGTTGCCTGCCCCGGCAATGACCGTTCCGAACGGGCGCACGTCCGGCCCGAGCTCGGTCAGGCCGGAATGGTTCTCGAAACCGACGATCGTCTCCGTCCCTTCGCCGAAGCCGACCTGGCAGGCCGCGTGCTGCATGAACCGGTCATTGCCGCCCCGGGTTTCGAGATCGAGCAGGCCGATCCCCTCGATCGCAGGGCCGCGCTGCGGAATGTAGCGGTGGCCCAGGAGCTGGAGGCCAGCGCAGACGGCGAAGATCACGACCCCCCGGCCGGCCGCCTCGCGAAGGGTCGCAGCCCTGCCCTGCAGGTCCCGCGCGGCCACGGCCATCTCGATGTCCTGTCCGCCCTGCAGGAAGATCAGGTCGAACGATGCGAGGTCGACTGAAACTCCGATCTCGACCGGCACGATCTCGGTGGCGATCCCGCGCCAACCCGCCCGGCGCTCGATGACGATCACGTTGCCGCTGTCGCCTGCCACGTTGAGCAGCGACGGGTAGAGGTGGGCGATCCGGAGCAAGGGGACGCGGTCGCGAGTCTTGGCGTCGACCGGGCCGTCACGCATCGCGCAGGGGCCCGACCCAACCGCGCTGGTTCATCAGCCGGCGCAGCTCCATCGTGGGCGTGTAGCCGGCCAGGATGGTAAGCCGTCCGCCGGGCGCGATCGCGGCAAACGCGGCGTCGAGTGCCCGATTCGCCGGGCCAATCACGCTGATCAAGCCTGGGTCGACGCCGGCGTACTTCAACCGATTGGCTAGATCGTCGGCTCGCGTCCCGGTGACCGTCACGTGCTCGAAGCGTGGCGCGGCGGACTCGAAGTCGACATCCCACAACCAGGCAAAGTCCTCGCCATCGACCTTCGTATTGCTTGCCGCGACCAGCAGCTGGCGCGGCTCGCCGGCAAGGCCCAGGGCCCGCAGCGTCGTGTTGTACGAGCTCGGGTTCTTGACGAAGCCGAGGACGATTCGGCGGTCCCCAACTTCGGCTGTCTCGAGGCGTCCGAATGCCGGTTTGACGGCGGCCAAGGCTTCGGCGGCATGCACCGGGGAGATCCCCAGGCCGACCAGGACCGCCAGCGCAGCCGCGACGTCGTAGGCGATGTGCACGCCTGGCTGGGGAACCCGCAGCACGAGCTCCGAGGATCCAATCCGCACCGTGAGACTCGTGTCCGAAGCACCCACGCGAAGTGCCGTCACGGCTACATCCAAACGCGGCCGGCGAAGGCCACAGCCAGGACATCGATACGAGCCGAGGTGACTGAGGTAGACGTGCTCATATTCGAGGTCCGACCGGCAGCGCGGGCACCGAATGGAGTCGGACGCGCGGGTAAGGCGATCGGTGGAGCAGTCCAGGTCGAGGCCGAAGGTGACGCGCCGGCCCACTCGATCCGGCGCCAACGAGGCGACGAGCGGGTCGTCGGCATTGACCACCCAGGCAGCGTCCGACGGAAGATCACGTGCGATCGATTCGATGGCGTCCGAAACAGCATAGAGCTCGCCATAGCGATCCAGCTGATCGCGGAACAGATTGACCACAAGGACGATCCGTGGCGCTAGCTCAGGCACCACCTGGCGCATGGCACCCTCATCGACCTCGGCTACCAGGATTCCTGGAGGCAGGCGCCCGTGCAGGTCCGCATTGCTCACGGCGAGGGTGGTGACGCCCTGCACGAGATTCGCCCCGGCAGCGTTGCTCCGCGCGTCGATGCCTTCGGCCTTGAGCAGCGCAGTGATCAGTCGTCCGGTGGTCGTCTTGCCGTTGCTGCCAGTGATCACCACCGCGGGCATCCCCGCCTCACGAACGAGGCTGCTCAACACAGATGGATCGATCCGCCGGGCCAAGACGCCGGGCAGCGACGTACCGTTGCCCTGGCCCAATCGGCGGGCGAGCGTGCCGGCTGCCCGGGCCGCGATCAGGGCGATCTCGAGGCGAGGCCTCATTCGCGCTGATGCCGAGTGGGCCGGTAAGCTCCCGGCCGGGTCATCTCGGCGCGGACTGAGATTGCATCTCCAGGACCCTATCCGGGCCCTGTGAGAGGAGTCTGAGACTCGGGCAACCCGAAGTTATGCTCAGGCCACGAGGGAGGGTGCCGTCGCTCAGGCCGGTGCGTGGTCCTTGAGCTCGACGCCGATCACGTGGATGTCCTCCGAGCCGGTGTTCTCGAGTGTGTGCTCAGGAGTCGGGCCCTGGAACGTGACGCGCTCGGGCCGGAAGCTGGGATCCGCGCGCGTGTCGCGAAGGACGGCGCCATCCTCGCCGCGGCGGACCGAGTGGTTGCCTGAGACGTGGTAGAGCAACGTCGGCGTCAAGTGCGTGTGGATGGGCGCGGTGGTACCCACCGGGATCGTGATCTCGAGCACGCGCACGAGCTCGTTCTCGAAGATCACCTTGTGGTTGTCGGGCGCGGCGATCGGTCCGTCGAGGTCGTCCATGGCCGCAGTCTAGCGTCGGCGGTCGCGAGTCCGAAGGATCAACGGTCGCGATACCGCCACTACGCTTAGCCGACGGCCTTTGGACCTCGAATCCGCCCGATCCGGGCGCGTTCGGGCGCGCTCCGGGCGATTTCAAGATTAGTGGCGGTAGATCGGCGACCAGACGAGGTCCGATGCCCGAGAACCCCGTCGCGTACCGGTAGTGGCGGTAAACCGCAGAGAGACCCTGGGGCGGCGGCGGAACGCCGCGCCGACACGCCTGTCAGTCGAGGAGGCGGTAGGCCTCGAGCGTAAGGAACTCGGCGAAGCCGTCCGAGAAGACGAGCTGGTCGAGGATCGTGACCGCGTCGCCCAGGCGGCCCGAGGCCGTGCCGCCCAACCGCTCGAGCTCCTCGTGGCGAATCTTCTTGTACAGGTCGCCGTCGAACACGCGGCCGTCGGCGAGCCGGGTCCGGGTGGCCCGCCACTGCCACAGCTGGGACCGGCAGATCTCGGCGGTCGCGGCGTCTTCCATCAGGTTGTTGATGGCGGCGGCACCGTTGCCGCGCAGCCACGAGTCGAGGTACTGCAGCGCGACCGAGACGTTGGTCCGGATCCCGGCTTCGGTGATCGTGCCGCCCTCCACAACCAGGTCGAGCAGCTGGGCGGCGGTGACCTTGACCTCAGGCCGGGTCATGCCCTTCTGGTCGGGCCGCGAACCGAGGACCCCGTTGAACACCTCGGTCGCCAGCGGGACGAGGTCGGGGTGGGCGACCCAGGTGCCGTCGAAGCCGTCGCGCGACTCGCGCTCCTTGTCGTTGCGGACCCGGCTCATCGCCGTCTCGTTGACCTCGCGATCCCGCCGTGACGGGATGAACGCAGCCATCCCGCCGATCGCGTGCGCGCCCCGCCGGTGGCAGGTCTGGACGAGCAGCTCGGTGTAGGCGCGCATGAACGGGACGGTCATCGTCAGCTCTGACCGATCGGGCAGGACGAGGTGCGAGTTCGAGCGGAATTTCTTGATGCAGCTGAACAGGTAGTCCCAGCGGCCGGCATTCAGGCCGGCGGCGTGGTCGCGCAGCTCGTACAGGATCTCGTCCATCTCGAACGCGGCAAGGATCGTCTCGATCAGCACGGTCGCCCGGATCGTGCCGACGGGCAGGCCAAGGGCCTCCTGGGCATACACGAAGACGTCGTTCCAGAGTCGCGCCTCGCGGTGCGATTCGAGCTTGGGCAGGTAGACATAGGGGGCTGTCCCGCGGCTGACCTGTTCGCGGGCGTTGTGGAAGACGAAGAGCCCGAAATCGAACAGTGAGGCCGAGATCGAGGCGTTGTCGACCTGGACGTGGCGCTCGTCGAGATGCCAGCCCCGCGGCCGGACCACCAGCGTCGCGATCTTGTCGTTGAGCTGATAGGACTTGCCCTCGGGGCTCTCGAAGGTGAGGGTCCGCCGGACGGCCTCGGCGATCGCGGCCTGGCCGCCGATCACGTTGGCCCAGGTGGGCGAGAGCGAGTCCTCGAGGTCGGCCATGAACACGCGGGCGCCCGAATTCAGGGCGTTGATCATCATCTTGGGCTCCGCCGGACCGGTGATCTCGACGCGACGATCGGCCAGGTCGGGCGGCGTAGAAGGCACGGTCCAAGAGCCGCGGCGAACATCGGCCGTGCTCGACAGGAAGTCGGGCATGATCCCCCGGTCGAGCTCCTTCTGGCGCTGCCGGCGGGCAGCCAGCAGCTCGTGCCGACGGGCGCCGAACGTTCGCTCGAGGCCGGCGATGAACTCGAGCGCCTCGGGCGTCAGGATCGTGTCGATTCCGGGGACGGCGCGACCCTTGACTTCGATCCCGGTCGGGGCAGCGATCGGGGCGGCCGGAGCGACGGAGCGGGCGGCAGCCGCGGCCACGGCCAGCGCGAAGGCGGCGTCAGGCTCGGGCTCCGGATACGGGGCCATCGGCTCGGGCTCCGGCTCGACCGCAAGGAGCTCGGGTTCGGGCTCCGGCGCGACCGCCACCGGCTCGGGCTCGGGCGTGACCGCCACCGGCTCGGGCTCGGGCGCGACCGCCACCGGCTCGAGCTCGGGCGCCACCGCCACGGGCTCTGGTTCGGGTTCGGGCTTAGGCTCCGGTTCCGGCACAACCTCCGGCTTGGGCTCGACGGCGACCGCCGCGGCAACGGCGGCTGCGGCAACAACCAGCTCGGGCCGATCCTCCGATTCTGTTTCGGGCGAAACGTCGATCCGACGGACCGTCGCCTCGATCAGGCCGTACGGCTCGCTGGTGGCCACGAAGATCTCGCGATCGTTGGTCAGCCCGAAGCGCTCCAGATCGACCAGCCAGTGATGGAGGTTGGGCATGACCAGCCGGACCTCGTCGATCGTCGGCTGGGCCTCGAGGACGGCCCGGCCCAGGATCCAGATCGTGGCCTGGACGGACGGGCTGCGGTGGCCCGCGAAGCGGTCGAGCAGGACCCGGCAGACGTCGTCGAAGGTCGCGTCGTAGTCGTCCGGGATCGAGCCGTAGCGCCAGCTCATCGTGAGGCGGCTGGCCATCAATCGATCGTCGGTCTCGGCCAGGGTGGTGTACTCGTCCCGGGGAAAGCCGCTGAAGGCCGAGCCGGCCGTCTTCATCAGGGTCAGGTCCTGCAGGCCCGACTCGATCGTGAAGCCGGCCGGATCTGCCCGAACCACGGCGGTGCGGGTCAGCTCACTCGCGCGCATGAATGCGTCAGGTGCCGGGCCGCCGGAGGTAGGCACCGCCTCCCAACCGTGCTCCTCGATCGACACAGTCGCGCTCGAGACGTGGGCCATGACGCTGAAGTGCCGGGCGAGGACCAGGCCGAAGCTCTCGATGGCGCCGGTCAGGTGCTCGTGGGCCAGGGCGTAGGTCGTGTTCTTCATCGTGTCGGTGGCCACGACCCCGCTGTTGTCGCCGGCCAGGTGGGCCGCCTGGAAATCGCCCTCGAGCGAGATCGAGACGGTCAGGTCACGAACGCGCGTACCGGCGGCCCCGCGGCGGACCTTGACCAGCCGGATCGCGGACTTGCCGTAGCGGTTCGGTCCGAGCTCGAAGGGCCGCGGCTCGGGCTGGCCCGGTTCGCTCAATCTCGACTCCCGTTCGGGCTTCGACTCGTCCGTCACCAGCCGCCGGCGTCCCGGATCAGGCGATGGAGCACCCGGGCGGCCACCGCCCGGCGATAGTCGGCCGTCGAGCGGACATCATCGATCGGCTTGATCTCGGCGGCAAGGGAGACGAATGCCCTATCAGCGGTGTCGCTGATCGGCGGCTGGCCCTCCAGGACAGCCTCAGTCGCGCTGGCTCGAATCGGCCGCTCGGCGACCGAGCCGAGGCCGAGCCGGACGGCCTGCCAGGGCCCCTCGAGCGACGGCGACACCCAGCTCAGGGCGAGGACCACCTTGCTGATCGCGTGGGCCCGCCGGGTGCCGACCTTGCGGAAGCGGACCTGGCGGTCGGCCACGAGCGGGATCCGGATCCTGACGACGAGCTCGTCCGAGGCCAGGGCCGTGGCCCGATAGCCGGTCCAGAACTCGGCCGCCGGGATCGTCCGTTCGCCGCGGACCGAGCCGACGACGATCGAGGCATCGGTGGCCAGCAAGACGGGCAGCATGTCGCCGGCCGGCGAGGCGTTGGCAATGTTCCCGCCGAGGGTGCCCCGGTTCTGGATCTGGGCGGCGCCGATCGTGGCCGCCGCCTCGACCAGGGCGGGCAGCAGGTCGCGGCATACGCTCGAACGGCGGATCGCCGTGTAGGTGGTCAGGGCCCCGAACGACAGGGCATCATGGTCGAGGTCGATGCCGCGCAGCTCGTCCAGCCGCCACAGGTCGAGCAGGCGTTCGGGCGGGGGGCCGCTGCCGGCGGTCATCTGGACGAGCACGTCGGTGCCGCCGGCGATCGGCCGATGGCTCGACTCGGCCAGCAGGGCATAGGCATCGGCCAGGCGGTCAGGCGAGACGACGGGCGGCTCGATCACGCGCGCCCAGCTTCGGTCGTGGCCTGGCGGCTGGCCCCCAGGGCGATCGCCTCGATGATCTTGGTGTAGCCGGTGCAGCGGCACAGGTTGCCCGCGATCGCCTCGCGGATTGCCTCGTCGGTGGGAGCCGCGCCTGAGGCCAGGAACGCCCGGCCGGCCAGGAGCATGCCCGGCGTGCAGATCCCACACTGGGCGCCGCCGGCCTCGAGGAAGGCCAGCTGGAGCGGATCGAGGTCATCCACGACGGCGCGGCGCTCGGGGCTCGGCCGGCCAAGGCCACGATCCAGCCCGAGGCCCTCGACCGTGGTCACCGCGTGGCCGTCGACCTGGCAGATCGGCACGAGGCAGGAGTCCACCACCTGGCCATCGAGAAGGACCGTGCAGGCCCCGCATTCGCCCTCGCCGCAGCCCTCCTTGGTTCCGGTCAGGCCAAGGTCCTCGCGCAGGACGTCCAGCAGCCGCCGAGCGCCCGGCACGTCGAGCTCGACGGTCTCCCGATTGACCTGGAATTGGACGGTCACGCGTGCGGCCGTTGTGCGTCGGCTGCCATAAGCGCCGCGATGATCCGCTCCGGGCTGGCCGGCAGGTCGTGGATCCAAACCCCAGTCGCGTCGTGGATCGCCGCGACCACGGCCGGGGCGCCCACGTCCATGGGCAGCTCGCCGATGCCCTTGGCCCCGTGCGGGGCGCCGCTGAACGGGGCTTCGACCAGGATCGTCTCAATCCTCGGAGCGTCGAGCGCCGTTGGGATCAGGTAGGTCGCCATGCGGTCGTTCAGGTAGCGGCCGTCGATGAGCTTGATCTCCTCGATCGTGGCGTAGCCGACGGCCTGGAGCGTGCCGCCCTCGACCTGGCCCTCGGCCAGGACCGGGTGGATGACCCGGCCGACGTCATCTGCGGCGACCACGCTCCGAACGGCGACCTCGCCGGTGTCCAGGTCGACATCGACCTCGGCCACGGCCGACGCCCAGCCGAAGGCGGGATAGGCGTCGCCCCGGTAGGTCGTGTCGTCGAAGTCGACGCCGGGGTAGGGCTCGAAGTGCTGGTCGATCCGGGTCGCCCCGTGCACGCGCGCGTCGTCCCGGTAGACGTCGGCGAACGAGCCGCCCGTGCCTACGCTCCGGTCGCCGCTGCGGCTTTCGACCACCGCCCGCAGGCGCTGGCAGGCTTCGATCACGAGGCCGCCGACGACCATCGCGGTCCGCGAAGCCACCGTCGGGCCGCTGTCGGGGACGAGGGCAGTGTCGACCGGCGCCAGCTCGACGTCATCGATTCCGACGCCCAGTGCTTCGGCGGCCATCTGGGGGAAGATCGTCTTCGTCCCCTGGCCCATCTCGGTCGAGCCGATCAGGACCCGGATCCGCCCGTCGGCGCCGAGCTCGACCGAGGCTAGCGAAGCCAGGTGGACCTCGCCCGAGCCAGTGAAGCCCGCACCGTGCCAGCCCAGGGCCAGGCCGATGCCGTGGGCCGAGCGGGCCCGTCCGCCGGCCTGCCGCCCCGCCCGATCCAGGGCCGTCCGGGCCCGGACCCGTTCGAACTCGGCCGCCTCGGCGCCCCGGTTGAGGACGTCCTCGGCCGCCACGCTCTCGCGCAGGACCTGGCCGGTCGGTGTCGCGTCGCCCGGCCGGTACAGCCAGCGCCGGCGCAGCTCGAGCGGCGATTCGCCCAGCGCCTCGGCGATCCGATTGACCTGCATCTCGGCCGCAAACTCGGTCTGGGGCGCGCCGAAGCCCCGGAAGGCGCCGTTGGGCGGCGTGTTCGTGGCCATCGCCCGCGAGTGGATCCGGACGTTGGGGCAGGCGTACGGCCCACCTGAATGGAGCGTGCCCCGCGACAGGACAACCGGGCTCAACGTGCAGTAGGCCCCGCCGTCCATGACGATCTCGATGTCCTGGGCGACGAGGCGCCCATCGGCCGATACGCCGCTCCGGTAGCGGACGATTGCCGGGTGGCGCTTGGTGGTCGCCGCGATGTCCTCGTGGCGGTCGTAGATCATCCGGACCGGCCGCTCGCAGGCGCGAGCCAGGAGCGCCGCGTGGAGGGCCAGGATCGAGGGGTACTCCTCCTTGCCGCCGAAGCCGCCGCCTGTCTCGGCCTGGATCACCTGGGCCTGAGCGTCGGTCAGGAGGAGCGACCGGCGGAGCGCCTTGTGGACGTAGTAGGGGCATTGGAGCGAGCCGTGGACGGCGACGCCACCATCGTCACGCGGGACGGCGATCATCGCGTTGTTCTCGATGTAGAGCTGCTCCTGGTGGCCGACCCGGTACTCGCCGTTGACGACCAGGCTGGCCTCGGCGAAGCCCGCGGCGATGTCGCCCGACTCGATCTCGTAGTGGGCGAAGGCGTGCTCGCTCAGGAGCGGGTCGAGGACGGCCGGCAGCGCTTCGGTCCGGATCCGGACGCGGGCGACGGCTTCGCCGAGGAGGCCCCGGTCGGGAGCGGCCACGAGGGCGACCGGCTCGGCATGGTGGCGGATCTCGTCGGCGACCAGGATCGGCTGGTCGTCCTGGATCGAGTTCACGACGTTCGGGCCGGGGATGTCGGCGGCGGTCACGACGACCACCTTCGACCAGTCGAACGCTGGGTCGAGCTCGATCCCGAGCAGCCGGGCGTGGGCCTCGGTCGAGCGGATCGTGGCTCCGTACCAGGCCCCGGGGAAGACCAGGTCGTCGGTGTACAGGGCGGTGCCGGTGAGCTTGGCTGGACCTTCGCGCCGGAGCGGCCCGCGGGGCGTAGCCAGGCCCCTGGTCGGGGCATCGGGCCGCACGATGACGGGTGCAGCGGCGCGGCCGAGGGACTCCCGGAGGGTCATGTTCGTGAGTTCATCCTGACGCCTGACGATGGGACCCGTGACGCGGGGCTGTCAAGCGTGGCGTAGCATCGCCGCGATGCCTGCCAGCCTGCCCGACCGGCCGCCGTTCGCGCTGCGCGCCCGGATCCTGACGCCGCTGGCCGCAGGTGGCAGCCGCTACGAGCCGGACGGGCTGCTGACCGTGGACGCGGCCGGCCGGATCGCCTCGGTCGAGCCCTTCGACGGGGCCCAGGCTTCGCGCTTGGGCGCCGCTGCCGCCCGCCCCGTCATCGACCTCCGGCCGATGCTCATCCTGCCCGGCCTGATTGACCTGCACGTCCACCTGCCCCAGGTCCCGCATGCCGGGCTGGGTTTCGGGACACCCCTCCTCGAGTGGCTCGAGGCGTATGTCTTCCCGCTCGAGCGCGATTTCACCGAGGCGGTGGCCGAGGTCGTGGCGCCGGCCGTGTACCGGGCCCTCGCCGCCGCCGGCACGACGACCGCCATGATGTACGGCGCGGTGTACGAGCCCTCGCTGGACGCGGCCTTCCGGGCGGCCGAGGCCCACGGCATCCGGGCGATCATCGGCAAGGTGATGATGGACCGGCTGACCTACGACGACACCCGCCGGCCCTCCGAGCTGCTCGAGCTGTCGCTGCGCCAATCGGCCGATCTTTGCGCTCGCTGGCACATGCGCGACGGCGGCCGGCTGCGCTACGCCTTCACGCCCCGCTTCGCCGTGGCCTGCTCGGCCGAGATGCTCCGCGAATCGGCCGCCCTGGCCAAGTCCACCGGAGCCTACTGGCAGACCCACCTGGCCGAGGATCGGGACGAGATCGCGGCGGTGGCCGAGCTCTTACCCGAGGCTCGCGACTACCTCGACGTCTACGACCAGGCGGGCGGCCTCGGGCCGCGGACGATCCTGGCCCACGCCATCCACTTGTCGGAGCGCGAGGTGGCCCGGATCGCCGAGACGGGCACGCGGCTCGCCCATTGTCCAGCCTCGAACCTGTTCCTGGCCTCGGGGATCATGCCCCTGGCCCGCTACCTCGAGGCGGGCATCGCGGTCGGCCTCGGCTCCGACGTTGCCGGCGGCCCCGACCTGTCGATCTTCGGCGCGATGCGCTTCGGCGGCTACGTCCAGAACGCACTACGGGTGGCCGGCGGTGATCAGCGACCGATCCTCGATTCGCTGGGCTGGCTGCGCCAGGCCACCTACGAGGCGGCCCGCTGTCTCGGCCTCGAGGGCGAGATCGGCTCGATCGAAGCGGGCAAGGAGGCCGACCTGATCGTGATCGACACCGCACTGGCCGAGCCGCCGGCAGCCGCCTTGACCGCCCTCGAGCCCGACGGGCCGGCTGACGTCCTCAGCCAGCTCATCTTCCGGACTCACCCGGACATGGTCCGCGGGGCATGGGTCCGCGGCCGACGGCTCGAGGGCCCGCCCGGATGACGGCCGCCGTCGACATCCTGATCACCGGCGGGACGCTCGTCGACGGTACGGGCGCACCGGGCCGGCCGGGCAGCCTGGCGATCGAAGGCGAGCGGCTGAGAGTGATCGAGGCCGGGCAGGCGCTGCCCGACCACGCCGGCCGGACCATCGACGCGACCGACAAGGTGGTCGCCCCCGGCTTCATCGACCTGCACAGCCACTCCGGCCTGATGATCCTGGCCGATCCCCGCCACGAGCCCAAGGTCCGCCAGGGCGTCACGACCGAGGTGATCGGGGTCGATGGCAACTCGTACGCCCCGTTCGACGACCCCGCCGACCTGGCCGCCTTCGTCGAGCTGAATGCCGGGCTGGACGGCCACCCCGACATCGCCTACGACTGGGACACGGTGGCCGCCTATCTGACCCGGTTCGACCGGCAGGTCAGCGTCAACATCGCCTACCTCGTGGGCAACTCGGTCCTGCGGATCGGCGCCCTTGGCTGGAACGACGTCCCGGCCGGGGAGGGCGCGATTGCCTCGATGCGCTCGATGCTGGCCGAGGCGATGGCCGAGGGTGCCTTCGGACTGAGCTCGGGCCTCGACTATCCACCCGGCTCGTACGCGACGACGGCCGAGCTGGCGGCCCTGACCGAGGAGGCCGGCCGGCACGGCGGCTTCTATCACACCCACGTCCGCTACCCCCTCGGCGACGGCTACCTGGATCCGTTCCGGGAGGCAACCGAGATCGGCCGGCGGGGCGGCGCGCCGGCCCACATCACCCACTTCTACCACCGGGCCACGTTCCCGGGCGGGCCCGGACCGATGCTCGAGCTGGTCGACGTGGCCCGGGCCCTCGGCCAGGACGTGACCTTCGATTCGTACCCGTCCGAGTGGGCCAGCACCCGCCTGCTGATCCTGATTCCGCCGTGGGTCCAGGAGGGCGGTCCGGGACTGACCAAGGCACGCCTGGCCGACCCGGCCATCCGGGCCGGGATCCGGCGCGAGCTGGCCGAACGGGGCACGCTGTTCGCCGGCAGCGGCGGTCTGGCCGGCGTGCGGGTCGGCTACTTCGCCCGGCAGGAGCACGCCCGCTGGGAGGGCTGGACGCTCGGCGCCATCCAGGCCGAGACCGGGGCCGAGGCCGTGGACCTGGTGTGCGACCTGCTGCTGGCCGAGGACCTGCGCCTCAATGAGGTCACTCCAGGCCCGCACCGGCCGACGATGCCGCCCTTCTTCCAGCATCCGGTGGGCATGGTCGGGACGGACTCGACGTTCGTCGGGGCGAAGCCCAGTCCGCGCACCTATGGTTCGTTTCCCCGGATCCTGGGCGAGTTCGTACGCGAGGAGGGGCTGCTCAGCCTCGAAGAGGCCGTCCGTAAGATGACCTCGGCCCCGGCGGCCCGGCTCGGGTTGACCGACCGGGGCCGGCTGGTCGACGGCCTGGCAGCCGACGTGGTCGTGTTCGACCCGGTCCGGATCCGGAGCCTGGCCACGATCGAGGAGCCACGCCAGTTTCCCGAGGGCATCGAGCAGGTCATCGTCAACGGGACCGTGGTGGTCGACGGCGGGGCGCACACCGGGGCAACTCCTGGCCGTGCGCTCCGCCACGGACGCGAGTCAGCCCGGGTCTAGCCCGGCGGCAGGAAGTAGCCGGTCACATCGAACACGGCCTGAGCGGTCGCGCCGATGTGGGCCATGTAGATGATCCAGAGCTTGCCGCCCGCTCCCAGGGCGATCGTCACGCCGTTGGCCCGGGTGTCGCCGACCGGGAAGTTGAGGGTCGAGGTGGTGGGCTTGACCGTGGAGGCCGAGGTCAGGGCCAGGTAGCCCGCGGCGGTCTGGCCGGTGACCGTCAGGTTGCCGGTCAGGGCGACCGCTCCGGCCGGCACGGCCAGGGTCGGATTGGGGTCGCGATCGGTGGTCACGAACCAGTTGCTGGCGCCGGCCTTGAGGGCGGCCTTGCTCGCGCCATTGGCGGCGAGCGCCGTCTGGCGGGTATCGAGCAGGCGGGTCGGGGGCAGGGCGAAGTAGCTGGCCCCGCTCGCGCCCGGCTCGAAGTAGCCGGTCACGTCGAAGATCGCCTGGGCGGTCGAGCCGGCCTTGGCCATGTACACCAGTCCGAGCGTGCCGCCTGGCCCGAGCTGGATCGTGACCCCGTTGGCCCGCGTATCGCCGTGGGGGAAGTTCAGGGTCGATGACCTGGGCGTGGCCGAGGCGACCGAGGTGAGGGCGAAGTAGCCGGCTCCCGTTTGGCCGGTGACGGTCAGGTTGCCGGTCACGCCGATCGCGTCGGACGGGATCGGATGGGCGCCGACGCCGGTGACCTGGAACGTGTTCAGGGCGCCGGCCTTGATCGGGCCGTTGACCAGGCCCGTCTTGAACCGCGTGTCGAGCAGGCGGGCCGGTGCCAGCGGCACGTAGGTCGCGCCCGAGGCACCCGGCAGGAAGTAGCCGGTCACGTCGAATACGGCCTGGGCGGTTGCGCCGCTCTTCGCGACATAGGTCAGCCAGAGCAGCCCGCCGGTGCCCAGCGGAGCGGTCACCCCGTTCGCCCGGACGTCGCCCAGGGGGAGGTTGAGGGTCGAGCTCGTCGGCTTGGCCGTGGCCGCCTCGGTCAGGGCGACGTAGCCGGGCGCCGTCTGGCCGACGATCGTGAGGTTGCCGGTGACCGCGATCGCGCCGGTGGGGATGTTCAGCTTGGAGTCACTCGAGCGCATCGTCACCTTGAACGCGGCCGGCACGCCCGCCCGGAGGGCCTTGTCCAGGCCGAGCTTCTTGCGGCTGTCGGCCAGCCGGTTGGGGGTCACCCCGAAATAAGTGGCACCCGGGATCGACTGGACCGGGGTCACCGCTGCGCTGGCGGCGGAGGTCGTGCCCGGGCCGGATTCGTTCTTGGCGACCACGCTGAAGGTGTAGGCCGTGCCGTTATCCAGGCCCTTGACCGTGCAGAACAGGCCGCTCGTGGTCGAACAGGTCTTGCCTCCCGGGGCGGCGGCCACGGTGTAGCTGTCGATCGCCCCGCCGCCGTCGTTGGCGGGCGCAACCCACTCCACGTAGGCCGCGGCATCAAGCGCGGTCGCCGCCGGGCTGGTCGGCGGGCCGGGCGGCGCGGGCAGGACCGTGAGCTTGGCCAGGGTCGTCCTGGTCAGACCGCCGCCGACGCCCTGGATCGTGGGCGTGACCACGCCCGGCGGGGTGACCGTATTCGTGTTCGAGGTCGTGATCGTCAGGGTCGAGGTCGTGCCGGTGACCGGGTTCGGGCTGAAGGCAAGAGTCGTGCCGCTGGGCATCGGGCTGGTGACCGACAGGGTCACCGGGGGCACGAACTGGGTCCGGTTGACGTTGATCGTGAACGTCGTGGTGGCGCCCCGGGTGATCGACTGGCCGGTTGGGTTGGCCACGACCGCGAAGTCCGGATGGTAGGTCACGGCGGCCAGGCTCGAGCCGCCGAACCGGTCGAGGTCGACGCAGCCGGTGGTGATCCCGGCGACGTGACCGCAGTCGGTGTACTGCCAGAACGTCCAGCCGTTGCCGCTCCAGTTGTTGGCCGGGACGGTCGGGCTGGTCACCCCCCAGTTGGCAATCCAGAGGACCTTGTAGCCGGCCTGGGCGATGCTCGTGTTGTTGGCCATCTTGGACGACCAGAAGTTGGGGCTGACGTAGATCATCGGCTGGATGCCCAGCTTGGCCGTGACCTCGTCCAGCCAGGCCCGGACCCATGCCTGGAGCGCGGCCGGGGCGAGCGCACCGGTCTTCTCCAGATCGAGGGCGGGCAGCAGGTTGCCGGCGGTCAGCCCGGCGACGGCCACGTAGTGGTCGGCCTCGAGGACGGCCTCACCGGCGGCCGAGTCGGGGTCGGCGTAGTGGTAGGCGGCCATCGGAATCCCGACGTCCATCGCGCCGGCCCGATTGGTTGCGTACATCGGGTCGACGTAGGCGGTCCCCTGGGTCGCCTTCATGACCACGAACTGCTTGCCGGCGGCCTTGACCTGGGGCCAGTTGATCGTGGCCTGCCAGCGGCTGACATCGAGGCCTTCGAGGGGAGCTACCACCGATGACCGGACAGATGAGCCGGCGGCCGGGCCGCGCGTGACCGGCCCGCTCGACGGGGCGGGACTGGACACAGGCAGGGGCGCGGCGGCCCGGACCGTTCCGGGGCCGAACGCCGCGGCCAGGATCAGCAGGATCCCGGTCAGGATCCCGGCGTACCGGGCCGACTGGGGTCGGACCCGCGAACGCTCGAAGGCAGGTGTCACATGGATCATCGGTGCGGAGGCCCATGGTGGACCCGGCGGTGGGCGCACACCATAACCCCATCGGACCAGTCATGACCGGCCATGGTCATGGGCCGGGGCGGAGATTCAGTGACGTCCGGAGGTCAGCTCGCGATCGCGGCTGAAGCGGCCGTGCCCCAGCCGGCGCCCAGGCGCAGGACCTGGCGCGGCCGGACCTGGTGGCCTCTCGAGCTGTCGACCGTATCGACGACCAGGCTGGCTCGCTCGTAGACGCGCGCCCAGTCGATCGCCCGATGGGCGGTCACGACCACGACCACGTCGGCCCACTCAAGGAGGTCTTCGAGGTCGGTGCTCGGGCGCACCTCGCCCTGGCCGTCCCGAAAGCTGGCAACGTGCGGGTCGTGATAGCGGACATCGCCGCCGCGACCGGCCAGGCCGGCGATCACGTCGGCCGCCGGCGAGTTTCGAGCGTCCTGCACATTGGCCTTGAAGGCCACCCCGAGAACCCCGACCTTGGCCCCCTTCAGGGCCAGGCTGCGCTCATTGAGCGCCTCGGCCACGAGGTCGACCACGTGCCGCGGCATCGCGAAATTGATGTCCGCCGCGGTCTCGATGAAGCGGTCGATGAAATCGAACTCGCGCGCGCGCCACGACAGGTAATAGGGATCGACCGGAATGCAGTGGCCGCCCACGCCTGGGCCTGGGGTGAAGCGCATGAAGCCAAAGGGCTTGGTTGCGGCGGCATCGATCACTTCCCAGACATCGAGGCCCATCCGCTCGCACAGCAGGGCGAGCTGGTTCACGAATGCGATGTTGATGTTGCGAAAGACGTTCTCGAGGAGCTTGGCCAGCTCGGCCGCATCGGGTGAGGTCATCTCGACCACCCGGTCGTTGATCTTCGCCAGGAGCGCCGCCGCTCGCCGGGTGGCAGCGGTGGTGGTCGCGCCGACCAGCCGGGGCACGCCCCGCGCGGCGCTGGCCGGGTCGCCCGGATTCACCCGTTCGGGGGCATAGGCCAGGTCGAAGTCACGGCCGGCGACGAGGCCGCCACGCTCGATCGCCTCGCGAAACGAGCCGGTCGTGGTCCCCGGGAACGTGGTCGACTGGAGAATGATCAGCTGGCCGGCCCGGAGGTGCTCCCGAATGAAGTCAGCCGCCGCCAGGACGGGTCCGAGGTCCGGGTCCTTGGTAGTCGTGATCGGGGTGGGAACGCACACGAAGATCGCGTCGGCCTCGGCCAGGGTCGCCTCGGTCGGTACAACGACCCGCAGCCCGGAATCGAGGGCCGCGCCCAGGCGCTCATCGGAGACATCGTCGATCGGCGAGGTCCGGGCGTTCAGCTCGGCCACCCGGCCGGCAAAGGCATCGATCCCTTCAACCTGGTGGCCGGCCTCGACGAAAGAGATCGCGAGCGGCAGGCCCGTGTAGCCGAGGCCGATGACTGCCACGCGGGTATCGCTGGTCATACCGGAAGCCTAGCGGATGGAGCCACAGCGCCGATCGTTTCGCGGTCAACCCGCCGGCGCGGACCGTCAGCCAGCGGCGCCGACCGGCGCGAGGGCGGCCTGGGGTGCGCCGACGAGCGCCACGAGTTCGCTGGCGACTTCGCGCGGCTCGACGGACAGCGCGCTGGCCGGGACGAGGGAGCTGGCCGGGCTGAGTCCGCGGGCGTAGTCGAGCAGGACACCACGGAGCAGGTCCTCGTTGTTGCCTGTTGCCAGGGTCAGCATGCCCTGGACATCCTCGCGGACGGACGCCGGCGGAAGATCGGCCGCAGCCCGCAGGACCTTCGGATTCTGGGTTGCCTCGACGTGCTCGGACTCGTAGAAGAGCTCCTCGTGGAGCTTCTCGCCCGGCCGCAGCCCGACGATATCGATCGGCTGGCTATCGGGATCGCGACCGGCCAGCCGGACGAGGTCCCGGGCCAGGTCCATGATCCTGACCGGCTCACCCATGTCCAGCACGAACAGGTCGCCCATCCGGGCCAGCGCCGCGGCATCCAGGATCAGCCAGGCGGCTTCGGGGATGGTCATGAAGAAGCGGGTCATGGCCGGGTCGGTGATCGTGAGCGGCTCGCCATTCTCGAGCTGCTCCTGGAAGATCGGGACGACGCTGCCGTTCGAGCCCAGGACGTTGCCGAAGCGGACCGAGACGTACGGCCGGCCGGTCCGCCTGGCCGTGTCGGCGACGAGCATCTCGGCGACGCGCTTGCTGGCGCCCATGACGCTCGAGGGCCGAACCGCCTTATCGGTCGAGACCAGGACGAACCGCTCGACGCCGGCGCAGGCGGCAGCATCGAGGACCGCCTGGGTGCCGCTCACGTTCACGAACATCGCGTCGGAGGGATGCGCTTCCATCATCGGCACGTGCTTGTAGGCCGCGGCGTGGAAGATGACCGAGGGGGCCTCGAGGGAGATCAGCCTGTCCATGGCCGGCCGGTTGGTGATGTTGGCCAACGCCGTGCGCAGCTCGATTCCGGTCTGGCCATGGTCCGAGCGCAGCTCGAGCTCGCGCTGGAGCAGGTACAACGGACTCTCGGCTCGATCGACCAGGATGAGCCGGCGGGGCCCCAGGCCAAAGACCTGCCGGGCGAGCTCCGAACCAATCGAGCCGGCGGCGCCGGTGATCATCACGGTGTGATCGCGGACGATCTCGGCCACGCCCTCGACATGGTCGGTCACAATCGGTCGCCGGAGGAGGTCCTCGACCCGGATTCGGCGCATCCGGTTGGCGGCGACGCTGCCGTCGAGGAGATCGGTCACCGGCGGGACGGTCCGAACCTCGAGGCCGAGGCCGAGGGCGGACTCCACAACGGGGCGGACGGCCGCACCCGGGACGCTGGGCATCGTGATCAGGAGGGTCCGGGCGCCGGTCAGCTCAGAGGCTCGGGTGAGCTCGTCGCCACCACCAAAGACGCGCAGCCCGGCCACGTACTTGCCGTGCAGGGAAGGATCGTCATCGAGGAACCCGACCGGCACGACCCCCGCCCCCGGATTGCGCTCGGCCGAGCGAGCCATCAGGACGCCCGTCCGGCCGGCTCCGTAGAGCAGGGTCAGGCGTTGTCCCGTGCTGGCGCCGGCCGGCGACTCGGGCGCCCAGTCGAACGCGGCCCGGATCGTGAACCGAATTCCGCCCAGGATGGCCAGGCTCAGGAGCATCTCGAGCGGCCAGAACGAGCGTGGGAAGCCGAACCGCAGGTCGTTCGGCAGGAGCGCGGTCACGAGGTAGAAGACGCTCATGCACACGACCGTGCCCAGGACCACGGCGCTCGTGATCCGCAGCACGTCGGGGATGCTGGCGAAGCGCCAGCCTCGGCTGTATAGGCCGAGCCGGCTGTTCACCGCGGTCCTGGTCGCGACCAGCAGGGCAATGATCGGCAGGACCGGTCCGATGACGTCGGGACCGGGCACGGCGTCATAGCCCAGGCCGAGGGCGAGGTAGGCCGCCACGACGATCCCGACCAGGTCGAGGACCAGCAGGTGGCGAGCCTGGAGCCGCCGCGCGAGACGCGCGATCATGGCGCCATCGGGAAGCGCAGGCGCTGACCCGGACTCAGATCGCGGCGTGCGATGGACAGCATCGACAAGGCGAACCGGCAAGCGAGAGATACGACCAGTCAAGAGAATCCCCGGGCACAGAGATCGCTACGACATACGACGTTGCGACCAGTGACGCGTAGAAGATGTTCCCGGACGACTCGCGACTGACCTTGCTTCCGGGGACGCGCCACACCCGAAAGCCCTGACATCGCGTCTGCCGAAGGGTCGAGGATGACTCGGAAAACGCCGACCCTTCAGGACCACCAACGATAGGTCATCTGGATGCCGGGGACTAGTACCTCTGGGTAAAATCGAGCCCGGATCTGGTGCCTCGGGGCACCACGGCACCGGGGTCCCAGGCAGGGCACCACCCCCCACGGTCAGCGGCCGATCCCTGCGCGTCGCAAGCGATCGATATGATCGCCTCGATGGGCAGCCGCCACCCGCTCTCGCTCGTCCACCGGGTTCGCCCAGCCGCCCTGGCTCCCGTCGGGTCCGGGCGGCCGCCGCTGCTGATCCTGCTCCACGGCGTCGGCGGCAACGAGCTGGCCATGGCCGCCCTCGCGGCCGGCTTCGATCCACGCTTCATCGTCATCAGTGCTCGCTCACCGATCGAGCTCAGGCCGTACGCCTTCGGCTGGTACTCGATCGCCCGCACGCCAAGCGGACCGGCCGTCGACCCGAGCGAGGTCGAGGCAGCGTCGACGCGGGCGATCACCTTCGTTGACGAGGCGGTCGCGACGTACGCGGCCGACCCGGAACGGGTGTTCGTGGCGGGTTTCAGCCAGGGCGGGATCATCGCCCTGGGCCTGATCCTGGTCGCCCCAGAGCGGATCGCAGGCGCCGTCTCCATGAGCGGCTGGCTTCCGCCGGAGATCGTGCCGGAAGTCATGCAGGCTCTGGCCCCGGACGACCAGCCAGCCGGAAAGCCGGTCCTGATCGTCCATGGCACGGCCGACAGCGAGATTGGGGTCGCGGCCGGTCGGAGTTCGGCGACCATGCTGCGCAGGCTCGGGCTGAGCGTTGACTACGCCGAGTTCGCCATAGGCCATACGACCACGGACGAGAGCCTGGCCGCGGTCCAGGCCTGGCTGTCGGCCCGGCTCGACGCTCGGCCCGATGATCCGTCCTAGCCGGCAGCGACGAGCGCGTCGAGCTCGCGCTCGAGCAGCGCGTGCAAGGCCCGCTGGGCGACCAGGGGCCGCAACGTGTGATCCGACCCCGGCAGCTCCTCCAGGACGACGTTCGGCCAACGACCCAGCTGATCCAGGATCCCGTCCGCGGCGAGCTCGTCGTAGACGGGCTCGAGGCCCGAGAAGGCCAGGACGACCCGGGTCCCATGGTCCCGCAGGCTGTCCAGTCGGGTGATGGCGGGGTCCTCGACCGGGCTGGAGCGGCCCTTGTGGAGTCGAGCCGGGGCGCGCACCACCGTGCGGGCGGCCGTGGCCGCCAGCGCCCTTGATACCTCCAGGATGCGCGCGCCCGTGACGTCGCCTCGCAGGAGGCGGCGCCACAGGTCCGGCTGGCGCAGGCGCTTCACCTTGCGTGCCTCGCGCCGAGTCAGCAGCTCCAGGTCCCAGACCATGGCCCGCGGATTGACGATGATCGCCTCGACGACCCGCCGATCCTGGGCGCCGGTGTTGAACGCCCAATAGGCTCCGGCACAAAGGCCGACCAGGACGAAGCGTGGGCCCAGGCCGCGGGCTTCGAGGACGTCGAGGATCGCCGGCACCTGGGCTCCGAACTCCGCAGTATAGAAATTGCCGACGTCCCGGTAGCGGGCTGGATCCCCATCGGCCTCGCCGATCCCTTCGAGGTCCATCCGGATGACGGGCATGCCGGCCGCTGCCCAACGCCGGGATGCCTCGACCCACAGCCGATTCGGCCCGGTGCGGCGAACGGCGCCGGCGTTCAGGAAGATGGCGCAGGCCGTTGATCGGGCGAGGTCGACCGGCTCCGCCAGGACCCCGAAGATCTGGCCGAACGGCTGATCGATCCGGACCGGAGTCTCGCGGATCCGTGCCCGGCCATCGGGCAACTCGGCGTGATCCGCGGCCTCGATGAGGTTGACGGCTGCCTCCCTGGTCAGGCCGACCGGGGCCAGGGCCAACCAGTCTTCGACCTCGGCGAAGACGTCGAGCGGCGGAGCGTACTGCTCGGGATGGAAGACCATGTCGGTCCAGCCACGTCCCGAGGCGACGGTCAGGTCGACGCCGAGGTGTTCCAGGTGTGCCCGGACGGGGCCATCGACGGCCATGCCATCCCGATCGAGGAGCAGGACCCGGTCGAGCCGGCCGCGGGCCATGGCGCCGAGCTCGAGCCGGCCAAGGGCGGCCGCGGTATCCGTTGACAGGAGGAATCCGCCGACCTCGAGTCCGGCCGGCTCCGGGCCCGGCCCTGCATGTTCGGCCGCATCGAGCCGGGTGCCTTGGAGGGCCGCGAACGCCCGCTGTTCGCGGCTGAACGCCCGGCCGGTGCTCGGTGCCGCCCACAGGACCAGGTCATGGATCGGGACGCCGTCCCCGATCGAAGCGGCCGCCAGCAAGCCGCCCAGGCCGAGGCCGATCACGGCGACCCTCGCGACACCGGGTTGCGCGGCCAGCCAGCTCGCGGCCGCGGCGATCGCCCGGGTCCAGCTCCCGACGAGGTCCGGCTCGTGCGGCGAGCCGCCGCTGTCACCCGTGCCGGGCAGGTCGATCCGGAGCACGGGGTGCCCGCGCTCCGACAGGAAGTCCGCCCAAGCCCGCCGGCTCCGATACGAGGCGACCTCGTCCCAGCCCCATGGCCCGCACATCAGCACGGCGGTGGACGACTGGCTGCCACCGGCCGCGGCATGGAACATCCCGAAGACCGGCCCATTGCCGTTCTCGAGGTAGACCGGGCGAGCCAGGGGCGGAGCGCCGATCACGAAACCGGCTCCAGCGGGCGAATGACGACGCGTCCGACCAGGTTGAGCGCCGTCAACCAGCCACCCGAGAACGATTGGCCAGGGTCGGTCGGAAACAGCCGGATCGTGCGGGTCGTGCCGGGCTCGATCGAGAAGGCGTCGTCGCTCGGGGCATAGCCGGCCACATGGATCCGGACGCCGTAGGCCAGGCGCCTGCTCGTGATCGCCATGGTCACGCTCCCATCCGCGTCCTGGCCGGCCACGCCCGCCAGCCCCAGGCGCTGCGCCGGCTCGGGATTCAGGGGGCGCCCGGCAGGGAAGTGGAAGGCCTGCGACAGCAGCCCGGCTGACCCGGAGTCACCCGTGCCCTCGTGACTGCCCTCGAGGCTGGCCACGATCGCATCCTGGGCCGGCGGTCCGAAGCGATAGGCCCAGGCAGCGTCGACGAAGTGGCCAATGACCGACTCGACGTCCCGCTGGATCGTGCCGTGGGCCGGCACGTTGACCTCCTCTTCGGCCACGCCAACCGGCAGCTCCAGGTCGCTGTACAGGCCGATCCGCAGGCGGGCCGTCAGCGGGTTCGGGCCATCGTTGGCGACATGGGCGATGACCCCGCCGATCCCCTCATCGACGAGCCATACCGCGGTCGGGGCCAGGATTCGGCGCAGGTGGTGATAGGCGGCCTTCGGCCGGCCGAGATTGTCGACCACGCCCCAGCCGGCGCCCGGGTCCACGTCACGCAACCACAGGATCAGCCCGCCGCCCGATGGCGAGCCGGCCCGGCGCCATTCGCCATAGACCAGCTCCATTACCTCGCCGGTGACCGCCCGGGAAAGCTCCAGGTAGCGGTCCGGATTGCCCCGCCGCAGGATCTGCGGGTCGATCCGATAGAGCAGCTCGAAGTAGTAGTCGCGCAGGTCATCGAAGTCCCAACCCGCCCCGGCGTCGCGGGCGACGCCGGCCTTCCAGCGCGGGTTGTGAACGAACGGCTCGTACGGGGGCTCCGGGACGAGGCTCGCCAGCGCCTCGTCATCGGGCACATTGGCAAAGGCCAGGCATTCTGCCGCAAACAGGACGCCGCTCGTCCGGGCATCGGACAGTGGAGCCCGATAGCCGCCGACGCCGTAGTAACCGGTCACGCCCCGGTCCGGACGCATCGGCAGGTCGCCCCCGAACGGCGCGGACGGCACGTAGACCGCGTCGACGCTCGCGGCCTCGATCATGTCCGGCACCACGCGATCGAAGAACGGGATGCGGGCCAGGGCGAGATCGAGGCCGAGCATGGCAACCTGCTGCTCGACCTCGCTGTTGCCGCAGATGACGACCAGGCTGGGCCGGCCGCCGAGCTCGGACAGGAGCTGGCCAACCTCGGCCCGCGCGAGTTGACCAAAACCCTCGTCGGCGAACGGGTAATCCATGCTCATGTACATCAGGTCCTGCCAGACCATGACCCCGAGCTCGTCGCACAGGTCGTGGAACGCCTTCTGTTCGTAGGCGCCGAAGCCGGGCAGGCGAAGCATGTTCATGCCGGCGGCGCGGACCGTCTCGATCGCCTGTCGGAGGTCAGCCTCCGATGGAGCCAGGCCGGCGATGTCGAGGGGCGTCCACAACGCGCCTCGAGCGAAGACGGGGATACCGTTGACGTGGACGAACAGCCCGTCACGCTCGATGTCGTGGTCGGCCGTGGAACCCGGCGCCAGGTCGCGGAAGCCAACCCGGCCCGCCTCGATCTGCGACCCGGCGCCATCGGGGCCGACCTGGAGGCGAACGTCGTGGAGCGTGGGCTGGCCGTGGGTGTGCGGCCACCAGCGGGCGACGCCCGGGATGCGGAGCTGGCCATCGGCCGTGGTGTCGAGGCCCTCGGCCCGCGCTTCAAGGGCGACCAGATGCTGCCCGGATGGGCCATCGAGCTGGAGCACGATCGGTCCGCGAACCGGCCCGTCCAGGCCCCGCAGGCGGGCGTGGACGGTCAGGATGCCGTCCTCGCCGTCGAGGCGGGTTCGCAGCTCGAGGGCATCGACGGCCAGGACCGCTCGCCGCTCGAGCCAGATCGGCCGCCACGGGCCGACGGCCGGCGGCCCGGGCGAGAAGCCCGGAACCCGGCCGAGGAGCATCGCCCGGAACCAGCGCAGGCTGTTGTCGGCGACCAGACGCGTCCGCCAGCGAGCGCGCGGGGAGCGCTGCACGGCCAGTTGGGGCGTGATCGCCCGGCAGCGGATCGTGAGCTGGTTCGTCGCCCGAAGCTGCCCGCCCACGTCGACGGCCTGGCTGGCGAACATCGATTCGCTGGCGGCGATCGGCTCGCCGTTGAGGAAGACCTCGGCGGTGGTCGCGATGCCGGCGAGGCACAGCCGGATCTCCTCGCCGGCCGCCGGCGGGGAAGTCTCGAAGGTCGTCCGGAACCACCAATCCAGGGCGTCAAGGTCGGCCACGGGGCGGCCGGCCTCGCGCAATGCGCCGGCTGCGGTGCCCGGGACCTGGGCCGGGATCCAGTCGAGGTTATTCAGCTGGTCGGCCGCCAGCACGGCATCGGGTGGGGCAGACGCGACCTCCCAGTCAGAATCAAGGGGAAGCAGGTCGTAGCTGCCGACGCGGGCGCGAGCTGGGGTCATGGCCAAAGTGAGGGCCTGGCGCATGGCCCTAGCCTAGTGCGTCGTCGAGCGATTCCATCGCCTCGGCCCAGGCCTGGCTCAGGCCGCTCATCGGCTCCGTTGGATCGAACATCCGGCGGCGAGCCAGCTTGAAGCCGAGCATCTTGCAGCCGTCGACGATCCGGGCCATGGCCGCGACGGAACGATCGCCGTTGGCGCCCAGGAGCCATTCAACGTGCGAGGCCAGGAGCTCGAAGCCGGCGCCGGCCATGCGGAACGTGGCGAACGTAAAGGCGTGGTAGAGGGCCGCGTCGCCTTCCAGGAGCGCGGGCAGGTCCGCGACCAGGCGTGCCGTGAAGCCGTCGAATGGATTGCCTGGAACCATTCGATCGAGATGGCCCCGAAGAATGCCCCGAGCGGCGGCCCGCAGCTCCTCGCCGGCCAGGCGCGGGCCTGCATCGAAGCGGATCAGCTCGGTGTACGGCGGCAGGACATCGCCCGACCAGTCGTCGCCCAGCCGGAAGGCGCCCCGAAAGTCCGCGCCCTCGAGCCCGTACATCGAGGCATTATGGAAGTACTGGAAGCGCTGCCCGGCCAGGTCGATCGACTCGGCAATGACGCCGGTCTTGACGTGGGCCTGGCCGTAGCTCGTGGCGGCCGTGTCGGGCAGGTACCAGGCGTCGAGCTCGATCGTCATCGTCCGGCCCAGGGCGAGCACCTCGGCCACCTGGGCCGGGATGGAGCGGTACGGCTGGACCTCGTGGATGTCGACCCCGAACAGGAGCTCGAGATCGATCGCAAGTGGCTTGAAGAACGTCCATTGATCGTTCTCGAAGCCCATCCGCACGAAGGAGCCGAACGTGGCCACGGGTTCGTCGCCGCGGGCATGGAGCAGCTCGATCACGATGTCGGTGAAGCAATCGGTCTCGATGTAGGTGCGTTCACCGGCGTGCAGGCGGTGCGGCGTGTAGGTCGCCGGATCGAGCCCGAACAGGCTGACCATGCCGGGCAGGTCCGAGCTCATGGCCAGAGCTCTGAGCGCACCTCGGCCGGCCAGGCGTCAAGGGTCAGGCCGTGGGCCCGGAACAGGGCAAGGGTGATCCGCTCGAGGCCGAAGGCGACGCAGCCGGTGTGGGCGACCCGGCCACCCTCCAGCTCGATCTCGTAGATCTGGGTGAAGTGGTCCTGGTGGTAGTTGAACGAGGCGATGGCGGTGGGCTCCGGGCCGCCAACCATGGCCACCAGCTCGAACTTCAGCTCCTGCGAGCGCTGGTTGGCCGCGAGCATCCGGCCCGCCCGGCCGAAGAACGGATCCGACGCGATCTCCGACGTCGCGTCCAGGCCGACCCGCTGGAAGAGGGCCACCGTGCGCTCGAGCCATTCGTCACGGAACGTGCCGACATCGGCCGGGTCGGCGATCCGCACGAACTCGAGCATGTGGAACATCTGGAGCCGGGCGGGATCGCCCGAGGCCTCGTTGCGGAAGACCCATGAGCTACCGGTATCGACCGTGGCCCCCGACGCCGGCAGCGGGCCGCGCCGGGCGATCTCCGGATACACCGGGTAACAGGCAGCCGGCAGGACGACCAGGTCGGTCATCGTCTGGAAGCCGCTCCAGTCCTCGTGCCGGCCGGCCAGCGCCTCCTGCTCGAGGGCCTCGGCGTCCGTCCCGGTGAACGAGAAGACGCTGCCGGCCAGGTGTGGAAAGGAGGACAGGTAGCCGTTCTTCTCGATCTGGTAGCGGGGCAGGAGGGGCGGGAAGCGCATCGGCTCGGCGTGGTCCGGGACGGCCGCCCGCATCACCGCCGCGGTGAATGCCTCGCGGACGCGCTCGAAGTCGACCCCCTGCCCGTAGATGCCGGGCACCCCGGTCTCGAGCAGCAGGCCGCGACCGACGAGGTCGCTGAGGTAGGCCGCCTGCGACGGCGACGCCGCCCGGTAGCTGGCCATTTAGACGTCCTTTGCGATCAGCAGCAGGCTGGCGTTCGTCTGGTGGATCCGCTCGTTGGCGACCATCAGGCAGGCCGACATCGTGTCGCGCAGGTGGCGTCCGATGCTGAACGGCGTGTCGTTCTTGTAGCCGACGATTCCGCACACGTTCATCGCCCCCTGGCAGACCCGCGGGGCCTGCTCCGATGCCGCGATCTTGAGGTTGTTGAAGCGCAGGATCATGGCCATCGTGGTCAGGCTCTCGCGATCGCCGGATGCGTCGCTGAAGTCGCGCAGGCCAGTGCTGACCTCCGCGCGCAGGAGGGAAAGCTCGCTCATCAACTGGGACAGCCGGACGGCGGTCGGCGGGAGCTGGTCGGGGCGCGCCTTGGCCGACGCCCGCACGAAGGCGCGGGCGCGATCGAAGGCGTCGGTGGCGATGCCCAGCCAGAGGTGCGACCACAGGATGTGCGAGATCGGCACCATCGACTCCGTGCCGACCGTCGAGAAGGGAGTCGGCAGGACCTGTTCGACGGGGAACTCGGCCCGGACGGTATAGCCCGGCGAGCACGTCCCGCGCATGCCCATCGGATCCCAGGTGCCCTTTTGCTCTAGGTTGAACTGCTCGCGGTGAGTCAGGACGACGACCTGGTCGCCCGGCTCCGCCTCAGGGGCACGGCGCAGGGTGGTCAACAGGTCGTCGGCATAGGCGCCGTAGGACACCGTCGGGGCCTGTTTCTCGAACGTCGCCTGGCCGTATGCGCCGGGCGTGACCGCCGCGATCGACTTGCCCAGGTCGCCGCCCGTGCCGATCTCGGAGGTGACCGAAGCCACGAGCCGCTGATCGCGCGAGACGTCGCGCAGGTACTGCTCAAACCAGGCCGAGCCATTCAGGTGGCGCACGATCGAGGCAATCTGGATCTGGTGCATGGCGAAGACCATGGCGCTGGCCCCGCAGCGGCGACCGAGCTCGAAGCACGCCGCCGCCACCGCCTCGAACGAGATCTCCTCGCCGCCGTATTCCTCGGGAATCAACGCCGACATGGCGTGCTCGGCCCGCAGGGCCTCGATCGTTTCTGAAGGAAAGCGGGCGTTCCGGTCGACGTCATCGGCACTGGGCGCCGCGACCTCGCCGGCGATACGACGGATCGCGGCCAGGAATGCCTGGTCGCGGTCAACGGCTACGGTCATGCTGCCACCTGGAGTTGGGCGAGGGCCGCCTTGATTGCCGAGACGCTCTGGAAGACGCTCCGCTTGAGCATCGCGTCCGGAAACTCCACATCGAACGCGGACTCGAGGCCGAGCATCAGGTTGACGCTGGCGTGCGAGGTCATCCCGGCCTGGAACAGGTCGGTCTCGTCGTCGAGCGTCGAGATGTCCACGGGAAGGTGCCCGTGCTCCCGGATCACCTGTCGAATTCGGTCCGCCACGTCGGCGCTCTGGTTCACTCGATTCGTTCCTCGTTTTTCCCGGTCGATAACGGCACGGATCATACGATAGTCATCCGGCCAGACCAGCCATTTGGCTGGCTCGAGGTTGCCAGCGCGCACCATTTGGGCACGGATTTGGTCCTTGCGGACGTGGCCAAACCTCGCGATATACTTCGCTGCCCAATCAGCTGGAGCGCGTTCTGGTGTCGGGCACGGTCAGCGTCATCATCCCTACCTTCAATCGGGCCGTCCTCCTGCGAGAGGCGGTCCAGAGCGTGCTTGACCAGACCTATCGCGCCCTCGAGGTGATCGTCGTCGACGACGGCTCGACCGACGACACGCGCGAGTCGATGGCAGCCTGGTTCGGGAGCGATCCGCGGGTCCGCTACTCGTACCAAGCCAATCGCGGCGCATCGTCGGCTCGAAACGCCGGACTCGACCTGGCGACGGGTGGGTACATCGCGTTCCTCGACTCGGACGACGCCTGGCAGCCTTGGCACCTGCAGCTGATGCTGGAGTGCCTCGACCGCCGCCCCGAGGCTGGCTTGATCTGGACCGAGATTTCGTTCGTTGATTCCGTCGGCACGATGGTCTTGTCGCCTGCCCTGAAAGAGCTCCTTGGCGCATATCGGCACTTCACGATGGACGAGCTCTTTCCGAGCTCGGCGCCGCTCGCGGGACAAGGAGTCGTCGTGCCGGTCGGGTCAGAGGATGGCCGTCTGTATGTTGGCGATGTCTTCTCGGCGATGATCATGGGCAACCTGGTTCTCGCGTCGTCGACCGTCATGCGTCGCCAGCGATTGGACCTCACCGGCCGGTTCGATGAACGGTTCTCGATGGGTGAGGACTACGAGTTCTTCCTGCGCGCGTGCGCGGCCGGGCCAGTCGCCTTCGTTGACGTTCCGGACGTCCGGTATCGGACTGGCACGGACGACAAGCTGAGCGGAACGCACACGTCTCTGCCAATGGCCAAAGGCTATCTGCGAGTCCTCGAGGAGGCACTGGCTCGGGACTCGGACCGAATCACGCTTGAGCCGGAAAAGATCGCCAGGGCGCGCGCCTATGCCCATCGGTGGGTGGGCACGGCCGAGCTCATCCTCGGGTCGAGGCGGATGGCGCGAGCGCACATCGCTCAGTCATTGCGGAGCGCGCCGTGGACGCCCTCAACCCTCGGGCTGTTTGGGCTCACGTTCCTGCCCTCTGCGTGGTTTCAGTCCGTGCTCCGATGGCGCCGAAGCATCAGAGCTGCCGGGCACCGGGGCTCATGATCGAGCCCGTCGTCAGCCGCCGGTAACGCGACTTCTCCAGAGTTGATCAACCAGGAGCACGGTTCGCCAGTCGGTGAGCCTGGCGCTTGTCGCTCCGGTCACCGTCGCGATCGCGACGCTCGCGTCCAGCATGCCGGCCAGTGGCGATTGGGCAGCCAGCGCTTGACGCAGCAGGTCCAGCGTCAGCGCCCGGGGGCCTACGGGGTCGGGCTCTCGTGCCCTGACGCGTCTAAGCAGCGGCCGGACCACTGGGCCTGCGGCGCGGAGCGTCCAACGCCGGGCGAAGGCGCGGCGACGAAACCGCGCCGAATCGATCGGTATTCCGAAGTCCGCGTGGGGCAGCGTCAGGAGGGTCGGATCGAGATGTCTTTGGACCTCGAGGTAGAACCGATCGTCGGCCTTCTTCTCGTCGGGCACCGCCAGTCCTGCTTCGAACACCGGTAGGGCGTAGAACGGGGTGGCCTGCCACAGGAAGGACCGTCCTCGGTCCTCACCCTCGAACAGGGCCTTTCGACCGCGTTCGGCGATCAGGAACCTGACGGCGTTGTACTCCAGCGCCTCTTCTGGGTAGGAATTCAAGAGTCCGCTCAATTCGTCGCGCAGGCGGCCCGCTTCCAGGCCCAACAGGACCTCGACGCTGCGCGTGCTCATCAGCATGGCGTCCGCGAGAATCGTATCGATCAGGTCGTCGATGTTCCGCGGCCGACGGACCGGCCGAAGGTCCGGAAAGACCTTGTCGCCGCCATCGCCGGTCAGCAGGATGGCCGAATCACCCCAGCGGCGCACGGTCTCCTCAAAGAAGGGCAGGAGAAAGGCCATCTCGACGCTGTTCAGCCCATCCCTCAGCCAGGCCAGATCCTGTTCGGCCTCGGGTTCGACCGGTGGCAATTTGAGGAGATGCCAGGGAACGCCGAGCGATTGAGCGACCAGCTCTGCAACGCGCACGTCTTCGGCCTGTCCGCCATCGTTCCGCTGGAAGGTTGCTGCAACGACATTGGACCTTGACCCGCGCAGGCCCGCGAGCAGGGTGCGCGAGTCGCTGCCACCGCTCAGGGATACCACCGTCGTGGTCCCCTCGGGTCCAGCGCTGCGGGCGACTGCGGCGGCGGCCAGCCGATCCGCGAGGTCCGCGGCTGATGCCCCGATGTCTCGTCGATCCAACTTCAGGTCGCATCGATACGAGTAGGTCGACGCCTGGCGGGTCGCAATGCTGATCGGTGTCCGATCGGCCTCCAGGCAGAACCCCTCGCCAGCTCGCCGGATCCCTTCGAATTGGGTCCGATCCCCCAACGGATAGCCGACCCAGAAGTGCTCGGCAAGCCCGAGCCGATCGAACTGCCAGGTCGCGTTGATCGACCCGATCACCTTGCATTCGCGACTCAGGATCACGCCGGCGGCACCGACATGGACGTAGACGGGGAGGCGACCGAGGGCATCCGTAAACGCCACCATCCGATCACCGGATGCCGAGATACCGACCGCCAGGAAGTCGCCGTCGGTCGACCTTACGAACCGGGCGATGTTCTCGAAATCGCTGCCGCCGGCGAGCGCCTCCGCGAAGACCTCCCCGAGCTCTCGACCCAGCTCGTCATCCGATCGACCGTAGGTCCTGCCCTCGAGCAGGATCAACATCCCAGGACTGCGCCACGTCTGGACCGGGTACGACGGATACCCAACATGGCCGGCGAGGCAGCCGCCAACGTCGAGATTGACCACACTCTCGCCCGAGGGAGGCCGGACCTCGAGCCCGAGGGCTCGCCGGAATCGGGACGGAGCGTCCTGTTCGCCGTCGGCCGGCATCCAGATCGATAAACCCGGCAATGGCGCCTGCCTTGAATTGGGCACGGCTAGGGCTCGCGCTGCGGCGCGATCCTACCAAAGCGGAGGCCGGCCCCGTTCAGGGCGGCTGGGCAGACCCTCGATCGCGTCGATACCAAGCCACCGTTTCCGCAAGGCCATCAGCCAAAGAGATTCCTGTCTCGAAGCCGAGCGTGGTCAAGGCCAGCCCGATGTCAGCCTCGGAGCGGGCGATGTCCCCGCTACGGGCAGGCTCGAAACGAGGTTCGAGGCTCGTGCTCGCAGCGTGGTTGATTGCAGCCAGCAGATCGAGGATGGACAAGCTCGTGCCACTCGCGATGTTGACGCTGATCCCGGTCGGCGACGACGAATCGGCGGCGAGCAGGTTTGCGCGGACGACATCGTCAACGTGGATGAAGTCACGGGATATCTGGCCGTTTCCGTAGATCGTGGGCCGATCACCCGCCAGGACGGCGGTGATGAAGCGCGGGATCACCGCCGAATACTCCTGGCTTGGATCCTGTCCCGGCCCGAAGACGTTGAAGTACCGGAGCACGGCCGTCTCGATGCCATGGAGCTCCCCGAGGGCATGCAGGAAGTGTTCGGCGGCCAGCTTGCTCGCGCCGTACGGAGACTGCGGGGTGGCCCGCTGGCTCTCGCGGCAGGGCAGCTCGTCAGCGGCGCCGTAGACCGATGACGATCCTGCCAGGACGACCCGTCGGACGCCCTGCCGACGCGCCGCGAGCATCGTCTCGATCGTCCCGCCGACGTTCACGTCGTTCGTCCTGAGTGGATCGAGCAGGGACTGCGCGACCGAAGCGAGCGCGGCGTGGTGGAGGATCACATCGCAGGACGCCGCCGCGCGGTCGAGGTCGGCCGGCACGAGGACGCTGCCGCGCACGAGGCTGATCCGGCCCAGGTATGGTGCCAGGCGCCACTCGAGACCGGTCGAGAAGTCGTCCAGGACGGCGACCTGATCGCCTCGATCCAGCAGCCGCCGAACCAGATGATGCCCGATGAAACCGGCTCCCCCGGTGATCAGGACCCGCACGATCGTCCCCGTGGTGCCTCGCGGCGATTCGCGGTCAGCGAGCGGCGTCCCGGGGAGCGCCGGAGCCGCGCGGATCCGGTGCCGATTCGGGCTTGACTGTGCCGGCGCGGGAGGGGGGCCAGTTCGGTGGCGGCGTGGACTGGGCAGCTCGGGCTCGACGCCACCAGGCAGGCATGGCATACGGACCGCTCGACGAATCTGGCTCAGCTCGCGGCGTGATCGGGTCGGGATTTGGAGGGTCGGCCTGGACCCCTGGGCCGGATGACCGGCGAATGAGCTCTCGGCCGCGCGACAGGTTCTCACCGAGGAATGCGATGCTCACCGTCAGAAACAGCGCGATCGCCCCGCCGAGGGCGAGCCTGACCAGGAGGCCTGGCCCGTCCTTGACGGTGGGCGGCGTGGCCGGATCAACCTTGCTGAGTTGGACGAGCGAGCCGACGGACGCGTCATTGCTGTCAGGCGGTGAATAGTTCCGGAGCTGGTCGGCGATGGCATTCGCAAGGGCCGCCGCCTGGGCCGGATCCCGGTCCGACACACTGATGTCCAAAATGTTCGTGTTGGTCGGGACATGAGTCGTGACCGCTTGAGCGAGCGCCTGCGGGTTCGTGGTGGCAGCGGCCGCGGTGATCGCCCCGGTCAGCACCGGGGTGGTCGTCGCAAGCTCGGCGAACGTCGGAATCAATGCCTGCGAAACGGTCAGGTCACTAGGCGTGATCGGCGTGGACGAGCCGGATGGGCTGGACGGGATGATCAGGAGCGAAACCCTGGCCGTGTAGGTGGCCGGGGTCACAGCCGAGATCAGGAAGGCTGCCCCGACCCCGACGATCGTCCCGAGCAGGATGAACCAGAACCAGGTGCGCGCGATCGACCGAAGTCCGCGCGTTGACTGGGTGTCTCCATCAATCGGCCGGGTGTTCATGCTCATTCGTATCATCGCATCCTGATCGGATCCGGTCCCGGGACAAGCCTCTCTTCAGTACCAATGCGGAGTCCCGGTGCGGCCAGCCGGTAGTAGTCGAGAAGCTTGGCGGCGTTCCGGTCAACGTCGTAGTCGCGAACGACCAGGTCATGAAGGTGATCGGCCATCGCCCGTGCAGCCGGCCGACCCTCGGCGAACTGCTTGAGCGCCACGACCACGGCCTCGGACGAGATGTCAGTAAGGAGGGAACCCCGACCGTCGCCCAGGAGCTCCGGGATGCCTCCGACGCGGCTGGCGATCACCGGCAAGCGTATCGACCCGGCTTCGACTACTACAGTTGGCAAGCCCTCGCCGTGCGATGGCAGAACGAGAACATCGGCGGCCGACATGTACCGGATGGCCTGTTCGTGCGATTGCGGGCCGCGATAGTCGAGGCGGCCGATCGCGCGCGGATCGTCGACGCCGTAGCCAGCTTCAGACCCACCTCCAACAAGGATCCCGTAGAACGGACTGCCAAGGGCAAGGATCGCGTCCGCGAATTCACGAACGCCCTTTGACGGCTTGAGGTTGCCCAGGAACAGGGCAAGAATCCCGTCCGCTGGAAGCCCAAGAAGGGCCCGTGCCTCGGCCTTAGCCAGGGCAGAGGCCGCGAGAGACCGATGGTCCGATCCAAGCGGCAGATGAATCGCCGTCGTGCCAGTGAGTGCCTGCACCCGGTCAGCCAGGGCCTGACTCACCGCGAATACAGCTGCCGCCTCACGTGTCGCCGCACGCAGATCGCCGACTCGTTCCGGAAACTCGTCTGGAAAGGAGTTGATGTCGCTGCCGTGGAAGGTCAGCACGAATGGCAAGCCCGTTCGTCGAGCGAGCCTCCAGGCAGCCAGCCCGGTTATCGCATGGTGGCCATGGATCAGGCTTGCCCCGGCCCAGTCTCGGCGCGATCGCCACATCGATTCAGCGATCAGGCTGTCCGGGTGCGCCCAGCTCGGCTCGCCAGGTGCGTTGAGGTAGCGTGGCCGAACGACCGAAACACCTTCGTCGATTGATCGCCGCGGAGCCGCGGAGTAATGACGCCAGCGCGGCCGCATCGCTGAAAGCGGCCACGGTGCCCATGGAGTCGGGCAGGCCACGGTGATGTGCTGACCGAGGCGAGCTAGCGCCCGCGCCTGACTCTGATAGAAGACCCCAGTCCAAGGCGCTTCGTCCCATGGGTAGGTCCTGGCGATCCACATCGCGTCGGTCACGTCGGCCGTCCCCGGAGGGCCGTCCTCGTCTCCGCCTGCGGTACTGGCCTGGGCCTGATCACCAGGCCCTGGGCCGTGGTCTTCTTGAGGTAGGCCAGGCCGGCCGCTATCCCGATGAGCAGCCAGAGCTCCTTCCTCGCCAGCATGTCTTGGAACATCGCGATGACCAAGAGGGATGCCAGCGCGGCCTGAATGAGCGTTGCATCCGGACCCCAACCCCGGCGCACGACAAGCGGGACCAGGAAGACCATCAGGAGACTCAGCCCGACGAGCCCCAGCTCTGCGAGCGTTCCGATGACGAGGTTATGAGGGCCGAGATTGGCGAGCGTCTCGGCAGTGCCGGTAGCCAGCGTTTGCTGGCGCAACAATTCGGGCGTGTTGGCAAGGGGGAAGTTGGCGATGCCAACCCCGGTGGCCGGCGCCTTGGCCGCGATCGTGAGTCCGACCGTCCAGATGTCCGTCCGGCCAGCGCCACCCGTCGATATGGCCGTGTCCGTGCGCGAATTCACCAGGTCGGCGATGCCCGGAATCTGCAACGTGATCAGGACTACGGCGATCACGATTCCGACCGCGGCCACGCGCCGGAGCGGATCCAATCGAGGCAGGATGAACACTACCACAACGACGGCCAAGCTCAGCCACGCCCCCCTGGTTCCAGAGATGGCGATTGCCACCGTGCACAGGAACACAATGGCGGCACTGGGTGCGAGCCAGCGGCCGTGGAGGAGCTCATCAAGAGCGAACACGGCTGCGGGCAGAAGAATGGCCGCGAAGTAGGCCGGGTTTTGGCCGGCCAGCCCGCCGATTCGATCATTCGGGCCGACAGGGCCGCCCGACACAACGAAGGTCAGGACGCCGAGGAGCGCGGTCGCTCCGGCCGACAGGCTGTACGCCCAGAGCAGCGGCCGAATGATCTCTGGGCGATCGATGATTGCCTGCGCCACGACGACGGCAGCAATGAGCAGCAGGACGAGCGCCGGTATCTCCGACCACGATGTCGCCGCGTCAATGGCCCAAGCCGCGCTAAAGGTCGCCCACAGGATGAAGGCGTAGCCGGCGACCGGCATCGCCCGCAGGGTCAGGCGACCGAGTCGCGGAACTCCGTATGCGACGATGAACAGCAGTGAGGCATATCGGCTCAGCGTGCCCAGATCACCGATGACCACCACTTCCTCGAGCGGGATCAAGACGGCCAGGGCAAACAACGGCAAGAGGGGCCAGCGCAGGCTCACCAGCACGCTGAACAGGGCAACTGCCACTCCGGCTGCTTGGAGATCCCGTCCCGATCTGACCGAGATCGCGACGATCATCGCAACCGCCGCGATCGCCAGGCCTGCCCCGATCGTGGCGGCCATCGGCGAGATCGTCTGGGGCGGCCGTGCCCGATTCCAAATGGCCTGCACCCTGGATCTCGAGATTGTCGTCATAGCTCGGCTCGCCCCACGCTCAGGGCTCATTCCGGGCAGGCAGGCGCAGGTCCAGCTGAACGGCCGCAGCATCCGCCAAACGATCGAATCTGGTCAGCGGCGGCTCGAGCCAGCGTCGGAATCGCCGGTTGTAGCGCAGCTCGACGAGGCGATGGATCGAGTAGGCCAACCCAAGGGCCACCCCGATAGCCACGGCCAGTGCCCCCCAGCTGCCAACCACAGGAGCGGCGGCGGCGATGACAACGTAGCCAATGTTCTGGTGAACGAGATAGATCGGATAGGTGAGGGCGCCGATCCGGGTCGCCCGGGCCCCCCCGAACCTGAACCACGCCGGTCGCAAAACCAGAGCGCCAAAGCAAATGAAGCCCAGCGACGCAACCGCAGCCGCGACCGGCCCGGAGAACGGCGTCCCGAAGCTGATCGTGGCGTCAGCGGCCTGGCGAAAAGCGGCTACGAGCGCAACGCCCCATGCGCCGACTAGCAGGCCGATCCGGAACCGGGTCCAGCCGTCTCGCCAGATTCGGTAGAAGACGCAGCCAGCAATGAAGAATGGTCCAGTGTCGGTCATAATCAGGACGCGCAGGCGGTCGGGGCCCAGATCGTTTGGGGCGAACGGCAGGATCACAAGCAGCCACGCCAGCAGCAGCCATTCAATCCTGACCCGTCGCTGCAGGAACAGCAAGTAGCCGACAATCAACAGGTAGAAGGTCAGCTCCGCCTCAAGGGTCCAATACGCGCCATCCACGTACGGCACCCGGAGCCACGACGGAAACATCCCCAGGTTCAGGACGTAGTCCTTTGCGCTCACGGCGAAGGTGGCATCGGCGAGGTTGCAGATCACGAAGGTGAGCGTCGCGGCGGCCCAGAACGCCGGATAGAGACGCGAGATCCGCGAGGCGATGAAATGGCCGGGTCGTCCCTTGCCGGCATCGACGGTCAGGAGGATCACGAATCCGCTGATCACGAAGAATAGGTTCACGCCGGTCGACCCGTAGCGAGTGATGCCGTCCAGGGCCGGGTATGTCACGGTAAGGTAGGTAGCACCGGCCGCTCCACGAAAGGTGTAGTGGAACAAGACGACCATCGCGGCGGCTACGAATCGCAGCCCATCCAGCGCGGGCAGCCGCTCGTGCTTCGAGCCCTCAGCAGAGACCGACGCACCCGCCATCGCCTAGCCGTGGGCCGCAGGCGCGACCGAGATTCGGTCCCGACAATCGAGACACGCAGGACCAGGGTTGTGACGGCCAAACCGATGCATCGACAGAGCATACGAGGGATGTCCCGAATCCCGTCATCCGACAATAGTCCGCGCCATGCCTGTCGACGCCTTGGCCAACCGACCCGACCGACGGGCAGTCGAGGTTGAAGTTCGAGAGGGTGCCCTACAAGGAGGTTGACTGGTCGGAAGTCGACCAGTTCGCGGACCGCGCGTTCAGCCAGCGGCGCGGCTGGCTCGAGTTCATTCGCGAGACCCAGCACGGCCGGGTCGTCCTGGCCCGACTGGTCGATTCCGGGACGACCGTCGGTTACTTCACCGGGGTGATCATCCGGCGCTTCGGGATCCCGATCATGGGTAGCCCGTTCCCGGGCTGGACCACGCCCAGCCTGGGCTTCAACCTGGTGCCAGGGCTGCACCGCGAGGATGCGATCGGAGCGCTCCTGCCCTTCGTTTTCGGGGAGCTGGGCTGCTTCCATCTCGAGCTGGCCGACCCCCTGCTCCGACGCGAGGACGTGGCGCGGTTCGGCTTTGCCACGCAGGTCGGGACCACATTCATCTCGGACCTCAAGCTGGGTGAAGAAGTCCTCTTGTCGCAGATGACGGGGCCAGCCCGGACCGCGATTCGCAAGGCGGCCAAGAACGGCGTGATGGTGGAAGAGGCCTCGGCCGAGGGCTTTGCCGAGGACTACTACACGCAGCTCCTGGATGTGTTCGCCAAGCAACAGCTTCGCCCGACCTACGACCAGGCCCGGGTCGAGTCGCTCGTCCGCAACGTCCATCCGAGCGGCGACCTGCTGCTCCTTCGTGCGCGCGACGGCGACGGACGGAGCATCGCGACCGGGATCTTCCCGGGCTTCAACCGAGCCTCCCATTTCTGGGGCAACGGGAGCCTGCGCGAGTACCAGAGCCTGCGCCCGAATGAGGCGCTTCACTGGTACGCCATGCGCTACTGGCAGGCCCACGGCGTCATCGAGCACAACTGGGGCGGCGGCGGCGACTACAAGGAGAAGTACGGTGGCACGAGAGTCGAGACGCTCCACTTCCGGCTGTCACGGTTCGCGGCCATCGGCCGGGCCCGGGAGCTGGCCCGGTCGGCCTACTACCTGCCGCGGACGATCAAGCGCCGGCGCTACCTGCGCAACCTGAATCGGCCCGAATGACCCGGGGCTCGTTCCCGGGCGGTGCCCGCTTCGCGTTCAGCGTCTTCGACGACGCCGACAACGCCACCGTCGCCAACTCCGCACCGGTCTACGAGCTTCTCCGCCGGCACGGGATTCTGACCACGAAGTCGATCTGGGTCTATCCGCCCCGAGGTCGGTTCGATGGGGAATCCCTGCTCGACCCCGGCTACCGCGACTGGATCCTGGAGCTGCAGGCGCAGGGCTACGAGATCGGCCTGCACAACGTGGGTGACGGGGAGTTCAGCCGAGCCGAGATTCTCGACGGGCTCGACATCTTTCGTGACGCCCTCGGCACCTATCCTCGGGCGCACGCCAACCACGTCTCGAATCCCGATTGCGTCTACTGGTGGGACCGTCGATTCGACTGGCCGTTCAGCTTGCTTTATCGGTTGACGTACCGACTCATGCACGGTCGAATCCGCCGCCGGGCCGGAGATGATCCGACGTCGCCGCATTTCTGGGGGGACGCCTTCAAGGAGCACATTGACTACGTGCGGAACCTGACCTTCAACGGGATCGACACGCTGGCAAGCGACCCGCGGATGCCGTATCGAGTTCGATCCAAGGAAGCGTTCTCGAACCTCTGGTTCAGCTCCTCCGATGGCCAGACCGTCGTGGAAATGACCGACCTGCTATCGAAGGCGAATGTCGACGATCTCGAGGCTCGCGGCGGCGCCTGCATCGTCTATACCCACTTCGCCAGCGGATTCGTCGATGCCACGGGTAACGTCGATCCAGAGTTCGAGCGAGCGATCGCCTACCTCGCCTCGAAGCCGGGCTGGTTCGTGCCGGTCAGCACGCTCCTCGACCACCTCGCGGCGGATGGCTCGACGGCTGACCCGGGCTACCGGTACCGACTCCGACGAAACGTTCGCTGGGCAATCGATCGGGTCGCCAAACGCCGGCGCTACGGGCGCTGACGGACAGCCACGCTCAGCGAGCCCGCGCCACTTGGCGAAGCATTCGACGGCCGAGCCCGACCACCGCCGACAGGGCGAATTGGACATCTGAGACGCGCGGCATCCAGAAGTCCAGGACCGAGCAGTGGACCAGTCGCGCCGACACGATTGAGAGCGCCACCGCGGATGCGGAGTAGGAGATCAGCGATGCGGCGGCCGCGCCAACGATCCCAAAACGGGGGATCAGCAGGAGGTTCGCGACGACGTTCACCAGCACGGCCCCGATGCTCGCGTACGACGTCCACGCTGTCCGGCCCAATCCGGCGAGATAGCTGTTCAACACCTTGGTCAGGCTGAGCGCAACAACGCCGGGCAAGATGACGAACAGGGGCAGGAGCGATTGTTCGAAAGCCGGGAGCACAACCCGGATCAGGACGATCGAAGTTGGGACCAGGACGATGGCCATGCCACCGGTCAGCAGCAGGGTCACCCTGGCCACGAAGGCGACTTGGCGGTCTGTGTCTTCGCGGGGGGCGCCTGCCACGTGCGGAAAGAATATCGACGAGACCGCGTTTGGCAGGAAGAACACCAGTTGGGCGATCGTGACGGCGAGGCTGTAGTAGCCAAGCGGCGCGGCTGGATCCGCCAGGATCCACGCCAGCAGGTACACATCAACGCGGAGGCTGAGGAAATTCGTCAGGCTGCCGGGGTAATACGGGAGTCCATACCCGAACAGCTCTCGGTAGGACACGCGCGGTGATCCGGGCAGCGCGGCACTCAGTCGAATCGATCCGACGATGTACGCGACGGACAGGATCACGTAGTCGGCAAGGACGGCCCACAAGGCTCCGACGAGCCCCAGGCCGAGCAGGCCGACGAGGATCGCAAACAGAAGGACTGAGCACAGGGTTTGTCCGATGCTCACGATCGAGTACCAGCGAACGGCCTGCCGGCCGAGCAGGATGCCCGAGACAAACGTCGAATTGAGGGCCAACGGTAGGACCGCAAGGCCCAGGATGATTTCTGCGCTGGGCAGGTGTTCGAAAATCGTCGCCTGAAGAATTGGCAGCAAGGCGATCGTGATCACCAGTGCCGGGACCGCCAGCACGACGGTGAGAACGATCGTCTTCGCATTGATCCCAGTCATCTTGCCCCGGGCCGCGTAGAACCCGAAGGCCTGAGGCAGGCCGAGTTGCAGAAGAACCATGATCGTGACTGGGAACAGCGTGATCAGATAGAAATTGCCTTTGCCGGCCGGCCCCAGCACGCGCGCGAGCAGGAACCCGATGAGGATGCCGAGCGCAGTTGAGAAGACCGACGTGGCAAAGAGAGTGAAGACTCGGTCCGAGAATGCGTCGACCCGACCGGACGCACTCGTGTCGTCAGTCATCGAACGGCGATGCTTGACGCAGGGTCACGGGAACTCCAACTCGGGCCCGCTTCACGGGAGGGGGCTGGGGAATGGTAGCCGATAATCCCCCGGCTTCTCGATAACAGTCAGGGTCTGAGCATCGGGATTCGTCGGCTATAGTCGGGCCGTGGTGCGTCTGATTCCGGCAACGAAGTGACCGCGGCCAAACCTGGGCTTCGGATCGGCGTCGCGACGGACGGACCAATCGTCGCTTGGCAGGCTGCCACGATTGAGGCCCTCGCCGCCGTCCGCGGCGTCCACCTCGAGCGCTGGGTCCGGGGTTCCGACAAGCGAATTCGGTCGGAGCAAGCCGCCCGCACGCCGTCGATCGCGCCCGCTGAGGCGCCGTCTCTCGCACCTGCGAGTCCGGATCCTACTGTCGCGGGCGCCCTGGACGTGCTGCTCGACCTGACCGGAGAAGGGTTGCCATCTCGGTTCGAGCTGGCGCGCGAGATCTGGCACTTCTCCTATGGGAAAAACGCGATGCGCAACCCATTCCGGGCTGCGATGGTCGACTACATCCGCACTCCGGGGCACTCAATCGTCGGACTCGTGTCAGAGCCCAGCGGCGTCACGCTGCGGGAAGGTCGCCTTGCCTGGTGGCGAGGCGAGCAACTTGACCGAATTCTCCTGGATCCGAGCGAGTGGCCGGCGCTGATCGCGCGTGACCGCCTGGATCCAGGGGGACCAGTCCACCTACCAACCCGACGCGGACCTCGCCGGAAGGATCGAACGACGTCGATCCCGACCATCGCGCTGGAAGTCGCCGGCTTCGGCCAGCGGATCATGTCAATACCGGGCACAGCCACGAGGCATGACGACTGGAATATTGGCGTTATTCCTGCTCGGATCGAGCAGTTCCTCGCCGAGGACCTCCTCGCAGCGACCGCGTGGATGCCCCGCCGACCAGGTCACTTCGCGGCTGACCCGTTCGGGACCGAACGTGACGGCGTCCTGCATGTCTTCTTCGAGGACTACGACCAGGCCAAGGGTCGCGGGCTCATTGCGCACTGCGTTGTCGACACGGATGGGCAATGGTCCGACCCGGAGGTGGTGATCGACCCGGGCGTCCACGCGTCCTACCCATTCCTCGTGGAGGACCTGGGGACGACGTTCCTGCTGCCGGAGACTTCCGCTGCCGGAGAGCTGGTCTTGTACGAAGCTGTCGACTTCCCGACCAGGTGGCGGCCGGCGGCTACCATCCTGACAGGCGTGCCAGCGGTTGACGCTTCAGTCGTTCACTACGAAGGTCGCTGGTGGATGTTCTCGACCAGGGCGGACCGCGGCCCCAATCACAATCTCTTTGTCTGGCACGCACCCGCGCTCACCGGACCCTGGACACCACACGTTGCAAATCCCGTCATGACCGACGATCGATCAGCGCGACCGGGCGGGACTCCATTCTCGGCAGGCGGCCAGCTGTATCGTCCGAGCCAGGACAACTCCAAGGCGTACGGCGGCGGTGTCGTCCTGAACCGCGTCGACATCCTGAACCCTCGGTCCTTCTCGGAGCGCAAGGTCAGGCAGATCACGCCGGAAACAAGCTCGGCGTATCCCGATGGACTCCACACCCTGGCCGAGACGGGCCGTCGCACCCTCATCGACGGCAACGTCCGCCACCTCGTACGGGCGACGGTCGGCCTGGAGATTGGCCGTCGGCTGGGTGGTCGTCGAAGCGAGGAACGCTCTAACTAGATGAGTGCCATCAAGACGGTCCGCGAGCGCATCTACAGCGACTTCCTGATGCCCTCCCGGCTAAGCGAATACCGCCGGCTCATCGAATCCGCCCTGGCTGACGGCTACACGGTCCTGTCGGTCGAGCGCTATTGGCAACTCGTGACCACGACTGCTCTCGATCCGGCTGGTCGATATTTGGTCCTTCGCCATGACATCGACACCGACCAGGAAACAGCCGGCTTGATGTGGCGGATCGAACGATCGCTGGGCATCGAGGCCTCACATTTCTTTCGTCTTTCGACGCTCGACCCGGTTCTGATGCGGGCGATCGCTGACGGCGGAGGCCTGGCGAGCTACCACTACGAGGAGCTCGCCACTGTTGCGCGCGAGCGGCGCCCTCGAAATCGAGACCAGGCAATCGCGCTGATCCCGGAGGCCCAGGCTCGGTTCGCAGTCAACCTGCAGAAGCTCCGGAAGACGACTGGGCTGGCAATGGATGTTGTGGCCTCGCACGGCGACTTTCTGAATCGGAAGATGGGAATCGCCAACTGGGCCATCCTCGCCGATGAACGACTCCGAAGCGAGCTGGGAATTCGCCTCGAGACATACGATCAGAACTTTCTTGCCACGGTCTCCAGCTATCACCGCGACGCCCCACCCCCTGCGCCGTGGATGCACGCCGACCCGTTCGAGGCGATCAAGCGCCGCGAGCCGGTGATGTATGCCCTGATCCACCCCCGGCCGTGGCGAGCCAACGTTCGGGTGAACGCGCTCGATGACCTCAATCGATTGTGGGAAGGCCTGCTTTATCGCCGCCCCTATCGAGCGTAATTCGTTCGGGCGATCCTGCGGGTCGACCGGACGGGTAAGGCCCTTCGTCCGGGCGACCTGGCCGAACGATTCGGCTAGTCTTCCGGCTAGCGGGCAACGCCAAGCATCGCGGCCTGCTCCAGTGGAGACGTAATGACGACCCCGGCGGGTTCCTCGCTGCACCGAGTACCGCTCGCTCGACCCGACATCGGCGTGCGCGAGCTCGAGCTCGTCACCCAGGTCTTGCGTAGCGACATCCTTGCCCTCGGCCCGTTCGGGCCGAGGTTTGAGGCAGCAATCGCCGCCCAGCTTGGCCGGCGAGAGGCAATCGCCTGCTCGAGCGGGACAGCCGGATTGCACATGGGTGTTCGCGCCCTGGGGGTCGGCGACGGAGACGAGGTCCTGACGACACCATTCAGTTTCGTCGCCTCAGCGAACTGCCTCCTCTATGAGCGAGCCATTCCCCGCTTCATTGACATCGAAGAAGACAGCCTCGGCATGGACCCGGACCGAATTGCTGCCGCGACAACCCCACGGACGCGCGCAATCCTGCCTGTCCACGTCTTCGGTCGGCCTTGTCGGATCAACGATCTTTCGGGGTTGGCCCGCGACCGGGGCTGGGCCATCGTCGAAGACTCATGCGAAGGACTCGGCTCATCCGTGCGCGGCAAGGCCGTTGGCAGCTTTGGCGACGTCGCCGTCCTTGCCTTCTATCCCAACAAGCAGATCACGACCGGCGAAGGCGGCATGGTCGTGACCGACGATCCGGCGCTGGCTGAAGCGATGATAAGCATGCGCAACCAGGGTCGGGATACCGACGGGACATGGCTGCGGCACATTCGGCTTGGCTTCAACTACCGGCTCGACGAGATGTCCGCCGCTCTTGGCGTGGCCCAGATGGAGCGCATTGACGAAATGCGGGCAGGGCGGGCACACGTAGTGACCATGTACGCTCAGGCCTTCGGAGGCAAAGACTGGATCACCCTGCCTCGGGCCGGCGACGGAGAAACCGTCGACTGGTTCGTATACGTGGTCCGTCTCCACCCAGAAATCGATCGTGACGCGGTCGTTGGCCGCCTGGCTGAGCACGGCGTGGCCTCACGCCCGTATTTCAGCCCGATCCACCTTCAACCCTTCTACCGAGAGTCCTTCGGCTACAAGCCCGGCGATTTCCCGGTGACGGAGCGAGTGGCGGCCTCTACGCTGGCGCTGCCATTCTCGAGCCGGCTCTCGGACGATGACGTTCAGTACGTGGCCGACGCGTTGGCTGAGTCCGTGAATGCCCACGCCACCCGCTGATGCCGATGCGAGCCAAGCATCGCCAGAGCCTGTGGATCGTCAATCACTACGCTGACGCACCTGACCGTGCCAATGGCACGCGCCACTATGACCTCGCCCGGCGACTCGTCGAGCGTGGTACCGATGTAACGATCCTTGCCTCGGGATTCAGCCATGTGACGGGCCGCGAAGAGCGACTTGGGCGGCGACAGCTCTTTCGCGTGCAGCAATTCGATGGCGTTCGATTCGTCTGGCTCCGAACGTTCCCCTATCGAGGCAACGGCTGGCAACGACAAGTCAACATGCTGTCCTTTCTCGCGACCCTGCTTGTCGTGCAGACCAGGTTGGGCACTCCTGACACAGTCATCGGCTCGACTGTCCACCCGTTCGCGGCGCTCGGAGCCTGGCTCGTCGCGAAAGCTCGCGGTGCTCGGTTCATTTTCGAGGTGCGCGATCTCTGGCCACAGACACTTGTCGATCTCGGCACGATGCGGGTCGGGTCGCCCCGTGAGCGACTGTTGCGCCAGATCGAGGCATTCCTCGTCCGGCGAGCCGTGGTCGTGATCACGCTCCTTCCCGGTATGCGCGACTACCTCGTGGAGCAAGGCCTTCCGACGGAGCATGTTCGCTACATCCCGAATGGCGTTGACCTCGAAGTCTTCGATCGCACGCGCGGCGGCGAGCCGCCGGGCGCCCTGGGCGAGTCCCTGGCAGCAATTGATCGGATGAAGTCCGAAGGTCGGCTGGTCTTCGGTTACGTCGGGGCCCTCGGTCGAGTCAATAGAGTTGGAACGATTGTCCAGGCGGCCATCCTGGCTGAAGCCGAATCGCCCGGCGGCGTCGGTGTGGTGATCGTCGGCGATGGTCCTGAGCGTGAGGACCTCCGGCGGATGTGCCAGGGTCACGCTGACGTGATCATGTGCCCCCCGGTCCCCAAACAGCTCGTACCCCGAGTGCTCCGGGCGGTCGACGTCGGGATTGTGCACGCGACAACCAATCCGGTTTACCGCTATGGGATCAGCTTCAACAAGCTGTTCGAATACCTGGCCGCTGCCCGACCGGTCGTGTTCGCCTGTGAAAGCGCCTACGACCCCGTTGCTGTGTCTGGAGCTGGCATTTCACTCCCGCCTGACGATCCAGACGAGATGGCCGACGCGTTCCTTAGGCTGGCCGACGCAGGCCCCTTGGAACGAGCTCAGATGGGGACAGCTGGAAGGGACTATGTGGCCCGTGAGCACGAGATCTCGCGCCTTGCGGACACGCTCGCTGAGTCAATTGGCGGAACGAAGCGAGTCGTATAGCTCGATTAGACGGGCCGACTCGGCCTCCCAGTTCCAACGGTCGTGGGCAGCCGCCAGGCACCGAGCTCGGATCGCCCGCCGTTCCCGCGCGGGCAGTCGGATGATCGACTCGATCGCTCCGGCGATCGACGCTGGGTCGGCCGGGCTGCAGATGGCGCCAAGCCGACCGCTCGGATCGTCGAGGGCGATCCGCTTCATGACCGGGAAATCGCTGACGACGACCGGGACGCCCGCGGCCAGGCTCTCCCAGAGCTTGTTCGGCGTACAGAGCCAGTGGTTCAGGCTCGATCGCTGAAGTGGCATGGCGTCTACGTCGGCCCCAGCGACCCAGTCGAGCAGCTCCATCGGGGGAACGGCTTGGAGCACGTGAACCCGCTCCTGCGCGCCGGGCGCCCCCGGCTTGATCCCGAGTCGGCCGACGTCCCCGAAACCGAGCAGGACCAGGTGGGATTCGGCAAGCCCCGGTTGCGACAGTGCCGCGACGAGTTGCTCGATCCCGCGGTCAGGTCCGAGGGCACCGTGATAGAGGATTAGGCGGCAATTCACTGGCACCCCAGCCTCCGCCCTCAGGAGCCCCAGCGACCTTGTCGTCGGCGCCCATCGTGGTGGGCAGTTACGAACGAGGACGATCCTGGCCGGCTCAAGACGCCGGCGCAGCACGTCCGCATAGGCTTCGTTGACCGTCACGAGAGCCGAGGCCCGGCGCACAAGTCGACGTTCGTAGACGCCGAGAAGCCGCCGAACCAGCTTGGGCATCCGGCTGGCCGTGCCGGTCTCGAGGAAGATCTCATGACTGTCATAGACGAGCGCGGCTGACTTGCCGACGAATGGCCCGACGGCCATCAGGCCGGGGAGGTCGTGAGCGTGCCACACGTCGACGGTCCCGGCCGCCCGCACGGCCCAATGGCCCCAGGCGCGCAGATTCCGGACATAGCCGGCCATCCACCCGACGCGACCGACGACGCGTCGCAGGCGCGATGAACGCGACGATCGATGGAACGGGTTACTCCTGTCGGGGACCACGGACGAACGATCCGGGATGTGGGCGATGACCCGAAACGTGGGCGGCGGCGGGCCTTCGTACGAAAGGCAGAACACCGTCACCTCGTGGCCCGCCCGGGCCAGGCTGTCGGCCTCGCGCAGGACGCGACTGTCGTGGTCCAGGTCCGAGTACAGCGCCATTGCGACACGCAACCCGCGGTCTGTCATTGGATGAAGTACCAGCTTCCTCGCGGAGCGGGCTGCGCGGCCAGGTGGCCGCCTGGCGCGAACCGCCGTGGGTTACGGAGTCGAGGTGTTCCCGAAGATCGACAACCCGGTCGAGAGACCCAGGTAGTCGAGGACCGCCGGGGCGCCATAGCTCAGAGAGATGGAGTTATCCGAGATCGTCGCGCCATCAAGAGTATAGAGAGTGACTGCCGCGAGGTTGTTCCCGCTGGTTCCGCCGGCCGGGTAGGAAAGCGCCTGCTGCAGGACATTGTTGGTGAATACGAGGTTGATCGATCGGTTCAAATCGCCATCGCCG
>JBBSFD010000014.1:0-66144 GCA_038239115.1 Candidatus Limnocylindrales bacterium | reverse complement strand
CTCGAGGAATTCAGGAAAGTTGCGTTTGTATGCGTCGTCTTCCGGATACAGCCAGCGTTCGACGGGGTCGTCCTTGAACGCGGACATGAGGGTCGCGAAGGCTTGCGAGCGTTCCTCGATCGAGACTTGGAGGATCGGGTCAGACCAATACTGCAACGCCACGTACGCGCTCGCGGCCACAATCGCGGCGGCCGCAATGAGCTCGCGACGGGTCGGCCGGTCGGCAGGCATCTTCATGATGAAGTCGTACCCCCCTTAAAATAAGGGACAGGAAACGGCGACCCGCACGGAGCCTTTTTGCAACCTGGGTTGCAAGGCTATGGCCGCCAGGCGAGGGGGGATTCGACCGGCGGCCATCGTGAGCGTAGGACGGGCCCCGCGAGAAACAACGCTCAGGGTCTACGAGGCGCGGTAGCAGCAACGTGACAGCTGCGAGCCCCCGGCGGCTCGTCCTGCGGCGTCTAAGCGATCAGTTCTCAATGCGCCCAGTGGGGCACGGCTCGCTCGTCACCGTTGCAGTGCGCGCCGCTCCTGCTCGGCTTCGTAGGCGGCGGCAACGTACCGCGCCAGAAGCGAGAGCGCGACCACGATGATCAGGCCGATCAGGGCGACCGCCACCTTCGGTCGGGTGCCGGCGTGGTCTAGTTCCTCCATAGAGGCGCCTCCAGTTGCGTTTCAATTCGCATCCGGCGGGAACGGCGGCGGGACCGGCATGTGGTTGCTCTCGGCCCGATGGATCGTGTCGATGTACTCGTTCCGCAGTCGAGCGAGCTCAGCCGCGAGATGCTCGCTCTCCTCGCTGTCAGCAGGTGCGACCAGATGCTGACGTTCCACCCTCCGCCAGTCTACGAGGATCGCGGCCGCCTTGACTCGGTACGGCATCCATCTCTCCTTCGCCTGGACCTCCCGATGGAGTGGCGAGGAAAGGCGGTGCTCGGCCCCGGACGCCGATCTACCGGGCGCCGTCAGGCACTGGCAAGCCGGCCCGCAGGTCGTAATCAGTTTTGCGGGGCTTCCCCGCGGGCGACTGCTACGACGCTGTAAGGACCAAGCGGATCGATGGAGCGCCGATCGCCCCGCCGTGATCGCACGCTGGACCGGCACAGATGTTAGGCGGCGGCTTTTATGCTCGACGAGCTTGGTCCCGAACTGGTGGCCCATCAAGTCATCCGAGTCCGCGCGGGTAGCTACAGCGTCGTGGTCGTCGCCGACCGGCGGGTCGTGCTGATCGAGTCAACCAGGGTTGTCATGGCCCTACCGTTCGAGGCGATCCGGCGGGCCGAGTTCAATGTCGAGGCCGACCGGCCCGCGACCCTCACCATCGTTCCGGATAACCCGACCCATCCTCCTCAGATCCTGAGGGTCGAGGAGCCCGATGACCGCGACGCGGCCGCAGCTGTCGCCGAGCTGGGCACCCACCTCAACGGCCGCTGAAGGCCGGCGGCCGTCAACTGGAGCATTTCTCATGCCCTCGTTTACCCGACTCCTCAAGGTAGGCAAACTGGCAAGCCTGCCCGAGACTCGATCGCTGCTCGCCTCTTCGGTCCACTCCGGGCAGCTCCAAGATGCGGCCAGGCGAGCGGTTCACGATCGAGACGGCCTCGTTCGCGACATGCGGGCGCAGGCCACATCGATCCGAGCGTTGCGCTCGGTGGTCGAGCATCCAGCCACCCGGGAGATTGCGGAGGTGGGCATGCTCTTCCTGCCCGGCCGCTATCTCGCCCTCGGGTGGGCTGCCACCCGGGCGACCCGCAAGCTCCGGAATCATCCAGCCGAACGACCACGTCGACCCATCAAGAACGTGACTCCGCCGCCGGAATGAGGCTCGTCGCTACGAGATTGGCGACTTAGCCAAGCGGCCCGGTGCCCGTTCCGGAAGGGCGGCCGCCCCTCGCGGCAGCCCGTCGATCGCCATCGGGAGGACGATGTTCAGGAGCCGCTCACGAAGCTCCGCCTGGGCCTCGGTCTTCCAGCCCGTCTTCCAAAGTAGGACGAATGCATCAACGAGCACTTGGCCGGCAAGTTCCGGGCCGACGATCCGCAGGGCAAGACCGTAGGCGACCGGGCTCAGAGCGTCGTATACGCCTCCGAATGCGGCCAGCTCTGCTTGGTCGGGGTTGCAACTTCGCTCACGGGTGGGCACACCTGCGGAAGCTCTTCTGCGATATCGCTGGCTCGGATGCGAGAGCCTGAGCGATCGATGGCCGAAGGGCAATAGGGCGGCCGCGCTTTGTAACAGTGATTGCGGGCCAGAGCGGGCTATCGTCTCTGCATGAGCCCAACGAAACCGAAGGCGTAGACATCCTGCACGTCGTGGTGGATCCGCGCGTCCGGTATTAGGGAACGAGGCGAGCGGCGCGGGCCTCGCACCTGCATCTTGCGCGGATGAAGCTCGGCAACTCGAGCCCGGTACCGTCGTCGCCTAGCCGCAGCATGACGATCTCGGAACGCGAGTTCGGGAGGCCTGACTTTAACCAAGGAATTCACGACTACGCCGCCACGTCGAGAAGCAGTACAAACCAAGAACGGCGAGCGTCAGCCCGTAGAACGCCCTCGCGATCGGCTCGTCTACGCCGCTCAGGAATGCCCTGGAATGCCATGACCAGGAGTTCGAGCAGGTTTAGGAGCAGGATCCAGCTTTAGTTGGGGCTATCTAGCAGGGCCTACGAAATTCGGCGAATTCCGCGTCCGGCGTGCGCCTCGTCGAGTTGCTCCACCTCGGGAATCGGTGTTGCACGCTCGAAAGTGATCGTGCCAGGTCATTTCAAGCTGCGTTCCCCTGAAGTCAGCCCGGCTACCAGCGACGAATCGCGGCGAGGCAGGTTGCCAAGTGGAGACGTCCCGCCTAGGATCCCCTTCTAGGGAGTCCTGGCACCGGCATCAGATCGGTGAGGGGACCCAGGCGATGTGTCGGCCATGAGTCGGCTCGCGACCTCGAGCGCAAAGCGCTCGCGGAAGGGAGTTCGATGCAATGGCAAGACCAGAACGCTTGGCGGCGGGGCTACTCCAAAAGCACGATGGTCGGTGCCTGCTGGCACCCAGAGATCACGGCGAGAGTTGGAAGTGCGCGGCCTGTCTGCTCCGCGCCCAGGAGAGTGCTGGGTCAAGGCCAGCTGGCATCCAGCTGCGCCAGCTGGGGCGTGCGACTGATCCAAGGGGCCCGATCGAGCGTTATGTTGTAGCGCTATACCGCTATGAATGCGCGAGGGAGCCGTGGACTTGCTGGCGCGACAAGTGTCGTTCCGCGCCAATCGCGGGGCGCTACGGCGTTCTGGCTGCGCTCCACCAACAGAACAAGCGTTCCTTATCGTCGCCGGCAAGACGGGTCGGCCCGAGGTCGCGTGAATCGCCGCGTGGTCGGCGGCCCAGTTGCGCAAATCGGGCCTTACTCTGGTCAAGGCACAGGCTGCTTCGGCGGCCACCGATAACACCGAACGGAGCACGAGTCGTTCGATCGGCGGCACGACAGGGCCAGAGGCAGGCCCCGAGACCCGAATTCGACAGAGATCTGCCTGCCCAACGCGCACGACATCCCCGGTAACTAACAGGCTCACGACCATCGAATTGGAACTGGAGTGCAGACATGGTCCAGAACAGAGAGCGCGACGCTGACAACCTCCTCCTCTCGAAGCTGCTGGCCGGCGCCAGAGTGGCCGACGCTGCCGTCGAGGCTGGCGTCAGCGAGCGGACGGTGTTTCGCCGCCTCCAGGATCCAGCGTTTCGGGCGGACCTTGCGGAACAGCGCCAGAAGATCCTCGACGCCACGGTCGTCGTGATGACGAACGGGGCCCTGGACGCGGCTCGCGTTCTCGGCGAGCTGGTGGGCTCAGAGGCGCCGCCGGGGGTCCGACTCGCGGCCGCCCGGGCGGTGATCGAACTCTCGATCCGCATGCGAGAGCACGCTCAGATTTCGGCTCGAACCGACGCGATCGACCGCGTTCTCAACGACCGGATGGAGCCATGAACCTCAGCGACCATCCCTACTCGCGCCTCGCGCTGTCCGAGCGCTTGCCGGTCTATCTGAAGGCTGGCTCTCGAGGAGATAAGGCCGAAATGGAACTCCTTTCGAGGACCTGCCCAACGTCCCATACGGCGCTATTTGACCAGTTCATTTCAGCCATCCGGGACGTGATGCTGCTGTTCACTGTGTATTGGTTGGATTCGATGCGGATCTACGCGGCGAATCGGGACTTGCGCCAGGTTCGGTATGTCGGCGAGAGGATGTTCGAGTTGGGAGTCGCCAGCGAACGCGCGCAGCACGGCGAGACTGCTCCTCCTCAGTTCCTTGACGGTCGGACCATGGCGCAACTCGCGACGACCAATTGGAAGGCGGATTTGCTCTATGGGATGAGCGAGGCGGAGCTCGACGATGCGTTTAGGGCGAGCCTTGGGCATCTGCGGGCTGCCATCCGCGCCCTCGATCGATTTTGTCATGCGGCCGGGCTGGACGCTGTCCTGCTGATCGGGTACGCCGGCCTCGCTCACGACGTGGCCTCCGTGGCCAAGTTGCTCGAATATGACGCTGCAGACGTCGGCCCTGACGCCGAACGAATTGAACGGGCATTTCGAGCGGTCTGGCCCAAGGTACCTCGGCGGCGAACCGCCACAGCACCGGATGGCGATGACTGGGGAGCCTGAATTTGGATGAGCTCGGCTGGGCTGCCATTTCCTGCCAACAACTGCGATTCAAGCATGGTTCGCGTACCGGGCAGTCAAGCGCTTGCCCCCAGGAAGGCGATCTCGATTTTGTCGCTCGATCCGGGGGCACTAACTGGGAGTAGTGCCAGTCGAGGGGTTCGCGTGGGCCGCGGCGGCGATCTCCCGTGAGAGGGCGTAGCGCACCAAACCGTAGGCGACCAGATCCACCATCAATCCGGCGATCCCGGCGAGCTGCGAGGTGTAGAAGACGAAGATCTTAGATGGAGCTCGCGACCACCTGACCGCGGACCCCTTTGCGGAGACCTGGCAGAAAGGCCGTGCCTTCACGCTGTCGGAAGCCCTGGCTGAGGCCAAGACGGGTAGAGAAGATGACGGTTCCTCGTCGATCTCAAACTCCTGACAGAGGATCCTATGTCGCCCTCGTTTTCACCCTCCCCCACCCGGCTCCCGCTCCAACACCATCCGCCGAACCGCCGTCTCAGCCGCCCGCTCGAGGAGTGCCTCAAGCTCGGGATCCGTGAGAACCCAGGTGCGCTGGCTGCCACCCTCGTAGGCGGCGATCAGATCTGAGAGGTCGACCCCGAGCGAATCGGCGAGGAGCCGCAGGGTCGCATGGTCGGGCACCGTCCCATGGGTCCACCAGGCGGTCATCGTGTTCGGCCGGATCCCCGCCTTCCGGGCGAGGGTCGTGACCGAGCTCGCATCCGACAGGGGCAGCCGGAGCTGGAGATAGCTCCGGAGCGCCTGACCGCGCGCTTTCGCCTCATCGCGTTCCATGTCGGTTCCAACGATATTGACATAGCGCTATGCCGGTGCTATCGTTCTGGCGTTATGACAAGTCCTGTTCGGCGACGATCTGTATCGGCCAGCGAGCGAGCGGGGGAGCCGCCACCACCCGGCGTCGGCCTCGTCCGCGATCCTCGCCACCGCTACACCTGGAACGACGGACCCTGGTATCCGTCGGTCACGACGATCCTTTCGATCAAGAACAAGCCGGCCCTGGTCGGCTGGGCGAAGCGCGAGACAGCCGCGTGTGCCGTCCGCAACCTGCCCATGCTCAGGCAGATGACCGAGGCCGGCGGACCCGAGGCCGCGGTCGAGTGGTTGAAGCGGATCCCGGACTTCGCCCGCGATCGATCGGCGGATCTCGGCAGTCGGGTCCATGCCGTCGCCGAGGCGATCGGTCGGGGCGAGTCGGTCGCGGTCGAGCCCGACATCTCGCCCTTCGTCGCGGCCTACAGACGGGACTTCCTCGACGCCTTCCGCCCGTCCTTTATCGAGCTCGAGCCGATGGTCTGCTCGGTCCGCCACGAATACGGCGGAACCGCCGACGCCTTCGTCGAGATCGATGGCGAGATCTGGCTGATCGACTACAAGACGGGCTCAGGCGTCTACCCCGAGACCGCCCTCCAGCTCGCTGGCTTGGCCCGGGCCGAGTTCATCGGCAAGCCTGGCGATCCGATCCAATACCCGCTCCCAGCCGCTACCCGCTTCGGGGTCCTCCACATCCGACCCGAGGGTGCCCGACTCCACCCGGTCGTGGTCGACCGGCGAACCGTGGCGGCGTTCCTCGATGCCCGCCGGTTGTTCGAGTGGGACCAGGGCCCGGCCCAGGGCGTCATCGGCGAGCCGGTCGTCCGACCTGCAACATCTGCCGCAGCCTGACCTTCGTCCGGCCTCAACTCGATGATCCGCCGGTATCCGCGCCCTGTCAGGGCTGGCCAACGCGTTCCTGACCCGGTGCCACCCGGGGTTCGAGCCCATGTCCGGGCCCGGGACCGAACGTGTGTCTTCACCCAGTTGGCGATCCCCCACGACTGCTTCGGCCAGCTCGAGCTCGACCACGTTCGAGCTTCAGGAGCCCTCGGCAAGCGGAGCGCGAGCACGGCCGACAACCTGGTCCTGCTCTGTCCGTGGGCGCACCGGATGAAGACGCTCGACGGTCGCCGCTGGCGGCCGGTGCTCCTCGCCTGGATCGAACGGAGGGATACCGAGCTCGAGTGATTCGAGCGCCAAGCGTGAAAGACCTGCTAAGCCTGCTGATCGTGGTCGGCGTCCTCCTGTGGCCGATCGCGCAACTCCAACACCTCTTTGGCTGGACCGACGAAGCTACCGGCCCGATCGAGCTGGCGTGGCTCGGCCTCTTGGCGATGGGGGCGCTCGCGCTCAGTCGCCGGTCAGTTCAAAGGACGGGCCCCGCGAGCGGAAGCTCGTACGTCCAGGGACGCGCTCGGACACTCCCGAACTTCGAGCATCAGATATCCCCCGGATCCGTGGCAGCACCCGCCGCAGCACGCGTTGAGGCCGAACGGCCACGCCCTCGCCGGTCGAGCGCACGAACTCGTGATCCAATCCCGGCTCAGCTCCGCTTCAGCATCCTCCAGCGTGATTCCTTCCGGTGCCGCTATTGCGGGCGTACCGCCAATGAGCCAGGCGTCGTGCTGCACATCGATCATGTCGTTCCAGTCGTCGCTGGGGGTCTCTCGGTCGAGGGCAACCTCCTGACTGCCTGTGCGGTGTGCAACCTCGGCAAGGCCACGCGCTCGGTCGTGTATGGGGCTTGGCAATGAGCCAGGTCGGCTCCCCTCGAATGGAACCACCCGAGCCCGCTGACCTCCTGGCTCTCCTGCCCCAGGATCGCCCCGCCATTCTCGCGCTCCTCCCGGCTGCCCAGGCGCGAGATCGCGGCAAGAGCTTCTTGTTCTTCGAAGGAGCGGGTTGGGACGACGACGACGCATGGGAGCTCGCTCTGGCCCTCGATCCGCTCCTCGTCGACCTGATCAAGCGCATCGCGGCTGTGGTGCCCGACAAGGCCGTCAGCGACGCCGTCCTGGCTCGCCGTGCTCCTGAGCCCGACGCAGATCTGCTCGCCTTTCACCGAGCGGCGTTGAACAGCTACTTGAAGCCCTCGCCCAGTCGGATCACGATCACGATCGGCAAGAAAGCCGCCGTTCATTGAGCCGTCGGCACCGCGATCGACGAAGCACAGGCCACCGCCGCGGTCGTACCGAACGCCTGTTCCCATGAATGGCAGGGGCCAGTCCCCTTTAATGACCCTGCTGGGGGCGCATCCGGGTCGCCTCGCACCGCTCGCTTCGCCTCAGCGCGCGACTGCGCATAGCGGTGTAGCGATACGCTACAACGCCTGAGAGGGCTCAGTCGAGGCAGCTGCATCTGCCAGCTGGCCCCAGCCGGCCCCAGCTGGCGGCCAGCTGGGCCCGCGAGCCAGCATTGAGCGACGCGAGCCGGGTGACCCACCGGGACAGAGTTGCGCGCCATAGGGCGATCGCTGACGCGTGGTGTGCCGGTCGCGCCGTGCCTAGGGATGAATAAGGGCGTCCAGCACGAAACCAAACCTAAGACGTCCAAGCTCCTCGATGTGGACCGCGAAGACGTCGGCGACGTGCAAGTAGTGGAACAGGTATGCCGGGCAATATGGCCCAAGGTGCCTAGGTCACGAGCCATCCCAGCGAAGGACCCCGAAGTCGACATCCGAAATTAGGCTAGCCTCGGAGGCTGCCATTTCCTGCCATTTGCTGCCATTTCAGCCAGGGCGGCTCAACTGTCACAAGCCTAGGATCAAATAGCTCTCAGACGCCGTAGGCCTTCCCCCCAACCCTGCCCACGAGAGCGATCATCCCGAAGGTGCCACAGCTAGCCTGGTCTCCCGCCCCGGCCATGACCGGCGTCGGGACGCTTGCTACGGCCTAGAGTTCGGCCGGGAAGAATTTGGCCCCGCTGGGGTCCTGGTACTTCAATACCCCCGCGACGTTTGCCTCGTGCTTGAACCGGGCGAATTGCAAAAGTAACGGTGCCAGCGGGCACCGGGTCCTATGACGATCTCGCCCATTCGGCGACGAATTGGCGAGTGCTAGCATCAGCCCGACCTTTATTCGGAGGACCCACGCTCACAGGCTCATGAATTTGGCAAACGAACCTGCGCCGCTAGGCACGTCAGCAGCGCGCCGGCCCTCCCGCTCCATCCGACCGCGCCTGGAACACCTGCTCATCGTTGGGGGGATCGTGGCGATTGCCTTGGGCATCCTCCAGCCGCATCTATCGTTCCCTTCCGGCGAGCACTCGTCTCGGGGTGCCAGCGGGCCGGGAGTCGGCGCTGTGACGTCCGCCTCGCCGAATACGCCCAGCCGGGGACCAAGCCCGACGGACCCGGCCAGCCTGGAGCCATCGCTCGGCCCGAGCGACTCACCGCCGGCCTCGTTGGAGCCTGGAGGGACCCCGGTCCCACCTGGAGCCACTCCAGCGCCGGTCGGGCCCGGCCCCGTCCCGCCCAACCCGACGCCTGGGCAGACGCCCGTGCCCACGCCGGCTCCTACCCACCGCCCGACCCCAGCTCCGACCCCGGCTCCAACGCCTAACCCTGTTGGCACGATCCATTTGGCGGGCACCTTCGCGGACCTGTCCGCCGGCGCGTCGGCTCGAACGCTATCGGCCACGGTGAAAGACGAGTTCAACCGTCCAGTGGCCGGCGAGACGGTCACCTTCAGCCACGAGGCTGGGACGGGCACCGTCACCGGCCTCGGCAACAAGGTCACCAACTCGAGCGGCGTCGCAACGGCTGAGCTCGTCGGTGCTCGGGCCGGTCCGATCACCCTCAAGATCCAGGCCGGCTCGGTGAGCGCAACGCTGAGCTTCACCGTCGTGGCCGGGGCGTTCGATCACGTGATCCTCTCGCCCGGCTCGGCCACGATCTCGAAAGGCGGGTCCCAGGTCTTCACGACGATCGCCTACGACGCCGCCGGAAACGAGATCGGCAATGTCTCCGCGAGCGCCGTCCTGACGATCACCCGGGGCGGAACCTGCACCGGTTCAACCTGCACCGCCTCGAAGGGCGGTCCGCATATCGTCACGTCGACCTACTCCGGTGATTCGGACACAGCCACCCTGATGGTCAGCGGCAACGGCGGCGACGCCCTGTAGCCGCCAACGCAGGACGCCCGCCCAGCGGCACAATCCACGGATGGAGACGCAGCGGCCGTTGATCTGGCTGATCGGGGGTGCCGCCGGGACCGGCAAGACCAAGGTTGCCTACGAGCTGGCGGCCCAGCTTCGGATCCCGCTGGTCGAGATCGACGACATCGTCGAAGCGCTCCTCGTAATGACTAGCCCAGACGAGCAACCCGCGCTCCATTACTGGCGGACGCACCCGGAGGCTGCCGAGTTGTCGGCCGAGGCGATCATGAAGCTACAGATCTCCGTCGCTGAGGCCATCGGTCCCGCGATCGAGGCCGTGATCGCGAACCATCTCGAGACGCGCACGTCCGTCGTGATCGAAGGCGACTACCTGCTGCCCACGCTCGCCGCGCAGGCGAGCTTCGGGGGCATCACGGCCCGGGGCCGCATCAAGTCGGTCTTCCTGAGCGAGCTCGACGAGAGCCAACTCGTCCGGAACTTTGCCGAGCGGGAACCGGGTGAACCTCCCCAGGTTGGCCGGGCTCGGGTCAGCCGGTTGTATGGGACATGGCTCGCTGCTGAGGCGAAACGCTCAGGGACGCCCGCCGTGGCGGCCCGGCCATGGTCGAGTGCGCTAGATCGGGTGCTCCGGACGGGAGACCGTTAGCGACACGGCCTCCCCCTGATGGTCAACGGCAACGGCGGCGACGCTCTGTAGATCCAATGACGCGCCGTGGCTTCCGGGACCGTCGTGCCCCCCGAGGGATGACTAACGGGTAGGACTTTGAGGCGGCTCGTCGTCGTGGAGATGGCTCCCTAGGCTCGCGCAATGAGCACCTTTGGCGCGTCGATCGCGGACGGCTGCTGTTGGCCGGTAAGTAGCGGGAGGATTCGAACGCTCAGCGAAGGCCACGCTGCTCGGCGATCCACTCCCAAGCGAGACGCCACCAACCTGTCGTTAGCGGATCAAGGCCGCGGTTCTTCGCTTCCTGTTCCCAGGCCGCGACCCACTGCTCGGCGTCCGCTTCCGACATGCGGGCATGGCGCAAGCGCCGAACGATGCCCGACCGTTGGCCCCGGTACCAGTCCCGCTTTGCCTTGGGATCCATCCGCGCGAGTCTGTGCAAGGCCCGGTGTCCGGCGCGTTACCGCTGACGCATTCTCATTGCAGGCTCGTGACGACCTCCCGAAGAGGGTCAGCTGATGCGGATCTCGCGAGCCGAGCACGTCGAACCAGGCCAGGGGCAAGTCCGAGTCCGTCCCATCCTGCTCATGCTCGTGATGGGCGCGTTCCTCCTGATCGCGGCAATCACGGCTTCCGGCCAGGTCCTCCTCACGACCACGGACGAATCCAACACGCTGCTGATCAACGCGGTCCGCTCCGACGCGGCCGCGGTCCGCAGCTTCGTCGCCCTCAATCTGCTGCCCGGGGATGCCGCGCCTGGCTTGCTCAGCGCCGACCGCGCCCAGCGCCTCCAGGTTGGTCTGACCGCACTGGCAACCAATGGGGACATCATCCAGGTCGCGATCCTTAGGCCGGACGGAAGCATGGTGGCGTCGAACGTGCCGACAGCGGCGCCAGCCCAGCCCGGCACGGCTGATTTCTCGAAGGCAGTTACCAGCCAGGCGGTGCAGGCGAAGATCCTGCCGGCCACCGACAGCTCGCCTTTGAGCCGCCTGACGACCTCGACCGTCGTGCGCGAATACTTTCCGCTGATCGATGGCGGGACCGTCCGGGCCGTGGCCGTGGTCTGGCGCGACGCAGACCCGCTTCTGACCCTCCTCGATGCGGCGCGCATTCGTTCCTTGCTGACGATCTTTGGCGGGGCGCTGGCCGCCGCGGTCCTGTTGTTCTTCATCTTCCGGGGCGCGCAGGCCCGGATGACCCGCCAGACCCGCGACCTGCTCGAGGCGGCCCGCCGCGATCCCCTGACCGGCACGCTCAACCACGGTGCGCTCGTCGAGGGTCTCGCCCGACGGATCGAGCTCGCCCGGGCCGATCCTGCCCAGGGCACCGTCGGCGTTGCGCTCCTCGACATCGACAACTTCAGCTTGCTGAACGACACGTACGGGCACGCCGCCGGCGACACCGCCTTGCGAACGCTGGCCGAGCTGCTCGACGTCCACGTCCCCGGTGAAGCCGACGTCGGCCGCTACGGCCCCGACGAGTTCCTGGTGACCGTGCCGAGCGGGGGGATCGCCGGCCTGGAGACGAGCATGCGCACGATCCGCGACGCCCTCGTCGACGTCAGCCTCCGCTTCGAAACGTCGGAGCGCCTGCCGCTCACGGTCAGCGTCGGGATCGCCACGTTCCCGGCCAACGGGGAGGGCGTGACAGCTCTCCTGGCGACCGTCTCGCGGACCCTCGACGAAGCTAAGGCGAGCGGCGGCGACACGCTCCGGACGGCCGACGCCGGCCTGCCCGCCGATGAGGCGATCCGGTTCGACATCCTCGAGGGCCTGGTGATCGCGGTCGACACCAAGGACCACTACACGGCCCGCCACTCCGAGGACGTCGCCCGCTACGCCGACTTCATCGCCGCCCAGCTCGGCCTCGAGGACACCGTCCGCCATGCCCTCCGCCGGGCGGGTCGCCTCCACGACGTCGGCAAGATCGGGATCCCTGCCGGGCTCCTGCGCAAGCCCGGCAAGCTGACGACCGAGGAGTACGAGATCGTCAAGCAGCACGTCGCCCTGGGCGACCAGATCGTCCGGGACCTGCCCGACATCGAGCTGATCCGGGCGGGCATCCGCCACCATCATGAGCGCTGGGACGGCGCAGGCTACCTGACCCGCCTCGCCGGCGAGGAGATCCCGTTCGTCGCCCGGATCCTCGCCGTTGCCGATGCGTTCAGCGCGATGACCACGACTCGGCCGTATCGCAAGGCGCTGTCGGTCGATGAAGCGATCCGGCGGCTCGAAGAGGCTGCCGGCAGCCAGCTCGACGAGCGCCTCGTCCTGGCCTTCGTGAACGGTCTGCGCAGCGCGGCCGATCCGCCCCTGCCCGGCCAGGACCGCAGCGCAGCGAGCCCGCCACCCGAGCTCTGGACGCCGGGCCGCGCCGAGACCCAGGTCGCCTGACGTGGGCCGGGTCCGCGCATGGGCGTTCGGCGTGGCGATCAGCCTGGTCCTCCTCGCCGTGCTCGCCACGAGCGCTCTGGCGGCAAGCTCGACCTGGGCCGTGACGGCCAATCGTTCGAGCGTGCCCCTTGGCACGCCCACCCAGGTCACCTTGACGGTGCCGGGCAAACAAGGCGACACCTTCGGTTGCATCGTGATCGGCATCCCGCCGGCCTATTCAGAAAGCGCAAGTAGCTATTCGGACAGTCGCGGCGCTGCCTGGACTGTGGGCTATTACAAGGGGTTCCTGGTGGCGCAGGCCGGCAAGAACAACCCTGGCCTGAGGAGCCCTTCAGATCACCTCTACCTGCGAGTCACCGTGACGGGCAAGACCGCGGGCCGCGCGGACTGGAGCGCCTTCGCACCCCAGGACAACGACTGTAAGGGGGATCAGTGGACCTCCAGCCCCGCGATCCCCATGTCGGTCTCGGGCTCCGGACCCACGTCGACTCCCAAACCGACCCCGAAGCCGACGCCCAAGCCCAAGCCAACCCCGCCGCCAAAGCCAGCCTCGACGCCAACACCGACGCCCAAGCCGTCACTGGCAACGCCCTCGCCGGCCGCGCCAACTCCCTCTGGGCTCGCGGGGGGCCCGGTCCCTCCAACTCCGGCCGGATCCGGCTCGACGGGCGGCGGCAGCGCCACGGGCAAGCCGCCGGCGATCCAGCTGCCGCCTCTTCAGAACGATGCGACGATCTCGTTCGGGTCGACCGCGTTCGCCACCGGTTTCGGGGCCTTTGCCTGGACGGTGCCTGGATTCCTGCTAGGGCTGCCAGGCCTGCTCCTGCTCCTGATCATGGCTGCCCAGACGGGGTCCGTCGCCCTGATCGCGCCGATTGCGCGCAGGGTCCTCGGCAATGGGAGCTCCAGTCGCGGAGTCGCCTCTGCCGGTCGGCCTACCCTGCGCTCGAGTTCCGGCTCGCCACCCAGCCGTGGTTGACGATCCACTCCCAGGCGGGCTCCCACCATGCCCGGGTCAGCCGGTCGAGGCCACGCTGGCCCGCTTCTGACTCCCAGGCCTTGAGGAAGTACTCGATGCTCTCGGGGCGAATCTTCGTCTCCCGGCTCAGCCGGCTCGCCAGGGCATCGCGATTGGCGGCATAGATAACGAGCGGATCGGCTCGATTGGCCGGTCCGGAGGAGACGGAGTCCTGAGAGGGCATCGGAGCCCCAGTGCTGATATCGCCCGAGTTCCCCTGGCTCGGGCCGAGTTCTTGCCCGCCGAGGAGGGTCTGGCAGTCTGCGCTCATCCAGCCCGGCGGGCAAGTAGCGAAGCCGACTAGGATTGGGCGGGCTTCCTGGAACGGCGGCGCAACAGTCGCCCGGTGCCCGCAACCTGGAGTGTCATGCTGCCGGCGGGCTTCACGATCTCGCTCGCGATCGTCATCGTCCTGGCCGTCGTCTTCGACTATATCAACGGGTTTCACGACACGGCCAACGCGATCGCGACGTCGGTGGCGACCAGGGCTCTCCGCCCGGTCCACGCCCTGGCGATGGCCGCAGCGTTCAACTTCATCGGAGCCTTCGCCGGGACCGCGGTGGCCACGACGATTGGCGCCGGACTCGTCGACGACAAGACAACCACCCAGGCGATCGTCGCGGCCGCCCTCATCGGGGCGATCGCCTGGAACCTGATCACCTGGGCCTATGGAATCCCGAGCTCGAGCAGCCATGCCCTGATCGGCGGTCTCATCGGCGCAACGATTGCCGGGGCGGGTACGGGAGCGCTGAAGATCAACGGAATCCTCAGCAAGGTCCTGGTGCCGATGGTGACCTCGCCCATCCTGGGCTTCGCGATCGCCTTCGGCCTGGTGATCGGTCTGTACTGGATATTCAGGCACGCCGAGCGAAGACCGGCCAGCGCCGGCTTCCGGAAGGCGCAGATCTTCTCCGCCGGCTACATGGCCTTTGCCCACGGCTCGAACGATGCCCAGAAGACGATGGGGGTCATCACCCTGGCCCTGGTGTCCGCCGGGGTCCTGTCCGCGCCCGTCGTGCCCTGGCAGGTGATCGTCCTTTCGGCGAGCGCGATTTCGCTCGGGACGGCCATCGGCGGCTGGCGGATCATGCGGACGATGGGCCAGAAGGTGGTGGTGCTCGAGCCCGTCCATGGCTTCGCCGCCGAAACTGCCGCGGCCACGGTCCTCCTCGGCTCGGCTGCCTTGGGCATGCCGGTCTCGACCACCCATGTGATCTCGAGCGCGATCATGGGGGTCGGCACAAGCCGAGGCCCACGCCGGGTGCGCTGGGCCATCGCTCGCAACATCCTGTTTGCCTGGCTGGTCACGATCCCCGCGACGGCATTGATGGGCGGCGCGGCCTGGTTCCTGACCCAGGTGTTCTTATCGTGATAGACAGGAGGCTGACATGAAGCTCCGGCTGATCCCGACCGAAGAACGCTTCTACGAGCTGTTCGTGGAGGATGGCGAGAATCTGCGCGAGGCCGCACGAAAGCTTCAGTCGCTCGTGGCGGACTTCGACCGGCTCGAGGAACGAGTCGCTGAGATCCAGACACTCGAGCACCGCGGCGACGAGATCGATGTCGAGATCCAACGGCGTCTCGAAAAGGCCTTCGTCACCCCCTTCGACCGGGAGGACATCCACGAGCTCGGCTCCCGCTTGGATGACGTGGTCGACGGGATTCAGCGGGTCGCCGAGACGTTCGTCATCTATGGCATCGACGCGATGACCGACGAATGCCGCGGGCTGACCGACATCCTCGCCGAGCAGGCCGTCCAACTCGTCGGAGCCATCAAGAAGCTCGGCGATTTCGACGGCATCAGCGCCTTCCTCCAGCAGGTTCACGAGCTCGAGAACCGGGCCGACGGCCTGTCGCGCGCGGCGATCGGACAGCTGTTTCGGGGCGGCCGCGATCCGCTCGACGTGATCAAGTGGCGCGACGTGTATCGCGAGCTCGAGGAGACGATCGACGCCGCCGAGGACGCAGCCGAGATCATCGAGCGAATGTGGCACAAAGCCGGCTGACTTGACGCCCTGCTTCGCCCGACATGGCCTTGTAAGCCCATCGTTCCCGCTGGCGGCGTCGCGGCAACGGTCCGAGCCCGACCGTTGCATGGGACCCGCCATTGAGCCCCCCTCGCTGGCGGGTCCCACTCAGCCCCGCAACGACATGGAATGAGGCCCCCTGGGTTTCGTTGCCTTCCGCGGGCGGAAGCCCGGTCGACGACTCAGCGTTGAGCCGGCGACCGGGCTTTCTAGGTCGCGATCTTTTCGGGGGTCAGTCGGTGATGATCCCCTCCGGAGCGTCACCCGAGACCGGGAACGGCGAGCCGGGGAGCTCGCTCAGGCTGCCGTGGGTGACGGAGAAGGCATGGATCACCTTGGCCCCAGGATCCACGACATACAGGTACGAGTCGGTTGGATCGAGGCGCGCATCAAAGGGGGCCTTGGCGGCCTTGAACGGGACGCTGCCGAGCAAGGTCAGGCTGCCGTTCTGAGCGATGCTGTAGCTCGAGAGCGAGGGCGTGGCCGTGTTGACGACGTACGCGTATTTGCCGTCCCGACTGATATCGATCCAGCAGGTCGCCGTCTGCCCGTTGGCCGCCGGCGAGCCAGCAATCGGGGCAAGGTCCCCATTGCCGGCCACGTGGTAGGCCGACACGCTGCCCATGCCCGGACCGCCGTGGGCGTTGGTCACGAACAGCTGGCGCGGATGACCTGGCCGAAAGGCCGCCCCGATCGGGCCGACCTGCTGCGAGGTAAAGGGTGAGCCCGGTGCCGCGGCAAGGTGGCCGTTCGCCTGGACGATGAAGCTGTCGATCAAGGACGGTCCCTGGAGGGGCGCCGTGGGCGTGCCGCCGGTTCGAATGCCGGCGGCGTGGCGGCCGTCGGAGCTGAACAGGATTTCACCGGGATAGGCCACGTCGGGCAAGGCGATCGTTGAGCCCGCGAGGTGGTCGAGCTGGCCATTGGCGTGCAGCCGGAACCCGGTGTAGTTCTTGCCGCCGGTGCCGGTATTGACGACATAGACCAGCGTTCCGTCGACCCCGATGCTGCCCGGGGTCGTCCCGTGTGACCACTCGATGTCGACTGCCTTCAATGCCCCATTGGGCTCGATCCAGAGGACCGAGACCTGATTGCTGCCGGGATCGACGGCCAGGACATAGCGATGGTCCGCCGAGAACTGCAGCGCGCCCTGGGTGGCCACGGGCGCACCGCTGCCGGCGCCGCCCGTTCGGAACGGACTGCCCGGGATGCGGGTCAGGCTGCCATCCGCGTGGCGGTCGAGACCGGAGACCCGGTTGACCCCGGCCGTGTTGTCATTGACGTAGACATGACCGGTAATGGGCGACCCATCGTGGGCCGCCACAACCGTGGTCGAGAGCGCCAGCGCGAGCGTGGCAGCGAGTGAGGCGAACGCCGCGACTTGAGGGAATCGACGCATGGATAGTCTCCTGCGGGTATGTCCGACCCAGGCTGGGCGGTAGGGCCGATCGTGCGGGTCGGACATGACACCCTTGTGACGCGACCTGACGGGCCGAGTCAAATGCTCGAAAGCGACCCCGCGGGCGCTCCCTTGTCGATCGGCCCCAGAAACTGGGCTACTCGCCGGCGGAGCTCCTCGGAAAGCGGATCGAGGACCTGGGTCGGGCCGATCAGGTCGGATCAACCGCCCGTCGCTGGCGCCAGTTCATCCAGGATGGCCGACAGGACGGGCTGTTTCCGATGGTTACCAAGGCTGGCTTGGACATCGAGCTCAACTACCAGGCCAGGGCCCACTATCCGATCGCAGGCTTCCACCTCTCTCGGTTGTGGCCGCGCTAGGAAACAAGTCGAGCCGCGCAGGCTGAGGGCGGGTACGGTCGCTGCTCAGCAGAGCTGGGCGATCACCTTGCCCGTGCCGCCATGGCCGGGGTTCGGGCCGTAACCGGGTCCGGTCTTCACGATGATGATGTGGGCGATGTCGCCCGCGATCGTCGAGCCGGACTTGCCGTAGCTGCTCGTCACGATGACGCCCATGAAAGCCGGCAGCGGTCCCGCCGGCGGCGAGGCGCTGTTGCCGGGACCGGCGCTCCAGGTTGCACCGGCCGTGCAGCTAGGCGTCGTGGGCACCGGGGCGAACCCCTTGAAGCTCGCGGCGCTGGAGCCAATCGAGGTTGGATTGTCCTTCGACCACTGGGCACCCCAGAAGTTGACGGTGGCGCCGGTCACGTTCTCCTGGTCGCCGATCGTGAACGCCCCGCCACCCGGCGCGAACGCGAAGACCAGGACGTTTGAGCAGGTCGCGAGGGTCGAGCTGCCGCCGTCATCATGGACCGAGGTCTTGACGTCGAAGAAGCCGGTCGAGCTGTAGGTGTGGCTGCCCCTGACCGTGTACGGCGCCGTGCCCGGGCCGCCGCTAATCGCGCCGGTCGAGGACGAGCCGTCACCCCAGTCGATCGAGGCCGTGAAATCGCTCAGGAGGCCGGTCGTGGCCGCATCGTGGAACGTGGCCGTCGGGCCGCTGAACGACTGGAGCGTGAAGCTCGGCATCCCGCACGCGGAGGTCAGCGGGGCATCGGCGATGTTGACGCTGAACGTCGTGGAGCTCGATAGCCCGCTCGAATCCGTGGCCGTCAGGGTTCCCGTGTAGGCCCCCTCTTCGGCAAACACGTGGGTCGGCTTCGGTCCGTTGGCGGAACCGCCGTCCGAGAAGTCCCAGTGCAAGGCCGGGAAGCCGCAGACGGAGCTGCTGCCAGAGCCGTCGAACTGGATCGGCAGCCCCTCCAGGCCGGAGTAGGGCGAGGGCCCCGCATCGACCACGGGCGGGATGTTGTTGGCCGCCAGGGTGCCCAGGGTCACGGTCTCATCCGGGGCGTTCATGGCGAACGACACATCGGCCGGCGGGTTCGTCTGCGAGGCGAAGGTCCCCAGCGAGAAGATGTCGAAGTCGGGTCCAACTGCCGGGCTGCCGACGACCTTGGCGACGAGGGCCGAGGTGTTCGACAGGGAATCGGTGGGCGACACCTGGTTGTTGGTGAAGCCGTAGGTCACCGGGTTGCCGGCCGGGTCCGTGCACGACAGGTGGGCCGAGTCCGAGACGGTCGAGGGCGACGAGCCGAGCCAGGTGAGCGGCGCCGTCTGCGGGGCTCCCCCACCGGTCACCGCGATCTGGCGCAGCGTCGGGATGCCGCTGCTGCTGATCGTCAGGTTGAGGCTGACCTGCGCGCTGAAGTCGACGTTGATCGAGATCGGGTCGAAGAACGGCACGACGAAGATCGTGAAGCTGGCGATGTCGAACGATTGGGCGCCCGATGAGCACGACCGCGGGCTCTCGCCCGGCAGCGGAATCGTGCAGTTGAAGTCCCAGGTGGCGGCCTTCGAGATGCCCTGCTGGCCGCCGTACGGAGTGAAGTTCGTCCCGCCGCTCGGGTCGTTGTATAGGCCGTAGTTGCCCCCGATGTTGCCGGTGGCATGGATGTGGCCAACCCCGGCGGTCAGGACATCAGACAGGCCGAGGGTTTGGCCCTGGCGCAGGAAGCTGTCGTCGTAGTTGACGTCGACATTGGCCGTGTTTGTCCAGTCCAGGTGGGTGACCGCCGTCGTCGCCGTGGCGCCAAAGGCGAAGCTGCCCGGGTCGCCAGTGAAGAACTGGGCCAGGCCGTCGGGGATGCAGCCGTCGCAGGTGCCGGTCAGGTTGTAGGTCGCCGACGGGTTCGTTGAACCTGTGTAGGTCAACGTCGTCGACTGGGTCTGGTTGGCGGCGAGGACCGGCGAGGCCGCCAGGAGGAGGGCAGCGAACAGGCCGATGGCCGCGAACGCCGGCCGAGCAGTCGCACGGGTGTGCCACACAGGAGAGCCTCCTCGTCGAACCCACGACCGGTGGCAGCGACCTAGGGAGTCGACGGACCAGTCGATTCGACTCTAGGCCGGTGGACTCGCCCTGCGGGGCTGCCCTCCCGGTTTTTGGTGCGCCGCGGCATCGAACGAAAGACCCATGACCGGCGCACAAGAAAAACCCACGACCCGGACGAAGCCGAGTCGTGGGCTGGTTTGAGGGCCGCTGGGCCTCGGAGGTCAGGCGCTCAGCGGCTCGCGGCGGAAGATATTCAGGATCCACAGGACGATCGCCTCGATGATCGTCCAGCCGATCAGGGCGACGACCGCGGCAACGTCCAACTCCGAACCGCCGGAGTGCAGGGCGTCGGTCTTGAGGATGCCTTCGAACGGCCCGACAAAGACCTGGCTGATGTTCAGGATGGCCTGCACGATGTCGTTGCCCGTCCGGGCATCGACCAGCAGGAGCACGATCCGGAGCACGATCACGAGCTGGATCAAGCCGAAGATGAGGTACACGATCCGGCGGGCGAGCTCCGAGCCACTCGGCGTGGCTGTCGTCCGGCGGGTCTGAACCGTCGAGCTCACGACGGGCTGCCCGGCGAGGGCCGGGTCCTGACTCTGGGTGCTGACGACCCGCTGTTCATCCTGGATAGTCATTGGTTGGTCTCCCAAGGCGGCGCCGGATACCCGGCGACAGACATCGAATCTGCCCGTCCGGCCCCCCCAGAGGCCTCTCGACTACCACCTCGAACCGTGCAGTCACGTTGCAGGACGCCGGATGGCGCAACGGTGCGCTACCCTCCGGTAGTGAGCGTGCCGCCTCGATGATCTGCGCCAATTGCGGAACGACCAATGATGCCGGGCGCAAGTTCTGCAGCGAGTGCGCGGCCCGCCTCGCGACTGGCTGTCCGGTCTGCGGCACGCAGAATGCGCCCACGGCCAAGTTCTGCGGCGAGTGTGCCGCGCCGCTCGCGGGGACTTCGGCCTCGACGGCGAGCGTTGCCGATGGCGCCGGGCAGAGCCTCGCGACGCCCAACGAGGCCCCGACGGCCGAGCGTCGTCTCGTCTCGATCCTGTTCGCCGACCTCGTCGGGTTCACGACCCTGGCCGAAGGCAAGGATGCCGAGGACACCCGCGAGCTCCTGAGCCGCTACTTCGACCTCGCCCAGGAGGTCGTCGGCCGCTACGGTGGCACGGTCGAGAAGTTCATCGGCGACGCGGTGATGGCGGTCTGGGGAGCCCCGACCGCCCACGAGGATGACGCGGAGCGCGCGGTCCGAGCCGCCCTGGAGCTGGCCGACGCCGTTCACTCGCTGGGCCCGGCGATTGCGGCCCGGGCCGGCGTCCTGACCGGCGAGGCGGCGGTCACGATCGGAGCGACGAACCAGGGCATGGTTGCCGGGGACCTCGTCAATACGGCCTCGCGCCTCCAATCGGTGGCCACCCCCGGGACGGTCCTGGTTGGCGAGGCGACCCAGCGGGCGGCCAGTCGAGCGATTGCGTTCGAGCGCGTGGGCGAGCAGGCGCTCAAGGGCAAGGCGGCTCCGGTCGACGCCTGGCGCGCCGTCCGGGTCGTGGCCGAGGTCGGCGGTCGAAACCGGGCCGAGACGCTCGAGGCCCCGTTCGTCGGTCGAGATGACGAGCTGCGCCAGCTCAAGGACCTGTTCCACGCCACGACCCGCGACCAGCGGGCCCGCCTGGTGTCGGTGATTGGTCCGGCCGGCATCGGCAAGAGCCGGCTCGCCTGGGAGCTCTCCAAATACCTCGACGGCCTGGTCGATCCGGTGTGGTTCCACGACGGGCGCTCGCCGGCCTACGGCGAGGGGATCAGCTTCTGGGCCCTGGGCGAGATGGTTCGCGAGCGCTGTCACCTGCTCGAGACGGACGACGCCCCGACGACCCGGGCCAAGGTCGCCGAAACACTGGTCACCCACGTGCCCGACGTGGACGAGCGGCGCTGGATCGAGCCGGCCCTCCTGGCCTTGCTCGGGATCGAGCCGTCGACAACCGGCGCGGAGCAGCTCTTCGCGGCCTGGCGGACCTTCTTCGAGCGGATGACGGCGTCGGCCCCGGTTGTCCTGATCTTCGAGGACTTCCACTTTGCTGATACCGGCCTGATCGATTTTGTGGACCACCTGCTCGAATGGAGCCGGACCTTCCCGATCTATGTGGTCACGCTCTCGCGGCCCGAGCTGCTCGACCGTCGGCCGGACTGGGGCGCGGGCAAGCGCAACTTCACCTCGCTTTACCTCGAGCCGCTCTCGCCGGCCGCGATGCGCGAGCTGCTGGCCGGCCTGGTCCCCGGCTTGCCCGCGACCGCGGCCAACGCGGTCATTGCCCGGGCCGACGGCATTCCCCTGTATGCCGTCGAGACGGTCCGGATGCTGCTGGCCGAGGGCCGCCTCGAGCTCAAGGGCGATCGCTATGTGCCGATCGGCGACCTGGCCAGCCTGGCGGTTCCGGAAACGCTGACCGCCCTGATCGCGTCGCGCCTCGACGGCCTCCCGCCGGAGGATCGGGCCCTCGTCTCGGACGCCGCGGTCCTTGGCCAGAGCTTCACCCTGGCCGGCCTGGCGGCGGTCTCGGGCAGTAACGAGGCGAGCCTGGAACCACGCCTGCGGGCCCTCGTCCGGCGCGAGCTGCTGACGCTCCAGGCCGACCCACGTTCGCCCGAACGCGGCCAGTACGCGTTCGTCCAGGCCCTGATCCGCGAAGTCGCCTACAACACCCTGGCCAAGCGGGATCGGAAGACTCGCCATCTTGCCGCGGCCCGGTTCTTCGAGGCGCTCGGCTCGGACGAGCTGGCCGGTGCCCTGGCCGGCCACTACCTGGCTGCCCAGGCCAACGCGGCCGCCGGGCCCGAGGCCGATGCACTCGCGGCCCAGGCTCGAGTCACCTTAAAGGCCGCAGCCGACCGCGCGATCAACCTCGGTTCGCTCGCCCAGGGGATCGTCTTCCTGGACCAGGCCCGGGGGGTCACGACCGACCAGATCGAGATCGCCGAGCTCCTCGAGCGAGCCGGCTCTACTGCCTACCTGACCGGCCAGGTCGACATCGCCGAGGACCGACTCAGTCGGGCGGTCGCGCTTCGCCGGACCCTCGGCAACGCTGACGCGATCGCCGGCGCGACCGCGATGCACGGCGGTCTACTCGTCGCCACGCTGCGCCATGAGGCCGGGCTGGCGATGCTCGAACCGGTCGTCACGGAGCTGCTGGGAGACGATCGTGCGCCGGCCGGTCCCGGCGAGGTGGCCCTGCTGGCCCAGCTCTCCCGGGCGTACTTCTTCCTGGATCAAAACCCGCGCGCGATCGCCGTAGCTGATCGAGCCCTCGAGGCGGGCGAGCGGCTGGACCTGGTCCAGACCGTGTGCGAGCTGCTGATCACTCGGGGCTCTGCCCTGTGCCATCTTGGGCGGGCGTACGAGGGGCGCGGCGCGATCCGGGCCGCTGTCGACCTGGCGGACGAGCGGGGCCTCGTGTCGACGGCGTTGCGCGGACGGCTGAACCTCGGAGTTGTGGCCGGTGACCCGAAGTCCTCGTACGAGGCAGCTCTGGAGGGCTACGAGATCGCCCGGCGATTTGGGCTGGGAGGCTTTATTCGGACGATCCTCGTCAACCTTGCCTCCGTGGCGATGGAAGTCGGCGAGTGGGACCGGGCGCTGGCCGAGGTCCAGGCGTTCCGGGCCGAGAACGTGGTCCCTCTGACCGAGATGTATCTCCGGTGGGGGACGTTCATATTCAAGGCGTGGCGCGGCGACGACATGACCACCGAGCTGGCCGAGCTCAGTGCCTGGGCCCGGAGCATCGGCGAATCTGCTGCCAACGCGGCGGTCTTCGACCTCCAGGCCCAGGTCGATTACGCCTTGGCCAACTTCGTCGCCGCCGCCGACGGCTGGATGGCCTTCGCGCCGTCCGACCCGCTGAACGCGCCGGCGGCCTATTTCGAAGCAGGCTTGGCGGCCATCTTCGCATCGGACATTCCCCGGGCCCGCACCGCGATTGAGGGGCTCGAGACTGGGATGGGCCGGGGGCCGTACTGGGCCCTCAATCTGCGATCGCTGCGCGTCGGCGTGATGGCCCTCGAAGGAAATCCGGGTGAGGCGCTGCGCGAGGGAGGTTCCGTGATCACCGAGTACACACGACTTGGCCTGCCCTGGCGGCAGGCGGTTGTCACCCTCATGCTCGTCAAGGCGCTCGGTCCCGGCGACGCCCAGCTGCGCGAGCGAGCTGCCGAGGCCCGGGAGATCTTCACCCGACTCGAAGCCAAGCCGTTCCTGACCTGGCTCGACGACGCCCTCGCTGGTTCAGCGCCAGAGATCCGTCCGGCGGCCGTGCAGGTCTAGCCGGAAGAGGCTACTTGCGGCGATCCTCGCGCATCGACGGGAACGGCTTGGTCAGAGGCGGCAGGTTCTCGTCCGTTTTGTTCCGAGCCTTGTCGTCACGCGGCGCCGGAGCGCGGAAGGCGCCAGACATCGCGATCGACGACAGCACCGAGTGTCCCTCGACATCGGCCTCGTCCGCCGCTCGCTCCTCGACGATCTCGTCGTTGGGCTGGACATCCATCGGAGTTCTCTCCTCATCCGGGGCCACGACGACAGATCCTGGCCCTCGATTGATCCGATTATGGTCGGGCCGCGGCGGCCCGGTTTATCTGCGCCGACACAGCGTGCCAGTCACCTGGGCGACAGGTCGTTCCCCTGGACCGGCACCAACGTGGCCTGGGGTGCGAAGGTGTCCCCCCTCCGCACAGTCGAGGAAATCGGCGGTAGCCGGCCGAACCGGGTGGACGGCACGGTCGGTTCGCCGGTTCGTATATCCGGAGGAGATACCCCGCGGCAGTGACCCTGAGGTGATGACATGTCCACTGTGGCTCGGTCAGTCTCGAACTCATCCCGGGCCGCGCTCAGGTCGCGCAGATTCGCGAGAAGGCTTGACGTCCCGGATTGACGTGTCAATACTGGACCCATGGGCACTCGAACCAAGCGGACGTACAACCTGAGCCTGGAGGCGGTGGCCCACGTGCGAGATCTGGCGGAGCAAGGCGGTCCCGGAACGAGCCAGGACCGGATCGTCGAGGTCGCGATCGACCGGCTGTATCGCGAGGCGAGTGAGCACGTGGAACAAGCTCAGTGGACGCGCGCCCGCGAGGATCCAGCGTTCCGGTCCGAGATGCGAGAGCTGGCCGCGGTCTACGCCGACCGGGAGAGCTGGCCCACCGAGTGATGCCCCTTCGATGGGCGATCGTGCTCGTCGATTTCGACCCGTCGGTGGGACATGAGCAAGCCGGCCAGCGCCGTGCGCTGGTCGTCTCCTACGAAGCGTTCCATTCGTCGGGCATGGCTGCCGTCTGTCCGATCTCAGCGCGAGGCCCGAAGTATCCCGGCGAGGTGCCGATACCGATCGGGCAGGCAGGCCAGACCAAGGACGCCGTCATCCTGTGCCACCAGTTGCGAACAATTGACCTGGCCAGGGTCACCGCATTCGAGCTGGCCGGCCAGGCACAGCACGTCTCCGACCCGGCGATCCGCCGGTCGGTTCGTGCTGCCCTGGCCCACCACCTGGGCCTCGATCTGCCGTCGGTCGCTGATGGCGCCGCATGAGGCACTGCCCTTGTGTGCGCGGTTGACGGTCCCGATCGTGCCGAATTTCACCACGGGCGAGCTTATGGTCACTCGGGGCCGAGTCCCAGCTCGAGGACTGGCAGATCGTGGTCTCGTGAGCACGAATCGCCAGCCCAGCAGCGGCCAGAGGGCACGAACCTCGGCGTCGAGCGACCATAAGCCTCGGGTCAGTGAAATCTGACACAAACCGTCGGCCAGAACCGCCGGCACGGAACGACTCGTCTATACGACTCGCCTACAATGGGTGGATGAACGGAGCAAGGCGCGATCGGCGCAGCGAAATGAGGATGGCCAGGTGACCCAAGGTGGAACGTTGACGGCGGCCAGGGGCGGCCCCGCGCAGCCCGAATCGGTCGTCGCGGCAGACGGCACGAGCGTAGCCCTGCCGCCGACCGGGCTGTTCATCAACGGGCAATGGCGGCCGTCCCAGGCCGGAGCGACCTTCCCCGTCATCGACCCGGCCACCGAAACCGCGATCACTGAGGTCGCCGACGCCGGGATCGTCGATGCGCTGGCCGCCGTGGATGCGGCCGCCGCCGCCCTGCCCGCCTGGTCGGCCACGGCGCCGCGCGACCGGGGCGAGCTCCTCCGGGCAGCCTGGTCGAAGATGCTCGAGGAGGCCGAGCGCCTCGCCTACATCATGAGCCTCGAGAACGGCAAGGCCCTCGTCGACTCACGCAACGAAGTGCGCTACGCGGCCGAGTTCTTCCGCTGGTTCGCCGAGGAGGCGGTTCGCAACCGCGGCTGGCTGGGCGTCAATCCGTCGGGCACGAACCGGATGGTCGTCGTCCACCAGCCGATCGGGGTGTCCGTCCTGGTCACACCCTGGAACTTCCCGGCGGCGATGGCCACCCGCAAGATCGGGCCCGCCCTGGCCGCCGGCTGCACGGTGGTCCTCAAGCCGGCCTCGGCCACCCCGCTGACGGCGCTCGCGGTTGCCGACATCATGGCCCGGGTCGGCCTGCCGCCCGGAGTCGTCAACGTCCTGCCATCGTCGAGCTCGGGCCGGATCGTGTCGGCCATGCTGGAGCGCCCGGAGGTCCGCAAGCTGTCCTTCACCGGCTCGACGCTGGTGGGCAAGACCCTCCTTGCCGAGGCGGCCAAGCGGGTCATCAGCTGCTCGATGGAGCTCGGGGGCAATGCGCCGTTCCTCGTCCTGGCCGACGCCGACATCGACGAGGCTGTTGCTGGGGCGATGATCGCCAAGATGCGCAACGGCGGCCAGGCCTGCACCGCGGCCAACCGCTTCTACGTCCACCACTCGGTCGCCGACGAGTTCGCGACCAAGCTCGCCGCGGCCATGTCCGGCCTGACCGTGGGTCCGGGCACGGCCAGCACGACCCAGGTCGGACCGGTGATCGACGGCGCGGCTCGCGACAAGATCGCCGGAATGGTGGCCGACGCGATCGAGCGCGGCGCGCGGGTTGTCGGGCAGGGCCCGGCGGTTTCCGACAAGGGCTACTACGTCGCCCCGACAGTCCTCGCGGACGTCCGGCCCGACTCCACGATCCTGGCCGACGAGATCTTCGGACCGGTCGCCCCGATCATCCGGTTCACCGACGTCGAGGCCGCGATCGAGACGGCCAATGCCACGCCCTACGGCCTGATCGGTTACCTGTATACCCGCGACCTCGCTTGCGGCCTGGCCGTGGCCGAGCGCCTGGACGCGGGCATGATCGGGCTCAACCGGGGCATCGTCTCGGATCCGGCGGCGCCGTTCGGCGGGGTCAAAGAGAGCGGCCTCGGTCGCGAAGGAGCCGACGTCGGCATGGCCGAGTTCCAGGAGACCAAGTACATCGCGACGGCCTGGTAGCCGCGCGGCCGACTGGGGCCGCCCGGGCCCCAACCGCGGCCCTCAGCCCTTGATCGCGCCGGCGGTCAGGCCGCGCAGCAGGCCCCGCTGGGCCAGCAGCGTCACGAAGAAGACCGGCACCGCCAGGACGAGCGCGGCCGCGGCCATGGCGCCCCAGTTGATCGTGTCGACGCCGATGAAGTTGACCAGGCCGACGGTCGCCGGCGTCGTGTACGGGCCGGCCAGCAGGAGCGGGATGAAGTACTCGCTCCAGGCCGCGATCGCGATCAGCATGCCGACCGTGATCACCCCCGGGATGGCCAGCGGCAGGGCCACCCGCAGGAAGGCCTGGAAGCGCGAGCAGCCGTCGACCCGGGCGGCATCCTCGAGCTCCTGCGGAATATCCGCGAAGTACGACGCGCACAGCCAAATGGTGAACGGGAGGAGCCCCGACAGGTAAGCCAGGATCAGGCCCAGGAAGGAGTCGATCAGGCCCAGCTCGTGAAAGAACAGGAACAACGGGATGATGAAGATGACCGGGGGGACCATCCGGCTGAAGAGCAGGAATGCCCCCAGGAAGCGGCGACCGAAGAACTTGCCCCGGGCCAGGGCGTAGCCGGCCGGGACGCCGAAGGCGAGCGTCGCGACGGTGGTCCCCACGGTGATGATCACCGAGTTGCCGACGGACTGGAGGTACTCGCCGTTGAAGACCTGGGTGAAGTTGCTCCAGGTGAACGGCGAGAAGATCTCGGGCGGCACGGACGCCGCGTCGACCGGGAACTTGAACGCCGTGAGCAGGATCCACACGAACGGGATCGCCACCAGGCCAAGCCCGCCGATCAGGAACACGGTCCGCAGGACAGTGATCCGCCGCGAGGTCCTCATCGCCGGGCCATCAGCGGTTGCGTCCCAGGAAATACCAGATCCCGCCGGCCGTGAGGGCGATCATGCCGATCATCAGCACGCCATAGGCGGCGGCATAGCCGACCTGGTCGTAGAACAGGCCGGTGTCGTAGATCTGCAGGTTCAAGGTCGTCGTGGCGATGCCCGGGCCGCCCGTCGTCAGGATCTGGATCCCCTCGAACTTGCGGAACTCGTCGATCGCCTTGAGCAGCACGGCCACGAACAGGATCGGCCGGATCGACGGCAGCGTCACGTGCCGGAACACCTGCCAGCGGTTGGCGCCATCGGTCACCGCGGCTTCCTTGAGCTCCTTGGAGACGGCCAGCAGGCCGGCCAGGAGCAGGACCGCCTGGAAGCAGACGCCGGTCCACATGTCCGAGATGATCACGGTCGGCATCGCCAGGATCGGGTCGCCCAGCCAGACCGGCTGGGGCAGGCCGACGAGGCCCAGGAAGTAGTTGATCCAGCCGGCCTCGTCATTGAACATGGCCCGCCAGGTCAGGGCCACGATGATCGGCGCGGTCATGATCGGCAGCAGGTACAACGAACGGATGAGGCCGACGCCCCGGAAGCTGGCCTCCATCAGGATCGCCAGGGCCAGCCCGACGAGGGTGTCGAGCACCGTGGTGGCGATCACCAGGTAGGCCGTGTTGAACACGACGACCGGCATCTGCGGATCGGCCAGCAGCTGGCCGAAGTTGTCCAGCCCGATGAACTTCCAGTTCTGGGACAGGATCAGGTCGTAGTTGGTGAAGGCCAGGGCGATCGTCAGGATGAACGGGACGGCCGTGATCGCCAGCATGAGCACGAGCGACGGCCAGGCCACCCCGACCAGGAAGTGGCGATCGAACGCCCCGAAGAGGGACAGGCCCCCGCGTGATGCGGGAGCCTGTCGATTCGCTTGCACTACAGGTTCACGAGGCGATTCGCCCTAGGTGACGGCGCTCAGTTGGACGGGAACGGCTTGGGGTAGCCGGCCTTCTTCATGAGCGCGTCTTCGGCGGCCTTCATCGTGGCCATGATGCTCGAGACCGGGGTGGAGCTCGTGATCAGGTCCGACAGGCCGTTCGAGATGGCCGGGATGAGCGGAACGCCTTCCGGAATGAACGGCAGGAGCGCCGCATCCGGATGGGCCAGGACGTACAGCTCGGCCGTCAGGAAGGTCGGCGGGAGCTTGGCCTGGACGGTCGGGTCGGTGAAGACCGAGTTGCGCGAAGGCGTCAGCAAGGCGCCCGCCGTCGCGGCTCCGACCTGGGTCTGCTTGGAGGTGATGAACTGGATCAGCTGCCACGCCGCGTTCTTGTTCTTCGAGGCTGCATTCATCCAGATCCCGAAGGGCTGGACCAGCGCGCAGTTGTTGGGGTTGACGGCCTGGCACGGGATTTCCCAGAACTTGGCGTCGCTAGCGACCTTCGACTGGGCGGGATCGATCACGTTCGGGATGTTGCCCGAGTCGTCCTGCCACATGGCCACCCGGCCCTGCTGGAAGTCCTGCAGGCAGTTCGTGACGAGGTAGGTCGAGATGCCCTTGGGCGCGGACTTCTGCAGGATGTTCCGGTAGAAGTTGCCAAAGGCGCTGGCGTTCGGCTCAGTGCCGATCAGGAAGTTCCAGTTCTTGTCGAAGTACGTGCCGGTGATCGCATTGTCGTACGGGATGAAGTGGTTCCACAGTTGGAACGCGTCGTACAGGGTCTGCGACTTGTCGGCCCGCACGCAGAAGCCGGCGTGGTCCGGGGTGGTCAGCTTGGCGGCATCGGCCGTCAGCTCGTCCATGTCATTGGGCGGGGCGGCGATGCCGGCTGCCGTGAACATGGCCTGGTTGTAGTACAGGACACCGCCACCGGCGTGGGAGGCGATGCAGTAGGTCACTCCGCCCGACTGGCAGGCCGACTCGACGGCCGGCGCGATGTCGGTGAAGTTGTAGTCGGACGCGGTCAGGGTCGGGTCGCTGATGTACTTGTCGAGCGCCTCGACGCCGCCGGATCCGGTGAACGCTGAGATCTTCTCCGAGCCGGTGAAGAATACGTCGAGGGACGAATCCTTGGCCGTCAGCTGGAGCGGGATCTTCTGGTCCATCGTGTCAACGGGCTGCTGGACATAGTTGACCTTGATCCCGGTCAGGGTCGTGAACGCGTCCATCTGGGTCTTGTAGTAGTCCATCTCGGGCGCGCTGGCGTAGGTCTCGAGGGTCAGGGTCGTCCCGGCGTAGGGCTGCGTCGCCGAGGGTGACGCGGCGGGAGCCGTGCTGGGGGTCGTACCGCCCGTGCTCGCTCCTGGCGTGGCCACCGGGGCCACGGTCGCAGTCGAGCTACAGGCTGAGGCGAGCAGGGCGACGACGATCACGCCGGCCCAGATTGGACGCCTCGCAATGGTACCTAGAGCCATCCGTATCCTCCTCCGGATTCAGACGCTGGCTGGGCGCCGATTTCATGCCAGGCGCGCGTTGATCGCCCGCTCCAGCAAAGACGGCGAGAGCATGTCACAGCCGCTCAACGTTGGCAATGAGATATCAAATATTGGCGCGCGGGGCGGGCCAGGCTCGCCCCTAGCCGGTGGGCAACGCCGCGAGCGATCCTCGACCGGCCGGCAGCTCGACCAGGATGATCGTGACTCCGTCGGGAGCCTTGCACACGAGGACCTTGATCACGCCCCCGTCGGGCAGGGTCTGCTCCACGATCGGCGAGCCGAAGCCGAAGCCGGCGGCCTCGATCCGGGCCTTGAGCGCCTCGATCTCGTCCACCCGCAGGTTGATCGCCAGGAGGCCGGCGTCCTGCGGCTTGCGCTCGACGAGCGAGCGCCCACGAGGCTGTTCGTACTCGACGAGCTCGATCTCCGACGAATCGGGCAGGGCCACGACGACCGAGTGGACGCGCGGGTCGGGCAGCCCGAAGAGCTGGCTGATCGCGGCCGGATCGTGGTAGTCGTCGAATGACACGGTCAGGCCCAGGACGTCCCGGTAGTAGTGGACCGAGGCCGCCATGTCGGCCACGCTGACGACCGGATGGAAGATGCCCCTGACGGCCATGCGCGAGTCCTCCAGGTGGGTGGCTGGGACCTTGGCCCGGTCAAGATATCGTATCTGATCCTCGTTCGAGCGGACGCGAGCGGGTGCCGGCGGATGGACCTTCGATCGGCTAGTCTGGCCGGCAGCCGGCAAGGAGATCGGCCTGATCGAGGGCGTCCGAGTGGCTGAAACGAGCGCAGCGCAGACCTGGCGCATCCTGGCCCTCGATACGGGCAGCTCGATGCTCGAGCAGTCGGTCCTGACCTACACCTCGGGCTTCGGCCAGATCGTGCGGATCCCACGGGTGATCTGGGTCCTGCGCGGCCCGACCACGATCCTGATCGACACGAGCGTGCCCATGCACGGCCGTCCCTCGGAGTTCATCGGCGAGGATTTCAGCCGCGCGCCGAACCAGGTTCCGGCCAATGCCCTGCATGACGCGGGCGTCGACCCGGCCGATGTCGAGCACGTGATCCTGACCCATCTCCACTGGGACCACGCCGGAAACTGCGACCTGTTCCCCTCTGCCCGGGTCCTGGTCCAGCAGTCCGAGCTGCGCTACGCGATCGCTCCCGGGCGCTTCTTCCGCAAGTCGTTCCTGTCGCCCCTGAGCGGCTGGGGGACTCCGCCCTTCCTGGTGCCCGGCCTGGAGGTCGTGGACGGCCCGGCCGAGATCGCCCCGGGGGTTCGAGTTGTGCCCGTGCCGGGCCACACGCCCGGATCGCAGGCCGTCGTGGTCGACACCGAGCACGGCCGGTTCCTGATCGCCGGCGACTCGGTCTGCACCTACCAGAACATCGAGGAGGACCTGCCGCCCGGCTTCCACACCGACGTCGATGCCTCGATCTCGTCCATGGACCTGATGCGCAGCGTGGCCGACCACGTCCTGCCCTCGCACGACTACCAGGTCCTGAGCGACGGCCCGGTGACCGAGATCGGCGCGACCCACGCCGCCCGGCCCGTTCCGCCGATCCCGGGCACGCCGCCCGCCTGGCCCGGTTGACGGCCGCTCCCCGCCTCATGGATGCGCTGCGCAAGCTGACCAGCGGGCCGGGTGATCCGACCCTGACCACGGTCCCCGAGCCGACGCCCGGGCCGGGCCAGGCCCGGATCGCCGTGAGCGCGACCGGGATCTGCGGTACGGACCTGCACCTGCTCCGCGACGAGTACACGTTTCGGCCGCCGGTGACGATGGGCCACGAGGTGGCCGGCATCGTCGATGCCGTCGGCGAGGGCGTCGACCCCGCCTGGATCGGCGCCCTTGTCGCGCCCGAGACCGCTTTCAAGACCTGCGGCGCCTGTCGCTACTGCCGGACCGGCCGGCCGATGCTCTGTCGTGACCGCCTGTCCATTGGTTCAGGCGCCGACGGCGGCTTCGCCGCGTCCATGGTGGTCCCGGCGATCCTTCTCCATCGCCTGCCGGCTGGGCTCGACCAGCACGCGGCGGCGCTGACCGAACCGCTCGCCTGCGTGTGCAATGCCCTGCTTGACCCACCCGTCGTGCAGCCCGGCGACCGGGTCCTCGTGATTGGCTCGGGCGCGGTCGGAATCCTGGCCGCCCAGGTCGCTCGCTATGCCGGTGGCCTGGTCGAGCTGGCCGGCACTGCGGCCGACGCCGAGCGCCTGGCCGTCGCCCGATCGATCGGGCTGGCGACCGCGTCGGTCGACGATCCGGCCGACCTGGAACGGTTGACCGGCAAGGGCGAGGCGCGGGCAATCGATGTCGTGATCGAGTGTGCCGGCGTCGAGGCCGCCACCCGGCTCGGGCTCGGCCTGGTCCGGCCGGGGGGCGCCTATGTCCAGGTGGGCCTGCTGCCGGCCGACGTGTCGATCCCCTTCGGGCTGGTCCTGACCCGCGAGATCCGGGTCCGGGCCACCTTCGGCAGCAGCCCGGCCTCGTGGCTGCGGGCCGTGGCCATGCTCGATGCCGGCCAGCTGAACCTTGCCCCGCTGGTCTCGATCGCACTGCCGCTGCGGGAGTGGCGCGCGGCATTCCAGCGTCTCGAGGATCGCGTCGGGATCAAGACGGTCCTCGATCCGCGCCTGAGCTGATCGCCGCCGGTCCGGCCGGTCATCGCCCGGCTCCGGGTTCCAGCGGTGGCAGGACGTCCGGGTCGGGCTCGGCCAGCATGCTCCGAGCCGTGGCCCCGCCTTCGACCGGGATCGAGGCGCCCGTGACGAACGACGACTCCTCCGAGAGAAGGAAGGCGGCCACGGCCGCGATCTCATCGGCCCGGCCCATCCGGCCCAGCGGGCTGAACGAGTCCATCAGCGTGCGCTGGGCAACCGGGTCGGGTGAGCGGGCGATCAGGTCGGCATTCCAGGGCGTATAGATCGCGCCCGGCTCGATGGCGTTGGCCCGGATTCCGGCCCGGCCGTACTCGACTGCGATGTAGCGGGTCAGGCCACCGAGGGCCGCCTTGGACGTTTCGTAGGCGGCCCAGGCCGGGAAGGCGGCGCGTGCGTGGAGGGACGAGATGTTGACGATCGCGCCGGGTGTGCGCTGGGCCATGAACGTCCGGACAGCCTCGGCGCAGCCCCAGAAGTAGCCCTCGATGTTGAGCCGGAAGAGCCGCCGGACCATGTCCGGGTCGGCGCCGTGAAGCGTGCCCATCGCGACGACGGCGGCGTTGTTGACCCAGCCGCCGAGGGGGGCCAGGCCGGTCGCGATCGAGCGAGCCTCGGCCAGCACGGCGACATCGGCGGCATCGCCTTCGAGCACGGCGCCGGCCTTGCTGTCGCCCCCGAGGCTGGCCCGGGCATCGGCGGCCGTGACCGGGTCGAGCTCAACCCCGACGACGATCCAGCCGTCGGCGTGCAGCCGGTCGAAGATCGCCCGGCCGATCCCCGCCCCGCTGCCGGTCACGACGACGCTTCTCACCGGTTCAGCCATCTCCCGCCTCCGATCAGTTGGTCAGCGTCGTGTGCACGCTGTACTTGGCCACGGCCGCCTCGTCGAGCTCGAAGCCGAGGCCGGGAGCCGTGGGTGGGATCGCGTCACCGCCCTCGATCGTGAGCCATTCCCGGAACAGGCGGTGGAGGGCCTCGAGCTCATAGTCGGGCACGGTGATCTCCACGGCCCGGACGGCCGGCAGGGCCGCGGCCAGGTGGATGTGGACCTCGGGGAACACGTGGGGCAGGACCGACCGCCCCCGGGCGCTGGCCATGGCACACACCTTGACCGCCTCGCTCAGCCCGCCGACCGTCGTCGCGTCGACCCGGACCAGGTCGGGCACGAAGCTGGCGAAGAGGCGCTCGAACGCCCATCGACCGACCGCGTCCTCGCCCAGGGCCAGCGGGATCGGCACGCTCCGGTGCAGCTCGGCCGCGAGCGGCCACAGCTCCGGAGCGAACGGGTCCTCGATGAACTCGAGTCCCAGGTCGACCCAGCCCCGAACCGTGGGCAGCACGTCGAACAGGTCGCGCCAGGCCCAATGCGCGTCGTACGAGACGGCCGCTCGACCGGCCGCCGCCTCGATCGATGCCCGGATCCTGGACGTGTCCGAAGGCAGCTCGCCGGCGCTGATCTTGACCGAGCGGAAGCCCCGGCTGGCGTAGTCATCGACTTCCCGGGCCAGGTCCTGGTCGGTCGCACCGGTCCGCGAGTAGCCGCCGGCGACCGACACCGGCACCCGCTCGCGGGCGCCGCCGATGAGCGCCCAGATCGGTTGGCCGGCCAGCTGGCCCTTGATGTCCCACAGCGCGATGTCCACGGCGCTCAGGGCACGCATGAAGAGCCCCTGCCCGGCGATCGTGAGGTTGCGATCGTAGAGCAAGTGCCAGAGCTGCTCGATCATGACCGGGTCGCGGCCGATCAGGAGGGGCGCCAGGTTGCGCTCGACGATCGGGGCGAGGGGCGCCCCCCGGGTCATTCCCAGGCCCACGCCGCGCACGCCCGCATCGGTCTCGATGATGACCAGGAGGTACTCGCGCGAGTCGAACCGGAGCTGGCCCATCACGATGGGATGGGGTAGCGGGATGTCGCAGGTGACCGTCCGGACGGCGGTGATGCGCATGGGCTGCGGAATGTGGGCTACGTGCCCGAGGGCACGCTGCCGCCCGGGTTGAGGGCGCTGTTGCCACCGTCGACGGCCAGGATGATGCCGGTGACCATCGAGCTGGCCGGGGATGTCAGGAACAGGACCGGGCCGACCACCTCGGCCGGCTGGCCCATCCGACCGAGCGGAATCCCGCTGAGCATGCGGGCGACGATCTTGGCCTGAGTTGGATCTTCGACCTGGGCCCGCAGCCCGGTGGCCAGGAACTGGCAGGGCTGGATCGCGTTCACCCGGATGCCGATCGGAGCCCACTCGATGGCCAGCTCGCGGGTCAGCTGGTCGACGCCGGCTTTGCTGACCCCGAACGCGAGGTTGCCCCGGCCCATCCCGCTATTGCTGGCGATCGAGCTGACGTTGACGATGCTGCCGCCCCGACCGCCGGCGATCATGCGTTTCGCGGCGACCTGGGCGAAGCGCAGGTAGGCCGTCACGTTCGTGGCGATGACCGTGTCCCAGACCTCGATCGGGAAGTCCTCGGGCCGGCCCTGGTGGGGATTGATCCCGGCGTTGTTGACCAGGATGTCGAGCCGCTCGAAGCTCGCATCGAAGCGCTCCATGATCGCGCTGATGTCGCGAGCCTTGGTCACGTCGCCGCCGACCGCGACCGCCCGACCTCCTTCGGCCCGAATGAGGTCGGCCGTTGCCTCGGCCGTGGCCAGGCTCAGGTCCGTGCACAGGACCGACGCCCCGGCCCGGGCCAGGCCCAGAGAGATGTTCCGCCCAAAGTCGCCGCCGGCTCCGGTGACGAGAGCGACCTTGCCGTCGAGCCGGAACAGGTCCGGACCGGGTTCCACCTCCGGAGCCTGGCCGGGGGTCACCGCAGGGTGCGCCGGATCGTGTCAGCGACACGCTCGGGCGAGGGCAGGACCAGTGCTTCGAGCTCCTCGGCAGCGGGCAACGGGAGATGCGGCGAGGTGATCCGGACGATCGGACCGGACAGCGAATCGATCGCCTCCTCGGCCGCGATCGAGGCGATCTCGGCGCCCCAGCCGCACAGCCGCGGATTCTCCTCGACCGTGAACAGCCAGCCGGTCTCGCGAACCGATCCAAGGATGGTCTCGGTATCGAGTGGGACGAGGCAGCGCAGGTCGATGACCGTCACCGCGATGCCTTCCCCCTCGAGGATCTCGGCCGCTCGCAGGGCCACCGGGACCATCGCGGCCAGGGCAACGACGGTCGCCTGCGAGCCGGCGTGGACGATGTTCGCCTTGCCAAGGGGCAGGACATACTCGCCGGCCGGCACATCGGCTTTCGTGGCATACAGGTTCTTGTGCTCGAACACGATCACCGGGTCGGGGTCGCGGATCGCGCCGGCCAGGAGGCCCTTCATGTCCGCGGCATTCGACGGCGCAACCACCTTGAGACCGGGGATCATCATCGCCCAGTTCTCGACGCTCTGGCTGTGCTGGGCTCCGAAGTGGATCCCGCCGCCATTCGCGGTCCGGATGACCAGGGGCAGGGTCACCTGACCGTTCGACATGTAGCGGGTCTTGGCGATCTCGTTGGCGATGAGATCCCAGCAGACGGCGAAGAAGTCACTGAACATGATCTCGGCAACCGGCTTCAGGCCGGTCATCGCGGCGCCCATGGCCAGGCCCAGGATGGCCTGCTCGGCGATTGGCGTGTCGCGCACCCGGACCGGACCGAACTGCTCGAGCAGCCCGGGCGTCGCCTTGAACACGCCACCGGCCGCGGCCACGTCCTCGCCCAGGAACACGACCGAAGTGTCGCGCTCCATCTCCTGGGTCAAGGCGGCCACGACGGCGGCTCGATAGGTCAGTTCCGCCACGCCGAACCTCCATCCGCCCACAGGTCATTGGCCACCCCCGCCGGGTCCGGCGGAGCCATGGCCGTTGCTTCCGCGATCGAGGCCTCGATCTCGGCGGCGACCTCGGCGTCGATCGCCTCGAGGGTAGCCTCCTCGGCCCCGGCCGCGACCAGGCGAGCCCGGTAGTTCGGAAGCGGATCCCGGGCCATCCAGTCCTTCACTTCCTGGGCCGGCCGGTAGGCGGCCGGGTCCGCTCGGGAGTGGCCACCGTGGCGATACGTCTCGGCCTCGACCAGGGCCGGCCCGCCACCGGCCCGGGCGGTGGCGATCACCCGCTCGGCGGTGGCCAGGACCTCGTCCACGTCGTTGCCGTCGATCAGGATGCGCTCCAGGCCGTAGGCACTGGCCCGGTCGGCGGCCGGGTGAGGGACGGCGGTCACCGTGCCGATGGGCGTGTACTCCATGTACTGGTTGTTCTCGCATACGAAGATGACCGGCAGCTTCCACACGGCCGCCGTATTGAGCGCCTCATGGAAGGCCCCGATGTTGGTCGTGCCATCGCCGAAGAAGCAGACCGCGACCTGCTCGGTGCCGCGGTACTGGGCGGACCAGGCGGCCCCGGCTGCGATCGGCAGGTGGGCGCCCACAATCGCGTACGAGCCGAGGGCGCCGTGCTCGGGGCTGATCAGGTGCATCGACCCGCCCTTGCCGCCCATCAGGCCGCCCTGGCGGCCCATCAGCTCACCGTACACGGCGGCCATCGAGACCCCTCGGGCGATCACGTGGTCATGGCCGCGATACGTGCAGAAGGTGTAGTCATCGGGCCGCATCGCTGCCGCAAATCCCGTCGCGATCGCCTCCTGGCCGGTGGCCAGGTGGGACGTGCCCCGGATCAGCCCGTCGACGTACAGCTCGTTGGCGCGCAGCTCGAACAGGCGCAGCCGGCGCTGGGTCCGATACAGGGCCAGCCGCTGGTCGAGGCTTGACTGGGAATGCGCCATCGGCGCCGAGGATGCTCCCTGGGTCACGCTCGTTACCCTCGTTCGACGTTGCCAGCCGGCGCGCTCGGGGCCGGGTCAGATCCGGGTCAGAACGACAACGATATACGATATCTTCGACACCAGAACGCCGGTGGCTAGCGTATCATCGAGGTCGAACGCTGGTGGCCGCGCGTGCCGCCGGCCGTCCTGGAGGGACCGTGGCAACGCGAGGCGCGATCAGCGACCTGGCCGATGAACCTGGCCGACCGACCCGGCCACCTTTCGCCACCCCAAACCTGACCTTCAGCCCGCCGCTCGACCTGCGCACGTTCAAGCGGGTGGTCTACGAGGCCCTCCGCGAGCAGATCGTGTGGCTCGAGCTGCGACCCGGCGAGCGCCTCGTCGAGAGCGAGCTGGCCGCTCGGATGGGCGTTTCGAAGACTCCGATCCGGGAAGCGCTGGCCCTGCTCGAGGCCGACGGCCTGGTCGAGGCGATCCCCTACCGGGGAGCCATCGTGCGCTGGCTGACCGTGGCCGAGATGGAGGAGCAGGCCTTCCTCGTCGATGCCCTCGAGATCCCGGCCTTCCCCCTCGTTGTCGAGCACATCAGCACGGCCGAGCTGAAGTCGATCGGCCGGCTGATCGAGCACCTCAAGCGCGCCCGGCGGGCCAATGACTACGTCCGGTTCGGGGGGCTGACCCTCGAGATGCACACCCGCCTCTTCTCGCCGACCGGGATGCCCCGGCTGCGGCGGCTCATCTCGACCGTGGTCGGCCCGGTCGGGCTGCGCTACGACAGGGTGCTGGTTTATGCGTTCGACGATGCCTGGGACCTGTACCTGGAGCTGACGACTGGGCGCTTCGAGGCCATCCGCGACCGCGATCCGGACAGCGCTGCCGAGGTCGTCCGACGCCTGCGGCGGGTGCTCGCCGGGCTGAGCCTGAGCCGGGTCCACGACCCGCTCGTGGCGCCCTACTTCGACTTCGGCTGATCGACCCGCGGCGTTTGCCGCGCCGTCCTCAGCCGAGCTGGCTTAGCCGAGCTGCGGTGCGATGACCACCTTGAGGAACTGGCGCTCCGCCTGGGCCTGGAACGCGGCTTCGTAGGCCGCCAGCGGAAAGACCCCCGGCTGGATCACGCCCAGGGACAGCTGCCCGAGCATCGCTACGGCGCGCAGGTGGGTGAACGGGTTGAGCGCAGTGCCCAGGATGGTCAGCTCCCGGGCATAGACAAGGTAGGGCGACACAGCCGCCACGCCATCGGGACGGGCCACCCCGTAGACCAGGATTCGCCCGCGCCGGGCGGCCAGCGCCAGGCCAGTCTCGAGGCCCTGGGGCCGGCCGGAGGCTTCGATCACGTAGTCGAATCCGGCTCCGTCGGTCAGGGCCAGGGCATCCGCCTGCCAGGTGGGTTCGGCGGGGTCGAGCGCTTGAGCGGCGCCCATCCCTCGGGCGGCGTCCCGACGCACGGCGTCGGGCTCGACGACGGTCACCGGCAAGCCGGCCGCGTGGGCAAGGGCCACCAGCAACAGGCCGGCCGGGCCTGCCCCGATCACCAGCGCCGGCAAGCCCGAGCGCGGCTCGAGCCGGTCGATCGCGTGGATCGCGCAGGCCAGCGGCTCGGTCAGGCAGCCCAGGTTGGGGTCGGTCCCGGGCGGCAACCGGTAGGCCAGCCGGGCCGGCACGACCATCGCCTCGGCCATGCCTCCGTCGAGGTGGACCCCGAATGCGCGCTTGTCCGGGCAGAGATGCTCGTGGCCCAGCCGGCAATAACGGCACTTGCCGCAATACAGGTGCGGCTCGACCGTGACCAGGTCGCCTTCGTGCAGATCCGTGACGTCACGGCCCAGGGCGGTCACCCGGCCGGCTACCTCGTGACCAAGGATCACCCCGGCAACGGCTGGAAACGAGCCGTCGACGATGTGGGCATCGGTCCCGCAGATGCCGACCGCGAGCGGGGCGACGCGGACGTCCAGCGGCCCCGGGTCCGGCATCGGCAGGTCGGCCAGTCGCAGGCGACCCGGGCCCTCAAAGCGAATGGCCTTCACGCTCGGAGGTCGGTCCCGTACATCGTATCTCATGGTAGCATCGGCCCCGATGCACGAGAGCCAGCAGGCGGCCGTCCCAGCCCAGGTCGTATGCATCGGATCGGCGGCCCTCGACATGGTCATGCAGGTTCCTGCCACCCCCGGCCCCGACGAGCGGATCGCAGCACCCGAAGCCGTCCTGGCCGGTGGCGGCCCGGCGGCCACCGCCGCCGTGGCGCTCGCCAGGCTGGGCATCCCGGTGGCATTCGTCGGCCGGATCGGAGCCGACCCGGCCGGTGAGCTCATTCGCGCCGAGCTCCAGCGCGAGGGCGTCGCCACGGACCTGCTGGCGATCGAGCCGGGTGAGTCATCGCCGCTGTCGGCCTGCCTCGTCCAATCGGACGGGACGCGGGCCCTGGTCGCCTTCGGAGGTCCGGCCGTGAGGCCCTGGCCGCTCAGCCCGGCGATCGCCGCGGCCTGCCGAGCGGCTCGCTGGATCCATGTCGATCACGCCGGCTGGCAGCTGGCCGTGCAGCTTCGGGCCGCCGGCGTGGACACGCCCCTGTCGGTCGACGGCGGCAATCCGATTCCCGGCCTGGACCTCGCCCTGGTCGACTTGTACGTGCCCGGCCGGCGCGAGCTGAGCCGCTGGACGGGCGAGACCGAGCTCGACGATGCCTTGCGGGTGGCGCTCGATCGCGGGGCGACCCAGGTCGTGGCGACCGACGGTGCGAATGGCTCGGTGGGACTGACGGCGGACGCGGTCGTCCGCCAGCCGGCGTTCCCGGCGGCCGGGCCGAGCACGATGGGCGCGGGTGATGTCTATCACGGAGCCCTGCTCGCGGCCTTGCTCCACGGGCGGGATCTCGCCGGGGCGATGGCCTTCGCCTCTGCCGCCGCGGCGATCTCATGCCGCGGGCTCGATGGGCGCTCGGGGATCCCGAGCCGGGCGGAGGTCGAGGCGCTGATCGAGACAACCACCGTGGGGCTCGGCCGATGAGCCCGCTCACGGAGGCCGGCCGGCAGGCAGCCTTCGCCGATCTCGCCCGGCCGGGCGGCGGATTCGCGATGGTGGCGCTCGACCAGCGCGGCTCGCTCGACAACATGCTCCGGGCGGCCGGACGTTCGCTCGACGAGGCGGGGATCGATGCCTTCCGGGAGGCCGCGGTGAGCGCCCTGGCTCCGCTCGCCTCGGGGATGCTCCTCGAGCGTGGCTTCCTCGGCCGGACCCGGCCGAGCGGGCGCTGGTCGGAACCGTGCGGCCTGGTCGTGGCGGCCGACGAGCTGATCCAGGAGCTCGACCAGGTGGTCACCGACAGCCGGCTCGATCCGGGCGCCGTGCCGCTTGCCCTCGAGCTCGGCGCCCAGGCGCTCAAGCTCCTCGTGCTGTGGTACGCAGGCGAGTCGAACGAGGCCCAGGGTACGACGGTCGACGCCTTCGTCGAGCTGGCCCACGCGAACGGCCTGCTGGCCCTGGTCGAGGGCCTCGTCCGGCCCAGCCGGGAGGCGACGCCTCGGGCGCCGCGTGGCCAGGATCTGCTGGAGTCGGCCGTCCGCTTCTCGCGCGGCGCCGACATCTACAAGGCCCAGGTGCCGACCCAGGAGGGTGCGACGCCCGACGCGGTCGAGGGGCTGAGCCGCGAGCTGACCGCCCAGCTCGACTGTCCCTGGGTCGTCCTCTCGACCGGCGTCGCCCCGGCCGACTTCGCCCCGCTTGTCGGCGCGTCCTGCCGCGGCGGCGCGTCCGGGTTCCTGGCCGGGCGGGCCATTTGGTCCAACTCGATCGGGGCGGGCGATCCGGCCTCGCACCTCGGGGGGCCGGCTGCCGATGGCCTGCGCGAGCTCATCACGATCGTCGACGCCGAAGCCCGGCCTTGGTGGGACGTGGCGCCCAAAACCGTGACCGCCGAATGAGCGCGAGTCCAGACACCGTCGAGACCGTCCTCGGGCCTATCCCAGCCACCGAGCTTGGCTCGGTCCTCATCCACGAGCACATCGCCGTGGCCTCGGCCGGCATCCTGCGCAGCTGGCCCGCCTTGTACGGCGACCACCAGCGCCTGGTCGACGAAGCCGTTGGCGTCCTGAACGATGCCCACGCCGCCGGGGTGCGCTCGATCGTCGATGCGACCACGTTCGACCTGGGGCGCGACATGACCATCCTGCGCGAGGTCGCCGAGCGCACCGAGGTCCACATCCTGGCCTCCACCGGGCACTGGCTGATGCCCGCCCCGACGATGCAGGCTCGATCCACCGACCAGTTGGCCGACTTCTTCATCCGCGACCTGACCGACGGGGCCGATGGCACGAACGACAAGGCCGCGGTCATCAAGGTGGCCAGCGAGGCCGAGGTCACCCCGTTCGAGGAACGGGTCCTCATCGCGGCCGCCCGCGCATCGCGCACGACCGGGGCGCCGATCCTCACCCACTCTGCCGTGCGCGCCCGGATCGGCGAGCGCCAGGCGGACATCCTCGAGCGCGAGGGCGTCGATCCGAGCCGTGTGGTGATCGGCCATTCCGACGACAGCTCGGAGTTCGATTATCTCGACGGACTCGCCCGGCGCGGCTACAGCCTGGGCATGGATCGCCTGCCCAACGGCCGGCTGCCCGAATACGGCGGCCAGGGCGTCGAGGCGCGCATGGACATGATCGTGCGACTGGTCGAGGCGGGCCATGTCGGCCGGCTCATGCTGGCCCACGACGACCCGATCTGGGCCCTGCTCCTGACCGACGAGGACCAGCGCCGACATCTCGAGTCGAACCCGGACCGCGTCTCGTTCGTGACCCGGGTCGTCCTGCCCGGACTGCTCAGCCGCGGGCTGACCGCCGCCGACATCGAGACGATCATGGTGAGCAATCCGCGGGCGTGGCTCGTCCGAGCCGGATGACCGCCCAGTCGGGCGACCAGGCGATCGTCCAGGCGGACGTCCAGGCGTTCGTGCTCGGCCGCCTCCATGCGGACCTCTATCCGCTCCAGTCCGGGGTGCCATTGGACCGGGTCGAGACCTTTCAGCGGTTCGTCGGCGGCTTCGCCGGCAATGTGGCGGTCGGCCTGGCCCGGCTCGGCGTCACGACGGCCGTCCTGTCCGGGGTCGGTGACGACGGCCACGGCCAGTTCATCCGGCGGGTCCTGGCCGAGGAGCAGGTCGACGACCAATGGGTCATCACCCACCCCAGCCTGCGGACGGCGATCACCTTCGCCGAGATCCAGCCGCCCGACCACTTCCCGCTGACCGCCTACCGCCTGCCGACCTGCCCGGACTGGGAGATCCGCCCCGAGAACCTGCCCCTCGACGAGATCGCCCGCGCGCCCCTGCTGCTCGTCGGCGGCACGGCCCTGGCCCAGCAGCCCAGCCGACGGACGATGCTGGCGGCGATGGCGGCCCATCGCGGACCGGCGTCCCAAACCATCCTCGACCTCGACTGGCGCCCGACGTACTGGACCCATCCAGCGGCCTACCCCCGATCGATTGCCCGGGCCGCGGGCCTTGCCGACACGGTGATCGGCAGCGACAGCGAGTTCGCCGCCGCCGGACTCGATCCAGGCCGGCTGATCCGGCGCGGCGTGCAGCGGGTCTTCGTCAAGCACGGCCCGAACGGGGCCAGCCTCGTCCGCGCCGATGGCCGGATCGACGTGCCGGCCTGGCCGGTCGAGGTCGTCAACGGCCTGGGCTCAGGCGACGCGTTCGCGGCCGTCGTCGGCTGGGGCCTGCTCCAACACGAGGACGACGCCCGAATCCTGCGACTCGCGAACGTGGCCGGGGCCTTCGTTGCCGGTCGGCTCGCGTGCAGCACGGCGATGCCCTACGAGGCCGAGCTGGAGGCGTTCGCCGGCGCCTGACGCGGCATTGCTACCCTGAATGGGCGCCAGCGACCCAGCCCTCAGGCCGGATCGTGCTTCGCTTGTTTGCGGGCCTTGCCGTCGACCCCCCGGGAGTTGAGCTGGTAGACGCTCGAGGCGAACGCCATCTTGAGCATGGGGGCGGCCATCGGCTGCGCGAACTGCGTGTCATCGCGTTCCAGGTCGGAAACGACCGCGCCAAGCTCAGTGTCTGCGCCCGCGTAGGCTCGGACTCGCTTCGCCGTGCCGGCCAGCACCTGCTGGGCGCCGACATAGTCACCGGCCCGGTTGCGGGCGACGGCCTCCTGGCGCGCTCGTGCGGCGAAGGTCCGGGCGACCGCCCGGTCGACGTCCAGGTCGCGCGGCTGGGCATCGTTGGCAGCGTTCGAGGCGTATTCCCAGGGGAGCTTGACGGCCCGGAAGCCCAGGACGTCGTCCCGATCCAGGACGCGCACAACCGCCCCGGTCGACTCGCCGATCTCGCCGTAGCCGAAGCCGAGGCGCAGGACGATCGAGACCTCCTGTTCGGCGGTGAGATCGCCCACGACGATCTCGGTCGCGCCGCGTCGTTCGCGGGTGGGATACGGGCTGAGCGTCTCGATCCGCACGCCCTCGGGCGAGGTGACCTCGACGATGACATCGCGGGCGACCACCTCGAGCGTCTCGCCGACCTCGCTCGAGATCAGGTCCGCAATCGAAGTCGCGTTGGCGATGTAGTAGAAGTGGCCGCCGCCGGCGACGGCCATCGCCTGGAGGAGGACCTCGTCGAAGTCGTTGCCGACGCCGAACGTGGTCGTGCTGACCCCCCGGGTGCGGAGCTCGCCGGCATGCCGGGCCAACTCGTCGCGGTCGGTGATCCCGGCATTGGCCAGGCCGTCGGTCAGGAGCAGGCAGCGATTGACGCCTTCGACCGCCAGCGCATCGGCAATCTGGCCGCAGCCGCGCAGCCAGCCCTCGCTCAGGTTGGTGCTCCCGCGGGCCTCGATCTCGTGCAGCCGATCGACGGCAATCCGGCGTGCTTCTGCGGTGGCTCGGGTGCTGGCCACCACGACATCGATCTGCTCGTCGTAGACGACGACCGCGAAGCGATCCGTGTCGTGCAGCCGGGCGATCGACATCTCGACGGCTTGCTTGGCCAGCTTGAGCTTCTCCCCGCTCATCGACCCGGATCGGTCGAGCACGAAGGCCAGGTTGACCGGGGGCCGGGCGTGAACCTGACGAGCGGGTGGGGCGACGATGTCGGCCAGGACGAAGCGGTTGCTGCGATGGGTGGGTCGGATCAGCCGCCGGTCGGTACGGGCACTGAAGGTCATGACGGGTCCTCCTCGAGGAGCTGGTGGGCGATCGCGATCAGGCGCTCGACCTGCTTGTTGAGACGACGGCTAAGTGGGCGGCGAACGTGGAGCTCGACGTCCGGGAGGAGGGCGATGCGATCCCATTGGGATCGATCGGCGACTGGGGTTTCGGATGGCGGCAACGGGCCCGAGCCGGGCATCTGGAACAGGTCGGGAGTCGACATGGCCGCCGGGGCGGCGCGTAATGCCGGCATGGCCTGATAGCTCGCAGGCGGCGGGCCTTCACTCAGTCGTCGGGCGAGGCGCGGGCCGGCGAGGACGCTCTGGATATAAGCCGATGCGGAGCTCGGCGGAGGCGCGGCGGGCCCGGACTCGGCCAGGGCGAGGACCGCGGCATCGTCCAGCGAGCCGAGACGACCCCGGATATCGCCCAGTGGCAAGTGCTCGCGCTGAAGCCGCCGGATGAGGCGCAACCGGCCGAGGTGACCCGGCCCGTACAGGGCGCCGGGCCCTACCCGGTCGGGCGACGGCAGGAGGCCCTGGGCCACGTAATAGCGAATGGTTCGAGGCGTAACCTCGGCCAGGTCGGCCAGATCCTGAAGCGTGTACTCGTTGTGGGTCGGCATGCCGGAACTATACAGTGCAACGTGTCACTGTCAAGTAGCCTGCGAGATCGGCCGAGCAGAGCCACTGGGCAACGCCGGCGACGGCGCCCCGATCCGTCTCCGTCTAGACGGCGAACCCCTGCCGAAAGAAGTACGAGTAGCGGGCCGGCAGGAACCAGCCGATCGTCTTCTCGAGCGGGCGACTGTCCTCGAGATAGGTGATCCGCGAGGACCTGAGGACCGGTGCGCCAGGGTCGATCTCGATATCTCCTGCAACACTCCGGTCAGCGGCGATTGCTTCGATCGTGAGGTCGGCATAGGCAGCCGAAAGTGCGTACCGGTCGCGCAGGATGCTGGTCAGGCTCATGTCGGTGAAGTCGACCTCGAGCAAGCCCGGTGCATGCTTCGTCGGGATGAACGACTCCTGGACGCCGATAAGCACCGAGTCGGCGTAGCGCAGCCGACGCAGGCGGAAGACGTTGCCCCGGGGGCCGATCCAGAGGGCGACGCCGACGTCCTTGGGCGGTCGAATCTCGTCGAACTTGATCGTGTGGCTACCGGGGGTGAGCCCCCGCGATCGGAGCTCTTCGGCCAGGCCCATCGGACGCAGGCCCTGCCGTTGGAGCTTGATCGGGACGACAACGGTGCCATGGCCGTGGCGGCGCTCGATGATCCCCTGGGCGGCGAGCCCTGACAGCGCCTGGCGGACCGTCATCCGGGTGACCCCAAACTCGCTGGCCAGCTCGACCTCGCTGGGCAGGAGCGAGCCCGGTCCGTACTCCTGGGCCTGGATCTTGCGCATCAGCTCGGCCGCGATACTGCGATAGCGGGGCTGGCGAGGACCCTCGGCCGGTTCGACCCTTGCGCCTTCGACGGCCTGTGGCACGGTCACGTCGCGGACGGGTCAGATTTGCGGCAAGCGAACAGGATCGCCGGGCTTCGTCCAGCGGAACAACTGCTCATCCACCCCTCCGGCCTGAAACAACTGGCGGATCGTTCCATAGATCTGTGCAGCCTCTGCGTACAGGATGCGACACGCAAGATCAGGCTCGAACTCGTCAACACTCGGAGTCAGGGATGCTGCTGCCGTACGGGCGTCCTGGTACTGGCCCAGAGCGCTCAAAGCATACATGGCGGCACCTCGCAAACCGGGGTTCGGCTCGCGCACGCGGGCGACCCGGAGGCCGATGACGTCGGCCATGATCTGGACCCAGGCATCCGATCGGGAGCCGCCCCCGGTCAGCCGAATCTCGACGGGTTCCGGAAGGGTCTCGCGCATCGCCCGGATCAGCGCGCGGGCTTCGAGGGCGACGCCTTCATGCACGGACCGGACGAGATCCGACCGGCTCGATTGGAGCGACAGTCCGGCGAACACGCCGCGGGCGCGTCCGTCCGGGACCGGTGCACTGGCCCCGGCCAGGGTCGGGATGAACAGGACGCCGTTCGAACCGGCCGGCGATCCGGAGAGCAGCTGCTCGATCCGCTCGTGCGACCGGATCCCAAGGTTGCTCATCAGCCAGTCGCGGGCACTGCCGCCGGCCGTGGCCAGGCCCAGCAATCGCCAGACGTTGGGCCCGCTCCCGGGCATGAGAATCAGGCTCGCGTCGGCGGGCAAATGCGGGCTGGCGACGGGTCCCGCGACCGCCGCCGCCGAACCGAGGTAGGCGTACAGCTGGCCGACCGCAACCACGCCGGCCCCGAGCTCGGAGCAGACGCCATCCGAGCCGGCGGCAAATAACGGGATTCCCGCGGGCAGCCCGAGGTCCAGCGCAATGTCCGGCTCGAGACCCCCGACCTGGGCGCCGGGCGGAACGAGCTCGGGCAGCTGCGTCGCCCGGATCCCAAACTGGGCGAGCAGCTCATCGCTCCAGGTCAAGGCCGCCAGGTCCAGCAGGCCGAAATGAGCCGCAGTCGAGAGGTCAACGACCTGCCCGCGGGCTCCCAGCCTGGCCAGGACCAGGCCTTGGGGCGTCGCCGCTCGCCACTCGCCATCGAAGATCTCGGGTCGCTCCGACTTGAGCCAGATCAGCTTGGGCAGCACCGCCGATGCGTCGAACCGGGTGCCCGTCACGGAGCGGTACCCGCCGCCGAGCTGGTCGGCAACGTCGGCTGCGGTCAGTCCGGCCCGCCGATCCTGCCAGGTGATGACATTCGTCCTGGGCCGGCCCTGGCCGTCGACGATGGCGAAGCTGCCTCTTGGTCCGGTGACGCTGATCGCCCGGATCTTCAGAGGATCCTCGTGGCCAGCAAGCGCCCGCCCAATCGCCAAGCGGACAGCTCGCCACGTGGCCGCGGGGTCGTGCTCCCGGTCGGACGGTCCATGACTGATGGTCCGCTGCAGTGCAGCTCCGGTGGCAACGACCCGAGCCGCGCCGTCGACCAGGGCCGCCTTGACCGCCGTCGATCCGACGTCGATCACCAGGATCCGATCTGCTGTTGACCGCAACGCTGGTATCTCGGCGCTCCCATCCGCCCGATCCCTGGGCGATCGTGGCTGGGCCTATCGATGACGCGGTGGTTTCGCGGGGCTACTCTGGCCCAAGCGCAGCACCCGATGCAAATGGATTGACCCGGACCGAACCGCGACGCTAGTATGGGTCATCTAGACGTCTATTGGCCAAATGAGGTACCCGTGGCTCGAGACCAAGATCCACAGGTGTCGACGGTTCAGGACGCGATACCGTCCCGAGTCCGACGCAATGGCAAGCGCTCGCAGTTCGGTGCGGACGAGCTGCGTCTCCGGGAGGAGATCGGCTTCTATTCCCACCTCCTCGTGGACCTCGGCTTGCTCGAGTTCAAGGGCGGCAACCTGAGCGCGCGCATCGACGAGCACGACATGCTCATCACGAGGCGCGCCGTGGCCAAGGCGATCCCGAGTGCCGAGGACATCGTCCGAACCTCGATCGTCGAGAATGATGAGGCCTCCTTCCAGGCGTCCAGCGCCATGGAAGTCCATCGCGCGATCTACCAGAAGACCGACGCGCGGTCGGTCATCCATGCCCACCCGAGCAAGACTGTCAGTCTCTCGATGTTCTTCGATGAGCTGGTCCCGATCGACGAGAACGGGCTGCTCTACCTGCGCCCCAAGGTGTCCGTCGTGGCCCCACCCACGCTGTTTGGCTGGAACCAGTCCGCCGAAGAGATGGCCGACTGCCTGGTGGACGAGAAGGTCGTCGTCCAGAAGTGGCACGGGACGTTCGCCAAGGGAGTCGACCTCGCCGAGGCCTTCCATCGCACCCGCGCCGTCGAGTTCATGAGCGCCCACTTGATCCGGGTCGCCGAGCTACGCCCGATCTTTGGCGAGCCGACGCCGGTACCGACCGAGATGGCGTCGGTGATCGGCGGGGTGAGCGGCCGGGGCCTCAAGAGCATGTCGTAGGCAGGTCCCGCCAAGGCAACCCGGCCGCGAGCCTCAGGACGCCTTCTCGCGGACGATCACCCCACCCGTACCGAGCTCCAGCTCGTGGCCGTCCTTCGACGGCAGCCGCAGGACGGCTCCGCCGGGGGTCAGCTGGACCCCGTCGCCGGGCGGCACGTCGAAATACCACTCCAGGACGGTGGCCTGGTCGCGCTCGATGTAGACCCGCTCGATGTCGTCCTCGGGATCGACCCGGGCGCTGATATAGGCGAAGTCAGCGGTGTCCACGACCGGATAGGCGTACCGGATCCAGAAGCCCGGGTTGACCACGATGCCGCGCCGGCCGTCGAGCAAGATCGCCTCGGCCTGATCCAGGTCGGGCTTGCCATCGCGATCGGGCATGAGCCAGATCACGCTGGGCTTGCCATCGATCGGAATGAGCACGACGGTGCTCGCCGGGTGGCGCTGGAGGTACTCGCAGCGGGTGCCGCGGTAGTAGTAGCGGCAGCTCGCGATGAACGCCGGCTTGGGGTAGGTGAGGAACTGCTGGACCCACATGAAGGCCATCTGGCCCGGTGCCCGATTGAGCGTCGGATCGTCGGCCGCGCCGGGCTCCACGACCGAGCCGTACCGCTTGAACGCCTCCGTGTCGAGTGGTCTCGCAGGTACCCGGTGAACGGTCAGCTCAGTCAAGGGTCTCACCATTAGAGGTATAGATGACTCGCCGAGAATATCACGTCAGGTCCACCCGCATCTCACGCATGACCCGCAGGGTCGGGCTGCGGGTCCAGGCCGGCGGCCCGTCCTCGACGCGCAGGTCCGGGAAACGTTCGAGGAGTCGATTCAGGGCAATCGTGGCCTCGGCCCGGGCGAGCGACGCCCCGATGCAGAAATGCTCGCCCATCGCGAAGGCGAGATGGCGATTGGGCTGCCGGGTCGAGTCGAACGCCTCGGCCGCCTCGAACTGGAGCTCGTCGCGGTTGGCCGACCCCAGGAGCAGCATCATCGGGTCGCCGCGCCGGATCCCCTGTCGATCGAGCTCGGTATCGGCCTTGGCTACCCGGATCAGGCGCTGATTCGGGCTTTCATAGCGGAGCGTCTCCTCGACCGCCCCGACCATGCGCTGAGGGTCCGCTCGCACCGCGGCCAGCTGGTCCGGATTTCGCCACAGGTTGAGCAAGCCGTTGCTGATCAGGGCGGTGGTCGTGACGTGCCCGCCGACCAGGATGGTCACGCTCGTGGACAGTAGCTCGTCGTGGCTGATGCCTTCCGACTCGCCGACCGCGGCGACGAGCCGGCTGATCACATCCTCGCGCGGATCAACGAGGCGCTCCGCCGCGATCCGGGTCAGGTACTGGCGCATGGCAAGCAGGCTTGCCTGGCTCTCCAGGACGACCTCGTAGGTCGCCCGGTTGCTGCCGAGGAAGGCATTGAGCTCCTCGGCCCAGGCCTTGACCTGGAGCTGGTCCTCGCGCGGAATGCCCAGGACGTCGGCGACAACGGTGGCCGGCAGCGGGAACGCGAACGCCGAGATGAGATCGACTCGACCGCGCTCGGCGGCGCGATCGAGCAGCTCGTCGACGATGGCCAGGATTGTCGGACGCATCTGGTCGACGATGCGCGGATTGAAGATGCGATTGACCAGGGCCCGTTGCCGGGTGTGGTCCGGCGGATCCGAGTGGAGCAGGCCTACGCCGTAGTGGTCCTGGAGCTCGCGCAGGCTGGCCCGCTGCTCCATCGTGAATGCCGCGAGGGCCGCCGCGATCCGGCCCCGGGTCGAATAGGTCGTGCCATCCTCGCGCAGGACGGCCTGGACGTCGGCGTAGCGCGAGACCACCCAGGCCCCCCAGGCCTCGCTCCAGTGGATGGGGTCCTCGGCTCGCAGGCGGGCATAGGTCGGGTAGGGATCCTCGACGAATCGCGGCGACAGGAGGTCGTCGTCGAGGGGCGTTGAGGCGGCGGGTGACATCGTGCTATCTCGCTGGCAGTCGTCTAGACATTTGAGCGTCACTTTCATGGTAGCGAGGCCAGCTCGAATTCGCCCGGCGCGCCAGCGTCATTGTCCAGACGTCTAGATGTATTACCTTGGCACAGGTAGACTCCCGGAATGGCAGCCGACATCGCCGACCTGCTCGATCTGGGCCTGACGGAGGACGCGATCCGCCTCCATGCAACCGCCGATGAGCTGCGCGATGTCTGGCCGCGCGGCCTCAAGGGCGGCGGACAGGCCCCGCCGGCCGGACCGATCGTGCTGTCGCCGGCCACCGGCCAGATTCTCGCGCGGGTCATGGCCTGGGCCGCCGGCCGGGGACTCAGGGTCCAGGTCCAGGGCGGCCGGAGCAACGTCGTGGGGGCCCTCGACGGCGGCGCCGACGTCGTCCTCGATACCTCCGGGCTTGCCCAGATCGGCGAGCTTGACCCCGTCTCGCAAACGATCTCCGTCGGAGCCGGTGTCCTGGGCGCCAGGCTCGAGAGCTTCCTGGGCGAACGGGGACTCACCCTGGGCCACTATCCCCAGTCGCTCCAAACCTCGACGGTCGGCGGCTGGGTCGCCACCCGGGCCACCGGCACGGCGTCGGCCCTGTACGGCGGGATCGAGCGGCTCGTGTGCGGCCTCGAGTTCGTCCTGCCCGGCGGTGAGCTGGTGAAGGTGCCCGCCCGGCCACGTCCGCCCGGCGGCCTCGACGCGATCGCCTTGCTGACGGGCTCCGAGGGCAGCCTGGCGGTCATCACCGAGGTCACCCTGTCGGTCTCGCGCCAGTTGCCCGAAACACGACTGGTGGCCGTCTTTCCGAGCTTCGAGCAGGCGTTGGAGGGACAGCGAGCCCTCATCCAGAGCCGGATCCCGGTGGCGGTCTTGCGGACGATGAACGCGACCGAGTCGGCGGCCATCGCCCGGCCCGCGACGATCGAGCCCGGGGCGTGCCTGCTCATCGCGAGCCTGGAGGCCGAGGACACGGTCCTCGCCGCCGCCGACGGGGCCAGTCGCCGGCTTCTCAGCGCGGCGGGTGGCCGGCTGGCCGACCAGGCCCTGGGCGAAAGCTGGTGGCAGCATCGCTACGCCCCGGCCGGCCTGATCGAGGAACGGAACCTGGCTCCCGGCATGATGTTCGACACGATCGAGGTCGGAGCGAGCTGGTCGATCGCGGCCGGGGTCGCGGCGGCCATCGAAGCGCAGATCGCGCCCCTCGTCGAGCAGCTCTGGCTCCATGCCTCCCACGCCTACCAGAGCGGCACCTGCCTGTACCTGGCCTTCTGGATCAAGGCGGCCGACGACCGGGCGGCGCTGGAACGCTGCGCCAAGGTGTGGCAGAGGACGCTGGGCCTCGTCGTGGAGATGGGCGGCAGCCACGGCCACCACCACGGCATCGGGGCCGCTCGCAGCACACGCTTCATGGAGACGGCCGAGGGCCGCCTCCTTCGGACCATCAAGACGGCGATCGATCCCCAGGACACCCTGGCGGGTCGATTGCTGGACGGCGCCATGCCCCGACTGCAGGAGGATCGAATCCGTGAAGATTGACCTGGCCGAAAAAGTCGCCCTCGTCACCGGCGGCTCCGATGGCGTCGGATCGGGCTGCGCCCGCGTCTTCGTCGAAGCCGGTGGGACGGTCGTGATCGCCGGCCGCACGGTCGAGCGCGGTAAGGCCTTCGCCGCCGAGTTGACCGCCGCCGGGCCGGGCAGCTGTCGTTTCGTCCAGTGCGACGTCTCGGTCACCGACGACCTGCACGAGCTGATCGAAGGGATCGCGGCGACGAACGGCGGCCTCGACTACCTGGTCAACAACGCCGGCCAGAACTTCGGCTGGCGGCCGATCGAGGAGATCTCGGTCGAGGACTTCACCCGCCTGCTCGGGATCAACCTGGTGCCTTACTTCGCCGCCTCAAAGTTCGCCCTGCCCTACATCCGGGCCCGCCACGGCTCGATCGTGAACATCGGGAGTATCGTCAGCGAGACGGGCTTCTACTGGAGCCCCGACTACACCGCCACGAAGGGCGCGATCACGGCCTTCACCAAGGCCCTCGCCGTCGATGAGGCGGCGCATGGCGTGCGGGTCAACGCGGTCCTTCCGGGCAACGTGTTGACCCGGCGCCGGCAGCAGCTCGAAGCCGAGGCGGCCAACGGCGCGGAGCTCCACGAGTTCATGGAAGCCTGGCAGTGGCTGGGCCGGAGCGGCTCGCCCGAGGAGGTCGGCTACGCCGCCCTGTTCCTGGCCAGCGAATACGCCAGCTTCATCACCGGCGCCACCCTGATCGTGAGCGGCGGGGTCGAGCTTGCCTTCGGCCGCAAGGAGCCGTTCTCGGAGACGCTCCTGCGATGAGCGCGGATCGCCCGCCCAGCCATGCCGCGACAATCTGGGTCGAGGGCCCGGCCAGGTCCGAGATCGAGCGCCTGCGCCGGCGCTGGGACAGCCAGCACGCCACCGTCGCCGCGCACATGACGGTGGTCTACCCCCAGCCGGCTCGAGTCGACGAGGCATCGATCCTGGCTCGAGCTCGCGAGGCGCTCCGGGGCGCCCAGCCGTTCACGATCAGTCTCACCCGATGGGCCGGCCTGCGCGACCTCGAGGCGATCCACCCGACCGGCACGGCCGTCCTGCTGGCGGCCTTTCCCAACTTCCAGAATCCGATCGCGCTCCTGCCCGACGCGAGTGGCCTGGCCGTCCTGGAGCTCCGCCGGCGTCTCAACGCCGTGTTCGACCAGCCCGTCGCGTTGCTCGACCATCCACCCTTCGTGACGATCGGCCAGGGCTTGAACGCGCGCGAAGCGGTCGAGGCCGCGGCCGCCCTGTCGACCTACCAGCCCAGCCTGAGCTTCGAGGTCCGCGCGGTTGACATCCTCAGGCTCGATCCGTCGGGCGCTTCGAGCTCGCTCGGCCTCGTCGATCTGGCCGGCGGCACGCTGCAATGAACGTATGAAGGAGAACGACGATGGACCTGACGGATGACCGAAGCCGACTCGATGGCCGCGTTGCCATCGTCACGGGCGGAACGGGCGGGATTGGCCGGGCGACGGTGGTCAGCCTGGCCCGGCTGGGTGCCCACGTCGTGGTCGCCGACCTGGATCAGGCCGCTTGCGACGCCGTGGCTGGCGAGATTGCCGGGGCCATCGGAATCGCGACCGACGTCACGTCCGAGGAGTCCTGGATCGCCCTCATCGAGCGGGCGATCGCCCGGTTCGGCGGCGTCAACGTGCTCGTGAACGTGGCTGGGATCCTGAGCGTGGCCGATGTCGAAACCGAGTCGGTGGCCTTCTTCGACCAGGTCCTGGCCGTCAATACGCGGGGGACCTGGCTGGGCATGAAGCACTGCGTCGCCCCGCTCCGGGCGGCCGGTGGTGGCTCGATCATCAACATCGCGTCGGTGGCCGGCATGCACGGCGGCTTCGGCCGGGCGATTGCCTACCATGCCAGCAAGGGTGCGGTGCGCGGGATGACCAAGAATGCCGCCGTCCGCCTGGCCCCCGACAGGATCCGGGTCAACTCCATCCACCCCGGCCAGATCGACACCCCGATGCAGGACCGCGACAAGGGCACCTCGGTCGAGGAGCGCCTCCTGGGCCACACCCTGTTCCACCGCTGGGGCGAACCGCGCGAAGTCGCCGACGTCGCGGCCTTCCTGGCCACCGACGCCGCCGCCTACATCACCGGGGCCGAGATCGTGGTCGACGGCGGCTGGCTGAACTCCTGACCTCTACCCGGCTAAGCCAGGCGGTGCGCCTATTTGATGGCGAGGGCGTTCGCCGGCGAACCGGAACCGCCCACCTTGTTCAAAGGCGCCGCCGTGAAGAATCCCTCGAAAACCCGGTCCTGGACGCTATCCGCCGCCAACTCGTCAAGGGCGAAAAGCTCCCCGATCAGGATGCCAAGGAGAGGAATCAACCGGAAATGGAGGAAGCCGTCGACCTTCGAGGAGTCGATCGGGTTCGACTCGAGACCTGGGTTATCGGCAGCGATCGCCGCGACATGGTGATCCCAGAGCCATGCGGCGGTGCTTTCGGATCGATCCAAACCCGTCGCGAGAAAGTCCGGATCACGGGCGAGGCTCGCACGTTCGGTCTCGCTCAGGGTCTCATACCAGCCCACCCACCCAAATCTGATGAGGAGGATGTCGCCAATCTCCAGGCGAACCTGTTCCGCGCTCAGGATCAGCTCAATCTCATCGACTGAAATCGCTTCTCCGGACGCCGGGTGGTATGACCGGCCTCGTGCCTCTCTCGAGCGCGGAACATCGATGAGCACGTATCGCCCGGCGATACCACGTCGGGCGAGGTGCTCGATGCCATTCGGACTGCCGGTCACACCAGAGACATGGCGGATATCTCGGCCGTTGTACAGACCGACCTCCGGGATTCCGACGTGACAGAGGGCGTCCCACTGGCTCGACGCTTGGGGATAGAAGTTGTCGTAGTGGTCGTCGGTCGCCCACCCCACGTTGAGGACAGTGTGCCGAAGCCGGCCGCGGCCGAGCACGGGTGGTTCCGGGAGCTCGAGGTTCCAGTTCAGTGAAAACAGCGCACCACGTCGCGCGAGTGCGACCCCTGCTCGGACGCGCTCCGCAGTCAGAAGGTTGACGGTGCCGATGCTGTCGTCCTCGCCGAAAACGCCCCATGCCGAACGGGGCGGGTGTCTCGCGTCAATCGGCAGTCCCGAGTACGGAGGAAGGAATCGATCACCGGTCTGCATGTAGGCACTCCCGTTCGCGAGGCCATCCGCCCGAAGGGTAGCTTACCAAGATGACTAGACCTCTTGACAGACCGGGACGCCGCGGGCCATCTTCACGGGGGCCGATTCGGGGCGGGTGCCTGGTGTCGGGAAATTGTGATCTGGTTGACACAAGCAAGCGAGGAGGACGCGTGAACCCAAGACTCAAAGTACCCATCTTCGTGGCGGCACTAGCGATTCTCGCATCCGCGTGCGGGACATCGACGGCATCAAGTGCTCCTCCTTCGGTGACGGCACCGACAGTCGCACCCTCCGCAACAACTGCGCCAGCGTCGGCCGCACCCAGCGCGAAGGCAATCGTCATTGGGGTCGTTGTGCCCTCGCTCAGCGATGTCGCGCAGGCCACCCTACTCGGCTTCCTCAAGACCGACGCAGCTGCCAAGGGTTGGACGATCGATGCGGTCGACGCGAATGGCAGCGTCGACACGGCGAATTCCGACATTGAGAATCTGGTGACCAAGGGCGACGACGCGATCATCACGTCGGTGTTTACGAGCGATTCTCTTCAGGCGGGAATCAAGGCCGCAACGGCGAAGGGTGTTCCCGTGATCACCCACGGCGGCGGGGCCGGCCCGGGGATTCTTGCTGATTTCGAGGCCAATGGCGGCGACGTAACCGCTCGGAACGTGGCTGCCGCCCTCAATGGGACTGGCTCCGTGCTGGCATTCACGTACCGGCCTGGGTACCCGTGTCTGATTCGGGAGCAGGCTCTCGATGTGGTCATGAACAACTACCCGAACATCAAGGTGACAAAGCAGCAGGTGGTGCTGCCCGGATTCGCCGAAGGGGCTCAAGCGACGACTTCGGCATGGCTTGCGGCACATCCGGCTGGCAAGGGACCGTATGCAATCTGGGGCTGCTGGGACGGGCCCTCGCAAGGGGCGGCTGCCGCAGTCAAGCAGGCCAATCGCAAGGACGTGATGATCTATGGCCACAATGGCGATGCCCCTGCCTTGGTGCTCATGAAGCAGGGCTGGTTCACCGATACGATCTGGTACGACTACGCGCCGACGGCAAAAGCTGAACTCAACACGATTGGGCTGATTTTCCAACAAGGCATCGCCAATTGGACAGCGGCCTCATTCGCGATGGGATATCAGGACATCAATGCCACTACGATCGATGCTTTCTTGGCCGCTCACCCGGAAATCAAGCTCCAGTAACCGGATTTTGACGCGTGCCAAACCCAGTCGTTCGTCCGAGTTCGGCGTCGAATGGCGAGCCTCTCCTCGCCATTCGGCAACTCTCGAAGCAATTCGGTGGCGCTCAGGCCCTGTCCAACGTCGACTTCGAGTTGATGCATGGTGAGATCCACGGGCTGGTGGGAGCCAATGGGGCAGGTAAGTCGACGCTCATCCGAGTAATCGCGGGCGTCGTGCGACCGGACGCCGGCGAGATCCGCGTGGACGGCCGGCCTGTTTCGATCCGAGGCCCCCTGGGCGCTGCCTCGTTCGGGTTCCACTTCATCCACCAGGAACTGAACCTGGTGCCTAAGTTCTCGGCTCGACAGAACATGGTCCTCGGGCTTCGTAAGCCAAAACGTTTGGCAGTGATCAACTGGAGGGCGGTCGAGGGGACCCTCCGTCCTATCGCGGAGCGGCTTGGCATCGACTTTCCCCTCGACACTCCCGTTGAACGCCTGAGCATCGCCAACCGCTGGCTGGTGTCGATCGGGCGTGCGCTCGTAGATTCGGCCCGACTCGTCGCGATGGATGAGCCGACGGCCTCGCTTTCAGCTACGGAGGTAGAGCGCCTCTTTCGGATCATCGGCGACCTGCGCGACGAGGGAGTCGCCGTCCTCTATGTTTCCCACCGACTGGCTGAGATCCAGCAGCTATGTGACCGGGCAACAGTGTTCAAGGATGGCCAGCGCGTCGCTACGGTCGAACGAGGCGACTTGACACGCGCCGCCCTTGTCGAAGCGATCGTTGGCTCGCGAGCCGATTCCCCGAGCTCCTCTCCCACCCTGAAGCCCACGGCCGATGCGGGGCATCAACCGGGACCGGCGGTGCTGGAAGTTCATCGGCTCTCTCGGCCACCGTTGGTCCGAGACGTCTCTTTCACTCTCCACCGGGGTGAGCTCCTCGGCCTCGCGGGCCTCGTCGGAGCCGGTCGAACCGAGACCGCACGCGCCGTATTCGGGGCTGATCGCTTGACCGGAGGCTCGCTGAAGCTGGATGGTCGCGTGTTCAGGCCACGTTCGACGCCTGATTCGGTCAAACGAGGACTGGCGTTGGTGCCCGAGGAGCGGCGTTCTCAGGGCCTCATCCTTCAGAAGAACGTCCGATTTAACCTCTCGCTCGTTAGCTTGCGTCAGCTGCGCATCCTCCGGTGGTTCCCGGCGCTGAGCATGCGACGGCTCGATCGGCAGGCTCGAGATATCGTCGCGAAGCTGTCGATCCGACCCGAGCGGACCGACACCGTCGTCTCTCGCTTGAGTGGCGGCAACCAGCAGAAGGTCGTCATCGGGAAGTGGCTGGCGAGGAGATCCTCAGTCCTGATCCTCGACGAGCCTACCAGGGGCGTTGACGTCAGCGCCCGCGCCGAGATACATCGCGTGATGCGCGAACTGGCCGATAGCGGTATGGGTGTTTTGGTCATCGCCTCCGAATTCGCCGAACTGCTCGATTGCGATCGCGTGCTCGTCATGGACCGCGGAGCCATCGTCGGCGAGCTGCGCGGCGGCGACATCACAGAGCAAGCGATCCTCCGTCTCTGTTACATAGAGGATGAAGCGACGGCATGACAGCAGGCGCAATGCCTCGACGGCGACATTTGACGGCCCTGTTGTTCCTCGGAAAGTATGGGACCGTCATTGGTCTGGGTTTGATGCTGGTCGGCTTCTCCTTAGCCGCACCCGACGCATTCCCGACCCAGTCGAACTTGGTCAACATTGTCAATCAGGTGTCGACTGTCGCGATCATCAGCGTCGGCCTCACCATCGTCCTCATTGCGGGGGAATTTGACCTCAGCATCGGCTACCAAGCCAGCCTCGCGGGTGTCCTCGTCGTCGGCCTGATGGTAAATTCGGGAGTGCCGGCCCCGCTCGCGATCGTCGCCACCCTGGGTTTCACGGCCTTGATCGGCTTTGTGAACGGATTCATCGTCACGAAGTTCGGCGTCAACGCACTGATCACGACGCTGGGCGTCGGGACGTTCGTGGTCGGAATCAACTATTGGTACTCGGGTGGCATCCCGATTGGTCTCGGTTTGGAATCGAACTTTCCGGACATTGCTCAGGGCTCGATCCTGGGTGTTCCGAATCCGATCCTCTTCATGGCTGCAGTTTCGGCTGTGCTCTGGTTTGTCGTGAATCGGACGGATCTCGGGCAGCAACTGCAGGCGGTCGGCGGCAATGTTGAGGCGGCGCGGCTTTCAGGGATTCCGGTCGATCGGGTGAAGACTTTCGCCTTCATGATCTCTGCCTTATGCGCTGGACTTACCGGCATCCTCCTTGCATCGCGTATCGGCAGTGCCCAGATCACTGGAGGGGATGGCTACCTTCTTCAGGCCTTTGCGGCGTGTTTTCTCGGTTCGGCGGCATTGCGTGAGGGCGAATTTCACATCGTCGGAACGCTGATTGGCGTCGTGCTCGTCGGCGTAGCGTTCAATGGCCTGGCGATCTTCGGAGCGCCGATATATACGCAGTACTTGTTCACTGGAGCGTTGCTGGTTGTTTCGGTCTCCCTCAGCACCGTCGCGCGACGCCTCGCATCAGGGTGACCTTGGATCGGTCGGAGGCGCGCCTGGTTGAGGCCGGCACGCCGGCTTAGTACACCGACGGGCGCGCTCGCTGCTGACCTTCTCATGAGCGGCCGACAGCCCAGGAGGGACACGCATGAGCTGTGCGACTTGGTGGAGAACTCGGATGCCCGGTCGTCGACGTAAGTTCGCTGCAAGCGACTTCTCTGAATCGGTCCGCAGCCCGGCGCCCACCGGGCTTCCATTAGGAGCCAGCTGCTCCACCATCGGCGGTCGAAACCGTCAACGGCCCGCCCGGCCCGGGCGATGCGGGAGGGCCACGACCGCGCTGCCCCGGGTGGTCCGTTCGCCCGTGGGGTTCTCGAGCCAGAGGGCACACTGAACCTCGCCCCGTTCGGGGTCGACCTGCTCGACCAGGCCGTGAGCCGTCAGGGGCGCACCGGGTACGTCGACGCCCCGGTACTGCACGGTCAGCCGGCGCAACGTCCCCGATTCGCCGGCGAAGTTGGTCACGAGGCGGGCCAGGAAGGCGGCCTTGAGGGTGCCCTGGACGATCGTGTCGGGCAGCCCTTCGGCCCGGGCGATCTCCGGGTCATGGTGGATGAGGTTCAGGTCGCGCGACACCGAGGCATAAGCCAGCAGCTGCAGGCGCGATGTCTCCCGGACCTCGGGTCCGAACTGGTCCCCCACTGCAACGTCCTCGAACCGGCGGCCCTCGGGCGCCGTGACTCCGGATTCGCTCATGGGAACCAGATCCGCGTGTCGCGCTGGCGGACGACCATCCGCTCGGCTTGATTGCGGTAGGTCATCTCGAAGATTTGGAAGAGGGTGGCCCCGAACGAGGTCGGCCGCTCCTGGTAGTCGGCCAGGCGGGCCGTCGCCGTGATCGTGTCGCCCGGGCGGACCGGCTCGAAGTGCTCCCAGTCGCTGCCGCCATCCACGCCGTTCGTGTACGGGATCCGGAGGTCCAGCTTGGCCATGGCCCGGGTCTCCAGCTGGCGCATCACGATCAGGTAGGTCGGGGCCGCGATCAGGCCGCCATGGACCGAGTCGCGGCCACGCTCCTCGTCGAGGTACCAGGGCGCACCGGCCTCGATCATCTCGGCGAACCGGAGCAGGTCGCCGGCCTCGATCCTGAGGCTGTAGGGCGCCGTTTCGAGGCCGATTTGGGCGCGCATCCCGGCGCTGATGATGCTCATCGACGGCTGCCGAGCTCGGCCAGGACCCGCTCGCCATCGCCGCCCAGCTGGGGCGCCGCCGAGCGAGGTCCGCTGCCCGACACGGAGAGCGACAGCCAGTTGTGAGCGAGCCGGATCGGTCCCAGGGCGGGATCAATCACCTCGGTCACCCAGCCATTGTCGGCGATCGCCGGATCCTGGAGGGTGAGCGCCTGGACGGAGCGAACCGGCGCCGCGGGCACGCCGGCGTTGAGGAGTGCCTGGACGGTGGCCGACAGCGGACCGGCCCGCAGGCGTCGGCCAATGAGCTCGGTCAATGCCGCGTCGTTGGTCGCCCGCGCGGCACGATCGGCAAAGCGCGGGTCCGCGGCGAGCGATGGCTCGTTGAGAGCGCCGACCAGGGCGGTCCATTCGGGCTCCGTCTCGACATCGAGCGCGAGCCAGCCGTCGGCAACTTCGTACAGGCCAACCAACGAGTCGTGGCGGTATTGGCTGGCCGAGCGGTCGTCCCGCTCGGGCCGTCCGGCGTACCTGGCCAGCCCGGCGGCATTGAGCAACGCCCCGGCATCGAGCAGGCTCGTGTCCACCCGCTGGCCATGCCCGATCCGATCCCGGGCCAGCAGGCCCAGGAGGATGCCAGCCGTAGCAACAAGGGCCGCCGTGTAGTCGATCGGCGCGCCCCGAACGTAGACGGGATTGGCCGACCCGCCCTGGGTCGCCTGCATCCCGGTGTAGGCACCGGCCAGGGGGTCTCCGCCGGCTCGCAGGGAATATGGGCCGGCCGAGCCGAACGCACTGACCTGGCAGTAGACGAGATTGGGGTTCCGCTCGCGCGCGGCGGCGTCGCCCAGGCCGAGACGCTCGGCCGCGCCGGGTCGCAGGTTGTTGACCAGCACGTCGGCCCGTTCGACCAGGCCGAGGGCGGTGTCCCGGCCGGCCGATGCCTTGAGGTCGATGGCCAGGCCCAGCTTGCCGGCGTTGAGGGGATGGAACTCGGGCACGTTCTGCTGGCGGAAGATGTCGCCCTCGGGCGACTCCACCTTGATCACGGTGGCCCCCAGGTCGGCCAGGTAGCGGCCGGTCATCGGACCGGCGATGACGTTGGCAATCTCGATCACGACGAGCCCGTCCAGGGGCGGCGCGCCAGGCACCGTGCGATCGGCCCGGTTTCGAGGCGCCGGCCCGGGCGACTCCAAAGCGGGCTGGGCCTCCCCCAAGTCCGGCCGGCCGGCCCGAATGAACGCCGGTGTGTCGCTCAATCGCAGGGCCGGACCGAGGAGCTCGACAGCGCCGAGCTGCGGGTCGTCAACCAGGCCGAAGCCATTGGCCTGGCCCTGGGCGTCGTCGAAGAACGCCTCGCTATCGAGGACGGGCGCCACCGGCACGTCCGCCGCCTCGAGCAGGGCCAGCCATTCGGCTCGCGGCCGACTCCTGACCGCCCCCTCGACCGCCGCATAGAACGGAGCCCGGATCGACTCGGGGCTCGGGGCCACGCCGTCGCCGAACCCGGGGATCGAGCGCAAGGGCTCGATCGCCGCGCTGATCCCGAGGGTGGCGACCGCCCGCTCCACGAAGCCGCCATGCAGGCAGCCGAACTGGATCCAGCGGCCATCGCCGCATTCGTAGACCGAATAGAGCGGCGATGTCCCGCGGGCTCGGGCGCTCAGGCCGCGATCGCGAAACGGGGTCCCGGCCTCGACCCGGCCCGACATGGCGAGCCCAGCTGCGAGGAGCGATGTCGCCACCCGCTGGCCGTGACCATCGCGGGCCCGGACGAGCAGTGCGGCCAGGATGCCCTGGACCGCGAGCAGCCCGGCTCCGACTGAAGCGACGTGGTGGACCGGATACGAGGGACCCGGTGACCAGCCGCTCTGATCGGCGCACGAGCCGAGGTGCGCCGCGACGAGCAGGTCGCGGGCCGGTAGGCCGGCCAACGGGCCGTGGGCCCCAAAGCCGTCGATCGAGCAGCGGATCCGCCGGCTCCCATCGCCGGCCAGCTCGTCGGCCTGGTCGAGCAACGCGGCCAGGCTGCCCTGGCCTTCGATGACCACGTCGACGGTGCTGAGCAATCCGGCGAGCGTGGCCACGGCGGCGGGCCCGGAGGCATCGACCACCACGCTCGACTTGCCGCGGTCCCAGTTCTCGGACCCGGATCGGCGCCGTTCGGGCGCCCCCTCGGGCGGTTCGATCTTGGTCACGGCGGCCCCGTGATCGGCCAGGGTCATCCCCGCGATCGCACCCGCTTCCCCACCGTCGATCTCCAGCACCGTGAGGCCGGCTAGCGTGGGGACCTGGGTCGAGGTCACAGGGGTTCCGGGTCTCCCGGGTCGCTGACGTGTGGCTCGAATTCCACGATCAGGGACTCGAGGGCACGCAGGTTCGTGTTCGGCTGCCAGTGCGGCGGCTCCTGGCTGAGGCGCAGGCCCGGCAGCCTGGCCAGGACCGGCAACGCAATCGACGCCTCGAGCCGGGCCAGACCGGCCCCGGCGCAGAAGTGGATGCCCATCCCGAACGCCAGGTGGCGCTCGTTGGCGCGGTCGAGGATCAGCCGGTCGGGCTCGGTGAAGGCCGCGGGGTCGCGATTGGCGGCGCCGTTCAGGAGCAACACCAGCTCCCCGACCCGGATCCGTCGGCCATCGAGCGTGGTCTCGGCCTGGACCACCCGGGCGTTCTTCTGGGCGGGGCTCTCGTAGCGCAGGAGCTCCTCCAGCCCGGCCCGGCGGATCTCGGGCGTGTGCCGGAATCGAACGAGCTCGTGTGGGTGGCGGAGGAGCGAGTTGAGGCCGACCCCGATGAAGCTCGTCGTGGTCTCGTGGCCGGCGATCATCAGGGTGACGCAGGTCGCCAGGAGCTCGTCCTCGGACAGCCCTCCCCCGTCCTCCTGGGCCACCAGCCGGCTCAGGAGGTCCTCGCCTGGTCGGCGGCGCCGCTCGGCGGCCAGGCCAGCTAGCCAGGCGCGCGCTTCGGAGACGGCCTCCTGGCCGGCCCGGGCAGCGGCCAGGCGCTCCTCGCCGTGGCTGCCGTAGAAGCGACTGATCACGTCGGCCCAGTGCTTGAACTGGGCGCGATCGCCCGCTGGCAGGCCCAGGATCTCGGCGATCACGATCGCCGGCAAGGGATAGGCGAAGTCGCGCACGACGTCGAGCCGACCCACGGCGCGATGCGGGCGGAGCAGGTCCTCGACCAGGTCCGAGATCCGCGGTCGCATCGCTTCGACCACCCGGGGCGTGAAGGCCCGGACCACGAGCGAGCGCAGGCGGGTGTGGCTGGGTGGATCGGAGTCGATCAGGCCGGCGGCGAAGTGGGATCGGAACGGGGCGAGCTCGCCCTGCTCGCTTGTCGAGAACGAAGCCATCCGACCTGCGACACGCCCGGCATTGGAGAACAGGATCGGATCCCGGGTGATCGCCGCCACGTCGTCGAAGCGGGTCACCAGCCACATCGCCCAGCTCGGGCTCCAGTGGATCGGGTCTTCTTCGCGCAGGCGGCGGAAGACGGGATAGGGATCCTCGACGAAGGACGGGTCCGCCAGGGCGGCGTCGATCTCGGTGGCCAGGCCCTCAGCCGTCACGGCGTCACTTGAGGGCGAGGGCGTTGGCCGTCGAACCCGAGCCACCCTGCTTGTTGAGCGGAGCGGCGGTGAACAGGCCCTCGTAGATTCCGTCGGCGGCGCAGTCGTCGGCCAGCCGATCCAGGGCGAACAGCTCGCCGATGGCCATCCCCAGGAACGTGATCAGGCGGTAGTGCAGGAACCGGTCGAGGTCGTCCGGATCGGCCGGATAGCGTTCGACGCCCGGATTGTCACCGGCCAGCGCGGCGATCCGCTGATCCCACAGCCACTCGGCCATCGATTCATCCTGGGCCAGGCCCGGTGTCGGCGCGTGGCCAAGATCGGCGACCTGGGCCCGGGCGGCGGCATCGGCCCCCTCGTACCAGGCGATCCAGCCGAAGCGCAGCAGCAGGATGTCGCCGCCTTCGAGGGCAACGCCCTGCTCCCGCAGCGTGGACTCGAGCTCGTCCACCCCGATCGCGGACGGTTCGGTCGGGACCAGGGGCTCGCCGCGGGCGGCCCGACTGCGGGCCAGGTCGACCAGGACAAAGCGGCCGGCAATCCCCCGCCGGGCCCACTGCTCGATGCCCAACGGGTTGGTCTGCGGGTCGCCCACGCTGGCGTGCGACCGGCCGCCGTAGTAGCCGAGCCCGGGGTGGCCGACGTGCGAGAGCGCGTCCCACTGGCTCGAGCCCTGGGGGTAGAAGCTGTCGTAGAAGTCGTCGGTCCCAGTGGGAAAGATCTTCGTCGTATGGCGAACCGGCTTCCGACCGAACATCGGCGGGTCGGGCACCTCGAGGCGCCAGTTGAGGGGGAAGATCGAACCAGTGCGGACCAGGCCTGCCGCCCGCCGGACGCGCTCGTCGGTCAGCAGGTTGAGGGTTCCGATCCGGTCGCCCGGCCCGAATCGATCCCAGGCGACCCGCGCAGGCAGGTCACCAGCACGATCCAGGTCGCGATAGCGGGGCAGTCCATCGAGCCCGGCCAACCAGCTGCCCTCCTCTAGAGGTATAGATGACTCTACGATCGTACCTCGCCGGCTTCGGGCGGGTCAAGGCGATCGCCACCTTGACGCTGCCGGTCGCCGAGGATACCTTCTGATGTCTAGACGACTGGAGGCGACATGGACACTGGCCTGGCCGGCAAGGTAGCAATCGTGACAGGGGCAGGTGGCGCGATCGGCGCGGCCACGGCTCGCGCTCTGGCGGCCGAGGGAGCCGCCGTGATCCTGGGCGACGTCGACCTCGCCGGCGCCGAGCGCGAGGCGAGCGCGATCACCGCCAAGGGCGGACGGGCGCTCGCCAGTCAGCTCGACGTCTCGAGCGAGGAATCCTGGGCGGCGACAGTCCAGCGGGCGGTGACCGAGTTCGGCGGGGTCCATGTCCTGGTCAACAACGCCGGGCTGAACAGCGTCGCGGACGCGGTCGACGAGACGCTCGAGGGCTTCCAGAAGATCATCGCGGTGAACGAGATCGGGGTCTGGCTGGGGATGAAGTACTGCATCCCCCAGATGCGCGAAGCGGGCGGCGGCTCGATCGTGAACATCGCCTCGATCTGCGGCGTCGTGGCCGGCTTTGGCCGGGCGATCGCCTACCACGCCACCAAGGGCTCGGTCCGCGGGATCACCCGCAATTCCGCCCTGCGCTTCGCGCCCGACAAGATCCGGATCAACTCGGTCCATCCCGGGCCGGTCAACACGGCCATGCAGGCCAAGGACCGGGGCACGCCGATCGAGCAGCGCAACCTCGACGCCACGATGCTCCACCGCTTTGCCGAGCCGGAGGAGATCGCCGACGTGATCACGTTCCTGGCCAGCGAGCGGGCGTCGTTCATGACCGGCGCCGAGGTCTTCGTCGACGGTGGCTGGACCGCGCAGTAAGTGACGGAAACCGTGGATGCGATCCGGGTGCTCGATGATCGACTGGGGTCGGCGACGTTTCCGGCCGATCCGTATCCCGTCTTCGAGGCCCTCCGGGCCCACGCCCCGGTTCACTGGAGCGAGGCCTGGGGCTTCTGGGTCGTGACCCGTTACGCCGATGTGACGGCCATGCTCCGGGATCCGCGCACGTTCTCCAACGTCGGCCGCTCGGCCGCGGTCGAGCGCGTGCCGGACGATCAGCGGGCACGCCTGGCCCCGATGTTTGACAGCTTCCGGGTGGGCATGCCGTCCTCGGACCCGCCCGGCCACACCCGCCTCCGCACGCTCGTCAACAAGGCGGTGACGCCCAGCCGGGTCGAGGCGATGCGGCCCCGGATCCAGGCGATCTTCG